>CAJTSM010000136.1 GCA_910578935.1 uncultured Oscillibacter sp. | reverse complement strand
ATATCTTTGACCAGGACAACAAGGGGTGGAAAGCCGTTTCCAATGCCATCAAGGGAAGGCTGATCCCTGATGATGACCAACATACCCTGTCCCTGGCGCTGCTGTCCCGGAAAAGCGAGCTGAACGTCTGCCATATCACCCTGCTGGATCAGTCGGACGCGGCAGATTTCTTTGCCATGCACTCCGGGGATTACGTCAGGAGTGACTTCTACAGTGGGACGTGGGAGTAGGCAGATTTGCCCTCAAATCTCCTTGATTTTCCAGTCTTGGACAAGTACGGCTGTCTGCCCAGGTTATAAAGTCATTGAGTTATTGCGGCGCAGGGCTTTCAGCCGGCGGGCTTGCCCATTTGGGGGAAGAAAATCTGCCATCTATGTGGGGGTAGGCAGACTACCCCCACATAGAGAGCGTCAGGATGCGAAAATTGTTCTTGCGCCGGGAGCGGCGCAAGGGCAATTTTCGCGTCCGCAGGAACAGGGGGCGTGTGGTGATTTTTAGTA
>CAJTSM010000135.1:275-503 GCA_910578935.1 uncultured Oscillibacter sp. | reverse complement strand
TCCTTGCCGTTTCATGGCGTCTAGCTTCATCTTGTAAGCAAAGGCTTTCTCTGAGGGCAGAACGCGCTCACGCTGGAGGTTGCTGTCTTAATGATGGCTTCATCGTCGGTCAGCTCCCGGACGATGCAGGGCACCGTGGGCAGTTCCGCCAGCGCCGATGCCAGCTTGCGCCGGTGGCCGGACACCATTTGATAACTGCCGTCCGGCATGGGCCGCACCAGCACAGGG
>CAJTSM010000135.1:0-232 GCA_910578935.1 uncultured Oscillibacter sp. | reverse complement strand
CCATTTCCTCGTCCATGAACATCTGCGCCAGGGCGGGGTACTGCTGGCAGTCGGTGAAGTCCTCCGACGGCGCGATCTCCACCAGGGCATAGACGCCCTCCAGCACCTTCATGGCCCCGGTGCAGTTGCCGTGGCTCACCGTGAGCCGCAGGGCCTTCTCCGTGGCCCGCACCATGTCCAGCTCGCCCACCTCCAGGAAGGCGCTCCACAGAGCCTCCATACTCTGCTGAGC
>CAJTSM010000134.1:273-507 GCA_910578935.1 uncultured Oscillibacter sp. | reverse complement strand
ACAAGGGAAACAGGGGCCTTGCCCCACTCCTGATACCAGCCCTCCCCTGCAGTGCAGATCAGGATCTGTCCGCCCCCATTTTGGGCATGGTGAATGTGCCAGTTGTTCCGGCAGCCCGGCTCAAAGGTCACATTTGCCAAAAACAGAGGGCAATCCGCAGCGGTGAGAGGGTTGAGAAAAGATTGCCCCACAAAATATTGAGCATAGGCGTCATTGGGCAGTCCCTCACCAAAA
>CAJTSM010000134.1:0-250 GCA_910578935.1 uncultured Oscillibacter sp. | reverse complement strand
CTGTACCTCTCCTTTTCCCTATTCGCCAAAGTAGGCGGCGATCTCCTTCATCCGCTCCACCTGATCCACGCCAAAGGGACACCGGGCGTTGCAGTGTCCACAGCCCACGCAGGCACCGGCGTGGTGCTCCAGCCCTTTGTAGTGCTCTTCCGCCATGGTATCTCCCTGCCGGGCCAGGTCGTAATATTTGTTGATGAGGCCCACGTCCAGCCCCACAGGGCAAGGCTTGCAGTGGTTACAGTAAACGCAC
>CAJTSM010000133.1 GCA_910578935.1 uncultured Oscillibacter sp. | reverse complement strand
CGGTGGCCTGCCGGTCGATCTCCTCCAGATGGCTGTTCAGTTCCCCGGTCAGCAGCATCCCGGTGTAAATCCCGTGCTTGTGATTCGCCAGGTAACTGCGCCGCAGCATCCCATATTTTCCGACCTTCGGGGCTTCCGGCACGTCCAGGTTGGGCAGGCGGTAGCCGCTCTCCGTTCTGTAAGTCAGTTCCATGCTCAACGCTCCTTTCAGGTTTTGTTCTGCCGTCATTATCCCGGTACAGATCGAGGACGGTGGTGGCGATCTCCCGCAGGGGCATTTCGGCAATATCGCTGGTGGCCGCTCCCAGGATGGCAAGGGTTTTCAGGGTGTTAAAGTCATAAATGCGGGTGAAATCTTCGCCGGAGAAGTATTCATTGGGGTCAATGCCGCACCGGGCCAGCAGCATAAAGCCCACGCTGTTCTCCAGCAGGCCCCTAAACCACACCTTTACGCTGTCCTCATCCAGTTCCTCCAGAAAACTGTCCTCCCGGACGGAGAGAAGATCGGCGCAGT
>CAJTSM010000132.1 GCA_910578935.1 uncultured Oscillibacter sp. | reverse complement strand
TCCACAACCGTTTGAACTTCGGCGCGGATTATGGCATTTACCGGCTGCAGTGCGATTCCACCAGCACCTACCCCTATAAAAACCCCCAGGCAGTGCCGGAAACAGGGGCGCTGTCCTATGGAAATTACGACACCTACCAAATCGACGGCCTGCCTGCCGGAGCCATCTGTAACCCCGGTATGGAAGCCATCATGGCGGCGCTGAAGCCCAGTAAGGAAGGGGACGCCCCGGATTATCTGTATTTCTGCCACGCGGACGATGGCACGGCGTACTATGCCACCAACGAGGAAGATCACTGGTATAACCGGGAGCTGGCCGGTTTGAACTGAGAACCTGATAAAGAGGGTACATGGAAATGAGCCATACAAAATTGGAGCTGCTGGCCCCGGCGGGGGACATGGAACGGTTGGTTTCCGCCGTGCGGTACGGGGCAAACGCGGTCTATCTGGCGGGAAAAAGCTTCGGCATGCGGGCCGCTCCTCAGAATTTTGGGGAGCGGGAGCTGGAGCAGGCG
>CAJTSM010000131.1 GCA_910578935.1 uncultured Oscillibacter sp. | reverse complement strand
GCCCTGCTGGAGAAGAGCGGCTACCATGTCACCTTCGCCGACGTGGCGGAGAACCTGATCTCCGCCATTAACGAGCGCGGGAGCTACACCGTCCACATTCAGGACCGGGAATGCGCGGAGTGGACCGTAAGCGGCATCAGCGGCATCTCCTCGGCCGGCCAGGAGCTGGTGGACGCCATCGCCGGCGGCTGCGAGCTTATCACCACCGCCGTGGGCCTGCGCATCCTGCCCATCGTGGCCAAGCCCATCGCCGCCGGTATCCAGGCCCGGAAGGCCGCCGGGAGCACCCAGATCCTCAACGTGGTGGCCTGCGAGAACGCAATCCGGGGCACCAGCCAGCTGCGGGAGGCGGTCTTCTCCCACCTGAGCGGGGACGAGGCCGCCTACGCCAAGGAGTATGTGGGCTTTGCCGACTGCGCCGTGGACCGCATCGTCCCCAAGGCCTCCTTTGAGAATCCCCTGGACGTGGCGGTGGAGCAGTACACCGAGTGGGACGTGGAGAAGGGCGGCTGGAA
>CAJTSM010000130.1:273-515 GCA_910578935.1 uncultured Oscillibacter sp. | reverse complement strand
GGCCTGGGCAGCAGAAAAGCCCTGCATTCCGGTGTCCACCCTGGAGGGCATGGCGTGGCCCCTGGCTCATCTGACAGGGCCGGTTGTGTGCGCGATGGACGCCCGGCGGCAGCAGATTTACAACGCCGTCTTTCTGGCCGAGGCGGGGACGCTGACCCGTCTGCGGGAGGACCGTGCCATTTCCCTGGCGGACGCCTGGGAGGATCTCAGGGACTTTGACGGCACGCTGACCATTGTAGGGG
>CAJTSM010000130.1:0-252 GCA_910578935.1 uncultured Oscillibacter sp. | reverse complement strand
CGTGGGGATGGCGGCGGCGCGGCTGTGGCCGGAGGGCGCGGTGGCGGTTCAGTCGCTGGAACCGGTATACCTGCGGCTGAGCCAGGCGGAACGGGAGCGGCTGGCGAAGAGCGAGAGTGGAGAGAGGATCGGGAATGGAAAATTGTAGAGATAGGGCATTTTCAAAAGAAGAACTTGCCGAGGCAAAACGGCAGATTGATTCAACCCTGCACAAGCTGCGGGAGACAGTGAAAACCTTTGAAGCGAAAGAGA
>CAJTSM010000129.1 GCA_910578935.1 uncultured Oscillibacter sp. | reverse complement strand
GACCTACTGCTTTATGATTGTTGGCAGGCCAAACACCCACAATCCCTACGAACCCTAAAAGTACAGACGGAAAAGGCCCCCCGGCTGGAGGGCCTTTTTCTGTGCCCGGAAATGCGTCTCACCGTGAGACGCATTTCTCCGCAGCCGCCTTGTTCCGCAGGGCGGTTATTTTATTCCCCTAAAAATAGAGATCGGGAACACCCAAACACACGCATGAAAGGAGGACGGTATTTCCCGATATTTTAGGGGGGTATAGCCTCTTTTCATGCCAACACATGATGAGGAGGCTATATGAAAAAACGAATTACCGCATTGCTTCTGGCCGTCGTCTCCATTCTCAGTATGCTGACGGCTCCCGCCAGCGCCGCCGCGCCGGATACCATCAAAATGGATGACTGCGCTTACAGCGGAACCAAGTACGATTCCCCGGCCCTGGGTGAGTGCTATATGCACCAGATGCACTTTGCCCTCAACGGAAAAAGTACCATGGGCTTCTGTGCCGAGAAGGGCAAGGGCATG
>CAJTSM010000128.1 GCA_910578935.1 uncultured Oscillibacter sp. | reverse complement strand
AAATAGAGATTTGAAAGCCTTGCAAATCAAGGACTTTTGAGGCGTGGTCGATAGGGGGGCTGTATGTTATCATTCCGAACCCCTAAAACGGCCCTCTAACGGCCCACAAATCGGGAGGTGAACACGATTGCTGACTACATGACCAGCGACACCAAGTTACTCCCCTATCTGCCCTACCCCCGTTTCCTGCTGAGGGCCGACCTAACACAGACCGCCAAGGTGCTGTACGCTGTCCTTCTGGACAGACGAGGACGGAAATATTTTTATAGTTTTTCCGCTCAACAAGCTGGCTGACATGGTGGACAAAGGCCCCACCACCGTCAAGGCGGCATTGACCGAGTTAGAGGTGGCGGGACTGATAGAACGGCGGCGCTGTGGAAATGGGATGCCCAATCGCATCTATGTGAAACAGCCAGACAGCCAGGATATTGACCGTCTGATGGACAGAAAACCGGCCACCAGACAGCCGGAAAATCGGCCCTCTGATGGCCGGAAAATTGACCGTCAGATAGCCGGAAAA
>CAJTSM010000127.1:269-521 GCA_910578935.1 uncultured Oscillibacter sp. | reverse complement strand
CCGGCTGCGGTTGTCTCCGAAGGGTGGAGCGCCGCTGCGCGGCGCGTAACCCAAAACAAAAAGCGCCTGCAAAGCAGGCGCTTTTTGTTTTGGAGCGAGTGACGAGGCTCGAACTCGCTACCTCCACCTTGGCAAGGTGGCGCTCTACCAGATGAGCTACACTCGCAACAACAGTGGACATTATAACGTTGTCAGAAGAAAAAGTCAACCCCTAATTGCGAAATTTGAAGAAAAAATTTTCAGGCCGCCCCC
>CAJTSM010000127.1:0-253 GCA_910578935.1 uncultured Oscillibacter sp. | reverse complement strand
ACGCAGCAGCGTGGGCGCTTTGGGCAGCTCCACCGCCCCGCAGCTCTCCAGCAGTCCGGCCACAAATTGAGAACAGAAGTAGTGGTGCTGCCGCTGAAGGGACAGGTTGAACCAGCAGGCCAGCACACCCAGCACGCTGTAGTGGTACTCCTCCCGCTGGACATACATGGAGCGCAGCCTCTGCCGCAGACGGAGGTAGGTCTCCTCGCTCACCTTCAGCTCATAGAGGCAGCAGGGGACCGCCCGGCGGTAC
>CAJTSM010000126.1 GCA_910578935.1 uncultured Oscillibacter sp. | reverse complement strand
CTGCACTTGACGACAGAGCCTGTATCTACAGGTCTTGGACTGCGGAATGTCTGTTTAAGATATCCCGCCGCCTACCGAAGGCGGCACACGGGGGATTAGCTCAGCTGGCTAGAGCACCTGCTTTGCAAGCAGGGGGTCAACGGTTCGAATCCGTTATTCTCCACCTCATCCCGGTTTTTCCGGGAACAGGAAAGAGGACATTGACATATTGGAAGCGACGATACGCGACCGCAAACGCGTATCGAGACACGAGAAAAAATCGAATTCATCGAACGAGCGACCGACGCATATCAGTAAAATGATATGCATCGTTACAAGATACAAAGGAAAGGAGACAAGGGCACATGAAGGATGCCTTGGCTCTCGGAGGCGAAGAAGGACGTGATAAGCTGCGATAAGCCGCGGTTAGGGGCAAATACCCATTGACCCGCGGATTTCCGAATGGGGCAACCCGCCGGAGGCGACTCCGGCACTCCACTGACGTGGAGAGCGAACCCGGGGAACTGAAACATCTCATTACC
>CAJTSM010000125.1 GCA_910578935.1 uncultured Oscillibacter sp. | reverse complement strand
GGGTGGGTCCGGAGGACTTCCCCGGGGAGGATGTGCTCTCCGGCGTCCGCTTTCAGGAGACCTGGGAGCGGGTGGCCTTCCGCCTGGGGGGAGGAGGGTTTGCGGCCCCCGCCCAACGGGTGGAGGACTTTTTGAAAAACCGGCCCTCAGAGGGGCCGGGAGCGGTTATCCCCACCTACCGCCCGGGGGTGGCCTGGACGGACCTGGGGCCCTGCCTGCCCGATTACGTCACCGGCGCCCTGGGACAGTCCCTCCCCCTGCTGGACCGGAAGCTCCACGGCTTTGCCAGCCCGGACGGCGTATTCACCGGAGTGGAGACCCGGTCCTCCTCGCCGGTGCGCATCCTGCGGGACGCAGGCTGTCAGTCAGCCCTCCGGGGCCTCTACCCCTGCGGCGAGGGGGCGGGCTACGCCGGGGGCATCGTCTCCGCCGCGGTGGACGGCATCCGGGTGGCCGAGGCGGTGGCGTCGCGGTAAGTGACGGCGGCGGTTAGAGCGTTAGTATTGGGCCGCCGAAGGCGGCGGCCCCTACA
>CAJTSM010000124.1 GCA_910578935.1 uncultured Oscillibacter sp. | reverse complement strand
GGAGCCTGTTTGTCCGGCCGGAGATTCCCAAGCGGAACGACCCGCAAAACACCCAGGACTTGGATGGGGACGGCCGGACGGACGAGCCGGAGGGCATCGACTACGGCGACGGCATCCGCCCCCGGGGCGGCGACGGAGAGCGAAAGAGCGAGAACTACTGGACTGTTCTCGTCCTGGGCCGGGACACCGGCGGCGGGGGCAACACGGACACCATGCTCCTGGCCAGCTACGACGTGACCAATCAAAAGGCCACCGTCATGTCCATCCCCCGGGATACCATGGTCAACGTCCCCTGGGACATCAAGCGGATCAACTCCGTCTATAATTACTATGGCGGGGGAGACAAGGGCATCCAGCACCTCTACAAGGAGATCGCCCAGCTGGTGGGTTTTGAGCCGGACTTCCAGGTGGTGGTGGAGTGGGATGCCGTGGGAGAAATCGTGGACGCCATCGGCGGCGTATACTTCGACGTGCCCCTGGACATGAACTATGAGGACCCTTATCAGGACCTGGTGATCCACCAGGAAAAGGG
>CAJTSM010000123.1:263-533 GCA_910578935.1 uncultured Oscillibacter sp. | reverse complement strand
GCTAACATCGTTAAAAAAGTGCGTAAGGGTCAGAATAAGGGTCAAAGGGCAAAGAAAAAGTCTGTAACCCTCCTGGTTACAGACTTTTCTATGGCAGCGGGTGAAGGATTCGAACCCTCACATACAGAGTCAGAGTCTGCTGTGCTACCTTTACACAAACCCGCTATTTGTGCCCGCTTTCGCAAGCGCAAGAGTTATTATACCAAAACTTCGGGATATGTCAAGGGCTTTTCGGAAATTTCTTTCCGCAGGTTTGTCCCACCAATGCCA
>CAJTSM010000123.1:0-253 GCA_910578935.1 uncultured Oscillibacter sp. | reverse complement strand
GCTGGGTCCAGACCAGACCGAACAGAGAGACGGTCATCACGTATTTTGTCATCAGGTAGGCATGGTAGCCACCCAAGGAGGCGATCTCGGCCCCGGCAGCAGCCGGGGCGTGTCTGGGCCGCAGACAGGCCCAGACAACAAGGAGGACTCCTCCCAGGAAGAAATAACGCTCATGCATATAGGGCAGCAGATAGGGGATGCCCAGGCTCAAAACGGCGCCGGCCAGGATGAGGGCGCCGTTGTTCACCCGCTC
>CAJTSM010000122.1 GCA_910578935.1 uncultured Oscillibacter sp. | reverse complement strand
GGGCGGAGACGGAGAGCTTTCTGGGCAGGGTCTATGGGGGCAGCGTGGGCTCCATGATGAGCGCCATGGTGGACAGCCGGCAGCTGACGGCGGAGGACATCGCCGAGCTGTCCGCCATCCTGGAAAAGGCGGGAGGTGGAGAATCATGAAAGAGGTGCTCCTCACCTCCTCTGTGCTCATTCTGGCCCTGCTGATCCTGCGGCAGGTGTTCTGGAAGAAGATCTCCCGCCGGGCCCAGTACGCCCTGTGGGGCCTGGTGCTGGCCCGGCTGCTGATCCCGGTGAGCCTGCCGGCGGTGGACTTCAGCGTCCTCACCGTGGCGGCCCCGGTGGTGGGGGCCCTGGAGGGCCAGTCGGTCTACCTCCAGCCCACCTATGAGCAGATCTGGGCGGCGGATGAGACGGCGGACCGGCGGGCCGTGACTCCGGCCCCCTACCACTACGCCGCCCTGGCCCCCGCCTCCCGGGACAACGCCCAGGAGTTCACCGATGGGAGCAATGTCACCCACCGCATTGCGTACGGCCGGCAGATCCG
>CAJTSM010000121.1:258-535 GCA_910578935.1 uncultured Oscillibacter sp. | reverse complement strand
TTCATGCAGTACGGACTCCGGGCCAGGGAGCGCACGCCCGCCCGGTTTGACGCGGCCCAGGTAGGGACGTTCCTGCACTATGTGCTGGAGCACGTGACAAAGGCGGCGGCGGAGCGGGGGGGCTTTGCCCGGCTGGAGCCGGGGGAGCTGGAAAAGATTTTGGACCAGGTGGTGGACCAGTACATGGCTGCCGCAATGCCGGGATTTGAAAAGCGGGAGAACCGCTTTAAATATCTCTTTCGCCGCCTGCGCAAGACCGTGGGGGTGATTGTGGAAA
>CAJTSM010000121.1:0-247 GCA_910578935.1 uncultured Oscillibacter sp. | reverse complement strand
GGAGCTGATGGAGTCGGACTTTGTGCCGCTGGAATTTGAGTTGGGCTTCGGTGATGGCGGCAAAGCGCCCGCCATCACCATCCGGGCCGCCGGCGCGGAGCTGACGGTGGTGGGCAAGGTGGACCGGGTGGACGGCTGGCTGAAAAATGGGCGGCTGTACCTGCGGGTTGTTGACTACAAGTCGGGGAAAAAGTCCTTTGACCTGCGCGATGTGTGCCGGGGGCTGAATATCCAGATGTTGTTGTAT
>CAJTSM010000120.1 GCA_910578935.1 uncultured Oscillibacter sp. | reverse complement strand
CCCCCAGCGCCGCCAGATCCGCCGCCGCGTCCTCCAGGGAGACGGCCCGATCCTCCCGCAGACGGGTGAGGGTCCCGTCCCCGGCCCGGAAAACGGCGTTGTAGATCTGCTGCCGCCGGGCGTCCATGGCGCACACGATCACGCCCTCCAGGTGGGCCAGGGGCCAGGCCATGGCCTCCAGGGTGGACACGGGGACGCAGGGCTTGTCCGACGCCCAGGCCAGCCCCTCCACTGCGGCCATGCCGATGCGCAGGCCGGTGAAGGACCCGGGCCCCGCCGCCACGGCCAGAGCGTCCATATCCGCCAGGGAGAGCTCGCTGTTTTTCAGCATGTCCTCCACCATGGGCAGCAGGGTCCGGCTGTGGGTCAGGCCCGTGGCCTGCCAGGAGGAGGCCAGGACCTCGCCGTCCCTCAGCACCGCGCAGGACGCGGCCTTAGCTGTGCTCTCAAGGGCCAGCAGCTTCATCGCCCGCCCTCCCTTCGATGGTAATGCGCCGCCAGTCCCCGCTCTCCGCGCACCGGCGGATGGAGACCCA
>CAJTSM010000119.1 GCA_910578935.1 uncultured Oscillibacter sp. | reverse complement strand
AACGTAACTTCTGAAAGTATAGGAAAATCAAGGTTTTCGAGCGGCGGGCAAGCATGATATGTACTAAAAAATCGAATATCGGCGCATGAGCGGCGTTCATATCCCCTGCCGGGGAGATGGGACGCCGCTTTTTTCATGTCCAGACACCGAAAGGAGCGGAGAACCATGCCAGTATTCCGCGTGGAGAGAAACAAGGGGTACACGGTCATGTCCAACTACCACTTGCGGGACAAGTCCCTGTCCCTGAAAGCTAAGGGCCTGCTGTCGCAGATTTGTCACTCCCGGAGGATTGGGATTACACCCTGTCCGGCCTGTGCTATATCAACCGGGAGAGCAAGGACGCTATTCGTTCCGCCGTCAACGAATTGGAGCGGGCCGGGTACATTGAGCGCCACCAGACTACGGACGAGGGCGGCAAGTTCAGCAGCAACGAGTACATCATCCACGAACAGCCTGTTTCTTTGCCGCCGTCGTTGGATAAACCGTCGTCGGAAAACCCGACAACGGGAAAACCGACGTCGGAAAATCCAACGCAAT
>CAJTSM010000118.1 GCA_910578935.1 uncultured Oscillibacter sp. | reverse complement strand
GCAGTTGGCGCCGGCCAGCACGGCGGTAATCTGCTCCACCCGCTCATCCACGGGGACATACATGAAGATGGAGGCGGCCACCAGAATCACCGCGCCGATCAGGCCGATGACAGTGACGACAATAATTGCCAGTAAAATCGGATTCATAACTTACTCTCCCCCCTGTCAGACTTTAAAGATGGCGTCTACGATACCGCCGAAGCCCATGAAGGACAGGGAGGTCACCGCAGCGGCCACCAAGGTGATGGGCAAGCCCTCAAAGCACTTGGGGGTAACGGCCTGCTCCACCCGGCGGCGCACGCCGGAGAACAGCACCATGGCCACCAGGAAGCCGATGCCCGCGCCGGCGGCGCAGACGATAGACTCGATGAAGTTGTAGCCGTTGTCCAGATTCAGGATGGTCACGCCCAGGATGGTGCAGTTGGTGGTAATCAGGGGCAGATACACGCCCAGGGCCTT
Source organism: uncultured Oscillibacter sp. (assembly GCA_910578935.1). Classification (GTDB taxonomy): domain Bacteria; phylum Bacillota; class Clostridia; order Oscillospirales; family Oscillospiraceae; genus Oscillibacter. The sequence continues at coordinate 80 of CAJTSM010000118.1, read as the reverse complement.
GTACAGAGCGGGAATGAACTTTTTGAGGAAGTTCTCCAGCAGCTGGACCAGGATGGCGATAATCAGGATGAACACAATAG
>CAJTSM010000117.1:304-539 GCA_910578935.1 uncultured Oscillibacter sp. | reverse complement strand
GGATTCCTTCACTGCACTTTTGGTGATTTCGTTGAAGGTAATCCGATAGACCTTTTTGTCCTCGAGCTTAAGGGCAATCATCAAATGCCAGGAGATGGCCTCCCCCTCCCGGTCCGGGTCGGTTGCAAGGTATATTTTCTGCGCCTTCTTCACTTCCTTGCGCAGACCCGCCAGAAGTTCTCCTTTTCCCCGGATCGTAATATATTTCGGTTCATAGTCATGTTCTATATCGATT
>CAJTSM010000117.1:0-286 GCA_910578935.1 uncultured Oscillibacter sp. | reverse complement strand
ACATGCCCGTTACTGGCAGCCACTTCGTAATCAGAACCCAAAAATTTTTTTATTGTCTTAACTTTTGCCGGTGATTCCACTATTACCAGATACTTTGCCATAACGCATCCCCTTTTTCACATCTTTTATTTCAGACACAAAATCCGACTCCTGCAATGCCGGCATTTTTCTTTGGTCGGTCACAGTAATGCACTATACAACACTTTTTGAACGGTTTCAAGTGCAAATTTCTTAAACTTTTTTAATAAAAGATTTTGTACCGGAGATTGCTGCCATGTTTCACAGC
>CAJTSM010000116.1:274-540 GCA_910578935.1 uncultured Oscillibacter sp. | reverse complement strand
GACCATTGACAACAGCGACCGGGGCCTGCCCTTTGACAACGACACCGTAGCCATCACCCGGCGGTATTACCGCAGCGGGGAAAGCGAATACTTATTAAATAAAAGCACTGTGCGCCTGAAAGATGTCAACGAGCTTTTAATGGACACGGGCCTGGGCCGGGACGGCTATTCCATTATCGGCCAGGGCAAAATTGACAGCATTGTGGCGGCCCGTTCTGAGGACAGACGGGAGATTTTCGAGGAGGCCGCCGGCATTTCCCGTTACC
>CAJTSM010000116.1:0-264 GCA_910578935.1 uncultured Oscillibacter sp. | reverse complement strand
GAGCCGGGTGGAGCCGCTGCGCATCCAGGCGGAAAAGGCGGAACAGTTTATCGCCTTTGACGGGGAGAAAAAGGGGCTGGAAATCGGCATCTGGCTGGAAACCCTGGAGCGATCCGCCAAAGCCCTGCGGGAGCAGGAAGGCCGCATGGGCGAAGCCCGGGCCCAGCATCAGGAGCTGGAAGAAACGCTGGAAGCCCTGAGCGCCCGGGGGGAGGAAAACCTCCGGGAGACAAACCACTGCACCGGGCAGATGGATCAGCTTCG
>CAJTSM010000115.1 GCA_910578935.1 uncultured Oscillibacter sp. | reverse complement strand
CCAACGGCACCTATGACAACGAAGTGGACCGCCTCAACCTCCAGAAGGAAGTTGACCAGCTCCGCTCCGAAATCAACCGCATTGCCGACAGCTCCAACTTCAACGGCATCAAGCTGCTGGACGGTTCTCAGGAGATCAAGACCAGCTATACCAACCTGAGCAGCCCTGCTTCTGCGGTTGATGGAATGACCATTATCTCCGACGGCCAGCTGGGCGTGGACGCCCAGGCCGGTGTGTTCTCCCAACGCGGGTGACCGGGTCGCGAGCGATCCCGACTGGATCGAGGCTAGCGGCGCTCCCGTTGCTGCCTCCAAGGTGACGGTTGCAATGGCCACTAGCGGTGGTTCTGCTGCCGCGAGCTTTGGAGCCCTTGCCGCTGGCGATACGGTCAAGATTACGATTGATGGTACGACTTATACCTTTACAGCTGTTGCTTCTGGTGCTAGCACCGGCACTGCAACCGCTACCAGCGCCAAGTTCGCCTTGGGCAGCCAAGCTGCTGGCAATCTCCAGGCAGCACTTAACGATGTGCTTGGGAAG
>CAJTSM010000114.1 GCA_910578935.1 uncultured Oscillibacter sp. | reverse complement strand
TCCACTTCACGCTGACGCTGGCGTGAGATTTGTAGGGGCCGGCGCCTTCGCCGGCCCGCACTCTATGAACTGCCGGATGATTAAAACGGGCCGCCGAGGGCGGCGGCCCCTACAGGGGGGATTGCAATGGACAACCAAAACGGTGGACTGTGGCAGGGCGGCGACTGGGAGCGGCCCGGGCACCCATTTCCCGATCCCCCCGCCGGAATGTGGACGGCGGGGAGCGCTCAGCCTGTCCGGCCGGTGCTGCGGCCCCGGCGGCGGGGCCGCAGGTGGCCCTGGTTTATGGGGCTGCTGTCCCTGATCCTGGTGATCTGCCTGTCCGTCGCCCTGCTGGAGCGGTATTTTATCCGGCGGGCGGTCATCTGGGACCGGGACTACTCCCCCTCCTTCGGAGAGGAGCAGGACAGCCAGCTGGACAACACGCCTCCCTCCATCCCCCGGGCGGATACCGGTACGGGGGTAACCGTCACGCTGCTGCCCACCCGGGGAGAGGCGCTGGACTACCCCCGGATCTACCAGCAGAGCCTGCCCTCCGCAG
>CAJTSM010000113.1 GCA_910578935.1 uncultured Oscillibacter sp. | reverse complement strand
AGGCGTGGAACACATGGAAATGCTGTTTTCAAAGTGTGCTGGAAAGCAAATGAAATGGAGCAAAAAAGGCTATAAACAAGCAGAAAATATGTAAAAAATATTGCCATGGCAGTTGGTAAGGATGAGGTCGGCGGTTCGAATCCGCCCAGCAGCTCCAGAAAGTCCAGTTTTTCCTGCGGGAAAGGCTGGATTTTTCTTGTGTTTCAGAACTTTTTCTGCTGGTTTGAATTTCTGGATTTGGGTTTGACCACACAACCAGCCACAGACAGGGAAAAACGGCTCACCGAGAGGATATCCCACTCGGTGAGCCGTAGATTTTTGTCAGCCTGCTTTCAGACGCTCTTTTTCAGCGGCAATTTCCGTTTTCATTTTTGCTATCATCTCTGCCAGCAACTTTTCACACTCTTCCTCACTGTGAGCGTAGATGTTCCGAGGGTGTCTTTTGCCATCCGGCCAGATAGGAGAGTAGCGTCCTTCCCAGAGCTTATCGCTGATCTGAGTGACGCATCCGGTCCCCGCCTTACGCCGCTGGCCTTTATGGG
>CAJTSM010000112.1 GCA_910578935.1 uncultured Oscillibacter sp. | reverse complement strand
GTCCAGCACCCCCAGCACCCGCTCCGCCTCGGCGGAGAAGTCGGCGTGGCCGGGGGTGTCCAGCAAGGTCAGCTCCACATCCTCCAGGGGCAGGACGGCCTGCTTGGAAAAGATGGTGATGCCCCGCTCCCGCTCCAGGGTATCGGTGTCCAGAAAGGCGTCGGCGTGGTCCACACGGCCCAGCTTCCGCAGGGCGCCCCCACGGTAGAGCAGGGCTTCGGAGAGGGTGGTCTTGCCCGCATCCATAGAACATCCCCCTCTCTATTTCCTGCGTTTTTCATGCTTTTGCTATCCCGGCAAATTTGGCCCCTACGAAATTGCACAGGTCCTGGGGCTTCAGGGTCACCTGCCGGCCCACCTTGCCCGCCGAGACGGTCATCTCGTCCAGGCCCTGGGCCGAGGCATCGATAAAGGTGGGCAGCCGCTTCTTCATGCCCACCGGGGAGCACCCCCCGTGGATATAACCCGTCAGGGGGAGGAGCTGGGCCTGGGGGATCATCTCGATGAACTTCTCCCCTGCCGCCTTGGCGGCAGCCTTCAGGTCCAGCTC
>CAJTSM010000111.1 GCA_910578935.1 uncultured Oscillibacter sp. | reverse complement strand
GGAGACAGAGACCCTGGAAGGGAGACAAGCTTTCTGTGAGTGGAAGAAGACCCAGCCCAGTCACCGCCTGGTCAAGGTCTATGATGCGGACCGGAACAATATCATCGGCTATTTCCCCGTCGGCAATGGCATGGCCAACGTTTCCGACAGCGAGGAGCTGGAGATGATCGCCACCCAGCTGCGGAATTGGGGCCTCAGCGAGGAGAGGGTCGCCGAGGAGCTGGGGTATTACAAACAGATCAGAGGCATGCGGTGAGCAAAAAACGGCCCCGCCTCTCGAAATGAGAAACGGGGCCGTCCACACCCTTGACACGCCGGGGAACGCTGTGATATAATCGCAGGTGTGTAGGGGAGCCGCTGAGCTTCGGCGGTTTGGCCCTACGCTAGGATTGGAGAATCTAAGTCAAAGCTTAGAAACCGTCACCGTGCCGGGTGGCGGTTTCCGCTTGCCTTGACCTTGACCTGAAGCATCACAGTAAACCCACGGATGTGGAACGTGACAGTCATGGTAACTGGCATTGGGCCTCACCCCCTTTCGGGAGGATCGACCA
>CAJTSM010000110.1:309-551 GCA_910578935.1 uncultured Oscillibacter sp. | reverse complement strand
CGACGCCTTTGTGGTCACCGACGAGGTCTATGAGCACATGGTGTACGCCCCATACAAGCACACCTGCATGGCCTCTCTGCCCGGAATGTTTGACCACACCATCACCTGCAACTCCCTGTCCAAAACCTACTCCATCACCGGCTGGCGGCTGGGCTACCTGGTGGGGCCGGAGGAGGTGGTGGAGGGGGCCAAGAAGGTCCACGACTTCCTCACCGTGGGGGCGGCCGCCCCCCTTCAGGAGG
>CAJTSM010000110.1:0-299 GCA_910578935.1 uncultured Oscillibacter sp. | reverse complement strand
CGGAGCTACTACGACCAGCTGCTGGACACCTACACCCGCAAGCGGCAGTACTTTCTGGACGGCCTGGACCGCATCGGCCTGAAGCACAACGTCCCCCAGGGCACCTACTTCGTCCTCATCGACATCCAGGATTTTCTGGACCTGCCCCGGTTCCAGGGCTGGACCGACCTGGAGTTCTGCGAGTGGATGATTGTCAACATCGGGGTGGCCGCTGTGCCCGGCTCCAGCTTTTTCAAGGAGCCGGTAAATCACCTGATCCGCCTCCACTTCGCCCGGGAGGAATCCACCATTGACGAGGC
>CAJTSM010000109.1:247-554 GCA_910578935.1 uncultured Oscillibacter sp. | reverse complement strand
CGGGGGATTAGCTCAGCTGGCTAGAGCACCTGCTTTGCAAGCAGGGGGTCAACGGTTCGAATCCGTTATTCTCCACACAAGAAAGAGGACATTGACATACTGGAAGCGAAGATACGCGAGACTCCATTGAAAAAATATGGAGCTTGCAAAATCGAAGCAAACACAACGAGTAAATCAAATCAAGCGAAACACGAGGCAACTCTGTTTCTTTGAATCGAGTCACAACAACAGGACGATTTCAGAGAGCGAGCCGAGTGATGTTCGAACCGATTGAAAAATACTAAGGTCATAAAGAAAGGAGAGAAGG
>CAJTSM010000109.1:0-237 GCA_910578935.1 uncultured Oscillibacter sp. | reverse complement strand
AAAGTATACTACAATATACGGCGGGCTCATCAGATGATGAGTCAAGTCAAAAGACACCAAGGAAAGGAGACAAGGGCACATGAAGGATGCCTTGGCTCTCGGAGGCGAAGAAGGACGTGACAAGCTGCGATAAGCCGCGGGGAGGGGCAAATACCCATTGAGCCGCGGATTTCCGAATGGGGCAACCCACCGGAAGCGATTCCGGTATCTGCGCTATGCGCAGAGGCGAACCCGGGG
>CAJTSM010000108.1 GCA_910578935.1 uncultured Oscillibacter sp. | reverse complement strand
GAAGAAAATATATCTTCCGTTTCAGAAGAAATGCTTTATATGGCGACGTATCATATTCAAGGCTGCCTCTCAATGATCTCACTTTGGATTAAGAATAATTTTTCTACCCCAAAGGAAAAAATAATCCAGCTTGTTCATTTTATTGACGCAAGATGGAATATGTCATAAAAGAAATTATACACATTTCCACGGTGCTTGTCTTTTGCTCTTTGGTTCGGAATAGTGAATCCCATCTCTGAGAAAAACGTACTCAATGATGTATCTCTTTCCATAAAGCCGGGGCAGACGGTCGCATTGGTAGGATCGTCCGCGCGGATAAAGTGGTTGTGCTTTCAGACGGTTCTGTTGCGGAACAGGGAACGCCGGAAGAACTGATGGATACAGGCAGGATTTACCCGCATATGGTAAAGCTGCAAATGATTAGCAGGGATTGGGGCATTTAGCATGAATACCGAATGGATAATATGCCCCATCTGCCAAAGCAAAACAAGGTTAAAGATACGAGGCGATACCGAACTGAAAAACTTTCCCCTGTACTGCCCGAAATGCAGACAG
>CAJTSM010000107.1 GCA_910578935.1 uncultured Oscillibacter sp. | reverse complement strand
TATAGGTGACGATGCGCTCATAGCCCATATCAAACCCAATGCGGCAGCAGGCCCCGTAGAGCTTGGAACAGGCGTTGTCCGTCCCGTCCGTACAGCAGCGCAGGATTTCCAGGGTCAGCCCATCGTCCAGATACCGGGCGACGGGACGGCCACAAATGGCGACGCCGCACAGGTTGTCCCCATCATAACAGGCCACGGCGAACTTGCCGCCCACGGGCGGGATGCTGTGCCGGTGATACCGGCCCACATACTCCCTCGCCGCCCGCAGGTGGCAGGGCTTGATTTTCAATGGCATTTTCATCCCTCCATTCAAAAGGGGGACAGGCATTAAGCCCGTCCCCCGGAAAAGCGGCCCTCACCGGGCCGGGTGGTCATCAAGCGGTACAGTTCGGTATTGGAGGGGAAGCGGTTGACGAAGGGCACCAGGGCCGAGCCGTACTTGATAAGCCCGCACCCGGCGGGGGCGTTGGTGATGTGGCCCATCTGTTCCTCGGAGATATTCAGCAGGCGGGCCAGCTTCTCCCGGTCGCTTGCCGCCTGGTTCAGCATGACAAT
>CAJTSM010000106.1 GCA_910578935.1 uncultured Oscillibacter sp. | reverse complement strand
GATATATAATAATTAACACCTAAACAGTAAAAAAGCAATCAGCAATAATAACGCTGATTGCTTTTTGCTCTATGGCATATTTGAATTTGTTGTCAGCAACTCCGCTCAATAATTTTTGTGGTCTTGTCCATATCAGTGACGTCATTTTCCCGTCCCTCGGATGCCGGTTCGTATCGGTTCTGGACTGCCTGGACAGCGAGGGGGACAACACCGATATGCTGCACTTCCGCAGTCTGATGAATGACTACCATCTCAAGACCTGTCCAGCAAGGTCAAGTCGGTGCTTCATGCCAAGAAGAAAAGCGGCCAGTATCTTGCCGCCTACGCTCCCTACGGATACCGCAAGAGCGAGGAGGACAGACACAAGCTGGTCATTGACGGGGAATCCGCCGCTGTTGTGCGGCAGATATTCCAGATGCGTCAGTCCGGTATGGCCTATGGGAAAATCGCCGCTGCTTTGAATGAGAAAGGGATTCTCCCTCCCCGCTGGTACTGGGCGGTCCATTACGGAAATGGCAGCTGCAAGTATTCCCGGCTGTGGGCTTACGCAACCGTCC
>CAJTSM010000105.1 GCA_910578935.1 uncultured Oscillibacter sp. | reverse complement strand
GAGAATGGAAAAGCGATTCAGAGCAGCTACACCGAAACAGAATTGAATCCTTACTATGGTGAATATCTGCCGGAAAAAATCACCAGTGGGAGCCTTGATGTGGCAAGGTGTAATTTATACTATCAATTTTCTTACCGCATTTCAGAAACAGTCACAGTCGGTGAACGTGACCGCCAAATTGAAAATATGATAAATGCGGTACAAACATTTTGGGGCGATATGGACGTTGAAAGTGCATTGAAAATGAGTGAAAGCGATATAGTGAAAAAACTGGAAGAGATTGCAGCCATATATACCACAGACCATATAACTATCACTATCAACAAAGACCAAATCCATTTTGAACGCATGGACGAAAGGGCATATAGAAATTAACAGATACAGCCCCTTTTAAGGGTGACAAACAACTACACTTTTTATTATCTGCCGCACGACGGCAAAAGAAAAAAAGCCGTCGTACAGCAGAGGTATTTACACACGCCTATTCTTACGCGGCGGCTTTTGAGAAATCAAAGCCGCCGTTTCTTTTTATTATCTACAGAAGTGACAGCCTATCCCTAAA
>CAJTSM010000104.1:309-562 GCA_910578935.1 uncultured Oscillibacter sp. | reverse complement strand
CAATAAGGAAATACGGCATGAAATTCTATGGCGATACGCCGGTGGAACACATGATTTCATATACCTCCGCGGCCTGCGATGCCCGAATGGGCGGTGCTAAGGTGGCCGTAATGTCCAATTCGGGCAGCGGCAACCAGGGCATAACGGCCACGATGCCAGTGGTGAGCTTTGCCGAGGATATGAATGCCGACGAGGAACAGACGGTGCGCGCACTGATTCTGAGCCATCTCACGAGCATCTATATCAAGCAGAG
>CAJTSM010000104.1:0-244 GCA_910578935.1 uncultured Oscillibacter sp. | reverse complement strand
TGCCTCCACCGGTGCTTCGGGCGCTCTGGTCTATCTGATGGGAGGAGGCTACGCGCAGATATGTTCGGCGATAAAGAATATGGTCGCCAATCTCACCGGTATGATCTGCGACGGAGCGAAGCCGTCGTGCGCGCTCAAAATCTCGTCGGGTGTCACCACGGCCATGATGTCGGCCATGCTTGCCATGAGCGACAAGTGTGTTACTTCGGCCGAAGGCATAGTAAGCGACGACGTTGACGAGACT
>CAJTSM010000103.1 GCA_910578935.1 uncultured Oscillibacter sp. | reverse complement strand
CCACAGCCTCTGCCATATCCTCGCGGGCAAGATCGCAGACAACTACCTTCTCAACACCCTTTTCCCTCAATTGCTCCGCCATATACTCCGCAGCCTTTGCCGTATTGCCATGAATGGAAGCATACGCAACAAATACGCCTTTATCCTCAGGCTCATAGCTGCTCCAGATCTGGTATTTATTCATGTAATAATCGAGATTTTCTTTTAACACCGGTCCGTGAAGCGGACAGATCATCTCTATGTCCAAAGCCGCCGCTTTTTTCAACAGCGCCTGTACCTGCATGCCGTATTTTCCCACAATATTGAAATAATAACGTCTTGCCTCGCACGCCCAGTCCTCATCCGTATCCAGAGTGCCGAACTTTCCAAAGCCGTCTGCGGAAAAAAGAATTTTATCTTTCTTTTCATAAGTAACCATAACCTCCGGCCAGTGAACCATGGGCGCCATATAGAAGGTAAGGGTGTGCTCTCCCAGGGAAAGCTCGTCTCCTTCCGCTACCACAACCTTCTTATCCTCCAAGTCCTCATGGAAAAATTGTGAAATCATGGGAAAAGTTCTTGCA
>CAJTSM010000102.1:320-564 GCA_910578935.1 uncultured Oscillibacter sp. | reverse complement strand
CGCTGGCGGCGAAACCGCCCTTCTGGGTCTGGACCGTCCTGTCGTATGCGACACCGAAGGCTTCGCATACGTTCTCCGCACATCCGGCAAAGCCGGTGGCGGCGATGAGCAGCCCGCAGAGGATGATATCCCCGTCCGTGGTGGTCAAGGCGGTGAGGACGCTGTTCTCCGCTGTCAATTCCTTCACCTGCACGCCAAACCGCCGGGGATCATGGCCGAAGACGGCTATGGCCTCCTCATGGGC
>CAJTSM010000102.1:0-233 GCA_910578935.1 uncultured Oscillibacter sp. | reverse complement strand
GCACCCCTGCCGCAGGGCGGTGGCCACGCAGTCGCTGGCGGTGTCGCCGGTGCCGATGATGACCACATCCCGGCCCTCCGCCGTGGGAACCATCGGGTCCTTGCCGAACTGCTGCCGCTCCACGGCGGCCTTCAGAAATTCCGCCCCATAGTAAATACCGGAGGAAACGCCCTCCATATCCACACCCAGGGGCCGGGGTCGCTCCGCGCCGCAGCAGAGGACCACCGCGTCGT
>CAJTSM010000101.1 GCA_910578935.1 uncultured Oscillibacter sp. | reverse complement strand
GCGGTGCAGTACAGCAGGGCCTCTTCCATTCCCGCCCGCTGCCGCTCGGTGATGTACCCGGCAAACGTGGTGTCCCCCCGGCCGGTGCGGCCGGAGAGGTTCCGGGCCTTGATGGGACAGGTGTAAAGCTCCCTGCCGTCATAGGCCAGTACCTCCGTGTTGTGGGTAATCAGCACTTCCTTCGCGCCCCAGCGGTGGAGGAGTTTCGCCGCCTCCGCCCGGTCCGTCAGACCGGTGAGGATCTCCGCCTCCGCCGCGTCGGTTTTCAGATAGTCGATATAGGGCAGGTACTCCTTCTTTTCCGCCCAGTCGCGGAAGGACATGGTTTGATCCGGCTCCACGTGCCGCAGCAGGCACTGGACGTCCACCGCCACTTTGCCGTGCTTCGCCGCTTGGGCGAAGAGGGGGCCGTCAAAGTCCCCGTAGACCAGCCCGGCAAAGTGGTACACCGCCGTCTCCACCTCCGGCAGTTCCTCGAACCGGAAGGGGTCGCAGACCCCCAAGGAGGTGCAGGAGCGTTTTTCCTTGTCCGGCGTGAAATACTGGTTGCGGATGGAACAGGTGGCGG
>CAJTSM010000100.1 GCA_910578935.1 uncultured Oscillibacter sp. | reverse complement strand
GAAGTCACCGGCCTGAAGGTCACCGACGCCATCGACGAGAGCGACTACGGCGCAGCTGCCAATACCGGTACCGCTGCGGGCGCTGGTATCCGCATCAGCCTTGGCGGCGGCGCCAAGGGTGGTCTGGTGCTCCAGATCGGCGATACCGCTGATGAGTACAACAAGATGCGTGTCTCCATCGATGACATGAGCGCCAAGGGCCTGGGCCTGGCCGGTCTGTCCATCAAGACCGAGGGCAGCGCCAGCTCCGCTATTGACACCATCAAGGCAGCCATCAACACCGTATCCACCCAGCGTGCCAGCCTGGGTGCCCTCCAGAACCGTCATCAACAACCTGGATGTTGCGGTCGAGAACCTCTCCGCCGCCAACAGCCGTATCCGTGACACCGATATGGCCAAGGAAATGATGAACTACACCAAGATGAACGTGCTGGTCCAGTCCGCCCAGGCCATGCTGGCCCAGGCCAACCAGCAGCCCCAGTCCGTCCTCCAGCTGCTCCAGTAAGTTTTTCTGGTACGGTTTATCCGTTCTTACAACAATGCCCAGCCCCCGGCGGGGGCAGCAAGGGGCACCGCCGAA
>CAJTSM010000099.1 GCA_910578935.1 uncultured Oscillibacter sp. | reverse complement strand
AGCCGGGCATGACGGTGTCCAGGTTGGCCTTGGCCTTCTTCACCAGCACCTTCTCCAGGTCCAGCACCTGGCCGATGAGGACGGGAATCTCCTGCTTTACGTACAGCCGGGTGTCCACCGCCACCTGGTCGTTCCGGGACCGGGCGGTGTGCAGCCGCTTGCCGGCCTCCCCCACCCGCCGGGTGAGCTCGGCCTCGATATTCATGTGGATGTCCTCGTTGTCCAGGGTGAACTCCACACCGCCGGCCTCAATGTCGGCCAGAATGGCCTTCAGGCCGTTGACAATGGTCTCCGCCTCGTGGGCCTCGATGATCCCCGTCCTGCCCAGCATCTCCGCGTGGGCGATGGAGCCGGCGATGTCCTGCTGGTACAGTCGGGCGTCGAAGCCGATGGAGGAGTTAAAGTCGTTGACAAGGGTGTCGGTCTCCTTTTGGAACCGTCCTGCCCAGAGTTTCATAGCAATCGCTCCTTAATTTGCGATGATTTTGTAGGGGCCGCCGCCCTCGGCGGCCCGTGGAAGTGTTCTGGTAACGGCGGGCCGGCCAAGGGGCCGGCCCCTACATTTTGCGTCTGTAGGGGGC
>CAJTSM010000098.1:318-581 GCA_910578935.1 uncultured Oscillibacter sp. | reverse complement strand
TGCGTGAGATTTTCCGCATCCTGCGGGAGCGTGAGTACAACCCGGCCCTCATGCGCCTCCATGTGCTGGGCGGCGGGAGCTGCCTGATCCGCAACTTTGGGGAGTATGACGCCGACCGTGTGACCATCTACGATGATATTTGCGCCACGGCCAAGGGCTATGAGTACCTGTGCGAAATGGCGCTTCGCAAGGGCGGCGGTGCCCATGCAACGTAAGAAGATGACCCTCCGCTTTGACCTCAACCGCCCGGAGGACAGGCAGGC
>CAJTSM010000098.1:0-276 GCA_910578935.1 uncultured Oscillibacter sp. | reverse complement strand
ATCTGCAAGGGCTTAACCCGGCATCCATGAACAAGGCTGTGCTGGCAATCATCAATCATGCAGAGCGGGCCAGCCGTGTCCAAGGCATGATACGCAGTATTTTCCGGGAGGAACTCGCCGCTACGTTGAAGCAACTACCTGTTCAGCCTGTGCGGGCGGAGCCGGAGGGCAGTGATGGAATGGACGACACCATCATGGATTTTCTGGATAACTTCATGTGACGGCAAAAACGGCCAAAATTGCCGTCACCTATTTTGCGCTTAAACAACCGTGACG
>CAJTSM010000097.1 GCA_910578935.1 uncultured Oscillibacter sp. | reverse complement strand
GCATCAACGCCCTGCTGTCCCGCAGCCTGGGCCAGAAGGACTTTGAGCGCGCCAATCGCACTGCCATGAACGGCATGCTGCTGGAGGTGGCCAGCGGCCTGGTGTTCACCCTCCTGGGCCTGACCTGCGCCCGACTGTTCTACACCATCCAGACCGACATCCCCGGCATTGTGGACTACGGGACCGACTACCTGACCATCGTCGCCGGGTGCAGCATGGGCATTTTTGTGTCCGTGGCCACCGTGGCCGGCCAGATTATCGGCGGGCTGGTGGGGCTCTACCTGTCCCTCACCCACAACCCGGAGATCCATATGTCCTGGAAGGGCCTGAAGCCCAGCAGAGACATCATCGGCGGCATCTACAGCGTGGGCCTGCCCTCCATCATCATGCAGTCCATCGGCTCGGTGATGGTCTTCGGCATGAATCAGATTCTGATTGCCTTTACCTCCACCGCCACCGCGGTGTTCGGGGTGTACTTCAAGCTGCAATCCCTCATTTTTATGCCCGTGTTCGGCCTGAACAACGGCATGGTGCCCATTGTGGCCTACAACTATGGGGCCCAAAAGCCGGGCCGGATTATCAA
>CAJTSM010000096.1 GCA_910578935.1 uncultured Oscillibacter sp. | reverse complement strand
GATATTGTTGTACACGCAGTACAGGCAGAAGTCCAGCAGGCCGGGGATGACCACCTCCGCGCCCTCGTCCACCAAAAACTGCTCCAGATTGTTGTTGCCCAGGGGGGCGAACTTGACGTAAATTTCGCCCACCACGCCCACACGGATTTTGGGCTCCCCCTCCACGGGGATGGCGGCGAAGTCGGCGCAGATGGCGTCGAAGCTGGCCCGCATCTGCCTGCGGCTCATGCCCCTGCCCGCCTGGAAGCCGTCCACCAGCTTCTGGGACCAGTGGTCAATCATAGCGTCGGCGGCCCCGGCCTCCACCTCGTAGGGCCGGACCTGGTTTGCCACATTGACGATGATGTCGCCGTACATAGGGCAGCGTCAGGGAGAAGCCGGGGTTTTTTTCCAGCCCGGACAGGTTTACCGACACCACGGGGATGTAGGCCATGTCCGCCTTCTCCAGAGCTTTTCTCAACAGGTGGATGTAGTTGGAGGCCCGGCAGCCGCCGCCGGTCTGGGTGATGAGCAGGCCCACCTTGTGGGGGTCGTAGCCCCCGTGCTTCACCGCGTCGATGAGCTGGCCGATGACCAGCAGGGCGGGGT
>CAJTSM010000095.1 GCA_910578935.1 uncultured Oscillibacter sp. | reverse complement strand
AAAAATCCGGGCGGAGACAATGGAACGGACAGGACGCAGAAATGATAAAATCCGGGCACGAAAGGCCCGGATGGAGGGAAAAGGACGCCCTCGTCCTCCCTATCGAATATTCACACGCATGAGGCCACTGGTTCGAGTCCAGTAGTCTCCACCAAAAGGGGGCCAGACGAACCGGGCAACGATTTATTTCGTTGGTCCTGTGTTCGTTCTGTCCCTGCCGCTGCTGAAAAAGCGGTAAAAGAAAATAGGCATCCGGCCTTGTGGCCGGGTGCCTTTTCTTATGCCCGGAGGGTTTATCCCTCCGGGCTTTCCTTTTGCGCCTCCGGGGCCGGTCCCTTTGCCGCCAGCTCCGGTTCTATCAATTCTTCTATGTGGCACTCAAGGGCCTGGGCTACCTTGTAAAGCTGGTAAACGTCACGGGGGAGCCGCTTGCGCCTTGCCCATTGGTCAATGGTTACATAGGGTATCCCGCTCATTTGTGCCAGCTCCCTCCGGGTTATTCCGGCCTCTACGCACCTTTTATCTATCGGGGTCATATTTTCGGTAATCGGTATTTTTCTCATTCGTCGCACCCCCTTCCCTTATATT
>CAJTSM010000094.1 GCA_910578935.1 uncultured Oscillibacter sp. | reverse complement strand
GGAGTACATCAAGGGCCCCGACTTCCCCACCCGGGGCATCATTCTGGGCCGCTCCGGCATCCGGGCGGCCTACGCCACCGGCCGGGGGCGCATCCAGGTCCGGGCCCGCACCGAGATGGAGGAGTTCGGCCAGGGCCGCACCCGGATCATCGTCACCGAGCTGCCCTACCAGGTGAACAAGTCTCGTCTGGTGGAGAACATCGCTGACCAGGTGAAGGACAAGCGCCTGGAGGGCGTATCCGGCCTGCGGGACGAGTCCGACGGCAAGAAGGGGATGCGGATCGTCATCGAGCTGAAAAAGGACGCCAACCCCCAGGTCACCTTGAACCGGCTGTTCAACCAGACCCAGATGCAGACCACCTTCGGCGTGATCCTGCTGGCTCTGGTGGACAACCAGATGCAGCCGAAAATTCTCACCCTGCGGCAGATTTTGGATGAGTATATCGCCTTCCAGGAGGAGGTCTTGACCCGGCGGACCCGGTTCGACCTGAAAAAGGCCCAGGAGCGGGCCCACCTGTTGGAGGGTCTGCTCATCGCCCAGGACAACATCGATGAGGTCATCAAAATCGTCCGTACCAGCTACGACAAC
>CAJTSM010000093.1:334-590 GCA_910578935.1 uncultured Oscillibacter sp. | reverse complement strand
AGCGGATTTTGGGGGAGCGCCGCCGCACACTATCCGCAGAACTGCGGGGGCCATCCACCGCCCCGGCGTTCCGGGCCACGCCATCCGCCAAGCCGGTACACCCGGACGGGGCGGGCGCCCTTGTCTTTCAGATCGCGGACGTGGAGGAGCGGATCGAGGCCCAGCAGGCGGAAATGGCCAGGGCCGTCCAGAATGTCATGGACTTAATAGACCTACTGCCAATGGGGTCCATGGAGCGGACTGTGGTGGAAATGCG
>CAJTSM010000093.1:0-240 GCA_910578935.1 uncultured Oscillibacter sp. | reverse complement strand
CCCTGGCCGCCAATGAGAAAAGCGGGGAGGTCATAGGCGTGGCTGGAGCGCAGGGAAAGCCAACCGCAAAAAAGAATGGCAAGGAGTAAAAGTTCGGACGTTATCGGACGTTTTGGTGTGCTATATTGATAGCATGAAAAGCCGCAAGGAATACAGGGGCCGCCAGGGGACAGAAACCTGGTGGCCCCGCCGCTTTTCACTCCATGGGTGCGGAGGGTGTGCGGCGGGGGCTTTATCCTT
>CAJTSM010000092.1:322-595 GCA_910578935.1 uncultured Oscillibacter sp. | reverse complement strand
ACTCCGGGGTGGAGTACTTCCTGAAAAACCGGGACTGCCTGAGCGATATGTGAGGCAGTCCCCTCTTCCATAGGGAAAAATTGAAATTTGTCGGAATCCACAGTTGCCAGCGGGGCAAAAATATGGCAGAATGGTGCTCATATTCAGAAGAAGGGCAGACGGCCTGCCGGGGCGGGAAGAGGACCGGCAGGACTGGAGTACCCTTTGCGGCCGCCGGAACGGCCGGCGCCCTGACTGGCACAGCAGCAAACCACAAATAAGGATGAGAGGATG
>CAJTSM010000092.1:0-237 GCA_910578935.1 uncultured Oscillibacter sp. | reverse complement strand
ATCATCAAGGTGGACGGCTTTCTCAACCACCGGGTGGATATCCGGCTGATGGAGGCCATTGCCGATGAGTTTGCCAGGTTCTTTGACGTGGGGAACATCACCATGGTCCTCACCGCCGAGGCCAGCGGCATCGCCCTGGCCGCTATCTGCGCCCAGAAGTACCGGGTGCCCATGGTCTTTGCCAAGAAGGCCAAGAGCGACAACATCGAGGGCGGACTGTACCAGAGCGAGATCTTC
>CAJTSM010000091.1:327-595 GCA_910578935.1 uncultured Oscillibacter sp. | reverse complement strand
CGGTATGTGCTTCATGGCGGCTACCTCCTTTAGCCGCCGCTTTTAACAGTGATACCACGTCATTCCTTGAGAAGATAAAAAGAAACGGCGGCTTTGATTTCTCAAAAGCCGCCGTGTATGAATAGGCGTGTAAAAATACCTCTGCTGTACGACGGCTTTTTTTCTTTTGCCGTCGTGCGGCAGATCACTTTATCATTCAGTTTTCTATAAGCTGTTCTTACAAATCCGTGTTAAGAAGTTCAATTACAATGACTTCCGGGCGGTTATT
>CAJTSM010000091.1:0-317 GCA_910578935.1 uncultured Oscillibacter sp. | reverse complement strand
CAATAAAGCCAAAGTGATTGTAATAAACGCAGGAAAAATATTATAAGTATATCCGTATTCAGCACCACAATTAGCGTCTAATAAAATCATGCTTGCTTTAATCGGATAATAATTTAACAGCGTTCCTTCAAAGGTTCCAAAATATCCATATACAAAAGCTAAAGCAACTCCACCCAAAAAGTTATTGGCAGAACAACAAAACAGCAGAATGATTGGTAAAATCGAAACGTAAACTCCAATATTTGCTCCGGTAACACGAAGAAACATATTGAGGATATTGCCAAAATGCGCTCCCGGAAATTCAGCAAACATATTGA
>CAJTSM010000090.1 GCA_910578935.1 uncultured Oscillibacter sp. | reverse complement strand
CCGTCCCCGTGCTGGAGACGGGGACCGGCATCTGCCACATCTACGTGGACAGGGACGCGGATCAGGATATGGCCCTGGACATCATCGACAACGCCAAGACCAGCCGCCCCAGCGTGTGCAACGCCGAGGAGGTCTGTCTGGTCCATCGGGACATCGCGGAGACGTTCCTCCCCCTGCTGAAAAGGCGGCTGGTGGACGACCGGACCGCTAAGGGGCTCCAGCCGGTGGAGCTGCGCCTGGACCGGGCTGCCGCCGCCATCATCGGCGGAACTCCGGCGGGCGAGGCGGACTTCGACACGGAGTTTCTGGACTACATCCTGGCCGTGGGCGTGGTGGACAGCGCGGACGCCGCCGCCGCCCACATTGCCGCCCACTCCACCGGGCACAGCGACTGCATCGTCACCGCCAAGCGGGAAACGGCGGAGCGCTTCATCGCCCTGGTGGACAGCGCGGCGGTGTACTGGAACGTCTCCACCCGCTTCACCGACGGCGGGGAGTTCGGCCTGGGCTGCGAGATGGGCATCTCCACCCAGAAGCTCCACGCCCGGGGGCCCATGGGGCTGGCGGAGCTGTGCACCTACAAATACCTCATCCGG
>CAJTSM010000089.1 GCA_910578935.1 uncultured Oscillibacter sp. | reverse complement strand
GTGGCGTTGATGCCCACCAGCCAGTCGGCTTTGGCGCGGCAGAGCGCCGCCTGATGCAGACCGTCATAGTCCGCGCCGGGGCGGAGGTTTTCAAAGCCCTCCCGGATTGCCGAATCCTCCATGCTGGAAATCCAGAGCCGCTTCATGGGCTTTTTGCAGCCCGCCAGCTCATAGACGTTGCGGAAAATCAGTTCGCCCTCCCGTCCCGCGTCACAGGCGTTTACCACCTCCGTCACATCCGGGGCGCACAGCAGCTTTTTGAGAATATCAAACTGTTTCTTCTTGTCCCGCCCCACGCTCATTTTCCAGTCCGAGGGCAGGATCGGCAGATCGTCATAGCGCCACTTGGCGTATTTAGGGTCATAGCTGTCTGCATCGGCAAGCCCGGCCAAATGCCCCACGCACCAGCTGACCCGCCAGCCGTTCCCTTCCAGATACCCGTCCTTGCGGGCATTGGCCCCGATCACAGCGGACAGGCTTTGGGCCACCGACGGTTTTTCAGCAATCACAAGGCGCATAATCTTCATCCTCCCATTCTTCCCGCATAGATGTACGCAGTTTTTCCTCAATGCTGTTATCCTCTGTCAGCATCAGGTCATAGCCAAA
>CAJTSM010000088.1 GCA_910578935.1 uncultured Oscillibacter sp. | reverse complement strand
TTCGCTAAAATAGTAATCAGTTTTAGATGATCTGCATTCAATCGCAGTTGCAGTTTCATATTGCGCCTCCTGCCAATCTCTCGAATCTGGGTCAACGGCACGAAAGGTAAAAGGACATTCCCGTTACCCTGACAGTTCAGACCCGCTCCCCCAGCTTCCGGCTGTACTCCGCCCGGAAGGCGTCATACTCCCCCCCATCCAGCGCGTCCCGGATGCGCTCCATGAGGGTGTTGTAGAACCACAGATTGTGCATCACCGCCAGCCGCATGGCCAGCATCTCCTCCGCCTTGAACAGGTGCAGATAGGCCCGGGAAAAGCTCCGGCATACCGGGCACCCGCACCCCGGCTCGATGGGGCGCTCGTCCAGCTTGTACTTCTCGTTCTTGATGTTCAGGCTGCCGCTCCAGGTAAACAGTTTGCCGTGGCGGGCGTTCCGGGCGGGCATGACGCAGTCGAAGAAGTCGATCCCACGCCAGACCGCCTCCACGATATTGGAGGGGG
The DNA here is from genome assembly GCA_910578935.1 of uncultured Oscillibacter sp. Taxonomy (GTDB): domain Bacteria; phylum Bacillota; class Clostridia; order Oscillospirales; family Oscillospiraceae; genus Oscillibacter. Next base: position 111 of record CAJTSM010000088.1, on the reverse strand, counting down.
TGCCCACGCCCATGAGATACCGCGGCTTGTCCTCCGGCGCATAGGGGAGCGTCACGTCCAGGATGTGGTACATGACCTCCGTGGCCTCCCCCACCGCCAGTCCGCCGATGC
>CAJTSM010000087.1 GCA_910578935.1 uncultured Oscillibacter sp. | reverse complement strand
CAGGATGATGTAGAACAGTAATACCACGACTAACCAAACGTTGCAAGCGGCGGACCGGGGGCACCACTCTCCGTCGCTCAATAAAAATAATGCAAAGGAGACACAGCAATGAGAACAGCATTATCAATCGCTGGGACCGACCCCAGCGGAGGCGCCGGGATTCAGGCCGATCTGAAAACGATGACCATGAACGGTGTTTTCGCCATGAGCGCCATCACGGCGCTGGTGGCCCAAAACACCACCGGTGTGCGGGAAATTGTAGAGATGACGCCTGAATTTCTCGGACAGCAGATCGATGCGGTATTTGAGGATATTCCGCCCGACGCGGTGAAGATCGGGATGGTGGCCTCCTGCGGCCTGATCGAGAAAATCGCGGAGCGGCTGCGCTTCTATCGGGCGAAGAATATCGTGGTGGACCCGGTGATGGTGGCTACCAGCGGCGACCGGCTGATCTCGGAAGCAGCGGTGGACACACTGAAGACCTGCCTGCTCCCGCTGGCGGCTGTGGTCACGCCCAATATCCCGGAGGCAGAAATCCTGTCCGGTATGACGATCCACAGCCAATCGGACATCGAAGCTGCCGCCAAATGGATCAGTGACACCTACGGCTGTG
>CAJTSM010000086.1 GCA_910578935.1 uncultured Oscillibacter sp. | reverse complement strand
GAAGCATCCAAGGGATAAAATGATGTTCTCTCTGATGATAGCTAAAAGTCACCAGGTATTTGGTGGCCTTTAGTTATTACTTTGCATAACGAGATTTGGGCTTAAAATCTCCCATGCCATTGCTGCCACCGCCACAGGCATCATACTGAATTGCTGTTGTCAATCCACTCCCAACCAGTAAAGACAAATGCTCCGATTGGAAAAGCGAGGTGAGCCAAGGCTCTACCCGGCTTCGTAAATCCGCAATGCCAAAGTTGCCTGCCGGTGCCCAATCCGGCCTATTCCTGTCGCCATATGCAGGAGTCAACTTGCCAGGTACAAGGGGTTTGAGACATTTCTGATAAAAAACCTTGCACTTTGAACTCCTATTTTTGCCCTGTAACCGTTTCAGCCCAAAGGCTTTGAGGTTACGGAGCGCTCCCTAATTTAGGATTATTCACCATTATTTTACATGATTCCTTCTTTTGGGTGGAGATAAGCGGGATTGAACCGCTGACCTCTTGAATGCCATTCAAGCGCTCTCCCAGCTGAGCTATACCCCCACATCTAAATCTGGAGTAAATTTTTACACCGGAATATTCAATTTTTGGAACTTGACTTGAGTGAACCGTCGAATTTTGTTGCTGTTTTGCTCT
>CAJTSM010000085.1 GCA_910578935.1 uncultured Oscillibacter sp. | reverse complement strand
AACAGAAGGAGGCGTGCAGAATGAGCGCAGTTAAAATGGGGCTGACCATCGAGGAAGCCGCCGAGTGTACGGGCATTGGGCGCAACACCATGCGGAAGCTGGTGGACTGGGGCAAGCTGCCGGTGCTGAAGGTGGGCCGGAAAGCCATCATCCGGCGGGACACGTTGGAACGGTTTATGGCCGCCAACCAGGGGCGAAACCTGCTCCGGGAGGGTGACGTCCGCCGGGTCGAGTGACGCAATTTGAGTGTGTTACCCCCCAAAATTTACCGGCTGAAAAGAACAGCCGGGGCGGCAGGGACGCACCCGCGAAATACGTCGGGGCGGAAGTGGTACAGTCTTAGCAAGCAACGAATTGTGGGGCCACAATTCAGCTTGACAGGGGCTTGCCGCCCCTATGACCCCGCAGAAAGGAGAATCCAATGCGAAGCAGAACAAACCGAATCAACGTCTGGCTGTCCGATGAGGAACTGGCTGACCTCAACGAAAAGGTCAGCAGGGTAAGAGGTTCCCGTGAGCGGTTTATCCGTCAGTGTATCAGCGGCGCTGCCATCAGGGAGGCCCCCTCCGTTGACGTGCCGAGGCTGATTTATGAAGTCCGCAGGGTTGAGGCCAGTCTCAACCGTATCCTCATCATCGCCAACGCCA
>CAJTSM010000084.1 GCA_910578935.1 uncultured Oscillibacter sp. | reverse complement strand
GGCGATGATGTCCACATCCTCATATTTTCGCAATCGTCACACCTCCAAATCCTGTGATTTATCCTTGGTGGGGGCTTTCGGCTGCTGGCCCTCCTTGGCCGCTTTCAACTGCGCCCGGATGGAGGGCTTTTCCTGCGCTTGCCGGGCCTTGATCTGCAATTCGCTGGGCTTCTCGCCGGAGAGGGGCCGCAGGAACGAAATGCGGTCAACCACCCAAAAGGTATTGTCGTTCAACTGCCGCTGCCACGCCCCGGCCTTGGGCGACCAACGGAAGCTGTTTTCTTTCAGGATGTTCCGGGTGGCCTCGTCAGGCTTGCCCTCAAAGAAGATTTGCAGGCGGTTGGCCTCCCGGTTGATCTCCACCGTGCCGCCGTCGAACTCCCAGCCCACAAAGACATTTTCCCGCTGGCGGGTCAACTGCTCAATGCGGCTGCGCACCTGCCGGATGTTGGCGTTATTGTTGGACAACTGCCAGGGCAAAAAGGGAGGTTCCCCGCCGCCCCCGGCCATGCCGGACTGGAACGCCTCAATGCTCTTTTGGGACAGGTGGGGACAGCCCTCCAGGGTCTTGTGCTTGCGGTAGTAGGCGTATTGCTTGGGGTGGGTCAGGGTCATACGCTGAAAACAGTTGGGGCTTTTCTCCAAATG
>CAJTSM010000083.1 GCA_910578935.1 uncultured Oscillibacter sp. | reverse complement strand
GCTCCCCCGAGTACTGGGTGGCCGTTGTGAAGCCCGGACGTGTCATGTTCGAGATTGCCGGCGTCTCCGAGGAGACGGCCCGCGAGGCCCTGCGCCTGGCCAGCCACAAGCTGCCTGTCAAGTGCAAGATCGTCAAGCGCGAGGAGACTGAGAAGGGTGGTGAAGCGTAATGAAGGCTAATGAAGTTCGGAAAATGTCCGCCGCCGAGCTGGAGACCAAGCTGGTGGACCTGAAGAAGGACCTGTTCAACCTCCGCCTTCAGCACGCCACCAACCAGCTGGACAATCCCCTGCGCATCGCTGAAGTGAAAAAGGATATCGCCCGAGTGAAAACCATCATCCGCGAGCAGCAGCTCGCCGGCCGCTAAGAGGAGGAATAGAAGATGGAAAACAGAACTTCTTCCCGCAAGACCAGAGTCGGCCTGGTGGTTTCGGACAAGATGGATAAGACCGTTGTGGTCGCCATCGCCGACCGCGTGGCCCATCCCCTGTATAAGAAGATCGTCAAGAGAACCTATAAGCTGAAGGCTCATGATGAGAACAACCAGTGCGGCGTGGGTGACCGCGTCAAGGTCATGGAGACCCGTCCCCTGTCCAAGGACAAGCGGTGGCGCGTGGTTGAGATCATCGAGAAGGCGAAATAAGGAGGTGTCGGCAGCATGG
>CAJTSM010000082.1 GCA_910578935.1 uncultured Oscillibacter sp. | reverse complement strand
AGAAGATCGACGATATGACCGCCGACTTCCGCCGGGAGCAGCTGATCCGGATGCGGGACGGCGTCTGCTCCGACGAGGCCTGTATCCTGTACTCGGAGCTGCTCACCGACTTTGAGCGGATCGGGGACCATGTGCTCAACATCGCTCAGGAGCTCAACAAGGCGCAGACCGCACTGTAAGTCAATTTTAGGGGGGACTTCCATGAAGCGCATTGACAAGGAAAACTACTATCTGGACATCGCCGGTACTGTGATGGAGCGTTCCACCTGCCTGCGCCGGTGCTACGGGGCCATTATTGTCCAGCACGACGAGATCATCTCTACCGGGTACAACGGGGCCCCCCGGGGGCGGAATAACTGCATGGACCTGGGCTACTGCACCCGAATGGCCATGAATATCCCCTCCGGAGAGCGGTATGAGCTGTGCCGCTCGGTCCACGCCGAGGCCAACGCCATTATCTCCGCCGCCCGCAGTGAGATGCTGGGCGCCTCTCTCTACATGGTCTGCAAGGACCCCCAGACTGGGGCGCTGATTCCCGGCTCCACCTCCTGCTCCATGTGCCGCCGCCTGATTATCAACGCGGGCATACGCCGGGTGGTCATCCGGGACACCCAGACGGAGTACCGGGTGGTGGACGTGGCGAAGGACTGGGTGGAGGAGGACGATTCCCTC
>CAJTSM010000081.1:377-714 GCA_910578935.1 uncultured Oscillibacter sp. | reverse complement strand
ACAGTTCAAGACCTTTTTGGAGCAGACCATCGCCACCGAACACAGCCGCCGCATACTGGACGGATTGACCGCCCAGAACGCCGCCAGAGCCAACCCAGAGGGCGCGGAAACAACGGCACAGGGAAACACCCGCCCCGCCGCCAAAACCGCCCATACGCCGCAGGAGAGCCACGAGGACGGGGGCGCAGACGGGGGCGCGGCGCAAGGGTAACGGGCTTTTGCCCCTACCCTTGCTTTTAGCAAGGGCGCACTTATATACCACATGAATGTGGTATGTGCGGTCTTGCAGACGGCGTTTTGTGCCTGTCGGCACAAAAGGAAACGGCAGGAGTTACCC
>CAJTSM010000081.1:0-365 GCA_910578935.1 uncultured Oscillibacter sp. | reverse complement strand
GGCGATTTACCATTGTAGTATCAAAATCATATCACGCGGCAAGGGCAAATCCGCCGTTGCCGCCGCCGCTTATCGGGCGGGGGAGAAAATCACGAATGAGTTTGACGGGGAAACCCACGACTACACCCACAAGGGCGGTGTCGTCCATACCGAGATTTTACTGCCCGACCACGCACCCGCCGCTTTCTCTGACAGGGCGGTTTTGTGGAACGAGGTAGAGAAAATCGAGAAAGCGAAAAACGCCCAGCTTGCAAGAGAAATTGAGATTGCCCTGCCCCGTGAATTGACAAGGGAGCAGGGCATTTCTCTTGTCCGCGAGTATGTGAAAGAGCAGTTTGTCAATGCGGGAATGTGCGCCGACTTTG
>CAJTSM010000080.1 GCA_910578935.1 uncultured Oscillibacter sp. | reverse complement strand
GCCACGGCAAAAATCTCCTTTCATAAAATGGCCCCGCACAGGAAACCGAAGCGTCCCATACGGGGCAAAATTCCGCAAGTAGAAGTTAATTTCAGCCCTCCGAGGGTAAAGTTACGTCCCTGGGCGGATTGGCGTTTTGAAAGCGTTGTGCCGCAAGGCTTTCCAGCCCTCTATTTGCGGAAGTGCGAGGCCGCTTTTGCTTTCCGCTCCCGGTCCCGTCTGCGGCGTTCCCTGGCGGCGCAGGCAGGGCAGTATTTCACCGCATTAGAGCGGGAAAAAATCGGTGCGCCGCAGATACAGCAGCGCTTGACAGGCCGTGCCGCCATGATCTCCCCGTGCAGCTCCTGGTCCGCTGGCAGGACGGCGGCGCGGAAGTATTTGCAGATTAAGGTGTTGGAAATCATCTGCGGACAGGGACAGGGGTCCCCATCGTCCAGCAGGAGGCAGTTGCCGCTCTCGCAGTTGGCGCACAGGCGGCGGATGAGCTTTTTCACCCGCCGGAACTGGCTTTCATCCATACGGGGCAGCTTATCCATTGTCGAACACCAGCTTGTAATTTGTCTTGGTGCCATCGTCCTCCAGCACCACCGTGGCATCGTAGGTTTTCCCGGTTTTCTCCGAGAAACAGCCGGTGAGTTTCACCCGCCCCTTCTTCAACAGGGCGGCGGCAGTGGCCTTTGTGAGCGTCTTTTTCTTGGCGGTGAAAAACTTGCTGTTTTTCCACAGGACAAA
>CAJTSM010000079.1 GCA_910578935.1 uncultured Oscillibacter sp. | reverse complement strand
AATAACCGGCAATACGGCAGGCGGTAATCAGGCGGCACGATCCGGGGTATGCCCCCAGCCCCGCGGATTTTACACCACCGGCCTTTGTCCGTCAAGGCCAAGGCAAGCCGCGCCGCCCGCTGGGGCGGTCGGCGCGGGCCTTGACTGCCAAAGTCCGCCGGTGCTTTTAGTAATCAAGGGGGGGCATACCCCAAAAACCGGCTTGCGCCGGTTTTTGCTACTATGGGGAGACGGGTGCGTTTCCCGGAAAGTCCGGCGGTTATCGCTGGCGGGGGCGGCGGGCGCGTTCGCGCCCCGGAACCGGCAAAAATGCGTTTCACGGTGAGACGCATTTTTTATTTCACCGAGAAAGGAGGGGACCAGCCGCATTAACATAGCGTATCACATGGACTGTACAGATATTTTGTGGGAGCTGCCGGAAAACGCCTTTGACCTCGCTGTTGTTGATCCCCCATACGGCCTCAACATCCGGGGCGATATGGGGCGGCGCAAGGGCAAGCCCCGCAAATACAAACCCGTATTCTGGGACGCCAAGCCGCCTCCCCCGGAGTATTTCCGGGAGCTGCGGCGCGTGTCCAGGCATCAAGTCATATGGGGGGCCAACCACTTTATCAGTATGCTCCCCGCCGCCGACAGCCACTGCTGGCTGTGCTGGGACAAGAAGTATTCCCCGGAAGTCTCCTTTGCGTCCTTTGAATTGGCCTGGACAAATTTTGACCTGACCTGCAAGCGGATCGCC
>CAJTSM010000078.1:336-749 GCA_910578935.1 uncultured Oscillibacter sp. | reverse complement strand
GTTGGTGCACCGGCCGCAGTGGATGCAGTTGGTGGCCTTGGGGATCCGGGCCATCTTCTCGGAGAAGGCCAGGACGGCGTTGTTATTCTTCAGAATCGGCTGGTCCAGGTCGGCCACGCAGGTGCCCATCATGGGGCCGCCGTAGAGCACCTTCTTGGGCTCGCACTTCAGGCCCGCGAAGTCCAGTACATTCTGGATGGGGGTGCCCACGGGGACAATCACGTTCTGGGGGTCCTTGATGGCGGAGCCGTCCACGGTGACCACCTTCTCCACCAGGGGCATGCCGGTCTTGATGTACTTGGCGATGACGGCCAGAGTGGTGCAGTTGATGACAATGGCCCCCACGTCGATGGGGAGCTTGCCCTCGGGGACCACCTCGCCGGTGGTGTTGTAGATCAGCACTTTCTCGCCGC
>CAJTSM010000078.1:0-250 GCA_910578935.1 uncultured Oscillibacter sp. | reverse complement strand
CAATGCCGATGACGATCCGGTCGGCGGTGTAGTACTTCTGGAGCAGCTGAGCGCCGTAGATCACGTCGTCGGCGTTGTCGATCATGGTGCGGGTGTCCGAGGTGATGTAGGGCTCGCACTCCGCGCCGTTGATGATGATGGCGTGCACCCGGTCCGGGTCCACGTTGAGCTTGACCGACGTGGGGAAGCCCGCGCCGCCCAGGCCCACGCAGCCGCACTGGCGCACCGCCTCCACAAAGCTGTCCTTGTC
>CAJTSM010000077.1 GCA_910578935.1 uncultured Oscillibacter sp. | reverse complement strand
GAAAGCCGCCTGCCGTGGCACTCGTCGCAGGGGACGGCGCTCATATAGGTTTCGATCTCCTCCTTGATCCAGTTGGAGGAGGTATCGTGGAACCGGCGCTCCAGGTTGTTGATAACGCCCTCAAACTCCGCCATATAAGTGCCGCTGCCGTACTCGCTGACCCGCTTGAGCTTGATCTTTTCGCCCTTTGTGCCGTACAGCAGGATATCCACGATATTGTCGGGCAGCTCGCCGATGGGGGTATCCAGGGAGAAATGGTAGTGCTCCGCAAGGCCCCGCATATACATGGCGGCAATGGTACTGCCCTCCATGGCCCAGCCGCTGGCCTTCAGACCGCCTTTATTGATGGAAAGCCGCTTATCGGGAATGATCAGCTGGGGATCGATGCGCATGAACACCCCCAGGCCTGTACACTTCTTGCAGGCCCCGAAGGGGTTGTTGAAGGAGAACATTCTGGGGGAAAGCTCGTCAATGCTGATGCCGTGCTCCGGGCAGGCATAATTCTGGGAGAAGGTGATGTCCTCTCCCCCCTCCACCTCGATAGAGTCGGCCAGGCGGGAGCGGATATCGGGCTTTACCACCAGCCGGTCCACCACGATTTCAATGGTATGCTTCTTGTTCTTTTCCAGGGAAATGGTCTCGTTCAGGTCGTAGATCAGGCCGTCCACCCTGGCGCGGACAAAGCCGGAGCGCCGGGCGGCATCGAATTCCTTCTGGTGCTCTCCCTTTCTGCCCCGCACGGTGGGGGCCAGC
>CAJTSM010000076.1 GCA_910578935.1 uncultured Oscillibacter sp. | reverse complement strand
GAACACCAAAGCAGTCCGGGAGGGCCTTGCCGCACAGAAAACACCCAAGGCCCGCGCCGCCTACCGGCAGGAGCATGAAGGTGATCTTCTCCTCTCCGAGGCCGCTGTTCGTTTCTTCAAGGCCAACGGCATCACCAAGCTGCCCACCGTCAAGGAGCTGACGGCGGAGATCGAGGCCCTGATGTCCGAGAAGAACGCCGGGTACAACGAGTACCAGGAGCGCAAGCGGGAGGCGGACGAGCTGCTGACCGTCAAGCGGAACATCGACCAGGTGCTTCACGGTGCGCCCAGCCAGCGGAGGGACGAGCATGACCGATAACATCATCCGTCTGGACTACCAGCAATACCGAACCGTCCGGCGGTTGGTGCATGAGTGCTGCAACTATGACGGCGGCAACTGCCTTCTGCTGGACGATGGGGAGGAATGTGTCTGCCCGCAGAGCATTTCCTACTCGCTGATCTGCCGCTGGTTTCGGGCGGCGGTGCTGCCCCTGGACGAAAGCCTGTGCGCCGAATTGCTCCACCGCCGGGAAAGAAAAAAGTGCGTCCTGTGCGGCGGCTGGTACATCCCAAAATCCAACCGGGCCAAATACTGCCCGGAATGCGCCAAGGAGGAAGAACGCCGCAAGACCTGTGAGCGGGTGCGCCGCCACCGGGCCGCTATGTAACGGTTTAGGCCCTTGAAAAGCCCGGTATCACGGGACTTTTGGGCCGTCCTCAACAGGGGGGCCGTATGTTATCATTCCGAGCCTTAAAAA
>CAJTSM010000075.1 GCA_910578935.1 uncultured Oscillibacter sp. | reverse complement strand
AAGATCTCGCCGGGATAGTCCTGAAACATCAGCGCCAGGGCATAGGACCCTTGTATGCGCACCATGGCCCGGGTGAGGGCGTCCACAGGGCCCAGCTTGTATTTTTTGTAGTAGTAGTCCACCAGCTTCACCGCCGTTTCGGTGTCGGTGTCTGAATAGAAGGTGTAGCCGTGGCGTTCCAGCTTGGCTTTCAGCTCGGAGCAGTTCTCGATGATCCCGTTGTGGACCCCCACCACCTGAGACTCCACCGCGTCGGAGCCGGAGCTTACGCCGCTGCCGCTGACGTGGGGGTGAGCGTTGATGAGGCTGGGAGCGCCGTGGGTGGCCCAGCGGGTGTGTCCAATGCCGCAGCAGCCGGCCAGGGCCGCGCCGCCGTCTGTTTTCTCAGCCAGATTGCGCAGCTTGCCCACGGCCTTCACCACCTGGGCCGGCTCATCACCGTCCCGGATGGCCAGGCCCGCCGAGTCATAGCCCCGGTATTCCAGCTTGGCCAGCCCGTCCAGCAAAATGGGGGCGGCCTGCCGCCGCCCGGTAAAGCCTACGATTCCGCACATGATATGTACTCCCTCCGTCGGATCTGTTGTGTTCCATTATATTCCCATCGCATTCCGCTGTCAATTGGTTCGCCTTCAAAACTGCAAGATTAGAATGTTAAACTTGCATATAAAGGCGTTTCTGTTGTGCCATATCCTTGTAATACGCAATAAAATATGTTTAAATTGCAAATATCATCTTGACTTTCCTGCTTCTACCGGCTATACTGGCCGTAGTTCAGGCGTGAACAATGGC
>CAJTSM010000074.1 GCA_910578935.1 uncultured Oscillibacter sp. | reverse complement strand
CAATGCTGAACGGAAGTAAACAATTATTTGCATCTAAATATCTTACAGTGCTTCCATCAGAAGAGGAACTACGCGCAGAAATTGAGACTCAGAAGCATTTGTTTCTTTTACAAAGAGGGGAGGTGAACTAATGAAGTTTCAGTTTAAGATACAAGGGTATCAGACAGAGGCTGTCGAGGATACGGTGAATGTTTTCCGGGGCCAGCCTAAGCGGGATCCGAAACACTATCGCCGCGATGTCGGCAAGATTGCCAAGGGCTCTATCTTCTCAGAGGAGGAAGAAGCAGGTTATCGTAATGCTGATGTTGAACTTGACAAGAAGCGGCTTCTCGACAATATACGCGATATTCAGATTCAGAACCAAATCGTGCCGAGCACATCACTGAGCGATGGTCACGGCGTGGTGAATCTTGACATCGAGATGGAAACCGGCACCGGCAAGACCTACGTCTATATCAAAACGATGTTTGAACTTAACAAGCAGTATGGCTGGAGCAAGTTCATCATCGTTGTGAAGTCATTCCGTATGCTTGAGGACCATTTCATGGAGTATTACGGAAAGAAAGCACGTTGGTTTGTCTATAACAGCTCGAACCTCAATCAGCTCGACCAGTTCTCGCAAGACAGCGGTATCTCGGTTATGGTTATCAATACCCAGGCTTTTGCAGCATCGCTAAAAGAGGGTGGCCGCTCAAAAGAGAGCCGCATCATCTACTCAAAGCGTGATGAATTTGGCTCGCGCCGTCCGATTGATGTTATCGCCGCAAACCGCCCGATAATCATAATGGACGAGCCG
>CAJTSM010000073.1 GCA_910578935.1 uncultured Oscillibacter sp. | reverse complement strand
GGCGCTGAACACGCTGTGCGTGGCGGTGATTGTGGTCACCACCATCTATTCCGGCGTGGAGTATTTCTGGAAAAACAGGGATTGCCTCAGCGATATGTAGGTAAGAGCCGTCTCCGGGCCCTCACGGGCCCGGAGACGGCTTTGCGCACAGAGGCGGGAAGGAGAAAAAAAGACAAGTTTGTCCATTTCTCCACTTGCCAAGGGACGGATTTCTTGTCATAATGGAGGCAGGGAAGCGCGGGAGGCCGCGCATAAAAACTATTTCGGGAAAGGACGGTACGAAGATGGACCAGCTGAACATCATCAAGGTGGACGGATTTCTCAACCACCGGGTGGACGTGAAGCTGATGGAGGACATCGCCCTGGAGTTCGAGAAATTTTTTGACACCAAGGGCATCACCATGGTCCTCACCGCCGAGGCCAGCGGCATCGCGCTGGCGACGATCTGCGCCCAGCAGTACGGCGTACCCATGGTCTTCGCCAAGAAGGCCAAGAGCGACAACATCGAGGGCGGCCTGTATCAGAGTGAGATTTTTTCGTATACCTACAAGAAGAAGGTCACCCAGATTCTCAGCAAGGAGTGGCTGACTGCGGCGGACAAGGTGCTGATTATCGACGACTTCATGGCAAACGGCGAGGCCGTCCGCGGCCTGTGCGACCTGGTGGAGCAGGCGGGGGCCCGGCTGGAGGGCATCGGCATCGCCATCGAGAAGGGCTTCCAGGGCGGCGGCGACCGGCTCAGGGAGATGGGGCTCAACTACCACGCCCTGGCGGTGATCGAGTCCGCCGACGAGCACGGAATCGTGTTCAGAGATTGATTTTCGAG
>CAJTSM010000072.1:554-862 GCA_910578935.1 uncultured Oscillibacter sp. | reverse complement strand
GCTCTTTCACATAAGACGTTACGCGCTGCAAGTCTGCAAGGACAAGTTGCCTGATCGTGAGAAGGGGTGCAGTCCTCGCTCTCCATGACCTCCAACAAGGCGTTCTGCTCGTTCTCCGGCAGATAGGACAGCTCCACGGCGGGGCGCAGGGCCATTTGTAACGTGCCCTTTTCTTTCAGCACAGAATTGTCCACCATGTCCAGCAGTTCGGGCACAAGGTTCGTCAGGCGGATATAGCGGTGGATTTGGTTTCGACTATCACCTGATTCCTCGGCTATAAGGTCAAGCGTTTGCTTTCCTCGAAAATT
>CAJTSM010000072.1:0-544 GCA_910578935.1 uncultured Oscillibacter sp. | reverse complement strand
GGTGTTGCAGAAGTTAAATCTGTGCGCTCACCTTGTTGCCGTTTCATGGCGTCCAGCTTCATCTTATAGGCAAACGCCTTTTCCGAGGGCAGAACGCGCTCACGCTGGAGGTTGCTGTCCACCATGATAATGATGGCTTCATCGTCGGTCAGCTCCCGGACGATGCAGGGCACCGTGGGCAGTTCCGCCAGCTCCGACGCAAACTTGCGGCGATGGCCGGACACCATCTGATAACCGCCGTCCGGCATGGGCCGCACCAGCACGGGAGAGAGAACACCGCGCTCTTTGACGCTCTCCACCATCTCCGTCATACTCTCGTCCATCCGCACCTTGAACGGGTGGTCTGGAAAGTCGCTGATTTCAGCGATGGGCAAGTCGGTCACATAGCTGCGCTGGGCGTTGTCCCGTTCCTCCTGGGTGGTGAACATACTATCGACTGAGGTCAGAAGTCCGGCTGCGCTGCTTTTCGCCAATCTTCAACACCTCCTTTGTCAGACTGCGGTAGGCTTCCGCCGCCCGCCCCCTGGGTTCATGTTGGAAAATG
>CAJTSM010000071.1:559-867 GCA_910578935.1 uncultured Oscillibacter sp. | reverse complement strand
GTCTAAGGGCAGCACCGCCGCACGGAACCAGTGGCAGAGCAGGGAGTGGGAAATGCTCTGGACACAGACGCACCCGTCTCCCTCGTCAAGCACGATACACTGGCCATTGTCGTAGTTGCAGCACTCACGCACCAGCCGCCTCGCCCTGCGGTACTGCCGGTAGTCCATGGCCGGGATTCGCTCATGCTGCCTGTTTCCCATATCTCACCTTACAGCGGCACAAAGGCGGCTGCCCTTCCCTGAAAAGGCAAACCGGCTCCGGCGCTTTCGCTCCCGCAGGCGCTGGCGGCGTGGGCGGCACGGGTATC
>CAJTSM010000071.1:0-538 GCA_910578935.1 uncultured Oscillibacter sp. | reverse complement strand
GGTGATGGTGATTGTCATGGTGATAAACTGCTGTGTCATAATTCTTGTTCCTCCTTCTTTCTGGCCGGTTCATTTTCCGTCCTGGCCAACTGCTCCGCTGTCTTTTTCAGGTTCTCCACCGCCTTGATGTCCTCCCGCATGGATTTCATTTTCTGGTACTGTACCGATTTCTCCGCTTTCAGGCGGTCGGCCTCGGCCTGCCATTTTTTCGGAGTAACTTCTTCGCCGGTGGTTTTCAGCTTTTCCAGATACCGGACGGCCGCATACAATGCCAGTTCCGCACCGTGCTTCTGCTCAAACTGCTCCTTTTTCTTCCCCGGCTTCATCTTGTCGAACTGGCGGCGGATTCCTTTATTTCTTTCGTATTTCTCCCACATGGAGAGATGTTCGCCCAGCACTTTGATACGCCGCTCGGCGGTGACAATCTTCCCACGCAGGGAATAGTAATCTTTGTTCATGGCGGCCACTTTTTCATAAAGCTGCTCCATGGAAGTGATGTTGTTGCCGTTCAGGAAATTAAACAGGGCGGCGCTTTCCT
>CAJTSM010000070.1 GCA_910578935.1 uncultured Oscillibacter sp. | reverse complement strand
GGGTACTAAGATGTTTCAGTTCCCCGCGTTCGCCTCCGCTATAAGCGGATGACAGGCCTTCAGCCTGCCGGGTTTTCCCATTCGGACATCCGCGGATCAAAGGTCATTTGCACCTACCCGCGGCTTTTCGCAGCTTATCACGTCCTTCTTCGCCTGTAAGAGCCTAGGCATCCACCGTACGCCCTTCTGTTCTTGTCATGGCCCGATACTTCCCAAACAGGAAAGTACGGACATCCACACACGAAAACTATCTCGCGCATGGGCTTATTTTTCTTTTTCAGAACCTTGTTTTCCTTCGTTGCTTGTCAGATTGTACATTATGTCATGGAGCGTGCCGCAAATAAAATTGCGGGAAGTGGAGAATAACGGATTCGAACCGTTGACCCCCTGCTTGCAAAGCAGGTGCTCTAGCCAGCTGAGCTAATCCCCCCTTAGCACGGGTAGTCCCAGGCAGAGTTGAACTGCCGACCTCCACATTATCAGTGTGGCGCTCTAACCAACTGAGCTATAGGACTGGCAGAACGGCCTGAAACGGGCGGAACGCCCAGCTTCAACGTTCCCTCTATATACAGATTCACATACTTGGCAGAGAAAATGCCACACGGACAGGGACAATTACCATTAAAGCAACCTAAGACTCCCCTATAAAAGCAGACCATAAGGCATGCCGTCCAGAAAGGAGGTGTTCCAGCCGCACCTTCCGGTACGGCTACCTTGTTACGACTTAGCCCCAATCACCGGTCTTACCCTAGGCCGACCCTCGCGGTCACGGCTTTCAGGTACCCCCGGCTTTCATGGCTTGACGGGCGGTGTGTACAAGGCCCGGGAACGTATTCACCGCGCCATGGCTGATGCGCGATTACTAGCGAA
>CAJTSM010000069.1 GCA_910578935.1 uncultured Oscillibacter sp. | reverse complement strand
CAGCCAAAATGATTGTATTTGACCATGCTTCCAAGGTCTATCCCAACGGGACCGTCGGACTGAAGGATGTGACCCTCACCATTCAGGACGGCGAGTTTGTAGCTATCATCGGCCGCTCCGGCGCCGGAAAATCCACGCTGCTGCGGGCCGTCAATCGGATGCATGATATTACGGAGGGCACGCTGACCGTTGAGGGAGTCAATGTAAGCACGCTGAAAGGCAAAGAACTGCGACGCTTTCGCCGGGGGATTGGCATGGTGTTCCAGTCCTTCAACTTGGTTACCCGTACGACGGTGATCCGCAACGTGCTTTCCGCCTGTGTGCCTGAAATGCCCTTCTGGCGGGTTCTGCTGGGGGCCTTCCGCAAACAGGATAAGATTACGGCCCTGGAGTCCCTGGACAAGGTTGGGATTCTGGACAAAGCCTACATCCGGGCGGACCAGCTCTCCGGCGGACAGCAGCAGCGGGTGGCCCTGGCCCGGACCCTTGCCCAAAATCCCAAAATTATTCTGGCGGATGAACCTGTGGCGGCCCTGGACCCAGTCACGGCCAAACAGGTCATGCAGGATTTTGTGCGCATCAACAAGGACATGGGCATCTCCATCCTGCTGAACATTCACCATGTGGAGCTGGCCATCGAATACGCGGACCGCATCATAGGCATTCGGGCGGGTCAGATTGTCTATGACGGTCCGGCCAAGGCGGTGGATCAGACGGTGCTGAACAGCATCTATGGAGAGTCCGGCCCGCAGGAGGAGACGGCATGAAGCTCTATGACTGTCTCTTTAAGCCCCATCGGTATGAGCTGCCCAACGGCAAGGTGGTGGAGGAGAAGTTTACCCGTCTGCCGCTGATCCTTCTGGTGATTCTGTTCTGCAC
>CAJTSM010000068.1 GCA_910578935.1 uncultured Oscillibacter sp. | reverse complement strand
AGTCTGCGATAGGTTTCACCTCCTGGCCTTGTTGCACCGTTGCGGGCCGTCTGAGGGCCTTCCGGGGTGCTGGATAGGAAAAGTATCAGCCCCCCTATTGACCAGCACCCGGAAAGCCTTGATAAATCAGGGCTTTTTAAGCCCTAAAGCGTGACAGTTCTGCCTTTGTTTCCGCTTACGCTCGGTGGCCTTGGTCCGCTTCATGCGTGTGGCACAGTTCGTGCAGTATTTCGCCCGGTTGGATTTCGGCGTAAAGCTGGCCCCGCACTCACAGCACAGCTTCAGGTGATCGTGGCCTTTTGCAATCTCGGCGCACAGAACAGCGTCCAGCGGGAGGACAGCCGCCCGGAACCAGCGGCACAGCAGGGAATAGGAAATGCTCTGCACACAGATACATTCCTCCCCGTCGTCCAGCAGGAGGCAGTTGCCGCCCACGTTGTTGCAGCACTCCCGCGTCAGCCTCCGGGCCTTGCGGTACTGCGGATAGTTCATCTTCGGTATGCTCACAGCTCTTGCTTCCTTTCCTGTTGCCGGGGCGTCACCCGCAAAATGCCGTCCACATTCTGCTTGATGATGCCGTACTCTTTCAGCTCCTTTTTCACTTCGCCGTACTTTGCATACAGCCGTTCCTTTTCCTCCGACAGCCGGGCATACTCCGCTTTCAGCGCGGCCAGATCGGGCAGCTTCGTCACGCCGCCCTCCCGCAAGGCACGGCCCGCCGCCTCGTACAGTATCAGGGCGCTTTCATGCTCCTGCCGGAACCGGGCCTTGTCCGCCGCCCGGCGATACTCCACCGCCACGGGCCGGGTCTGCTTGTAGGTGGTGACGTTCTTTATCAGCACGGCCATTTCCCCCAAACGCCGCTCCGCCGTTTTCAGTGCGGCGGC
>CAJTSM010000067.1:637-899 GCA_910578935.1 uncultured Oscillibacter sp. | reverse complement strand
CGTACAAGGGACGCGTGTGCGCGAATATCATGTACGATGAAGCGCGGTCGCACAGGATCTACGCAGGAGCCGACGCCCTGTTGGTCCCGTCTCAATTTGAGCCCTGCGGGCTGACGCAGCTCATCGCCATGCACTACGGCACCATTCCCATCGTCCGGGAAACCGGCGGTTTGAAGGATACGGTGGAGCCTTATAACATGGGCCTCAACTCCGGGAATGGCTTTACCTTCGACCGCTACGACGCCGGCCTGCTTCTGGACGC
>CAJTSM010000067.1:340-605 GCA_910578935.1 uncultured Oscillibacter sp. | reverse complement strand
ATTGGGACGAAATGATCCTGCGGGATATGGTGAAGGACCTGTCCTGGGAGAACTCCGCAAAACAATATAAAGACTTGTATCTGAGCCCGGCTTGATGAATACGCCGGGACTTGTTTAAGAACCTGTATTCACAACCGTTGGACGCCGTCTGACTGGTCAAGGCGATTTGACGCAGCAATACTTTGTGTATTGCAAGGAAAATCAACGCAGAGCGGCGGAAAAATATCCGCCAATTGGGCGTTTTGCTATTTTTCAAACAAGGCCT
>CAJTSM010000067.1:0-312 GCA_910578935.1 uncultured Oscillibacter sp. | reverse complement strand
CAAGTTAGAAATTATAAGATAATAAGGTATAGTTTTCTGAGTTTGCACCTGGCATCATCAGAGGAAAATCTCCAACGGACAGTAGAGCAAACGGAGTTTCTGTACATCGCCCATGCGTTGACCTGGCGCTGCATAGTCTCGAAAGAAGATAAGGCTTGAGAGAGGCACTGTCTGGAAAGGATGCCAATTTCAATCTCTGCCATATTCAGCCAGGAGGCGTGAATGGGAGTGTAGTGAATTTCCAACCGCTGTATGATCCGTCTGGCCTGAGCAGGTTCAAAAGCTTTATACAAGGACGCAATCGAGTGAATG
>CAJTSM010000066.1 GCA_910578935.1 uncultured Oscillibacter sp. | reverse complement strand
GCGGTGAATACGTTCCCGGGCCTTGTACACACCGCCCGTCAAGCCATGAAAGCCGGGGGCGCCTGAAGTCCGTGACCGCGAGGGTCGGCCTAGGGTGAAACCGGTGATTGGGGCTAAGTCGTAACAAGGTAGCCGTACCGGAAGGTGCGGCTGGAACACCTCCTTTCTGGAGTGACGCCTTATATTTGTTGGTCCGTTTTTTTACAGCGACTTTCCATTGTCTATTGGAGCCGCCTGTTTCTTGTCTACTTCTGTCGGTCTGTTTTATGATATCGGAGACAGACGGCGCATCATCCTTAGGATGCTCCCTCCCCGCTTGGCTGCAACGAAGTCCTATAGCTCAGTTGGTTAGAGCGCCACACTGATAATGTGGAGGTCGGCAGTTCAAGTCTGCCTGGGACTACCGGCTCCTTGTACCGCCGGAATTAGGGGTGCACGGTTTTTCCGTCTTTGCGGGGGATTAGCTCAGCTGGCTAGAGCACCTGCTTTGCAAGCAGGGGGTCAACGGTTCGAATCCGTTATTCTCCACTTTTGGGACTCGCCTTTCCGCATGTCGGAGAGGTGACGTTTTCCAGACGTTCTTTGACATATTGACACACAATACATGAGTACGAAACTCATAGCAAATGCCTTTCTTTTTTTTGAAGGAGAGGTATCTGTAGTAAAGCGTCTGTCGTGCTTTATAAGTATGACAGCATGAAAGCAAGTAGTTCAGGGCGCATGGTGGATGCCTTGGCTCACGGAGGCGATGAAGGACGTGATAAGCTGCGACAAGCCGCGGGTAGGAGCAAATATCCCTTGATCCGCGGATTTCCGAATGGGACAACCCGTCAGTCAGCCGGACTGACATCTTTGCGAATGCAAAGAGGCTAACGCAGGGAACTGAAACATCTTAGTACCTG
>CAJTSM010000065.1 GCA_910578935.1 uncultured Oscillibacter sp. | reverse complement strand
TATTCCGGCGAACCAATGGGGGACGGCAGCTTTGAAGCGATGCTCCATGAAGCAGAAAAATTTTTAGGATGGCCTTACGTTTGGGGCGGCAGTTCCCCCTCCACATCCTTTGACTGCTCCGGCTATGTTTCGTGGGTCATTAACCAGTCCGGCGTGGGCAGCGTGGGACGGCAGACGGCGCAGGGGCTTTATAACCTGTGTACCCCGGTATCTTCGGCAAACGCACAGCCCGGTGATTTGATTTTCTTCACCGGTACATACAGCTCTCCGGGGCCGGTCAGCCACGTTGGGATTTATGTGGGCGGCGGGCGGTTCATTCACTGCGGCGACCCGATCTCCTACGCCAATACGGGAAGCCCCTATTGGTCTGCCCATCTGTACGGATATGGGCGTCTACCCTGAAACACTTTTTTAAGCATTTTTGCCAGAAACGGAGGTATGATTTGAAAATTGGACTGATTGATGTGGATTCCCACAACTGGCCGAACCTGTGCCTGATGAAGCTGTCCGCGTACCATAAGGCGCGGGGCGACCTGGTTGAGTGGTGGAACCCAGGGAACCACTACGACCTTGTTTATAAAAGCCGGGTATTCACAGATACCTACTCGAAAGATACGATTGCCGTTACCAATGCCGATGCCGTCATTTCAGGCGGCACGGGCTACGGCATAAGGGAAAATTTACCGGATGCGGTGGAACACACCCGCCCGGACGCTTCTTTATATCCGCAGTTTTCCGATACCGCCTATGGCTTTTTGAGCCGTGGCTGTCCGCGAAACTGCGGATTCTGCATTGTCAGCGGCAAGGAGGGGCGCAAAAGCCGCAAGGTAGCTGACCTGTCCGAGTTTTGGGACGGGCAGAAAGAAATCAAGCTGCTGGACGCAAACCTGCTTGCCTGCCCCGACCATGAAGCGCTGATTTTACAGCTTGCCGAAAGCCACGCA
>CAJTSM010000064.1 GCA_910578935.1 uncultured Oscillibacter sp. | reverse complement strand
ATCGAAGTGGAAGGCTATCTGACAGAGGAGAAAAAAGAGATTGCCCGCCGGCATCTTATTCCCAAAGAGCAGAATGGGCTGGATTTCGGCAATCCCAACGGCATCAGATTCTCTGCCCCCGCCATTGAATTCCTCATTGAAAAATACACGCGTGAAAGCGGTGTGAGGCAGTTGGAAAAACAAATCAGCAAAATTTTCCGCAAAATAGCTTATCAGACAGCAACCACCGGCACAACTCCATATACGGACACTCCGATAAAGCCTCAGGACATCGAAACACTCTTGGGAAAACCGCTTTTCAGCCGTGACAGGTATCAAGGCAACCAATATGCAGGCGTAGTTACAGGACTTGCATGGACAGCCGTCGGTGGCGAAATTCTTTTCATCGAGACCAGCATAAGCCGCAGCAAAGGTTCCAAACTGACACTGACCGGAAATCTGGGAGATGTGATGAAAGAATCGGCAGTACTGGCATTAGAATATGTTAAGGCACATGCAGACATGCTTTCGCTCGACTATCGCATTTTCGACCACTGGAGCCTGCATATCCATGTACCTGAAGGTGCAACCCCCAAAGACGGTCCTTCGGCAGGTATAACAATTGCCACCTCCATTGCCAGCGCACTGACACAGCGAAAAGTACGGGCCAATACGGCCATGACCGGAGAAATAACCCTGAGAGGTAGAGTCCTTCCTGTAGGCGGCATCAAAGAAAAGATTCTGGCCGCCAAACGGGCAGGGATCACAAATATCATAATGAGCGAGGAAAACCGAAAGGATATAGAAGAAATCAACGAAAAATATATCCACGGACTTACCTTCCACTTTGTAGAAAACGTGGAAGAAGTCTTTGCCATCGCTCTGCTCCATGAAAAAGTGGCCAACGCCATAGAACTGGTCGTGGAGGAGGAACCCCAAAACAATAGCAATGAAATTTGAACTACAACATACAGACAGCGGTTGC
>CAJTSM010000063.1:746-981 GCA_910578935.1 uncultured Oscillibacter sp. | reverse complement strand
TTTGAAAGCTATGCAACGACAAAAAGAATGCTGGCGGAATTTCCTGAAATCACGGCTCTCTATCTTGCTGCCGCTGGAGTGGAGGGCGCTTGCCGCGCCATCTCCGATCTTGGATATAAGGGAAGCATCAAGGTCATTAGCCATGACGCTCCACCTGTTACCCAGCAGCTATTGGATGACGGTTCTATTGCTGCCACAATTATTCAGCAGCCCTTTGTGCAAGGCGCGAAGCCAT
>CAJTSM010000063.1:386-697 GCA_910578935.1 uncultured Oscillibacter sp. | reverse complement strand
ACCAAGATTGAAATTAAGATCAAAGAAAATAAGGCCATAAACGCCTAGTGCTGTCGGACTATATTTTTACCAGCTGCCACCTATTTCAAAAAGTGGCGTGTTGGGGCTTGACAAATGGACTGGAATGCGGTAATATATCACTGTTCCGTCCATGGACGCTTAGCTCAGCTGGCTAGAGCACCTGCTTGACGTGCAGGGGGTCAGCGGTTCAAGTCCGTTAGCGTCCACCATGAAAATCCCTTAGAGCTGCAAGGCTCTAAGGGATTTTTTCTTTTTGCTTATGTTTTAGTTTGTTAGTAATACGTAAGTAA
>CAJTSM010000063.1:0-273 GCA_910578935.1 uncultured Oscillibacter sp. | reverse complement strand
TCTTCTACATCCATGTGGACGTAGATATTTGCCGTGGTGCTGTAGTCCGCATGGCCCAAAATCTTTTGAAGGATCTCCGGAGGCATCCCCGCTCTGCGGGCGCGGCTGGCGTAGGTGTGCCGGGTGGCATGGGGAGTCTTTCGAGTTATCCCAAGCTTATCCAGAAGCGGGTAGTAGTCACGTTTCCGGAAATTATTCGGCACACGCTGGCCAGTGTACCCTGACAGTAGCAGCGGCCCCTCCGCCTGTTGCGCAAAATATTGAAAGTATCTC
>CAJTSM010000062.1 GCA_910578935.1 uncultured Oscillibacter sp. | reverse complement strand
CGCCGGTTCGATCCCGACTATCTCCACCAGAAAGAGGGGCCTGTAGCTCAGCTGGCTAGAGCGTACGACTGATAATCGTAAGGTCGGTGGTTCGAGCCCACTCAGGCCCACCAAGAGAAGACAGTGGTTTGCTGTTGGATCTCAAAATCCAAAAGGCTTTGGGTTTTGAGATCTGGCTTCAAAAGAGGCTGGAAGCTCTGCACCTTGAAAACTGAACAATGTGATGAAAGTGAAGTAAGGCAACAGAGAGGCGTTTGCTTCAAAAGATGAAGCAAGCAAATTTTAATTGTGGAACAACATCCGAAAGGATGAAGGGTAACAATTACAATTTCGAAAAACTTCTTTGTGAAGCCTGCATAATTCATGAGAATAGCTATCTCAGTGAAACCTCGTCGCCGTCCATCGTCCCCCGTTCCCCAAATCGCCAAAAACCAGTTTTTGGCGAAAGCAAGGAGCAAGGGAATGAAGCGCAGTTTTCGCCGCAAGGCGGAAACGGAGTGGAATGGACTTTGCGACGAGCAGGTCAAGCTGAAAAGAGCGCAAGGGGAATGCCTTGGCATCAGGAGCCGACGAAGGACGTGACAAGCTGCGATAAGCTGCGGTGAGGAGCAAATATCCATTGACCCGCAGATTTCCGAATGGGGCAACCCACATGGACAATATCCATGTAGCGTGCGTTGAATCAAATAGGCGTACGCGGGGAACCGCCTGAACTGAAACATCTAAGTAGGGCGAGGAAAAGACATCAACCGAGATTCCGTAAGTAGTGGCGAGCGAACGCGGAAGAGGCCAAACCGGAGGATTTATTCTCCGGGGTTGCGGACGATCATAAGGGACGCTAGTCTAGCCGAACGGTCTGGGAAGGCCGGTCGCAGAGGGTGAGAACCCCGTAGGCGAAAGGCGATGCGTTCTGGATCGGATCCAGAGTACCGCGGGACACGTGAAACCCCGTGGGAAACCGGGTGGACCACCATCCAAGCCTAAATACTACCTGAT
>CAJTSM010000061.1 GCA_910578935.1 uncultured Oscillibacter sp. | reverse complement strand
ACTGAGATGTTTCAGTTCCCCGGGTTCGCTCCGGCTTGGCCGGTGACGCGGTCGCCCGCGCCGGGTTGCCCCATTCGGAAATCCGCGGATCACGGGATATTTGCTCCTCCCCGCGGCTTATCGCAGCTTGTCACGTCCTTCGTCGCCTCCGAGAGCCAAGGCATCCTTCATGTGCCCTTCTCTCCTTTCTTTATGACCTTGGTTCAATCATTCGGTAAAACACACTTGCGGACGGCTCTTCCGGTGAGGCCTCTCTTGCGAGAAGTCTTCCAGAGATGCCCGTGCAAGCACGGTTTCTCAAGATTCTTGTGATTGAATTGTTGTTTACTCGTTGTGTTTGTTAAACTTGCTTCGATTGTCTGTCTGCGAAACTTCCAAGTCTCGCCGACAATCTTCGCTTCCAGTATGTCAATGTGCTCTCTTTTAAGAGTGGAGAATAACGGATTCGAACCGTTGACCCCCTGCTTGCAAAGCAGGTGCTCTAGCCAGCTGAGCTAATCCCCCTTATATCCGTCCCGCGGAATACCCGCGGAGCCGGCTGTAAGGCAATAGACTGTCGGAAGCAGTACCTGTCCCCCGTGTCGGTACCAACGTCGTGCAGGCTGCTCCGGCCCCCGGACGGGCGACGCCGTCGGGTCCTGCTCCAGAAAGGAGGTGTTCCAGCCGCACCTTCCGGTACGGCTACCTTGTTACGACTTAGCCCCAGTCACCGGTTTTACCCTAGGGCGCTCCTTGCGGTTGCACACTTCAGGCACCCCCGGCTTCCATGGCTTGACGGGCGGTGTGTACAAGGCCCGGGAACGTATTCACCGCGCCATGGCTGATGCGCGATTACTAGCGAATCCAGCTTCACGGAGTCGGGTTGCAGACTCCGATCCGAACTGAGACAGGTTTTGACAGTTCCGCTCCACGTCGCCGTGTCGCATCTCTCTGTACCTGCCATTGTAACACGTGTGTCGCCCCGGACGTAAGGGCCGTGCTGATTTGACGTCATCCCCGCCTTCCTC
>CAJTSM010000060.1 GCA_910578935.1 uncultured Oscillibacter sp. | reverse complement strand
CAAGGGAAATCAACGAAGCATCCGCAGAAAAAGATCCGCCGTTTGGGCGTTTTGGCATTTTTCAAACAGGGCCTAGGTATTTCCTCTCTCCGGCGAAGAATCATCCGCCGTCCAACTCCCGTCAAGGCCGGGCGGCTGCGCAAGCAGCCGCCCGCGAGCCGCCCAGTCTGCGGACTGGGCGGGCCTTGACTGGAGCCGTCTGCCGGATTGTTGGTAATCAAGGGGGAAATACCACCAAAGCCGCCTTGCGGCGGCTTTGGTTATCATGGGGGGCGTAAATGACTCTAAGGGTCCATCAGCGTGCTAAGGCCCTATTTCTGAACGTTTCCGAGCGGGAACAGCAATCTAGAAATATGTCTCAATTTGAGACGCATTTCGGGAGGAAAGGGGGGACTAGATAAGGTACAATAAGTTGCGCAAATAAAAAGGACAAGGTTTGCAGTCTCTGGTAGAATGAAGTCGTGACACACCATTCAGAAAGGAGAAAGCAAACCATGTCCGAGAAGATTGTACAGCTAAACGAGGAAGTAATCAAGGGGCAGTTGAAAGAATTAGTCCGAGGCAGCGTAGAAGAAACGTTGAACGAGCTGCTGGAGCAGGAAGCAGAGCGGTTAACGCAGGCGGCGCGGTATGAGCGCAGCGAGGCGCGGCAGGGGTACCGGAGCGGCCACTATGACCGGAACCTTACCACGACCTCTGGGGACGTCACGCTCCATGTTCCCCGGCTGAAAGGAGTGTCGTTCGAGACGGCAATCATCGAGCGTTACCGGCGGCGGGAGAGCAGCGTGGAGGAGGCGCTGATAGAGATGTATCTGGCCGGGGTGTCTGTGCGCCGGGTGGAGGACATTACAGAGGCTCTGTGGGGCAGTAAAGTGTCCCCAGCGACCATCAGCGAGCTGAACAAGAAAGCCTATGTCCATATTGAGGATTGGCGCAATCGTCCTTTACAGGGTGGACGGTATCCCTATGTCTATGTGGACGGTATCTACCTGCGGCGCAACTGGGGCGGAGAGTACGAAAATGTGGCGATTTTGGTTG
>CAJTSM010000059.1:683-1103 GCA_910578935.1 uncultured Oscillibacter sp. | reverse complement strand
CAAATCCCTGCTGATTTCCTTTACCTTGTCCCGAAGTGCAGGGACATCACGCTTGCCCGCAGGGGTCTTGTCTGTGGCTACCAGTTTCCATGAGTACACAAACTGCGGCTTGCCGAATGCGTCTACATATTTATATGCGTATCTCCCGTCTTTTCTCTGGCTCTCTCCAGTCCTTAGTATCCGTCCTTTATTGTCCCGTCTTTTTTCTGACATTGTGCGCTGCTCCTTTCCAAAGACGGAAAGAGCCTTGATATGCTATATTTATTATAGCATATTCAAGGCTCTTTTGCACGTTCTTTTTCTTAAATCACGTCCAGCGTGTCGATGATTTTTTCAAACTGCTTCCGCTTGATCTGAATACGGTTGCCGTTCATAATCACCCAGCCAGAAGCGGGATTTTCCTCTGCCAGCTTGCGCAGC
>CAJTSM010000059.1:383-673 GCA_910578935.1 uncultured Oscillibacter sp. | reverse complement strand
AATGGTAAGCGTGTACTTTTCCCAAATGGGAACATCGGTATTGCACATAGATAATCCCCTTTCAAAACTGTTAAAAGGTTGGAATCGAAAAAAGGGGCTATCATCGGACGGCTGTTAGCGGCAACCTCACGGGAGTTTCACCCCTCCGACGGTCTGCCGGAGCTGTACCCATTGCCTGCGACGCTTTCAACGCTCGGACTGTGGCTATACAGGAGTATCATTATGTATTCTGCGCGTCGTGGCCTACAAGCTGCTATGCCTGTTTTCCGGCGTCGGTGTTGGTCGCTCGG
>CAJTSM010000059.1:0-319 GCA_910578935.1 uncultured Oscillibacter sp. | reverse complement strand
CTGCGCCGCCGTTATCTTGCGCCGCTTTCTTTTTCAAGGTGCAGCAGCAAGGCCAGAGCTGGGAGCAGCGGAAAGGGGGACGCTGCTTTTCAAATCAGGCCTTGAATGACAGGACAGCCCGCATGAGCTTTGACCTCAAGCGGTCGCGTATGTCCTCGTCTATGCCGTAGTAGCTGTTACCGCGCTCGTCGCGGAGCTTCCGCATAGACAGGGACGCTATGTAGCTGTCGTAATGATGTACGACGATCGCCATAGCTTCCGGGTCGCCCTTTGTTGCGGCTATGATTACCGGGTAAGGCAACAAGCCGCGCTCGTCCTG
>CAJTSM010000058.1 GCA_910578935.1 uncultured Oscillibacter sp. | reverse complement strand
CCACATCAGTAGACATCCGGGTGCCCCGGGATCGGAACGGGAGCTTCGAGCCGAAAATCATTGGAAAATACAGCCGGAACGCGGACGGTATGGAAGAGAAGATGATTGGTCTCTACGCCAGCGGGATGAGCCAGCGTGACATCTCGGAACAGATCAAGAGTCTGATCTTGTCAATATCAGTTGACACATTCAACTCAAAGATTTGCGGAACTTATGCGGCAGCATCCAGGGCCGCAAAAAATCTCTGACGCTTCAGCGCGGGCGGGAGACCGTCGTTGGCGGAGCAGATCCGGCGGCGGTTCCAGTAGCTGATGAAGTACCTCCAGACCAGGGTCTTCAATTGCTCAACGGTCATGGACTCCGGCTCAATGCGGCCGTAGAACAATTCCGTTTTCATCCTGGCCCACATGCTCTCACAGCGGGCGTTGTCGTGGCAGCGGCCGCCGTCGCTGTTCATGCTCTGGCGGATGCCGTACTTTTCCACTGCGGCCCGATAGGCCCCGCTGGTGTACTGGGAACCCCGGTCAGAGTGGACGATGGCACCTCTCAGCCCCGGATAGGCAGCGGCCGCGCTGTCCAGCGTCCGCACACACAACTCCGCCTTCATGTTGTCATCCATGGCCAGACCCAGGACAGTGAGATCGAAGCAGTCGAAGATAGCCGAGACATACAGCTTGCCATCCTTCGCCTTCAGTTCGGTGATGTCGGTGACGCACTTTTCCAGAGGTTTTTCCGCCGAAAAGTCCCGTTTCAGCAAATCATCCGACTTTCTGGTCTCCCGGTCCGCCTTGGTGATGCCGTTGGGCTTGCGTTTCGGATGGTGGACCAGGCCGATTTCTTTCATCACCCGGTAGACCGTCCGCTCGCTGGGGATGGCGACACCCTCCGGCTGCTTCAGCAGCAGCGCTTGGCGCATCCGCACACGCCCGTAGGTGTCGTTACAGACATCTTCGTCATGGATCTCCCGCATGGCCTCCGCCAGGCCCTGGTACTTCCAGGGCCGCTCCCGCCGGGAGAGATGCCGGTAAAAACCCTGACGGCTCACCTGCAGAACCCGACAGTACAGGGCAATTTTTCCTTTCTTCCCGCCGCCGTCTGTCTTTTGCGCGAGGAACTTCATTCGCTGTTCCTTGCTGACTTCCGACGGCTCGCGGCGAAAAAAGCGCTGGCCTCCGCTAAAAACTCGTTCTCTTCCTTTAGCCGGCGGTTCTCTCGCTCCAGCGCCTTGATCTGCTTGCGCAGCGCCCCAAGCTCCTCCGCCAGACTCATGGCCTCGCCAGGACCCCGGGAGCCGGGGCCCGCGTCCAGCCGGCCCTCCCGCACCGCCTTCTGCCACCCGTACAGCGTGTCCACCGGTATCCCCAGTTCCTTCGCTGCCTTTCCCGCTCCGATCTCCTTCGCCAGCTTTACTGCCTGCACCTTGTACTCCTTCTCATATTTCCTCTGTTCCTGCGCCATTTTATCTACCTTCCTTACTCTCGTTATTTTACTCCTTTTCCCTGAGTTGGAGGTGTCTACTTTTTTTGTACCACATCAAGTACACCCGTTCCTTTTTCGTTTCCATAAAACCCTCCCTGTCAGCAGACGCACAGCCGCTCCCGCCTGGTCCAGGCGGGAGCGGCGCTTGGA
>CAJTSM010000057.1 GCA_910578935.1 uncultured Oscillibacter sp. | reverse complement strand
TGTCTGTCATTAGATAAATAATATCCCTACTGGTGAAGTGTGCCCCGGCCTCCTCATCGTAGGATTCAGAGAAGCGGCGCACCAGATCCTCAAAGATGTAGCCGCAGTCCACAGCGCCGATCTTGTCCAGGCCAAGGTAACCTTTGGGTGAGGCAAATTCCTTGATCACCAAATACAAAGAATTGCATTCCACCATGCGCTTGATGATATTGTCGAAATCAAATTTGGCAAGGACATCCTGAACATTTGGCGAAAAGCCCGCCAAGTAGTCCCGGAAATTCGCCTCAATATTGTCCGGGTCGGAAAGCAGCAGATCGAAGGTGTACTTGCTGGTGTTGTAAAACTGATAGCCAGAGGCGCGGGTCAGAAAACCATCGATGACGGCTAACTTCTTTACCTTCTCGTACTGTTCCCGCACAGCGGCATGGGTAGGAAGCAGACAGTCGTGGAATCGCTTCACCACCGTCATAGGGAGGATCACAAGGCCGTACTCGTGGGGCTTAAAGTAGCCAAACAAGGCGTTGGCAATATTCCAGATGACCGTGGCCTTCTCCTGTATATTGACGCCCACCTCGGTAATTTTGTCGTTGCTCATACATATACCCTCCCATGGTTTTACACAATTCGCCTTATTATACCATCCCCAGATGTCTTCGGCAATAAAAGCGTCCCAGTTCTCCTCAACAATTCCCCGTATAGACAAAGGACAGGTACTCCCTCGCCACATCCGCCAGCCGGTACACCCGCTCCACCGGCGTAGAAAGCTTGTCCATCATCCGGTAGCGGGGGAAGAACCGGGACAGGTGCAGCGGGATATCCCGGTCCACCGAGGCCAGCCATCGGGCTAAAGCTGTGACCTCCTCCGCGCTGTCGTTCTCGCCAGGGACCAGCAGCGTGGTCACCTCCACATGACACCGCTCCGCTGCCAGGGAGATGGAGCTCTTCACCGCCTCCAGATTGCCGCCCAGCCTCTGGTACCACTCTGGGGTAAAGCCCTTCAAGTCAATGTTAACAGCGTCGATCAGCGGGACCAACGTCCTCCAGGGTGCCTCCTCGATGGTGCCGTTGGTGACCAGTACA
The DNA here is from genome assembly GCA_910578935.1 of uncultured Oscillibacter sp. Classification (GTDB taxonomy): domain Bacteria; phylum Bacillota; class Clostridia; order Oscillospirales; family Oscillospiraceae; genus Oscillibacter. The sequence goes on along the minus strand of CAJTSM010000057.1, from coordinate 928 downwards.
TTGACCATCCCCCGCTCATGGACCAAGGAGGCGCAGTCCCGGACGTACTCATAGCCCACCAGCGGCTCGTTGTAAGTGTAAGCCACTCCGATGTTGCCATAGAGCCGCAGCTCCAGCGCCTTATCCGCCAGGGCCTCCGGGGAGAGTTCCGCCGTCTCAAGTTCCTTCTCTCCGGACATGGAAATCTCGTAATTCTGGCAGAAGGGACAGCGCAGATTGCACCCGAAACTGCCCACGGACAAGATCTTGCTGCCGGGGTGGAATCGCCGCAGTGGCTTTTTCTCAATGGGGTCCAGGGCGATGCTGGTGATCTTCCCGTAGTTCAGCGGGACGATCTTGCCATTCTGGCAAGCCCTCGCCCGGCAAAAGCCGGTCTGTCCCTCGGACAGGTCGCAACGGTGAAAGCACAGCTCACAGATCATAAATGCCGCACCACCTCAAACCGCCCCAGAGTGTATTTTTCCCTGCTACTGATACCGCCCTTCTGTCGGGCGATGTCGATTTGCTGCTCTACCGTGTCCACACCCTCCAGGTCAGGCAGCAGCAGTCCCCGGCGACCGCCGCAGGAGACGATCACACCGTACTTTTTCACGTCCAGCTCCGCCGGAGAAGAGATAGGCTCCGGCTGGCCCAGCACATCCACGCTGTACTCCAGGATGTCCAGTTCCGAAACTGTCACCGGCGGAAAGCGGGGGTCACGGGAGCAGGCGGAAACTGCGTTCTGTACGATCTCCCAAGCCACACTCTCCGTGGTGGGCCCGGTGGTGCCGATGCAGCCCCGGAGCTGGCCGTGGGCGTGGAGGGAGACAAAGGCCCCAGCGGCCTGCTCCGTCATTTCAGCGGGCAGATCGTCCGGCAACCGCTCCAGCCGCTCCCCAGTTTTCACAAAGGTCTCCAAGGACAGCCGGGCCAAGCGTACCCAGGAATC
>CAJTSM010000056.1 GCA_910578935.1 uncultured Oscillibacter sp. | reverse complement strand
GAGTTATTCGCATATCTCGGCGTATCCCGGCGTGACTTTGCGCTGAAACGTAGTACGGAAGTAGTAAAAGCAGCCTGCCGTTTCTTTTTTACTACTTTACTACTCACTACGCAGCCAGCCGCTCCATCTCTGCCTTTACGGAACAGGCGTCAACATGGGTATAGTAGTCCAGCGTCATGGTGATGTTGGCGTGGCCCATGATGTACTGCAACGCTTTGGGATTCATACCGGCGTTTGCCATACGGGTACAGAACGTGTGCCGGAGAGAGTGGGGGGTGATATTGGGCAACTGCTCCTTGTGCCACTTGTTGTACTTCTTCACAAGGCCCGTAATCACGGCGTTATAGTTCATGCCCACTTTCGGCGTCCCGTCCTTTTTGAGAAACAGGAAGTTTGTGTAGCCGTCCACCGTAATGGTGGTTTTCTTACCCCGGTTCTTCAGCACCCGCTTAAATGCCTGATAGACCGGCTCACTCATAGGGATTTCCCGGTAGCCGCTCTTGGTCTTGGGCGTTTCAACGTAGTAGCCGTTTTTGCTGTCCCGCAGAAGTTGGTGGTCTACCCGGATCAGCCGGTTCTTCAAGTCAAGGTTCGTGGTCAGCCCGCAGAACTCGGAAATGCGAAGCCCGGTTCCCAGCAGGATGATAAGCTCGTCGGCGTACTTCTGATATACCGGGTCATTCTGCGCGAAGTCGATCAGGCTTACCTCCTGTTCCGGCGTCAGCACGGTTTTCTCGCCCCTGTCGTCCTCCAGAACTTTGTTCAGGGCAAAGCTGAACGGGTTTTTGCGAACACAATCATCCTCAATGGCGATGAAAAACGCCGCCCGGAGGGAACGCTTGTAGTTGCTGATGGACTGGAAGCTAAAGCCCTTTTCCCTCATGCGGATGGCCCACTCCTTGGCGTCGGAGGGCTTCACCGCGTCGATGCTTTTCCCGCCGAGAGGGTCGTCCCGAAGGAGGCCCATCAGGTACTCCCGCTGTTTCTTGGTGCCCCGCTTCACATCCGCCCGCTGGCTGTTCTGCTTGGCGTAGAGCTGGCAGACGGTCATTTTTTTGCCCACGGTGTCGATACCGTCCGCAATATCCCGATTGATCTCCTTTTCCTTCTCCCGTAGGGAAACATCGTCCCGCTTGCCAGCCGGAGTCTTGTCCGTGGATACCAGCTTCCAGGCATAGACGAATTGGGGCTTGCCGGTGCTGTCCGTGTACTTGTATGCGTATCTCCCGTCTTTTCGCTGGCTCTCTCCAGTTCTTAAAATGCGGCCTTTGTTGTCACGTCGTTTTTCCGCCATTGGTAAAACTCCTTTCCAAAACTGGAACGAGCCTTGATACGACTTGACTATATTCTATCATATTTCCGGCTCAATACAAATCTGCGATCAGATCACATCCAGGGAGTCAATGACTTTTTCAAACTGCCTGCGCTTGATCTGGATGCGGTTGCCGTTCATTATCAGCCAGTTGGCATCCGGGTTTTCCTCCGCCAGTTTCCGCAGCTTCTTTTCCCCGATGCGGAAATACTTGGCCGCTTCCTCGATGGTCAGGGTGTACTTCTCCCAAATGGGCACGTCAGGATAACTCATACGCCCACCCCTCCTTTCGGCGTGACCACATACTCCATGCCGGGGCGCTGGCCGCAGTAGACGCAGACCTCCTTTTCAGCCTGTTCCGGCGCGGCCTCCCGCAAAGCAAAAGCGCCTGTGCCGCGAAAAGCGTCAGCACAAGCGCCGCATAAGCAGAGGGTCAGTTTCGGGGGTACAGGTTCGATCAGGCCGATGCTGACCGCCAGGGCGTGGTTGATGCCCCGGATATGGTTCTCGTCCAGCCTGCCGATGTAGCCGGACAGCCGCCGCTTGTCCACGGTGCGAATTTGCTCCAACAGGACAAGGGAGGGCTGCGCCAGCCCGTTCCCGGCGTCCAGGTAGTAGTGGGTGGGCAGCTTGGCCTTGACGTTGGCCTTGCTGGTGATGGCAGCGATGATAACGGTGGGGCTGTACTTGTTGCCCACGTTGTTCTGGATGATAACGACGGGCCGGGTGCCTTTCTGCTCTGAACCGATTCCGTGGCCCAAGTCGGCATAATATAGGTCGCCGCGTAAATATGTCCTGCTCATGGTGTTTGACCT
>CAJTSM010000055.1:1936-2305 GCA_910578935.1 uncultured Oscillibacter sp. | reverse complement strand
AAAAATATATTTTGAAACAATTTACCTCAAAAGTATTGACAAGAAGGAGCAGCGGGTATATACTGCACCTATAATCAAAATCATATTTTGAAATACGAAATAAAATAAGGAGCGTCGACATGGAAAACAACGTATTGGTCATGATTCCCGGCCCCACCCCGGTGGTGGAGTCCATTCGCCAGGAGATGGCACGTCCCATCCAGGCCTTTGGCGATCCCCGCTTTGTGGCGGACTACAAGGCGCTGATCGACGAGCTGGGCGCGCTCTTCCACTGCGGCGGCAGGACCTTCCCCCTGGCCGGCACCGGCACCCTGGCCATGGAAATGGCGTTGTCCAACGTCACGAAACGGGGCGACGACGTTCTGATTG
>CAJTSM010000055.1:0-1926 GCA_910578935.1 uncultured Oscillibacter sp. | reverse complement strand
GCAACGGCTTCTTCGGGGACCGGTTCATTGACATCTGTGAGCGCAAGGGACTCCAGGCGGACGTGCTCAGCGCGGAGTGGGGCTCCGCCGTCTCCCCGGAGGAGATCGACAGGAAGCTGAGCGAGAAGAATTACGCCGCCGTCACCGTCACCCACGTGGACACCTCCACCGCCGTAGTGGCCCCCATTGCCGAGATCGGCAAGGTGATGGCCAAGCACCCCGGCACCATCTACATCGTGGACGGCGTGGCCGCCACAGCCGGCGAGTATGCCGACGTGGACGGCATGGGCATCGACGTGATGTTCACCGGCTCCCAGAAGTGCTTCGGCGTCTGCTCCGGCATGTTCATCCTCTGGGCCGGCCAGCGGGCCCTGGACCGCCGCCGGTCCCTGGGCGTCATCCCCGAGTACTATGTGGACTTTGAGAAGTGGATCCCCATTATGGACAACCCGGCCAAGTACTTCGCCACCCCGGCGGTGAACCTGGTGTGGGCGCTGAAGGAGGCCACGGCCATTATCAGGGAGGAGGGCCTCCAGGCCCGGGCCGTCCGCCACCGCAGAAACGCCGACGCCGCGGCCAAGGCCCTGGAGAGCATCGGCTTCACCATCCTGGCCAAGCCCGGCTGCCGGGCCAGCACCCTCAGCGTGGCCATCTACCCGGCAGGCGTGGACGACGGGGCCTTCCGCAGCCATATGCTCCAGGAGGGCGTGGTCTGCGCCGGCGCGCTGGGCGCTTACGCGGGCAAGGCCTTCCGCCTGGGCCACATGGGCAACATCACGGAGAACGAGATGATCGTGGGCCTGGCCGCCGTGGAGCGCTCTCTGAAGGCCTGCGGCGCGGACGTGGAGCTGGGCAGGGCCGTGGGCGTCTACATGGCGGAGATGAAGAAGTAGCCCCCATCATGATTGGTTAGAGCCTGTTTAATATCTCGACGTGTATGGATTGGCGAGTGGATTTTTTGCCCTGCAAGGCAAAAATCCGCAGGCATCCTGACGGATGGCAAGGATTTTTAACGCAGTCAGGGCGGAAAATACGCCGCCAAGACATGCGCGGGGAGATTTTAAACAGGCTCTTAGGACAGGCTGGAATGCGCCTGCTGCCTGATAGACCTCTATCTCACTCCTCTCATCTTTGAATCGGCGGACGGGGCGGGGACCTGTGGTCCCCGCCCCGTCTCGCGGACTGCGCCCCCGGAGAGCCGCAGGGTTCTCCGGGGGCGCAGCTTGCATAGTTATGGTATCACCGGCTCAGACCAGCAGTCCCGGCACGGCCTCCGCCAGACGCCGGGCCAGCTGGGCGTGGCCCCGGCGGGTCAGGTGCATGCCGTCCAGGCGGTTGAACTCGCACCCGCCGGCGTCCAGGAAGTGGGCCCCGGTCAGCTCCGCGGCCTTCCGATAGAAGGCGGGCAGCTCCCGGGATTTCTCCAGACAGCCCCTGCCCATGGGCAGGCCGCACTCGCTGCGCTCCATCTCCGGCAGGATGGGCGGCGGGCAGACGATGAGGATATTGGGCTTCCCCTCACCCCAGCAGTCCACGCTCTGGGCCTTGCGCACCAGCCGCTCCATGCCGATGCCGATGCAGGCCGCGTTGACCCCCAGCCGCTCCTTCGTGTCGTTGGTGCCCAGCATGATAATCAGCAGGTCAATGATCTCGTGGCTCTTGAGCAGGGCGTAGATGACGCTCAGCGCGTCCATGCTCTCGTGGAGGGCGTCCTGAAACACGGTGGTCCGGCCCGAGAGCCCCTCCTCCGTCACCAGATATCCCTCCCCCAGGGCCTTCTGGAGCAGGCACGTCCACCGCTCGTCCTCGTTGAACCGGGCCACGCTGTCCGCGCAGTCGCTGGGGTCGGCGCAGTAGCCATGGGTGTTGGAGTCGCCCAGGCACAAAATATGCTTTTTCAAAGCAGTGCGCTCCTTTCCTTGTTTT
>CAJTSM010000054.1 GCA_910578935.1 uncultured Oscillibacter sp. | reverse complement strand
GGAGCCGGTCATGGTTGGAGACGGGCCGTGCCCCGCTGTCCAGCCGCCCGAAGCTCTTGGACAGGTTAGCGTCCACCCTGCGGAAGTAGGCCCGTGTCTCGTCAATATTCCGCTGGGGGATGGACAGGGTGATGTACTTCTCCTGCACAAGATTGTTGCTCTCGGCGGCGCGGCGCTTCAAAATGGCGTTGGCCTCCTGCCGGTACTCGTCCAGCCCGTCCCAGCGTTCCTCCATTAAAATACTGCGCTCAAAGTCCACGGGGTTCAGACGGCGGTTGATAATGGTGATCTTGGTGGCGGCATCGGTGGGCAGGGAGTTAAGGACGCCGCCGTAGGCCAGGAAAATGCCCCGCCGCTCCTCGTCGGAGGCGGCGGCGTAGTTCACGTCGGTGAGCCGCCAGCTCTTGCTGTGCCGGTTCCCCACAAGCCAGATGCCGTCCGGGTACACGCACTTGACGGGGATCGTTGCCTGGACGCTCCGGGGGACGGTGAATTTCTCCCGTTCGCTCTTGTTGGCAAAGACAAGAGATTTAATCAAAGTCCTGCCCTCCTTTCCGCTTCAGCAGCTCATAGTGAAAGTTCCGGGAAACAAAGCGGCGGTCCCCGGCGCAGAGAATTTCGGACTTGATAAAAGCCCAGGCAAACTGCTCCAGCGTCATGCCGTTGTAGTTGAAAAAGCCCGCCAGGGCGATGGGGGCGGCAGCGAGGATGCACACCCAGCTTGCCGTCTCCTTTCCGATCATGGGGCCGAGGCCCAGGTACACGCCCACGGCCAGCCCCACGGCGACAGCGGCGCAGAAAAACTGCCGCGCTGACAGGCCGAAAAAGATGGTTTCCTTGTGCTGGCGTACTTCTTTGGGGATTTTAATTTCCATGGGATTCTCCTTTCGCGGATAAAATAAAGGAACAGCGAATAAACCGCCGTCCCCTATGTGCTGTTATGCCATTGGATACTGCTGGGCACTTCGTTCCCCCACACGTCCCAGCCGGGGGCCGGGTAACGGGCGAACAGCTCCACACGGGGCACGTTGCCCATAAGGGCCACAATGCGCCGCCGGGCCTCGTCCGGCTTTTTGCTGTGTTCCTCCACATGGGAAATGATCACCTGATGGACATTCTTAGCCTGCCGCCTGGGCTGGCCCCTGGTGGCAAGCAGACAAATCTCGGCATTGGAGCGCGTCCAATAGCCCAGGCCCCAATAGATGCTGTCCGCTTTGGGGGCCAGCTTGATCCAGGTGAAAGCAACGGTCTTAAAGGTGAAGCCCCACGCCCGGATCACGTCCAGCGCCTCCGGGAGCATGGGGCAAGTGGCCCACAGGAACAGAACACAGTCTTTTCCGGCCAGCCCCGCTACGGGCAGGGCCTTGATGTCCTCCAACGTCATAGTGGGGTAGTGCCGCTCGGCCACGCCCTGCCCTTTCCAGTTCTGATAACGCCAGGGCGGGTCGGCATAAATCACACTGTATTTTCCTATAAGCCGAACATCTCCTTTACGATCCGGCTGGCCCCCCGGACAAGGCCGGTCAGGATAAGCATATTGAAAATGAGCTGTCCGATGTACTGCCACGCCATTGTGACGGCGGGCAAGCTGCTGTCCACGGCGGGGGCACTGCTGGACAGGAACGCCGAGTAAATGAGACAGGCCAGCACAATTACTGCGCCCTCCATGCACACGCCGATGTAGCTCTTAATGAACGCCCTGCCGCTGGATGACGTGGTTTGACCGGCAAAGGAGGCTAACGGCAAGGGAGCCAGGGCGGTAAACATATACAGCCGGAAAAACCGCCCGTAGACGGTGAGCAGCAGAATAAAGGACATGACGGTTATAAAGAGGGTGCCCAACAGGGACACCAGCCACAGGGGGATGCTCTCCAACAGGCCCACCCCCTCTATCGCGGTCACGATCTCGCCGGGCAGCGATGCCGCCGTGGTAATGGAGCCGCCCAGCCCGCTCATCACGGTTTGGGTGATGCCGCCGCAGATATTGAAAATTGCGGTCATAATCTCCATACACCGGCCCACGGCGGTTTTGGCGAGGATAAAGCGGATCAAGTGGCGCAGTACATATTCCGGCCTCTGGAAGTCCCGAAAGCTGGCGGCGCTCTGAAAAATCGCCATAGCGAAAAACAGCACCAACAGGCCGTAGCCGATGCCCACAAGGGCATTGTGGACGTTTAGGATCAGGCCCCAAATGGTGCCGCCCTTGAACGTCTCCGGGGATTGGGTCAGAAGCGCCCACATTTCCGCCAGCTTGTCGTTCCAGCCTGCCAGGGCGCTCTCCAAATTGCTGACGATCCAGTTGTCACTCAAATAAAATCACCTCTTTCGTTGGGGGAAATGCGTCTCACGGTGAGACGCATTTCCCCGGCGTAGGG
>CAJTSM010000053.1 GCA_910578935.1 uncultured Oscillibacter sp. | reverse complement strand
CCGCAAATTTGCAGAGCAGATGCTGCACTTCCTGCTCCACCTGCTCCATATTGGAGAAGAACAGGATGTTAGCTGACATACCCAATCGGTGGATCAGATCAGACAGAACCTCATAGGAGGGATTGGCAAGCCCACCCTCTATATTCTGAATATGTCTCATCCCTCTGTGGCATTGAACAGCCAACTCCTGCTGTGTCAGCCCACTCTTGTTCCTCGCCTCGCTGATACGCGCTCCTAAGTATTGGAGTTCTTTAGTTGGTATTTTCTTCCTTTTGCCTTGCTTACGCATTTTTCATCACCTCAGTTGTATTCTATCGTGCGCAAGCAGTGTTTCAAAGCCACTAATCAAGCGTATCAATATGTCTTAATCATGCGTGAATAGACAAGCTCCCGCTGGAAGCCATTAAAAAAAACGGCTTCATGAGCAGGGGCTATCAGCATTGCCTCCCATGACTGCCGTGGAAAGGAGCAGTCGTGGGCGATTACTTTTGTTTGGATATTTTCATAGGTGATCTATCAAAAAAAGCCTCGCCTATCTACAGCACATTTGCACCAACAAGAACGTATTATCAAACGTAAACAAGCCCCTTCATAGAACGCATATTATTCCACATGAGCAGAGCGCCAGACGGTCTCAAAGACTGTCTGGCGCTCTGCTTTGTCGGTTTTGGTCGGATTATCTGGTGCAGCAGTACCAATGGCAGCCCTACATAGTGAAGTACCCGTGACCTCAATCTCGAACTGCGTACCCCCAAAATTTGAGATTGGAGATCACACAATGAATTATGACATGAAACGCAGCGGCGCATACATACAGAACCTTCGTATCCAAAAAGGGTACACCCAGGGCCAGATGGCCAAGGCGCTGAATATGGATCGGAGCTATTTGAGCCGGATCGAGTCTGGGGCAAAAGGCTGCTCAGTAGATTTGTTCATACAGCTTTCTGAATTTTTCCATGTGTCCATAGATTCTCTCATCCTTGGTATGGAACGGGACGATGTGCTGAAGCATGGGAGCAAGGTGCAGTTGAAAAAGGAAATTGCCGAATTAATCGACCGACTGACAACATTCCAAGCCCATCTTTAAGACATCAGGTGTGTCCAATGGTCACGGGAATGTGTCTATCGTTCTCTATCCAGCGGAAGCCGCAGCATTTACAATATAACCAAGGCGAAAGCCTCTGCACCTTGAAAATTGAACACCAGCAGTACGGATCACCACACGGACAGACGCACAGTGCGCGCCATGACCCGGAGGGGACAAGTTCCCCTCCGGGCCGCGATAAAGCCTGTGCGGGGCAGGTTTGGCAAAACTGTCCGTCACGATTCGGGTTGAAAGCAGTAGAGACCCCTGGAATGTGTCCGTGAAGGTCCGCCGAACCTTGTCCGTTACTGTTCCCTATATCTCATCGGGGGTCGAGCTGAGAATACGATGAGTACCTATGAAAAATGAACCAATCAAGGGGAATTTAGGATGAATACCAACGATAACAGGCAGAATGCCCATAACGAAATTGATAGGATCTTCAAAGTCCTACTCCCCGCCCGGAACATGGCGGAGCGCCCCGAACAGGCGGCGCTCTGCCACCGGATGCTGGACGCCATGGTGGAGGGCGACATCGCCCTGTGTGACGCCGGGACGGGGATCGGCAAGACCTACGCCTATCTGGTGGCCGGGACGGTGTACAGCCGTTTCCGGGCCGCCTGCGGGCTGGGACCGAAGCCCATCCTCGTCTCCACCTCCAGCATTGCTTTGCAAACCGCCGCGCGGGACGAATACCTGCCCCTGCTGTCCGGGCTGCTGACAGAGGACGGCATGATCTCCCAGCCCCTCCAGTCGGTGATCCGCAAAGGGAAGTCCCACTACGTCTGCGATGCACGACTGGAGCGGCGGCTGGGCCAGTTGGATCTCCAGAAGAAAAACTGGAAAGCCGGAGCGGCCCTGCTCTCCCTGCGGAGGCAGCTTGACATGGACGAGGCGGCCCACCTGAGTCACTATGACCGGGAGCGCGTCTGCGTCCCCCGGAGCTGCGACTGCGGACAGGAGGGCTGCCGGTATCGCGCCTTTTTGGAGGACTGTGACTCCGGGCGGTACCTCTTCCAGATCTGCAACCACAATCTGCTGCTGGCGGACGCCATCCACCGGGGCAGCGGGCGAAAGCCCATCCTGCCGGACGCCTGCGCCCTCATCATGGACGAGGCCCACAAGCTGCCGGAGACAGCCCGCCAGATGTTCGGGGTGACCTTGGCTGCGGAGGACATCCGCGCCCTCACCCACAGCCTGCGGGGCGAACGCTTCCTGCTGGCGGCGGAAGTGCTGGCCGACAGCGCCGCGCCTCTCATGCGAAAGCTGGCCCGCCCGCCGGAGGGCAGGCCCTTCGACCACTACACCAAATCGCTGGCCGCGCCGGAGCGGAGCCTGACGGTAATCAATCGGCAGCTCCACGGCCTGCTCACGCCCGCCACCCGCAGGCGGCTGAAGAATGTCTCCTC
>CAJTSM010000052.1 GCA_910578935.1 uncultured Oscillibacter sp. | reverse complement strand
GTGATCTGCTTCAAATATTTCGGCTTCTCCCGGAGAATGGGAAAACATACCTTTTAACAACTCTGCGTATGCTTGAAAAGTTTTACTCATAAAAGCGGGCGCATCAATGCGTCTCACCGTGAGACGCATTTCCGTATAAAGTGCGCTGAATAAATACGTCTCACGGTGAGACGTATTTCGCTGGGGGTTTAAGGGGGCTGCGCCCCCTAACAAGGGTCATTTGGTGTGCTACCAAATGACATACTTGCTCGGACAGCACCGCCTTTCGGCGGCGCTGTCCGCTGTGGGTGCTACCTTACAGCCGGTTTCTTCTTACGGGGCGTCCTCTTTCTGACGGCAGAGGCGATGCGCTCTTTCTGGAGAACACAGTCCAGCTCCAGCTCATTTCCGGGTTTATAGTGGATGCGTTCAATACGCCCGTGGTCGTTAATCAGACTGTGAAAGTGCCCAGAATATGCTGCATAGGGCAGTTCAAGCTCTGTGCCGTCCGCAAAGGTCAGTTCTACCATTTCAGCGTGGACGGCGTTCCGCTTCACACGCTCTACCTGCTCTCCATATCGCAGGGGCTTAACTTGGCCCAGCACAGATGCGCCCTCCCGTCCAGGTTCAACGATGACACGGTACGCCTTGATATGCTCCGCGTCATAGTCGTAATGCGTCCAGGCGATGTGTGCTGTGCTTTCCTTGATAAATGCCTCCCGTTCCGGGACGCACAGTGTCCCGCAGGGGCGGCTCATCCAGAGAAATGTACGATCTTCCTGGCTGATTTCCAGCATGGCGGCTTGCAGGCGCTTTTCGTCATAGGCAAAATCCGATTGATAGTGTTGGGTGTTTTCCTCCACAATTCCCGCCAAAAACGGAATAATATCAATCTTCTTTTCCATAGCGTTCGTCCAGGTCGGGGCCGTTCACCGGGGAGAGGTACTTTTCCGCAAATTCCTCCGGGGTCAGCAGCTCCCCCACGGTGTCCAGCATAAGGTCGCTGTCGTAAACGTCCCGTTCGCCGCTCTCCGGGATTTCCACGGGGATCAGGGTCAGCACCGTCCCCAAAAGGGCCGCGCCGTCCTCGGCGCTCACCAGCTCATAGTAGAACATATCGGGGCTTTGCTCGTCGGGCGGGATGTCCCGATCCGTGAACAGGGCGGGAATACCGAAAATCTCAATTTCCCGCAGGGGCGTCTGCCCGGTCAATTTTTCCATAGGGTCAACTCCTATCTTCGTGTTTTTTGTGCGCGGCGGTTTCCTTTCTGGCGGGGGCGCTGTTCCTGTGTCCGCTCCAGCTTCGGCGGGGGCGGGGAGATAGCGTCAATGATTTCCCCGGCTGTGGAGTGGATCACGTTGAGCGAGGCTTTCAGCTCGGCAAGTTCCGTGCCCTTGCTCCAACTGGCAACATAGGCGAGGGAGTAGTCTGTGGTGTCAATGCCAAAATGCTGGCACACAACATAGGCGATGCTTTCGGCCTCCACTTCCTTGCGCCGTTTTTCCGCTGGCGATGGTACTGCCAACAGATCCTGCGGCTGGTGCAGCTTCGCGTGGGCAATCTCATGCACCAGGGTTTTGATTGTCTGTACCTGGCTCATTCCGGGCTTGATAACGATTCTGTTCTCCATAAAGCTGGTGTAGCCCTTTGCGCTCCGCTCAAAAGCCTCCTGCATAACCGGCAGAGGGGATAGGGCGGTCAGCCGGTCATAGATGCCGGTATAGCCCGCCACATCGCCGCTCAATTCGGAAACGCCGATTTGTGGCAGCTCCCGCCCCTCGGTCTGGCTCAGATCGAAAACATGGGCGATCTTAAAGCGGTTTGGGGAAATTTTCACTTTTTCCGTAAGCGGTTTTCCGTCCGGCCCGTAAATCGTCTGCCCGGACAATGGGTCGATCTTCTCCCGTTCCAGCGTGGCCCGGAAGTTACAAGGCGCTAAAATCTGGATGCCCTTTTCCCCTTTCTTCACCTGACGGCCCAACTGTGTCCAGGTGTTATACCCGGCAACATTGGTGGCGTGGGGGCACTGAAAGAGGATCAGCAGGGCATTTCCAAAACTGTAATGATGAAATTTTGCCATAGCGGTGATGTATTGAGCGTAGCTGTCGCTGGCGTACAGCTCCCTGACGCCGTTTTCCAGCCGCTCCGTCAGCTCGGCCACGCGCTCGTCAGTCTCATAGGGCATGGCGCGTTACCTCTTTTTCGGCTTCGGTGGGCGTTTGGGCCTGCCGGAATAGCGTTTCTGCTTCGCGTTTTCCGCCAGTACAACCGGCGTATCGCCCAGCATAGTCACAAGAATTTCTGCTTTTTTGAAACGCTCCTTATAGGTCTTTACCTGCTCCGGGGTGAGGGAGATAAAATTTTCTTCGCCCAGGCCGCACACAAAAAAAGTGCCAAACACGCCGCCGTAACTGCGTTCCGGGATGGAGCGGTTAAACTCTAAGCCCTCAAATATGCCGTTCTCATTACATACAAGGGCAACTTCCTCCTGGAATGGGTAAATTGCCTGAATAAGTCCACCGACAGTTTTTTGCATTTCGGCAAGGCCATTGATTT
>CAJTSM010000051.1 GCA_910578935.1 uncultured Oscillibacter sp. | reverse complement strand
CAGCACATAGTGGTCGCCCTCCAGGACGGCGATGGTCTGCTGACCGGAAGCGTCGGTGCCGGCGTTGGGCTCGGTCAGGCCGAAGGCGCCGATCTTCTTGCCGGAGAGCAGGTCGGGCAGATACTTCTTCTTCTGCTCCTCGGTGCCGTGCTCAAAGATGGGGGCGCAGCACAAAGAGGTGTGGGCGGAGACGATGACGGCGGTGGTGCCGCAGACCTTGGCCAGCTCCTCCACGCACATGGCATAGGAGAGGACGTCGCCGCCGGCGCCGCCGTACTCCCTGGGGAAGTAAATGCCCATCATGCCCAGTTTCGCCATCTTCTCCACGGTTTCCATGGGGAAGCGCTCTTCCTCGTCGATCTCCTCGGCCAGGGGCTTGACCTCGTTCTCGGCGAACTCGCGGTACATCTTACGGAGCATCAGCTGCTCATTGGAAAGATGAAAATCCATATCTTAATATACTCCTTTACTCAGGTTTACCTGTATTCGTAAGCGGGGAATACCGGCCGGGCAAGGGATTTCGCCGCCGGGCAAAGAATTTTTCCGCAGACACGCCGGCGCATATCAAGGGAAACTGACGCCGCTCAGCGGGGAAAGGCCCGGGCAGACGGCACCCAGCGATTGGGAATGCAGGTTTTTACTTGGAATAGTCGTAGAAGCCCTTGCCGGTCTTCTTGCCAAGCAGTCCGCCGCGGACCATCTTCTTCAGCAGCAGGGCGGGACGGTACTTGGGATCGCCGCTCTCGTTGAAGAGAGTTTCCATAATGGCCAGGCACACGTCCAAGCCGATGAAGTCGCCCAGAGCCAGGGGGCCCATGGGATGGTTCGCGCCCAGGCGCATGGCCTTGTCGATGTCCTCCACGGAGGCAACGCCCGTCTCCACCAGGCCGGCGGCTTCGTTAATCATGGGAATCAGAATCTTGTTAACGACGAAGCCGGGAGCTTCCGCCACTTCCACAGGGTCCTTGCCGATTTCCTGGGACAGCTTATAGATGAAGTCGAAAGTCTCCTGGGTGGTGTTGGCGCCCCGGATGATCTCCACCAGTTTCATGCTGGGGACGGGGTTGAAGAAGTGCATACCGATCACGGGATGGTTCAGGCCGTTGGCCATCTCGGTGATGGACAGGGAGGAGGTGTTGGAGGCGAAGATGGCCTCGGACTTGCACATGGCGTCCAGCTCGCTGAGCAGGGCCTTCTTGGTGCCCATGTCTTCCTTGACGCACTCGATGATGAGGTCGGCGTCGGCGCAGGCGGACTTCTCCTCCACCAGCACGTTGGCCATAATGGCGTCGGCGGCGGCCTGCTCCATCCGGCCCTTGTCGACCCGTTTCTGGAGAGAGGCGGCCAGCTTGTCCTTGTGCTTCTGGGCGGACGCCACGGAACTGGCGTACATCAGGGCGGTGTGGCCCTTCGCCGCGAAGACCTGGGCAATGCCGCTGCCCATTGTACCCGCGCCAAAAATAGCTACCTTCATTGATCGTTCCTCCTGTTATTTTGTAAAATTGTGGTTTTTACTGCCAAGTTCAAATTCGGACAAAGCGAGCAAATTCCGACATTGCTAATTTACTCACAATCTCCATTATAGGGGCCTTCCGCAGAATTATCAAGTAGAATTTTATCCCCGTCCCGCTCTTTTTTTCTTTTTTACGATTCACACAAAATATTCGTTAAGATTTATACAATTTTTTATCACCGCTTATTTTTTCCTGCCTCTGTTCTCCCATGGCGGAGGCCGTTCTCCTGCCGAAAACCCCCGCCGCTGTTTGACGGTTCTGCCAAATTTTTAGTTTCCCTAAAAATTTTTTAGATTTCCTCTTGCTTTTTCCGCTTTCTATGCTATCATGAAAACGTCGTCTGAAATTTTTTTAGTTTCATCAATCATATATTTGGAGGCGTACTATGAAAGAAGCCATCAAGTGGACTCTGAACCGCATGCCCAAGAGCGAAGACAAGCAGCTCCCCGTCATGTCCCTGTCCAATGTGGCAAAAGCCCGCTTTTTCCACAGCAGCTTCCCCCAGTACTCCATTACCCCCCTGGCCGAGCTGGACGGCATGGCCAAGTATTTAGGCCTGGCGGGCCTCTATGTGAAGAACGAGGCTCACCGCTTCGGGCTGAATGCGTTTAAAGTGCTGGGAGGCTCCTTCGCCATGGGCCGGTACATCGCCAAGGAGATGGGCCGGGACGTGTCTGAGATGACCTATGACTATCTGACCAGCGAGGCCTTCCGCCGGGAGTTCGGTCAAGCCACCTTCTTCACCGCTACCGACGGCAACCACGGCCGGGGCGTGGCCTGGGCGGCCAATAAACTGGGCCAGAAGGCGGTGGTCCACATGCCCAAGGGCAGCAGCCAGCCCCGCTTTGACAACATCGCCAAGGAAGGGGCCCAGGTGACCATTGAGGAGGTCAACTATGACGACTGCGTCCGCATGGCCGCCGCCGAGGCGGAAAAAACGGAGCATGGCGTCATCGTCCAGGACACCGCCTGGGACGGCTATGAGGAGATTCCCTCTTGGATCATGCAGGGCTATGGCACCATGGCCGGAGAATCCGCCGAGCAGCTGCGCCAGATCGGTGTGAACCGCCCCACCCATGTGTTCGTCCAGGCCGGCGTGGGGAGCCTTGCCGGGGCCGTAGTGGGCTACTTCACCAACCTCTTCCCCAACGATCC
>CAJTSM010000050.1 GCA_910578935.1 uncultured Oscillibacter sp. | reverse complement strand
GATCTGCACTGTTTGAGACTGGGTATCCAGAATAAAGCCAGCGGGGGCGCGGGTTTCCGTCACCACCACACTCTTGCCGGGGGTCAGGCCGGTGATGCGGATTTCCCCCGCTTCATCCGTTCGGAAAATGCCGTTGCTGTCCCCAATCAATGTGCCGTCCGCATAGGCAACCTTAAACTCCGCATTTTGTAGGGTGATAGAGGGATTGACGGAGCAGACTTTTCGGATCAACAAAATGCCGTCCGGCGCGTTGGAAAATCTGACGGTGACAACACTCTGTTCGCCGCTGTCGGCCAGCATGATGGTTTCGGAGGACTGGATGATGTTGTACCCGTCCGCCGTGTCCACCTCCTCCAGCACATACGCGCCGGGGTTGAGGCCCGTCCACATGGCGGTGCCGTTCTTCCCGGTAACTTTGGTGCCGATGACGGTGCCGCCTGTGCCGCTGGTGCCGCCCAAATACCGCAGTTGGAACGTGCAGCCGGGGAGGGCCGCGCCGGTCACGCTGTCATATTTCTCAACGATCACAGCATTTTTCGGCACATTTTCAAACCTTGTGTAGATAAAAAAGATACAAGCAAAAAACGCAGAAATAAAATTATTCAATGCGAAAGAAAAGACAGATTTGCAATGAGTAAAGCGAGAAAAAGTTGGATTTTTCAAAACGGCCTCTCGTTTCAAAAATTTTACGCACCAGAGATGCAAAAACCGCCTTTTGCGGACGGAGTAAACTCGCTATCCACCACCCCCGGAGCTACCGGCAAAGTCCGGCTGCTCTGGGGGATCTGCATTTCCCGCCACTGTTACATATGCTTCGTTTGTCTCTGGTTGTTTGGTAGTAATGGTAATAGCTTTCGCTATGCCTTTAGGCTATACTTGCTCTACCAACGAAGGGAGGGCGAAAGGGAATGGCAGCCAAGAGCAAATACCTTAATTTTCCGATAGAGGCAGCAGACCACCGAAAATTGAAATTGCTATGTTTGCACCGGGACTGTACCCTCAAATCGATCCTGCAGGAGATAGTCCACAGCTACGTTGAGAATGCGCCAGAGTTTAAGAAGGAGGAATCTTAATGGCCCAAACAAAAAATCTGTGTGCCCAGATCCCCACTGCCCTCCACGCCCAGGTCTGCGCGGCCAGAGAACAATCGGGCCTGACCACCGCACAGTACATCACCAATCTGTTACTCGAATACTACGAAATGAAGGAAAACGGAGGTAAAACGACTATGGCTAACAACAGCAGAACGATGGCCTTCCAGATCCCGGAAACCCTTTTCCAGCGGATCAAAGCCCACCTGGAGCGCGAGACCCAGCGCACTGGCCGGAAGCTGACCCAGCGGGAGTTCGTGCTGGGACTGATCGAGGAGGCCCTGGAGGCAGCAGAGCGACAAGCCGTGGAGGATATCCCGGAACCAGAGGAGGAACAGCCCAGCGAGGACGCCGGTGTCAGCCCCTGTGAGGCCCAGCCGGAGGGCGGCGACACCCAGCCCCAGGAGGATGGCGAACCCGCCGTGTGGGGCGCGTAACGGGCCGTGTGACGCCACAACAACTGAACAGTAGATGAGAAGCCCCCAGAGCATCCCGATCACCGGGATGCTCTGGGGGCCTCTTTTCGTTTTCGCCAAAGGAGGTGACTACTACGAGACGAACCCCAAACCCGGAGGATTTCTGGAAATTCACGGACGAGGAGATGGAGACCGCCAAGGGGACAGACCTGCCGGACCTGCTGGAACACCTGGGCTACAGCATCCGCCGCCTGGGCAGCCGGTACCACACCACCAGGGAGATGGACAGCATCCGCATCAAGGACCGCCGCACCTGGAAACGGTACTCCAACGGCAAGGGCGGGGATGCCATCACGTTCCTGCAGGAGTTCTGCGGCAAGGATTTCCGGGAGGCGGTGAACTACCTGCTGGAGTTCAACGGCAAGCGGTCCAGGGACTCCCCCGCCCCGCGCCCCAAACCTGTCCAGCAGGAGGAAAAGCCCGTTTTCGCCTTGCCCATTGCCAACGGAGACCAGCGGAGGGTGTTCGCCTATCTTCAAAAGAGAGGCATCGCCGCCCAGGTGATCCGGGGCTTCATCGACTCCGGCCTGCTGTATGAGGACAGCCTGCATCACAACTGCGTCTTCGTGGGCCGGGACAGCGGCGGCAAGCCGGTGTTCGCCAGCAAGCGCGGCACCTACGACCTGAACGGCCCCGGCTTCAAGGGAGACGCCCCCGGCAGCGACAAGAGCGTAGCCTTCCGGCTCCCCTGCGACCCGGCTCTGGATTGGGTGGCGGTGTTCGAGGCTCCCATCGACCTGATGAGCTTCTGCACCCTGCACCGGCAGGTGCGGAGCAACGCCGTGGCCCTGTGCGGCCTCTACCAAGGTCCGCTGGACACCTACCTGCGGGAGAATCCACATCTGAAGCGGATCGTTCTTTGCCTGGACGCGGACGGGCCAGGGCGGGAAGCTACAGAGAAGTTCCAAGCGGAGTACGCAGAAAAAGGTTACACCGTATCCGCCCGCGCCCCCGCCCAGGGCAAGGATTGGAACGAGTACCTGTTGCAGCGAGGCCGGACCAGAGAAAGGGGGAAATAGGGCTCCCACGGCAGCCCAGCGAAGCGGGTGCCGTGGGAAAAGGAGGAGCAGCGAAGTGAGCGAGTCCTGCCGCTTGCGGCGGGACGAGGGATACGGAGCTTGCGACGACGCAGTCAGGCCGCGGCCAGATAACATCATCATCCAGGCTGAAAACAAACGAAAAAACGGAGGAAAATACCATGAAACGCATTTTCACCATCCTGTGCGCCCTTGCCCTCGTCATGGCCGGGAGCGCCACCGCCCTGGCGGCGGAACCGGAAGCGGGCCAGAGCGCCAGCTATTACCCCGTGTCCGTGGAGGAGTACACCTACGGCGACTTTGACGAGCTGCGGATCAACAAGACCTATCAGCTCTCGCTGTCGGACGATCCCAGCCTCATCCCCACCGAGGACTTCACTCGGAACGGACGGCGCTACTATC
>CAJTSM010000049.1 GCA_910578935.1 uncultured Oscillibacter sp. | reverse complement strand
GTGGGGAAGAAAAGCCCTCTGTCGGGAAATGCCCCCGTTGTGGTAGCCCCGTCCATGAGGGAAAGAAAAATTTCTACTGTTCTAACCGGGATTGCGCCTTTACCATGTGGAAAAACGACCGTTTCTTTGAGGAAAGGAAAGTTGCCTTTACCCCGAAGATTGCCGCCGCCCTCTTAAAGTCCGGCAAGGCGAATGTCAAGGGCTTGTATTCCCCGAAAACAGGCAAAACATATGACGGAACCGTTGTTTTAGCTGATACGGGCGGGAAGTACGTCAACTACAAGATAGAGATACCGAAGAAAAAATAAGTTTCGTAGCAAGCATAGGAAAAGAGTACCCTTTTCCGTAAATCCCCTTTCGACGCTGACGCGCCGGACGGGGATTTTGCTTGTTGGGAAGTGTCCCAAACCCTCTTGAAAAAATAAAAAACTTTGGCAGAAAGCGCGGGCGCGGTGTAGGACGGACAAGGGAGCCGGAACACCGCGCCCTTTTTCTGCCCCAACGGAAAGGAGGAATGAAGCTATGGCAGGTTTACGGGAAGCCGTAAAGGACGTAAGCGTAAACCATCCCACCGTCTTGCACCAGGCAGAGCAAAATGAGAAAATGCAATAGAGTCTGAAGTAGTGCCATGTACTATCAGATAGCAGATGGCACAGCATATAGAAAGACAAGATTTTAGGAGGGAAAGGAAATGGGACAGGAACTGCAAGCGGTAAATCACCAAAGCCGGTTGATAGAGTGGGGTCAGCGAGTGGAAGCATGCCGGAAGAGCGGACAGAGGGTAAGTGAATGGTGCGAAAAGCATGGGATCGCGGTATCCACATATTACAGTTGGCAGAGGAAGGTAATTCAGGCCGTGTCTGCGGAGAATGAAGTATGCTTTGCGGAAGTGCCAATCAGGCCGGCAAGAGGAGAAACAGCGGCGAGTATCCAGAGAGGGGAAGTGCTGGTAGACATCCACACTGGAGCGGATACGGAAACGATCCGGGCGATCATACAGGCGTTGAGATCATGCTGAACGATTTCAAGTGCAGCTGCCCGGTCTACGTGGCCTGCGGATACACAGACCTGCGGCGGGGGATAGACGGGCTGGCCGGGATGGTGCAGAGTCAGTTCTGCCTGGACCCATTTCAAAACGCGCTGTTCCTGTTCTGCGGGCGGCGGAGGGACCGGATCAAAGGGCTGTACTGGGAGGGGGACGGATTCGTGCTGCTCTATAAGCGGCTGGAGAGCGGAAGTTTTCAGTGGCCGAGGACCGGGGAGGAAGCGCGGCAGCTCACGGCGCAGCAGTACCGGTGGCTGATGGAAGGGCTGGATGTGGAACAGCCGAAAGCACACAAAGCCGTGACCGGGCTGAGCGCAATTTAAGGAGAAATTTATCAAAACCACTGGTATTTTTGAAGGTTTTATGATATAATTGAGAGCATGAAAGAACAGAAAAATGAGACAAGAACCGCGGAAATGGTAACGATTTCCCGTGCGGAATACGATGCTCTTATGGAGCTGAAAAACCAGAACGAGTGGCTGATGGAACAGCTGCGCCTGTTGAAGAAGAAGCAGTTCGGATCGTCCAGTGAGCGGACAGCGGAGCAGCTGGACGGGCAGTTGAGCCTGCTGTTCAACGAGGCGGAGGCGTATGCCGCACCGCCTGCGCCGAAGAAGGTCACCCAGGTGGCAGCCCACACCCGGAAGCAGTCCGGCAGCGTGAAGGACGTGGTGCCGGAGAATATCCCGGTGGAGGTGATTGAGCACCGTCTTTCCGAAGAGGAGCGCAAGTGTCCCCAGTGCGGGGAGACGATGCAGGAAATCGGCAAGGAGGTACGGGAGACTCTGGTACTAGTCCCGGCCAAGGCGGTCCTGCGCCAGGATGTGTACTACACCTATGCCTGCAAAAACTGCGAGAAAAATGAGGAGACTGACGCTGAGAAAGAGGATGTGTCCACGCCCATTGTGAAAACGCCCAGGGAGCCCGCCGTGATCCCCGGCAGCTTTGCGTCGCCGGAGGCCATCGCCCACATCATGACACAGAAATTCGTCATGGCCAGTCCACTATACCGGCAGGAGCAGGAGTGGGGACGGCAGGGCCTCAAGCTCTCCAGGCAGACTATGTCCAACTGGGTGCTGCGGGCGGCGGAGGACTGGCTGAAGCCGGTGTATGATGTGCTGCACCGGCGGCTGGTGAAGCGCGAGGTGCTCCATGCGGATGAGACCACCCTCCAGGTGCTCCGGGAGCCGGGAAAGAAGGCCCAGACCAAGAGCTATATGTGGCTGTACCGGACAAGCAGGGACGCAGAGCATCCCATCGTACTCTATGAGTACCAGCCCAGCCGGAAATCTGAGCATGCGGCGAAGTTCCTGGAGGGCTTTTCTGGCTATCTCCATGCGGACGGCTATCAGGGCTACCACAAGCTGCCGGAGGATATCCGGGTGGTTGGCTGCTGGGCCCACGCCCGGAGGAAGTTCGATGAGGCGCTTAACGCTCTGCCGCCGGACAAGCGGGAGGGCACGGCGGCGCTCACTGGACTGGACTACTGCAATCAGCTGTTCGCCTGGGAGGAGCGCTTCAAAGGACTCTCCCCGGAGGAGCGGACAAAACAGCGTCTGAAAGAGGAAAAACCGATTTTAGACGCGCTTTTGGCATGGGCTGATTCCATTTCAGGCTCTGTGGCCCCAAAATCTGCGCTGGGCAAGGCACTGCACTATCTCAGAGAACAGTGGCCGTACCTCCTGCGTTATTTGGAGGACGGGCGGTTGGAGCTGAGCAACAACCGGGCCGAGCGCAGTATCAAGCCTTTTGTAATCGGACGGAAGAATTTCCTCTTTGCCAACACCCCGCTGGGCGCCCAGGCCAGTGCTATGATCTACAGTCTGATCGAGACCGCCAAGGAGAACTGGCTGGATCCCTACCGATATCTGCTCTGGGTGCTGGAGCAGGCACCGAAGCTGTTTTTGACTGATTGTGACTGGGCCGAAAAGCTGCTCCCCGATAACGCCCCAGACTCCTGCCGGATTTTGTAACTTCAATGAGCCGCAGTGCTGATGCCATTCAGCGCT
>CAJTSM010000048.1 GCA_910578935.1 uncultured Oscillibacter sp. | reverse complement strand
TCATCGGACAGGCCGGGAAAGCCTTGGCAGGTGCCGTTCTTCTTGTAATAGGCATTGACCGCTTTCATAAATTCCTGGGTCTGTTTCAGTTCCTCCAGCTTTTCCGTCAGCTTGGCGATGGCCTCCGGGTCATCGGAGGAAATGGCGGTGTTATTCTCTGCCGCCTGCGCTCTGCGCTCATAATAGTCGGCCTTGTCAGATGCCGCGACGGACTGGCGCATTTTATTGCCTGCCCTTTCGCGGTAGCGTGCGTCTGCCGCGCCCATAACCGGCTGGCCTGATGGAATTGCGCTAATCATATCCCAGGATTGCCTGGACAGCGCATCACTTTGGGCGCGGGCTTTACTGGCCTTTTCGCGGAGACGGTCAATGCGATCTTGCTTTCTTTGCTCGTAGTCGTTCAAAAAATCATCCTCTCTGCTGTTTGGCGTTCATAAGGGGAAATGCGTCTCACGGTGAGACGCATTTCCGATATAGCATAAAGGGTCAGCGGGATTTACCGCGCTTCTTGGGCTTCTGCTCCCGTGCTTTCCGCTCCTGGATGTGCTGCTCCAGTGTCTTGGGCGGCAGATCGTCAACGGCGATAATCACATTTTTGGGCGGTACGCCCTTGAGCATATCGCGGATTTCCTTGGACTTGTCCTGTTCCATCTCGGCCTCCTTTCTTGCAGCATCCTCAGCGGCAAAACGATGTTCCAACTGCTCCACATTCCAGTTATCCTTGAAACGGCCTAATGCGCTGTGTCCGAATTGGTCTAAAGCCCGCTTGTCCAGTTCACGCAGTCTGGCCCACAACTCCGGGTGATGACAGCGCAGATTTTTCAACTCGCCTATCCGCTGAAAGGGACAGCACCAGCAGGAACAGCGGTGATAAATCTCATAGAGGCCGTTCCAGTCAAAGCCCCGGTCATAGCAGATTTTCAATGCCTGGGCCTCGGTGATGCCCCATTCAACAAGGGGGTAAATCTCATCCTTTATGCGGGCCGGTTCATCTGCCGCTATGCCAACATAGTGCAGGGCGTTCTTTTCCTTTTTCAGCCGGTTGACCTCTTTGGCGATCAGATGGGTCTTGAGCTGGCCGGTACACCAGCGCACACGAATACCCGGCCAGCCGTTCCCATAGGGCGGTACACCCAGCTTCGCCCGGTTTTCAAGTGTTTTCGGTTTTTCTTTCGGCTGGTCGAACATAAGCCATTCAAAACCCTTGGGGTGGCGCAGGATCGTCAGGTGGATGCCGCGCTCCTGATACAATACCTGGTCGATTTTGTCCCAATGGCGGTACATTTCGGGAAATTCCATGCCTGTGTCCGCCGTGAGAACGCAGTCAATGGGCATCCCGGCCTCCAGCATAAGCAGGAGCATGGCCGTCGAGTCCTTGCCCCCTGAGCAGGAGACGGCGTGGTAGTATTTGTCAGCTACGGGCCGTCACCTGCTTTCGGGCAGAAAAAAAGCGCCCCTTTGGGCGCACGTTGCGGGGACGATCCGGCTGCTGGTCGGGCTGATAATCACCGGGTCGGACCGCTTTTCTTGAAAATCGCCGCTTTCTGCTGCTCTTTCATCTGCCGCTGGCGGCGCTCCTCCAGCGCCGAGTACACGCTTTCCTCAATCTCACGGGGGGTCATGGACACATCGGGGAAATACTTGCGGAGGCGGTCCCCGGTCAAAATCACCTTGGTCACTTCGGGCCGCTCCTGCGTCCCCTTGAACGGGTCGTCATCCCTCTCCAGGGTGGGAGCATCATGGGCGGGCGGTTCAGCGCCCTGCTCCGGGGCGGGAGCTTTTTCCGGCTCCTCCCACGGGGGAATGTCTGCGGCGGGGGGCGTGTCCGGGGTCTGGGGAACATCGGGAGAGGCGGGAATGGGCGGCTGGGGGGCCGGTTCGCCAGCGGGTTCCGGGGCCGCGCCGGTGGTGGGGGCCTCCGGCTGCTGTACCGGCTCCGGCTGCTTGGGCGCGATGTCCTTATCGTCCAAAATCTTCCGCAATTCCATTTCGTCCAGCTTCTTGCCCTCGCCCTCGGCTTTCTTCATGCGGATAATGCGGTCAGTGGTGGTCTTATAGCCCAGGTCAAGCAGGTGCAGAACGGATTCCTGCGTCTTGGGCTTCAGCGCGGACATTTCGGCTGCGGTGGAAATGGAGAGCTTGCCCTCGTCAACCAGGTCGCACACGCCCTTGATTGCCTCCGACATACGGATCAGGCGGTTGAGCTTGGAGACGGTCATGCCCATTTCCTGCGCCAGCTTCGCGTCGCTTTGCAGCTCATTTGCGGAAAAGCCTTTCTTTCTGCGGCCCGCCTTCTGCTTCATGCCCTCCATCTTCATCCGCAGGGCGCGGGACAGGTCATAGCTGGAAATTTTGTCCCGGTGCAGGTTGCCGTCCGCCACGATGATCTTGGCGTCCGCGTCGCCAATTTTCTGGATAATGGTGGGGACGGCCTGGTTGAGCATGGTGGCGGCAATATGGCGGCGCTGGCCGGACAGGATTTCCAGCCCGCCCTTTTCGTTGAACCGGGCCAGCACCGGGTCTTTGATGCCCACCAATTCAATGGATTTCAAAAGCTCCTTGAAGTTCTCGCTTTCAACATCCACGGAAAAATTGTTGTAGCTGGATTTCTCCAGATAGGCCGGGTGGAGGGTGATAAAATAGGACTCGCCCTCTTTCGGGGTGGGCAGAGTTTTCCGCGCCGCCTCGTCAGGGGCCGTGAGGCGCTTCTCAAAAATCTGCGTGATAGCAGTCCCGGCAGGTCCCTCCTTGGCGGCGGTCAGGGCTTCGCCCTTATCCTGACCGGGAGGGTCTGTCTCTGCCGTACCGCCTTTTTGGGCCTCTCGCTCCGCTTTGTCAGCATTGGCGAGGTCAGTCAGGGAAATGGGTTGGCCGGACTTCGCTTGGGCTTCCAGCTCGGCAACGGTAGGTGTATCCTTTTCACCGGGGGCGGCAGGGGTCTTGTCCTCCTTGGGCGTATCGCCGGGGGCGGCAGGGGCCTTGTCCTCCTTGGGCTTCTCGCCGGGGGCGGCAGGGGCCTTGTCCTCCTTGGGCTTCTCGCCGGGGGCGGCGGGGGCC
>CAJTSM010000047.1 GCA_910578935.1 uncultured Oscillibacter sp. | reverse complement strand
GTGCCTATTGCAGACGGCGAAGGTCATCGTGGAGGACAACTTTGGCGACTACTACACCGAGCTTTGCCGTGTCAAAGGGGGCAGTCTGCTGGAAGAACTGGACGACCTCAACACGGAGCAGTGGTTCAAGGGCCTGCTGGAAAACAGCGTGGCCTATATCATGCTGACCCGTTGCGGCATCGACCCCCAGGACTATTTCAGCGGTGAAGATTTTGCCCATATCTACGACTTCAATACCCCGGAAACCCTGTCCATCCTGGGCGGCACTGTCAGCGACATTTCCGAAATGCCTTTGCGGGAAATTGCCAGCACGGTACGGAATCTGTACCGGGAAGAACAAGAGCAAAATCGCACATTTGCCGGGGACGCCGACAGGCGGTATAATGACGGCAGAGTAAAACGTGAAAGGAGCGTTGAACATGGAACTGACGTATCGGACAGAGGGCGACTACCGCCTGCCCAACCTGGAAGCGCCGGAGGCTCCGAAGGTGGGAAAATATGGGATGCTGCGGCGCAGTTACCTCAAAAGCCACAGGAACGGCTACTACACGGGGATGCAGTTGAGCGGCAGACTGAACGCCCATCTGGAGAAGATCGACCGGGAGGCCACCGAGATGGTGGAGCGGCTGACGGTGCGGATGGCGCGGGAGCAGGGCGTGACGGAGGAACTGAAAGCGTCCGATCAGATGAAGTGGGTGGGGCTGATGAACAACATCCGGGCAGCGGCGGAGGAAGTGGCGCTGGCGGAGCTGATCTACACCGACGTGTAAGCGGCACCCTCCCCGCGGGGGAAGAACAGCAGCCCCCGCCCGCCCCGTCAACGGCTGGCCCGACCGGGCTTGAAGTCAGGCATCACGACTTTAACGCCCGTTCTGACATGGACTACTATTACCAGGACGGCGAAAAAAGCGAATTGCTCCGCACCTGCGACGCCCTGAAAGACCACAGAACGGAAATCGCCGCCTTCTTTGCCGACCATCCGGGCCGCAGGGAGCGCGGCGATTTTATCAAGTCCTTTTTCAATAACACCTACGTTGAGATGATCCTGTCCAATGGACAGCGGGCCGGGTATCGGGCGTGGGACGATGTGCTGACCCTCTGGCGCGGGGCGTACCTCTCCCGTGAGAGGGAGGTGTTCATGCGCTGGCCAACCGTGGCTGACTCCATTTACGGGATGATCCTGCTTGACCAGTGGCTTGCCCCGGATGAGCGCCCCCTCCCCAGCGAAGCGGAGCAAATCTCCTTCATTGAACAGGCCGAAGCGGAAAAGGCTTCGGCCTTTACCATTCCCCAGGAGGCCATTGACTATATCCTGTGCGGCGGGAGCGGCGTATCCGAGGGGAAGTACCGCATTTTTGAGCAATTCCAGAAAAATGAGGGCAAGCAGGAAAATATCAAATTCCTGCGGGATGAATATGGCATTGGCGGGCGCTCCGATGCTATTCCCGGCAGTGGATATTTTGAAGATCACGATGGTAAGGGTATCACCATTTCCCGCAATTACAGCGACCCTGACGGCAAATTCCTGTTGTCCTGGGCCAAGGTGGAGAAGCGCATCGGGGAACTGATTGCCGCCGACCGCTATCTGAACCGGGCTGAAAAAGAACATTACCCGGAATATCAGGCACAGGTGGAGGCACGGAAAGCGCGCTGGAAAATCGCAGATGAAATCCGCTCTATCATTGACGATTATGTGGACTTCAAGACCCAGCTTGGCGAAAAGGAACAATGTGCGGAGGTCTTGTTCGCCAGAACTTGTACGCACAGTTTTGGAGTGGGAGATAAGAAAAACTATGTCCTGACAATGGAGGGTAGCTTTGTTCTTCCCACCCTGCGGGACGCTATGCAGACCATCATCGGGGACAAGACCCACCTGACGGAGCGGTGCGAGGCCATGCTTGCCGAGCTGAACGGCCCCCTGGCCGCGCCGCTGGAACCGACCTATGAGGAACTGAACCCGCCGCCCCCGCCGAAGAAGGAATACCGCTTTGCCCTGGGCGACACCGTGTACCTGGGAACACAGGAGTATGAGCTGCTGGCCTTTGACGAGCAGACTGTCCGGCTTTTTGACCCGGCGTTTCCCATCATCAACAAGGAACTGCCCCGCGCCGACTTTGACCGTATGCTGGCGGAGAACCCTTTGAACGACGGTCTGCTTCAGGTGGTAGAGGAAGCACCGCCCGCCGCCGAAGCCGTGGAGCCGGACACCCCGCAGGCCGTGGGCCGCATCGACTTTTTAGCCGCCAACGGTACGGTGGGTGACAGCGTGGAGTACACCGACGCGGAGCAGTTTGTGGCGGCAATAAAAGAGGAAAACCATGTTGGCACTCCAATGGGCATTATCCTATACCGTGACAGCGAGGGCCAGACCATCCCCCAGGACTTTGTGGCGGAGCTTGACCCACCGCCACAGGAATTTGAGGTCATAGACTACGCCCAGGCCCGGTTGGATGAAGCGATAGAACTCATTAACGAGTATTGTTGGAAAGAATTTGAGCAAGAAGCAGATTTTTCCGACCTGCACCACATTGACCTTGCCTTTGGCAGTACCAGCGACAACAAGTATGTCATTGAAGCCAGCGCCGACTTGATCGACTTCCGCCTGGTTTATCAGGTAGACGGCGAAGTGGTGATGTCGCTCCAATGCCGCGACCTGGACAATCTGAACGTACACCTCGCAAATTTGAGCTTTGACAACATGATCGCCTATGCGGAGGAACAGTACGAGAAGCGGCAGGAACAGCCGGAACACCCCGCCGCCGACACCGCTTTGCCCCATGAACGTTTTACCGTTATTGAAACGGAGAACGGCTACGCCGTATGGGACGATGTTCAGGGCGGTATTTATGTGGACAGCGAGGGCGTCCAAGAGGAATTTACCAGCGAATGGCAGGCCGAGGACTATCTGAAGCAGGTCAAACGGGCCTCAGCGGAAAAGAGCGCCGGAAGTTCAGCGGATGGCCGCAGCTCTAACGGGGATATACCCTCACCGCAGACACAGCCCCGCCGTTATCAGGTGGTGGTTTATCACCACATCGAAAACGGCATGGACGAAAAGCGGGAATATGAAACGCTGCAAGAAGCGGAAAATGTGGCGAGGGGCTATGTTGACGGCACGTTGGAGGATGACGGCTTTGCCTATGAGGGCGCGGCGGTGTACGACCTGCTGGAAAGAAAATGGCTCTCCGTCATTGGAAATTTCCCGATGCCGGAACCCCTTGCCGAAAAAGAGGAAGTC
>CAJTSM010000046.1 GCA_910578935.1 uncultured Oscillibacter sp. | reverse complement strand
ATTTTGGAGGGCGTTTTCCCTGCCGTTGTCGGCATGGAGGGCGAGGAAGTCAAGGCATTCCTGATTGCCCTCTCCCGCCTGCCAGGGGCGGCGGAGCTGGCGGAAAAAGCACCCAAAAACGAGGTTGCGGAGTAATCCTCAGTCCGAATGGCGCACTTATACACCGTCCCGGTGTCGTGCGCCCTGCTGGGGGCTTGTTGCGTCCTTCGGACGCGATGGGGGTTGACACCCCCAAACCCCCGCGCCCCCGCCAGAAAGTGACACCCGCTGCGCGTCTGTCACTTTCCGGCGGGGCCAATATCCAGCACTGAAAGGAGGTGCGTTTTTACGGCAATTTTCCATTGTCCCATCCAAATTATCCAGCGGAGCCAGGGCAAGTCCGCTGTGGCCGCTGCCGCCTATCGGAGCGGCGAAAAGCTGGTAAACGAGTGGGACGGCATGACCCACGACTACACCCGCAAGGGCGGTGTTGTCCATACAGAAATCATGCTGCCCGCCCACGCCCCGCCAGCGTTCGCAGACCGCTCCACCCTCTGGAACAGTGTGGAGGAAATCGAAAAATCCAGCACCGCCCAGCTTGCCAGGGAAATTGAAGTGGCCTTGCCGGTTGAGTTGTCCAGGGCGGAGCAGCTTGCCCTTGTCCGAGCGTTCGTCAAGGAAAATTTTGTGGATGCTGGAATGTGCGCCGACTTTGCCATCCACGATAAAGGAACCGGAAACCCTCACGCCCATATCATGCTCACCATCCGCCCCATTCGAGAGGACGGCAAGTGGGGAGCAAAATGCCGCAAGGTGTACGATTTGAACGGCCAGGGCCAGCGCATCCCGGATGGCAAAGGCGGCTGGAAGAACCATCGGGAGGACACCACCGACTGGAACCAGAGAGGGAACGCCGAGAAGTGGCGGGCGGCGTGGGCGGCTTATACCAACCGGGCCTTAGAAGTTGCTGGCAGGCCGGAGCGCATCGACCACCGCAGCTACAAGAGGCAGGGCGTTGACAAAATTCCAACCGTTCACATGGGGCCTGCCGCCAGCCAGATGGAGCGCCGGGGCGTTGCCACCGAGAAAGGCGACATCAACCGGGAGATTGCCGCCGATAACAAGCTGCTGAAAGAAATCAAGGCCCGCATTACTCGACTTTACAACTGGAGCAAGGAGCAGGCCGACCAGCCCCAGGGCCAGGAAAGCATCAAGGATTTTCTTTTCCAGGCAAAGCAAGAAACCGCCCCGACTTCCCAATATGCCAAGGTCAGGGCGCTCAAAGCGGATGCAAATTTGTTTAACTTCCTGATGGAAAATGGCATTTCCTCTATGGAGCAACTTTATGAAAAAGTTTCCGCCATGAACAGCGGCTATTATGATTTGCGCGGCAAAATTGTAAAGGCAGAGCGCCGGTTGTCTGTGCTGAATGAGCGATTGGAAATGTGGACGCAGTATCAAAAATATAAGCCTGTCCGCCAGAAATTGGACAAGATTGCCCCGGCCAAGCGGGAGCAATTCGAGCAGCGGCACAGTGCCGACCTTGCCCTATTCGATGCCGCTGTCCGTTACCTGGACACGCTGAAAGCATCCGGCGAGGCCATCACCCCCAAGGCATGGAGGGCCGAGGCCCAAAAGCTGACCGCAGAAAAGGACGCTGATTATTTGAAAATGCGAGCCATGCGGGAGGACATCAAGGCGGTGGAGACATTGAAAAAGACCGCCGAGCGCCTTGCCAGGGAGGGCCAGACCCAGCGCAGAGAGGAACAGGAGCGATGATACCTCACATGACCTATTCACAGTACCGGGCCGTCCGGCGGCTGGTACATAGCTGCTGCAATCACCAGGACGGCAACTGCCTCCTGCTGGACGATGGGGAGGAATGTGTCTGCCCACAATCTATTTCTTACTCCCTGATTTGTCGCTGGTTTCGGGCCGCTGTGCTGCCGTTGGATGAAAGTTTGTGCGCCGCCCTGCTCCACCGGGAGAACATGAAGAAATGCGTCCTGTGCGGCGGCTGGTACATCCCCAAATCCAACCGGGCCAAATACTGCCCTGATTGCGCCGAGCAGGAGCGGCGGCGAAAGACCCGTGAACGGGTGCGCCGACATAGGGCTGGTATGTAACGCTTTAGGCCCCAAACGCCCCTGATTTTTCAAGGCTTTCCAGGCGTGGTCAATAGGGGGCCTGATACTTTTCATTCTGAACCCTTAAAACGGTCCTCTAAACCGTTACAAACGGGAGGTGAACACGATTGCTGACTACATGACAGCGGACACAAAAATGCCGCCCTATCTGCCATTCCCCCGTTTTCTGATGGAGGCGGATTTGGCACTGGCAACCAAGCTGGTTTATGCCGTTCTGCTGGACAGGGCACAGCTCTCCCAGGCCAACGGCTGGGCCGATGATAACGGCCAGATTTACATCGTCTTTCCCATCGTTGAAATTGCCAACGCCATTGACCGCAGCCCCATGACCGTCAAGAACGCATTGAACGAACTGGAAACTGCTGGTTTGATTGAGCGCAAACGTCGGGGCCAGTCCCAGCCAAACCGCATTTTTGTAAAGATACCTGATGGACAGGATATTGTCCGTTTGATGGACAAAAAATTATCCTCCAGACGGACAGAAAATTGTCCTCCTGACGGACAGAAAACTATCCCTTTGATGGACAGAAAATTGTCCACTAATAACCTTACGAGTAACCTGAGTGAATTACCTGATGTGAGAGAGGGCGCGTGCGCCCGCGCACGAGGCCGCTATGAGAACGTCTTTCTGACGGAGGCCGAGGTTGCCGAACTGCAAGCCGATTTTCCCGCCGTCTGGCAGGAGTACATCGAGCGATTATCCGAGTACATGGCTTCTACCGGCAAGACCTACAAGAGCCACGCCGCCACCATTCGCCGCTGGGCCAAGGAGGACAGGCGCAAGGGCAAGGGCGGCATATCTGATTATTCGTGCAAGGAGGGCGAGAGCCTATGAATGATTTTGACAGCATTATCAAGCGTATGACCGTGACCCGGCTGGAACCGGGGGACTACACTGGCGAGGACGGGCTTTTGTACTGCGGCAAGTGCCGTACCCCGAAACAGTTTCGCATGGACGCACCGCCGCTGGAGGGCCGTTTGCTGCCCCACCCCTGCCGCTGTGAGCAGGAGCGCCTTGACCGGGAGGCGGCGGAGCAGGAGGCCCGCCGTCACCGTCAGGCTGTGGCCGACTTGAAAAGCAAGGGCTTCACCGACCTGGCTATGCGGACATGGACGTTTGCCAACGACAACGGTAAATGCCAGCAGATGA
>CAJTSM010000045.1 GCA_910578935.1 uncultured Oscillibacter sp. | reverse complement strand
GCCTGTTGAAAATTCTGACTGTACGATCCGTTGCGCCCCTTGCTCTGGCTGCTGGTTTGGGTCTGGATCGTCTCCTTGCCCAGCAGCTCCGAAACATATTTGTGCGTACTCTGCTCGTTCCCGCCCAAATAGATAAAGGCATCCGCGTTGCCGATGATACCCTCCCAGTCATCTTTGAAAAGGGCCTTGAGCTGGGAAATGTTTTGCAGTATAATGGTGGCCATCACGTTGCGGGAGCGCATGGTGGCCTGAAGTCGGGCGTAGCCGTCCGGCAGTGACACATTGGCAAATTCGTCGAACATGAGCCGCACGGGAATGGGCAGACTGCCGCCGTGTACCTTGTCGGCTTGAAAGTAAAGCTCCTGGAACGCCTGGGAATAGAGCATACCGACAAGGAAATTGAGGCTTACATCGTTGCTGTCCGGGATAATGCAGAAAATGGCCTGTTTCCGTTCCCCCAGCTTGCCCAGCTCCATCTCGTCCCGGCTGGTGATGCGCTGTATCTCCGGCAGGGAAAAGGGCGCGAGGCGCACGGCGGCGCTGATTAAGATGCTCATGGCCGTTTCGCTGGGGGCCTGCTTGAAAACCTTGTATTGCCGCACGGCGATGTGGTTGGGGTTTTCTTCCTCCAACGCCTGAAAGAGCAGGTCAAGGGCTGAAACATGGTCGCCGTCCCCCTCCTTGGCCGCGCCGTACTCCAGCATGGTGAGCATCATCTCCATGTTCTGATCCTCCGGCGGGGCCTCGTGGAGCAGATAGAGCATGAGGGCGCTGTCCAGGGCCGTCTCGCTTTTCTCCCAAAACGGGTCATTGGAATGTGCGTTTTTCGGGGTGGTGTTGCGAATGAAATTGGCGATCAGCTTCAGCACATCGGCGTCGTTGCGGATGTAGTGGAACGGGTTGTAGCAGTCGGAGCGATCCGGGTCAACGAGGTCGAAAACCTTGATCGTGTACCCCTCCCGGAGCAGCAGGGGGATGGAGTCGCGGGCAAGTTCCCCTTTCGGGTCAGTCGCTATATACGATGCGTTGGCCTCGTAAATGTTGGGCTTCACGATGTAGCGGGTCTTGCCCGCGCCGGAGCCGCCCACCACGATTTGCAGGAGGTTGCGGAAGTGCTGGCGGCTGTTTAAGCTCATCCGCAGGTTCTGCGTGAGGATGGCGTTGCGCTTGGGGTCTTTGTCCCGATACTTGCGGTCAAGCTGGCGGGGATTTCCCCAGCGGGCGCTGCCGTGTTCCTCTCCGGGGCGGCGGTTCTGCTTACCGGAAATGTACAGCACCACAGCAAAGGCATACACCACCAGCGCCCCCAGCATGAATTTAAGAGTATAGGGCGTCCAGCGGAGCAGAAACGGGTGGTCGGCCCACTCGGAAAACTTACCCAGCACTTCAAATGCCGTCATGCCGTCCTCATAGCCGGAGGCCAGCCCCGCGCCGATCCACAGCACGGGCAGGGCGAGGAAGAGCCACTTGGAATAGCTGTTGTCCGATTGATTTTTCACCGCCCACCCCGCCTTTTCGCCGGAAACTCCAGCCGCAGCCCCTGCTCAGGCCGGAGGGCGGCAAAAATGGATTCCCGGTTACGCTTCACCTCGCTGTCCGTCGCGCCGCCCTGGGTGATGGTGGCGGTGTGCAGGCCCCGGATGCTGCGGGCGGCGACACGTCCAAAAAAACAGCCGTCCAATGTCGCGTTCAAAAAGCCGACGCCATCCAATTCACAGTCAACGGTATTGCAGGATTTGAGGCGGGCCTCTTGGAATGAAACATTTCGCAGGGTACTGTCGTGAAAATGGGTGTGGTCGATGGACGCATTAAAGAATGTGGCGTACTGCATAACGCAGCTATGAAATTCAGAACTGGACAGAGTTGCCCCGTCAAAGGTGGCCTCCCTGATCCGGCACACGGCAAAGGTGCAGTTGCTGAAATAGGAAAAGTTAAAATCCGTGTGGTCGGGTATGCAGTAGAATGTCACCTGGTCAAAGTAAGTTTCCCGGAAAAAGTTCGGGGGAAAGCCCGCCTTTGCCGCGCAGTCATAAAGCCGCTGATTGACGATTTTTAACTTGCGGCCAATGGGCGGGTCATAGCTCCGATATTTGTACTGCTTGCTGCTGCTTTTGGTATAGGGCTGGTCTAACAGTGATTTCTGATGCTGGAAATCTTCAATTTTCTGTTGAAATGCCAGCCATTCCGAATTGTAGATTCCCAACCGTCCGCATACCGTGTCTATTTCAGCCAGCATTTCCTGAACCGTCTGCTCCCCCCGTCCTTGCAGGGTATCGTTCAAGCGCCGTACAATTTTAGCGTCATCCCCCGGCGGGTATTTTACGGGGTCGCACATGATCAGAAATTCTTTCAGATATTTGCTGATGTCCAGACTGCTGGGTACTGCCTTAAAATCGTCTATGGTGTTCGCCTCCTTATAAGAGAGCGGAAATACGTCTCACGGTGAGACGCATTTCCGCTCAGAATTGGTGCTGAGAAAAGCCGCGCCACAGCTATGGGGGCGCTCTCGCGTTTGGGCTGGACGCCGGCGCATCGCCTCCGCTCACCGCCTGGGGCCAGTCCGCTTTTTCGGCTTCTGCGTTACGGCCTTGATCTTCTTCATGTCAAAGCCCCAGTCCTGGGGAGCGATGTCTTTCAGATTGTCGCTCCATTGGACAACGCAGCTAACGCGATAATGGCCGCTTTCATCCACCCGCCGTCTGAAAATGCAATACTTCTGGCCCCTCGCGGCTCCCTTGGGTGCGAACGCAAAACCGTATTCCTGCCTTGTGTCGATGATATGGTAGGCAGGGCCGGGGCCATTTTCACTTGCCGCAAGATAATACTTGGGGTAAAACTCAGGTTCCCGGATGTAGTCCAGCGGCTCATACTTCGCGCCGATCTGCTCCATGCGCTCGGCAAACTCGCAGATGTGGTAGTGACAATTCCCAACTGCCGTGTGGTACTCGTCGATAAACCGGCATACCCGTTCAGCCGGTTCCCTGTCGGGGTAGGTGATTCGGATGCGCCCGCCGTCCGGGATATGGAACAGCGTTTCATAGTCGCTGTTGATAAAGCGGATATACTTTTTCTCGGACATACTTCCTCCTTTCATGCAGGGGGGAAATGCGTCTCACGGTGAGACGCATTTCCCGGTAGGGTTCTCAATAGCCGGTTTTGGGCAGGGGCGTGGGCTTGCCGTACACAGTCGTCACCCAGCGGGACACGGCCTGCACCCATACGCCGTCATGGGTTCCGCCCACGTCGGCCACGTTTACAAAGCTGCTGCCGGGGGTCAGGCCGGACACGGCCTTGCAGTGGAGCATGGGGGCCTCCACCTGGCTAAAGCCGCCGGGGACCTGACCGAACACGAACATGATTTCGGTGACGCGCTCATTGGCCGCAAGGCCCAGGGCCGTGGGGGACGCGGCCAGCGTGTAGTTCCGGCTGGTGCTGAGACTGTCGGCCAGAGTGCGGTAGTCCCCGGCGTTGTTCACCTTATAGACGATCTTATAGGTTCCGGGGAAATTGTAGGTGCCGGTGACAACCTTATCCAGCCGGACGGCGGCGGACAGGGTGTCCCGCCAATAGAACGACTGGAGCATGACGTTGCTGGTGTTGCCGATCCGGGAGAAC
>CAJTSM010000044.1 GCA_910578935.1 uncultured Oscillibacter sp. | reverse complement strand
GACGGCGTTGCTCACGGAGTAGAGGTCAAACCGGGCCTGCACATCCAGATAGGCCCGGAACACGCCGCCTTCCACTCCCATGTCGTGAACATAGTTGTCGATCATGGCGTAGACGCCCTCGCGCTCCGCCTGCTTTTTCGCCGCCCATGCGTCCTTGTCAAAAGGCGTTTGCTCCTGCGGGGCGGGCTGCTCGGTAAACAGATCATCATAATTCGGCATCGTTATCGCTCCTTTAACCGTTTGGGTTTATACTTTCGCGGGGCCTTGTGTTTCGGCCCCTTGGTGGGCTTGGACTGCTCCCTGCCCTTTGCCGCCTTTTCCCTCTGTTCCGCCTTGATGTCGTTCAACTCCTGCCGGACAGAACGGCGGGAACGCTCCTGCGGTTCAGAAGTACCCGGTGCGGTTCGCTCTTTGGGCTTTGAGGTAGGCTCGGACTGACGGGATTTCTCGATCCGGCCCTCGGTGGGGTTTTCGGTCTGCCCTTCCTCCCTGGTGGGGGAAGCACCCAACACCGCCTCCAAAAAATCGTCCTTGTCCTGTTCGGGGGCGGTGCGCTCCGGGACGGGCAGCTCTCCCTCCTGTGCCGGGGGCGGGGAGAACATGGCGTCCAGCAGATCGTCCACCTCCTGCTCGGTCATCAGCTCCGCCGCCGCTGGCGCTTCCGGGGCGTCGTTCTGCTGGGCCTCCCGGCTCTGTTCGATCTCCCGCCTGACCTCGGCCATATCCACCGTAGCCAGGTTGAAACGCTCAAAGATGCGGTTGATCTTGCTGGCGTCCTCGGCCCGTACCATGATGTCGGTCAGCCCGTCCGTGGCGTCCCGGTCTTTCAGGACGCAGTAGAGGACGCCGTACTTCTTGGCCTCCCGGCAAAAAAGCTGGAGGTCGCTGTCCTTCACGGCGAACACCTTCAGCTCCTTGCCGCTGCGGAGCATATTGGTCAGGCGGGTCTTGCCCTTGGTTTTCTTCTGCTCCCGCAGGATGGCGTACAAGAGGATGGCAAGCTGTTTGGCACCCTCGCCGGCCAGCTTGACGGCCACCTCACCTGTTTCCAGGGACAGCCTCACGACCTGCTCCGCCGCGTCGCCTGAATAGCTCATGCTGTGTCAACTCCTTTCGTTCGGTTTCCTTTTGCTCTATCAGCCGTTCCAGATTTTCCCTGACCTGCCCGGAACGCTGGGCGATGCCGTCACATAAGACCACCTCCTTTCGCAGCGCCTTCATACGGCTGGATATGGCGCTGATTTTGTCTTTGACCTCGCTGATAGCTGTGGCATCACCCTGCCGGTTGAGCCGCCGCAGCTCCTTACGGAGTTCCTGCCGCTGGGCGGTCAGGGCGTCCACCTCCGCCGACGCCGTTTCCCGGTGGGCGGTCAGCTCCCCGATGGTGCCGATGCGGTGTTTCCCCAAAAACCGGGTTTCCGCGTCCAGTCTGTCCAGTTTGGCGATGTCCTCCCGCAGCAAAAAAGACACCCGTTTGACGGATGCCGGTCGCTTGACGATGATATGAAGTTCATAGCAGTAACGGAAGTACAGCGCCCGCAGGCCGGTGACTTTCTTCCGGGGCTTGCCCCGCACCCGGTAGCGCCGGGGCGGACGATGCACTACCTCCGGGAATGGCACTTGCTTTTGGAGGTTGTGCAGAATACGCTCCTTGATCTCGTCCAGGGAGTAGCCCTCGCCCAGCTTATGGGAGCGGAAATAGCCGCCAGCGTCGGGCGGTTTCAGCGCCGGATATTTTAGGGTCTTGCCGCCCTTGCCCCTTGTTTTGAGCTGGTAGCCCATCTCGCCCATCACCCGCAGAAAGTCGCGCTCGGTGGTGGAGGCGAGGATGGCCCGGTCAATGTCGGCCCGGATGGTGCCCCGGTGGGTGGGCTTGCCGTTCTGCTCCGCCTGCCATTCGGCGTAGTGCTTGGCCCGCCCGCCGGGGTTCTCAATAACGGAAATGGCGTACTCCCGGCAAAGCCGGTCTGACACCTCCCGCATATGGGCATAGTCGGCGGGGGAATTGTAGAATTTGTAGCCGTCCACGCAGGACACGGAGTTGATGACGAAGTGATTATGATAATGGCCGGTGTTGCAGTGGGTCGCCACCACCACCTCAAAGCGGTCGCCCCACAACTCCTGGGCCAGCTTGACGCCGATCTCATGGGCGGTTTCCGCCGTTACCTCGTCCGCCTTAAAGGATTGATAGCCGTGGTAGCACACCCGGCCCCCCAGCTTGCCCCTTAACCGCTTTGTTTCCATGAATTGAGCGGCGGCGGTGTCCTCCCGGCAGTTCAGGCAGGACACATAGGAGCGGCGCTCCGTTTTCATATCATTGGCGGCGTATTCCACCACATCATCAACGGCGTGGAGGGACGCCAGTTCCTGCAAGCTCCCCTCGGTGGTCTTTTCCGGGTTCCGGGCGTAGTTTATCACCCTGTCCACGCGCCCCTTGATGGGCCAGATGGAGGTCACGGCCATATCAGTCGGAGGGGGTGGTGTAGGTGTCCACGATCAGCTTTTCCACGGCCCGATTGCTCTCCAGGGCTTTTTCCAACTCCTTCACGACCAGCCAGTTCTTCGTGCGGGCGATCATCAAAAGCTGGTCGATGTTATAGCCCACGCGCCGCACCTCCCGGATCAGCATGGGCACCTCGGCGGGCGGGGCCTCCTTCACCACCGCGCCGTTGAGGATGCGGCGGGAAAAGCCCTCGCGGGAGAAGCCAGACTTCCGGGCCTTCTTGGTGAGGGCATCAAGTTCGCCCCTGGTAAAGCGGATTTTCATTTCAAGCGTTCTTTTCAAAAAATACCATCCTTTCTAAATGTGGGTCTAAATGCGGGGTCATAGGGGCGGCAGGCCCCTGTCAAGCTGAATTGTGGCCCCACAATTCGTTGCTTGTTAAGACAATACCGCCCTCTGCGCCTGCGGCGTGGGAGAACGGTCGGGGTAGGTTCAAGCCCGGTCGGATTCCCCCCTGGCGGGGCGGGCCGCAAGCCAGAACTCCCGCTTGGCCTGCATATATTCGTCATAGGCAAGCTGGCGGTTGATGCGGTCAAGCCATGCCCACTCCGCTGGGGAAACACGGCGGGCGGGCCTGGGAGGTGGCTTGCTCTGCGGCGGTTTGCCCTGCATGGGAAAACACCTCCTTTCGATTGCCAGTGGCATCATGGGTGATGCCATGCCCCTCAATGGGCTGGAAAAAGTGGCATTACGGGTGATGCCACTAAAAGCTGTCCAGGAAGTCAAACACGTTCTCTATTTCTTCAGCACAGTCCTCTTGCTGGGGCGGCGGTTGAACCGAGCCGCCCTGAAGGATGTTTGCGAGTTGTTCAGAAACAACCTGACGGATAAGGTCTTTCAAAACGTCAGTTTGCTCTTTGGCGTTTATCCGTGCGATAATCTCTTTATTGATGGATTGAGCGTCCATGCGGTGCAGAGCGTCCCACGCTCTGCGGTCATCCTCCCAATCAAGATTAAATCGGAGAGAAAACCGTTTGATTTTCATTCTCTCACGCCCCTACGCAGAGCCTGTTCGCACAGGTACTCATAGCCCTTGGCCGTGGCGCAAATATCGTCGTAGATGGTCACGCGGTCGGCGTCATACTGCCCAAAGTTGCGGATTAGGCAGCTCCCGCCGCCCAGCACATGGAGGCGCATAAGGGCAGGGTTGTATTCATGCTCCCGCAGGATGCGGAAAATCTCACGCACATACCCTGCGGCGGTTTCCCGGATGGTGGTCAGGTAGTCCTCCTGGATGTCCGCCGTGCCAAACCGCAGCACCCGGTTGATGATGGAGTCGTCCACCGTGGCGTGGTGGGTTCGCATGACGTTCTCCCGGACGGCCAGCATACATTGATGGGTGCCGTACTTCTCCGTGAACATTCGGTCAGCGGCGGGCCTGCGGTCGTTGATGAACATGATGTTCATGGTTCCGTTGCCAATGTCGCACAGCATATTCACGCCTTGAAAATCCCTGATTTGGCCCGCCACCGCCGCAAATCCCTGGGGAAACA
>CAJTSM010000043.1 GCA_910578935.1 uncultured Oscillibacter sp. | reverse complement strand
ATCTTCAGCTCTGGGAGATAGAAACCGATGTAGAGGGTACTGTTGCCGCCCTCCTGGACATCCTCTGGGGAGGAGACCAGCTACTACTGGAGTTACTTCGGCACATATCCGGAGCCGTTGCAGGTCTTGCACACCTTTCCGATATCCAGTTTCAAGATCCGTTTTGTAATAATGCCCGTTCCCTCGCAGTCCGGGCAGGGAACGCAATCACCCTCTGGCTTTGGCCTCACGGAGCCGGGATGAGCTTCTCTGTATTCCTCAAACTGCCCAAAAATCTGCTCCGCACTTCGCTTGAAATCTGCTGCTGTTGTGATGCCGATCCGTTTCAGCACCCCAGCTGCCTCCAGGGTCCGCTCAAAGTCTTTGAACCCAGCCGAGAACCGGCTAAGGCCCACTTTCCGCTGCTGTCCTCCGACCAGAATCACAAACATATACCCGCCTTGCCAGCCGGCCTGCACTCTGTCTCCTGGAATGTCTTCCCAGCGGAAGCGGTGCTGTTCCCGCCGGGAGCAGTGGAATATCACTGTTTCCGCATCATACTCCACCCATCCGGTTCCGAGATAAAGCGCACGATAGGCGGCGAATAAAACCAGTCCGCCGAACAGAACCGCTCCCACCACAAACAGGAGGCGCTCCTCATGGGACAGTGTAGGATCAAAGACGGCCAAGTACAGGAATAGACCCGCCATCGGCAGGAAAAACGCGGCGAAAAGCAGGATCACCACAATTTTAGAGAACATTCCCGCTGTGCATTTTTTCATACATTAGCCTCCCAGCTCCTCCAGCACCGGCATGGTCAGGCCGATGATTCCCTCCAGCTCCTTCAGAGCGGCGGGGTACTCCTCGTCCACCAGCTCAGGCAGTCCGGTGATCTCACGGAGCAGGTAGTAACCCTCCCACTTGCTGTCCGCGTACAGGACGGCCTGGCGCTTCTGGCCGTTCTCCTCATAAACGGTCAGCTTGCAGGCGGCGTCCAGATCCTCCCGGTACATCTCATCGTCCACGCCGTCCTCATAGGTCTGCCCTGTTGCAGCCAGCTCCTGCTGGCGGGCATCAACCACCGCCTTGGCGTTCTCGCCGGGGACGATGGTGGCGTAGACCCGCAGCCCATGGGCCTCCGTCCGGATTGCCTGGCCACCGGCGGAGTAGATGGGCGAATCGCTGTAGGGGACGTACACATCCACAAAAGCGTCGTGTCCAAAGAGGTCGGTTTTCAAATAGGCCGCCGCCATATAGGTGCAGTCCCGCACCTCGGAGACGTGGATCTGGGTCTGATAGTTTTCCTCTGTCACCACGGGCCCACCAAAGCGGACGCTCTCCAGGGTGAACATCAGATTTGCCAGAACATCCTCACTCTTGTCGGAGGCGTTTTGCTCTGCCTCCATGGTGAACAACGTCCCGTCATCAGAGAGAACGGCGGCGGTATGGAACGCCTGACCGTCGGTGAGGTATACCGAAACGATATTGTACCGGGATGTCTCATTTAGAGGGGTCAGAGGCTCCTGATCCAGATATACCGCGTCAAATCGGTCGTAAAGAGGGGAGATACGGTATTCGCTGATATGCTGGCTCAGGGTATTCCAAGCGTCGCTGGCGTCCACACCGTACTGAACATAGGCCCGGTATAGAGTCCCGGTATTACCGTCCAAGAAGGTGCGGCGGCTGTACTTGAAGCCGCTGTCCACCCGGAACCACACCTCGGACATCTCATATTCCGTGATCTGTTCCGGCACCCTGGCGGAGATGCTCTTGACCTCCGGCTGTGTGCTCCCCTTCGGCGCGGAGTCCGAGGTCTGGGGCCGGTTCCACGTTGGGCCGACATAGACAGACATATCCAATGCCCAGATTCCGGCGATGAGCGCCGCGGTCACCACAAAAGAGAGAGGAATGAAGATCCAGCGGGCGGGTGTCGGTCCCTGGGAGCGTTCCAGTCCGGAGACGGGGCAGAAGTCGGGATAGCCCTTGCTGATCCGCAGCTTTTTCCGCTTGCAGTCTTCGGACTCATAGAAGCATTTCCAGCTCCAGTTGTCCTCCTTCTCCACCTGGAGGTCTTTCAGCTCTGTCACAGCGCCGGGGCCGTAGCTGGGGGTCTCGCCGTCCAGCAGGCAGCTAATCTCACACAGTACATCCCATTTGATGGCTGCCTGTTTGCTGGAGGATTGGCTCCACCAATTCTGTACGCTGCAAAAATGCTGCAAATCCACCCGCCACAGTTTTCCTCCGGCCCGGACGAACAGAATATGGAACGCGTTGCACAGTTGGAGCGTAGGGATCGACCAGCAGAGCAGGAACACCCCGCTGATAAATCCGCCCAAGACGATGGCGGTCATCCACCGGGTTTCCTGGATAAACGCGGTGGCGATAAATCCGCCCACCGATATGGCCATGATCACCAGCAGCGGTACAAAAACGCTCAGCCGCAGCGGACGCATCCAGTCTTTCCGCAGGGCGTAGAACTCCCCCTGGATGGGCGGCTGTTCATCCGGTTCAGCGGGGCCTTCCGGACGTTTGACCGGCTTAC
Organism: uncultured Oscillibacter sp.; assembly: GCA_910578935.1. Lineage (GTDB taxonomy): Bacteria > Bacillota > Clostridia > Oscillospirales > Oscillospiraceae > Oscillibacter. The sequence goes on along the minus strand of CAJTSM010000043.1, from coordinate 1,728 downwards.
GGAGGCTGGAGATGAGGGTCGGGATTCCGCCGACCAAGGTAAAGAGGTATTGCAGCGCCAGTTCTCCCAGGAAAATTCGTCTCAGCTCACTGTCCTCCAGAAACAGCCCAATGCTCTGATAGATCAGAAAAAAGCTGACCTCCTCTGTGGCGACCTCCATCACCGCAAGGGCAAAGCACAGCTTGGTGGCGACGTAGGTCATCACAAGGATGAAAATACCGGAAATGACCGCGCCCCGCCTGGTGAGTTTCCCTCCCAGCAGGGCATAGCCCTTGATGGCACACACCGCCATCACCACGCCGGACACCGCGGACACATATCCCAGCTTGTTGAAGATCACGATACAGGCCACGCCGATCAGGGAGCCTAAAAACGCTCCCACAGTACCTGCGATCACATTGTCACGGGGATTCTCCCGTTCCCATTCCAAATCCATACTGTTTCCTCTCTTTCTATTATTGGCTGTGCCGGCCCAGGTCTTCCATCACAGAGACTTCGATGCCGCAGGTGGTCTCCATCTCCTTGAAAACCGCCTGATATTCGCTGTCCACCTCCTCGGGCAGACAGGTCATCTCCTTGAAGAGATAGCACCCCTCCCGCTCCTCTATGGCCACCAGCACCGTGACATGGGTGCGGCCCCCGTCGTAGTAGACCGTGAGACGGCAGGCGTTGTTGCCCTCGGCGTTGTAGGCGTCCTGGAACAGCGTCTGTTCATCGTACTGCCGCCCCGCCGCTTTCAAGTCCTGATACACCTGCTCCACCACGTCCATTGCGGTTCCCTCGCTGGGAACAATGGCGGCGGAGACCCGGAGGCCGTGGGCCTTGGTCATCATAGAGATACCGTCGTCGTAGTAATTCATCTTCCCGCCGCAGGGCATGAAGGTATCCAGAAACACATCATACTCAAACATCCCCTCCGGCGCCTTGAAGAACGCCTGGCCGCAGTAGTTGAAGCCCATGTTGATGGCTGGGCGGAGCTGCTCCTGATAGTTTTCCTCTGTAATGGCCGGCCCGGTAAACTGGAGGTTTTCCAGCATATACAGCAGGGTGCCCCGCGCCAGCTCCTCATCAGTATCGTCATCGTGGACGCACTCAATGATGATCAGGGTACCCCGCTCGGACAGAGCCGCGCCAGTGTGGGAGGTCTGCTCGTGGGGGAGCCGCACCGTCCGGAGATCGTAGCGATAGGTGACCCCGTTGTCACCCATTCCCCAGAGGAAGTCCTCACCGTCCGGGCGGAGGCAGCGGGCATTTTCTCCCTGCGTTCTCTCCAGGGAAATTTGGGCGGCTTCCTCGCCTACACCGTATTGCAGGGAGATCTGGTAGGTGAGGCCGTTCTTCTGATCCTCCAGCTGGGTCGTGGACGCCTGGAAGGCGTCATCCGTCCGGAGGATCAGGCCGTTTAAGTAGTAGTCTCCAATTACCTTGGGCGCTATGGCCTTGGTGACGGGTGCGGAACCCTCTGGGTCAGATACAACAGACTCCGCTGGGGGAGCCTCTGGCGGGAGGAGCGCAGCTCGGTATTCCTCCTCCTGCAAACCCAGGCCAAAACCAGCCGACAGGCAGAGGGCGGTGATCAGCAGGGTGACCACCGGATTCAGATATCGGACAGGCACTGGCTTTTTCAACGCCTGGGTGTCGCCGGGAACTGGGCTGAAATTGGGATAGACCTTTGGAATAGGGGCTTTGCACCCCACGTCATTGGATATGACCCATCTCCATTTGTTC
>CAJTSM010000042.1 GCA_910578935.1 uncultured Oscillibacter sp. | reverse complement strand
AGCCGCACGAATCGCATCCATGGTCTCGGGAATCGTCACACTCTCCTGGGGAATATTGATAGCATACATGATGTCATCACCGCTCTCCACGATGCTGTCCTCCCAAAGACCAATCTCATACATGTCGCCCCGGCGGTTGCCCAGGTCGCGGGCATACTTGAACAGACTGGCGTTGCCCAGGAAACCCTCATCAATCGTAACCGTCCGAATCCGGGGATGGGCCCGGAACGCCTCCAGAGCCTGCTCGCGGGTGATCTTCTTCCCATCCCGGCCGGACGCCAGAACAGTAATGATATGCCCATGGGTCACAGGCGTATGTACCAGGATACCCGTGGCCTCCACGTGGGGCATGATGGTCATCAGGTCCGCCGCCTGATGGCTGGGGGCCTTGTCGATCTGGAGAGCATTGGTCAGCCCCCGGTGATAGTCGCCGGGGTCCGCGACGCGGCGGATGATGGTGATGGCCACCTTCTCCACGCCTACGGCGCGGTCCAGGCAGTCCACCGTGCGGATGAGGCCCGTGGTGTTGCAGCTGGTCAGCTTCAGATACTTCTGGCCCAGGCCCTTCTCATAGTTGGCGTAGCCGTGGAAGAACACGTCGGCCACGGAGTTCTTCTCGCCGCCCTGGAAGATGGCCTTCACGCCCATCTTCTCATAGAGCTCCTTGTTCTTCGCGCCCACGCCGCCGGGGGAGGAGTCCAGCATGATGTCCACCTTGCCGCACAGGTCCTCGAAGGAACCGGCTACGGGGATGTCCAGGGCGTCGAACTTCGCCTTGTCCGCGCCGCCCACCAGGTACAGCTCGTACTTGACGTTGTTGGCCCCGATCATGTCGTTCTCCCGCAGGGCCCGGATGGCCAGGGTGGGCGCCAGGTCGGCGATGCCTACCAGCTCCATGTCCCCCTGCATGGCTACGCCGTCCGCCAGCCGCTGGCCGATGGTGCCGTACCCCGCTACGCCTACTCTTACTTTCGCCATATGAATCGTCCTCCGTTTCATAAATTCCTGCGGTCCACACCGCAAACGTTTCTACATGGAGATTGTAGCATCTGTTTCCTTTTCTGTCAATTTCAAATGTGATGTTTTTGGTAATTTTCTTTTCTCATCTTATCAACTTACCAATTTTAATAAAATAGTTGACAATTTTTCGGCGGTGCGGTATCATGGAGATACGAAAATTTGCGATTTCTCCGGAAAGGAGGTCTCTCTATGAAGGACGACCGCCGCAAGCAGATGGAGGCCCTGGTGGCCCGGCGGGAAGCGGTCACCATGGAGGAGCTGCGGGAGGAATTTGGCGTGTCCATGAACACCATCCGCTCCGATGTGGCCTATCTGACGGACACCGGCTCCGTGGAGAAGGTTTACGGCGGCGTCCGGGCCGTCCAGCGGCAGGAGGTCCCCCTGTTTACCCAGCGGACCCAGCTCCATGCGGACGAGAAACACCGCATCGCCCGGTACGCCCAGACGTGCATAGAGGACGGCGACACCCTCTACATTGACGCCGGGACTACCACGATGCACCTCATCGACCTCTTGGACCCCAACAAGCATGTGACCATCGTCACCGGGAACCTCTATGTGGTCCATCAAGCCTATGGAAAGCCCAATGTGGAGCTGATCGTCCTGCCCGGAGGGATGAACCGGCGGACCAACTCCGTGGCCGACGTGAGCACCCTGGAGTTTCTGGGGCGCTACCAGTTCGCCAAGGCGTTCATGGCGGCCTCCGGCGTGTCGCCGGACGGGAAACTGAATGTATCCACCTACATCGAATATGAGCTGAAAAAGCTTGCGGCGGGCAGAAGCCGTCAGACCTGGCTCCTGGTGGACGGGGGCAAGTTCGGCGGGAGCAGCCTCATGTCCTACGGCGCGCTGGAGGACATGACGGAGGTCGTCACAGACGCCCGCTGTCCGGCAGAGATCCGGGACTACTGCGAACGCAAGAGCGTCAGGCTGACGATCGTCTAAAGGAGATATTACCATGCAAATGTATAAGATAGAGACCCATCTGCACACCAGTCATACCAGCAAGTGCGGCTACCTGGATGCCGCCGCCCTGGCGGAGGGCTACCAGCGGGCCGGTTATGCCGCTGTGGCCGTCACGGACCACTATAACCGGGATACCTTTTCCTATCTGCACATCGACACCACGATCCCCGGGGATGTGGTGACCCCCTTCCTGGAGGGCTTTCGCCGGATGGAGGAGGAGTGCGCCAAGCGGGGGCTGAAGGTCTACAAGGGGGCGGAGCTGCGTTTTGACGAGTGTGAAAACGACTACCTGCTCTACCACTATCCCGACGAGCTGCTGGCGGACCCGGAGAAGATTTTTCATTTGGGAATTGCCGCCTTCGCGCCCCTGGCCCGGGAGGCCGGAGCGCTGCTGATCCAGGCCCATCCCTACCGGAAGGCGTGTACGCCCGCCATTGCCTGCTACCTGGACGGCGTAGAGGTGATGAACAGCAATCCCCGACACGAGAATGACAACCCCAGGGCAGAGCTCTACGCCCGGCAGTTCCATCTCCTCCGCACCGGCGGTTCCGACTGCCACAAGCCGGGGGACATCGGAACGGGGGGCATTCTCGCCCCTGTCCTGCCGGAGGACGACGCCGCCCTTGTCCGACTGCTGCGGGGAGGGGAGTATACGGTGATCGGCGCGGATTGACCGGCATACATCGCCCATATCCCCGCATAAGCTGTATCGTCAAACATACGGCGGGGAGGGCGATGACGGATGCGGAAGGATCGGATTGTGGTGTTCTTACTGCGCAGGCGGTACTTGCTGATGGCGTTGGCGCTGGTGCTGGCCGCGGCGATGTTCCTGGTCGCCTGCCTGCCGGACCTGGTGCTATAGCGGTTCCCAAAAGTGGCGGAGCCACTTTTGGGATGGGGAAGGACCGGGCCGAGTTCGGCCCGCAAGGTACTTTTTTGACGTACACGCCGCCAAAAAAGTGATCGAATTGTATTCGCGCCTGCGGGCGCGAACTCCTGCGGAGGGCTTTTCAGGCGTTCTGCGCGTCAAAAAGGCAGGGAGCGGAAGTCCACGGAAATGTCAAGAGTAAATGCGAAAAAATTTGAAATATTTTTTCATAGGGCGGCGATGGCTTCACGGAAGAGCATTTCAGACGTTTTCCAACCTAAAATTTTACGTGGATAGTTGGCAATCCAGCTTTCCGCGCGCTTGACTTCTGCGGCGGTCACTTTCCCGAAGTCCGTTCCCTTCGGGAAGTGCCGCCGTATCATTTTGTTTTCGTTCTCATTGCTCCCCCGCTCGTAACTGCTGTATGGGTGACAATAGTAAACCTTTGTGCGCTTTCCCATCGTCAGCGCGGAACGTTCCAGCCGTTCCACGTCCGCGAATTCCCCGCCGTTGTCAACGGTGATCGTGCGGAAAATCAACCGGAAGAGGCGCGAACCGAAACGCCTTTCTATGCGATCAAGAGCGGCAACCACGCTGTCAGCCGTCCGATCCGGCATTAGCTCCATAATGGGAAGACGGCTTTTCCGTTCGGTCAGCACAAGAAGGGTTTTCTTTGAACTCTTCTTTTTTGAATAAACGGTGTCCATTTCCCAATGTCCCACATCTTCCCGCGCGTCCACTTCGGCGGGGCGTTTCTCTATGCTTTCACCTTTCGGCGCGCGCTTCACTGTTTTAACTGTGTGATATGGCCGCTTGCGTTTCGGTTTTTCCGGCAAGTCCGCGTTCGTCAGGCGAAGGAATACGCCCTTTGTTATGTAGTTGTAAAATGTGCCTACACAAATAGACGTTGAAAACATCTTCCCTTCAATCTCAATGGACGCAAGAGCGGCGGCGGGGGAATAACTGCTATGCTCCAATGGGTGCAAGGGGAACCGCCGATCAATATTTTAATCAACGTTTCCCGCCCCCTTTGTTCCGGAAGTCCCCGGCGTTCGGGCAAGTCTTCCAATGCGGCACGAATGCAACGGGAAGATCGCGGCTTTCCTCTTCCGGGCGGGCAACGCGCCCGGTGATAACCTCCCCTTCGTCCGTTACAAAGCGGTCATTCCCGCCGCCTTCGATCACAAAGACGGGCGCGGGATCAACGGGCATATTCTTTCCGGCCTTCGTCCTGATCCATTCGATTGCACGCCCGCACCCCCGGCAAATGCTCATTCTGAACGCCCCCGTTCCTCTGTGGCCGTCTGCGCCAGCCACCACGCCGGATTATTCCGGCACGCCTCATTCGGGCAAGCGTCGCAATCTGTGGCGGCGCACCCCGCGCAATACTGCTTCTGGAAAGCCTGATCCCACGGGGCTTCTAATACGGGCAATTCCCGAAGGA
>CAJTSM010000041.1 GCA_910578935.1 uncultured Oscillibacter sp. | reverse complement strand
TATCCTTGCTGACTACCTTGATGTTGCTGACCAGCTGGCGGACGGTGACCTCGTCAAACTCTGTGATGGTCCCAGCCGTCTGCGCCAGCTCGTTGGCGATGTCCTCCATCCTCCGGTCGAACGCGGCGGCGGTGCGGCCCTCACGCTCCAGTTCCGCTTTCTTCGCCATCAGGGAGGTCTTCGCTATATTCACCCGCTGGATCTCCTCGTCATATTCCAGGCAGTCGGGCCCGGCGCTGACGGCCAGCTGGAACAGCTCCAGCTGACGCTCCGTGAGGCTGCGGATCTGCGCCTCCAGCGCCGGCAGGGACAGCTCCCCATCCTCCCCGGCGAGGGCGGCGGTGATGCTTGCCTCCAGCGCCTCCTTTGCGGTCTGGGTGTGGAACAGCTCGTTCATGGCGGCGGTCACAGCGGCTTGGATGTCTGTCTCATTCCAGGTGGGGGACTTCTTGCAGATCTTCTTCCCATGCTCCAGGCGGTTGATGCAACGCCAGACGATCCGCTTACCCTCGGGCCGGCTCCACACCACCCGGCGGTAGGGGCTGCCGCACTCGCCGCAGACCAGAAGCTCACTGAGGACATACTTGCCGCAGTATTTGCCCAGCTCTGTCTTGGTCTTGGAGGAGGTCTTCCGCAGGCTGGAGCGCCGGGCCAGCTCCTCCTGCACCCGCTGGAAGGTGTCCCGGTCGATGATGGCGGGGTGGCACTCGTGGACGTAGTATTGGGGCAGCTCCCCCATATTCTTCCTCTGCTCATGGGTGAAGAGGTCCGCCATGAAGGTCTTCTGGAGCAGGGCGTCCCCGATGTATTTTTCGTTTTGCAGCATTTTCCTCACCACGCTGTCATGCCAGGAATCACTGCCCTGGGCGGTCTTGACGCCGTCCGACATCAGGTCGCGGCAGATCTGGTGGACGCTCTGGCCCAGCAGGTATCGGGCGAAGATCCTGCGAACGATGGCCGCCTCATCGGGGTCGATCTCCGGCAGGCCGTCCGGCCCCTTGCGGTAGCCGAGAAAGCTGGCGTAGTGGTAGTAGACCTTGCCGTCCTTGAAGTTCTTCCGGTGGCCCCACTTGACGCTGCCGCTGAGGGATTCGCTCTCTGCCTGGGCCTGGCTCATCATAAAGGTGAGGATCATCTCGTTATCCATATAAAGGGTATTTGTGTTTTCCTTCTCAAAGAAGACGCCGATTCCCTTCCGCTTCAGCTTCCGGACGGTGTCCAGACCGTCCAGGGTGTTGCGTCCGAAGCGGGACACCGATTTGGTAATGATGAGGTCAATTTTACCCCGGTCGCAGTCCCGGAGCATCTTCAAAAACTCCTTGCGCCGCTTCATGGACGTGCCTGTGATGCCCTCGTCAGCGTACAGGCGGACCATAGTCCACTCCGGTGTGGCGGCGATCTTCTCGGTGTAGTAGGCGATCTGGGCGTTGTAGCTGTTGAGCTGCTCCTCGCTGTCCGTGGATACCCGGCAGTAGGGAGCTACCCGGAGGTGCTTCTTGTGAATGTCCCGCTCTGTAAGCTGGGGATTGGGAGGAATGACGGTGATCCGCCGCTTCTGGGGAGTCTGTTGTGTAGTCATGTGGTTTGCTCCTTTCCTATCATCGTTCCGTTGGTCAGTTCCAGTTCTATGTAATCCTGTCCGCCGATGCGGATGGCCTTTACCGCCTTTGCCAGCAGTTCCCGCAGGTTGCTGTCACTGACGGGACCGGTTTCCAGGCGCTCCCGAAGTGCCTCCATGTCATGGACTGGCGTGAGATCCGGCAGGACGGCGTACCGCTCTGCGGCGGCGGCGAAGATCAGCGTCTTCATGTAGTCAGGGTTGATATCCGAGCGGTTGAAGCACAGGTTCAGTTCATTCTGGATGCGCAGGGCGTCCGTGGAGGGGACAGCCTCCGGTATGGGAGGCTGGGTCAGCAGGTCGGGGGTGTCCGCCAGATGGCGGAGCCGATGGGATATCCGTTTCTGCACCTCCTCATCGCTGATGTGGACGATGGCACCACAGTCCGGGCAGACCCAGCGGGGCCGTCCATGGGACTTGGTGTCCCGCGCGATTCTGCTTCCGCATACCGCGCACACGGCTTTCTCCCGAATAGGATTCAGCGCAGCGGGGCAGGGAGCGTAGTCAGTTTTGTCCTCCCTCTGGATTTGCGCCGCGAGGAACTCCTCATCGCTGACGAGACGTGGGTAGACGCCTGTCCCCAGGTATTTCCCATTCTCCAGAATCCGCTTGACCATGTGCTTATTCCACTGGCTGGTATGCTGGTGGTAGGGGATGTTTCCTCTGCTCATCTCCTCCGCGATCCTGCCGAAGGAGGCCCCCGCCAGGTAACGGGTGAAGATGTTCTGAACTGCGTCAGCCTCCGTAGGGCAGGGGACGGTTTCGCCGCCCCGCACCATGTAGCCGAAGGGGGTCTTTCTCTGCCATGCCATTACCGTACCGCCTTTCCAATCCGCTCTGTCAGCTCCAGGCCGTTGAGCAGGGTGAATTTCAGGGTGTCCGCCGAGACGATCACGATCCGCCTGACCAGTGACTCGAATAGCTCCTGGCTGGGTTCCCCCAGCCACTGGGGGCCGTCCTCCAGGCAGTCCAGCATGATTTCGGTGTCCTGGATCTGGGAGTCCTCGCCGGTGGAGTCCATGATGCGCCGGCGCAGCCGTCTCAGCGTCCTCAGCTTCTGCTCGATCTCACCCTGCTGGGATAAATAAAGAGCAGGATCAACGTACCCTTTCGACTTCAGTCGAACCAGTACGAGATTCTGCTCTGACAGACGGGCGATCTCTTTGTCGATGTCGCTGATTTTGCGGTTTGTGCGCAGTTCCCGCTCCCGCAGCTCCCGGAGCTGCTCCAGCACGGTGCGCAGAATCGTGCCGCCATCCGCTTTCAGCTTGTGGTAAAGCCGAAGCAGAGCCGCTGTGATCTCCACCTCCGGCACCTGGGGGACGGGGCAGCGGGACTTGGCGTCGTCATGGCGGTTGCACACCCAGTAGGTCTTGCCGTTGGTGACCTTCCTGCGGCAGACGGAGCCGCAGTCTCCACAGACAATCCGTTTGCTGTAGACCGACACCTCCGGCTTGGAGGCGTTACCGGCGAACTGCGTCCGGCGAAGGGCCATCAGGTCCTGCACCCGCTGGAAGTCCTCCTTGGACACAATGGGCGGGTGGCAGTTCTCCACGAAGTACCGGGGCTTCTGTCCCCGGTTCGGCACCTGCCGGAAGGGGATGGTATCGGTGGCGAAGCTCTTTTGCCAGAGCATATCGCCGGTGTAGGAGACGTTGGTCAGGATGTACTGCACCGTGTTTGGATGCCATCCCTCCCGGCCATGGCCCCGGATAGCCCCCAGCTCATTCAGCTCATGGGCGATATCCGCCGTCCCCTGGCCCTTGAGGTAGGCGTTGTAGATATACCGGACGATCTCCGCCTCCTCGGGGACGATCTCCAGCTCCCGTCCCGCCAGCCGGTAGCCGTAGGGAGTGGAGGGAGGGACGAAGATCCCTTTCTCCATCCGCATCCGAACGCTGACCCTCATATTGTTGGAGTGGTTGGTGGACTCCATCTGGGAGAAAGCGCCGTAGATCTGGGCGATCTGCTCGGTGGTCATCTTCCCGGTGTCGATGTTCTCTTTCTCGAAGCAGATGGAGATGCCCAGCCGGAGCAGTTCCCGCACATACCGGATGTAGTCCGTGGTGTTCCGGGCGAAGCGGGAGGTGGACTTGACCAGCACCCGGTCGATCTTCCCGTCACGGCAGTCCGCGATCATGCGGTTGAACTCCTCACGCTTCCGGGCCTCCAGTCCGGACAGCCCCTCGTCGGCGTAGACGTCTACCAGCTCCCAGTCCTCCCTGGAGGAGATGAACTTGGTGTAGAAGTCCACCTGGGCCATGTAGGAGTTGAGCTGGTCCGCCGAGTCGCTGCTGACCCTGGCGTATGCCGCGACCCGGAGCTTCGCCGCCTCGGGCTTCCTGGGGTCAATGACGGTAATTCTCGGACGCCTTGCGGCAGTAGTGTTTGTCTGTACCATATCTTTTTTGACCTCCTTTCTGCGACACACAATATCACAAGTTTTTTGAAACAGCTATTCACCAATACCAACCAAAAACAGCCCTCAAAACCAAGCAGAATGTACCTGTTCTCAGGCAAAAATCAAGGTGGGCCGGAGCCGCCGCTTCAGTTCGGCCTTGGCCCGCTCCGTCTCCGCTTCCGACAGGAGCTTTCGCTCCGCCATACTCTCCAGCATCCGAAGAGCGGAGAGGAAGGTGACATTGTCCCGCAGTTCCTTTGTAGTCATAGCATTAACGCCCTC
>CAJTSM010000040.1 GCA_910578935.1 uncultured Oscillibacter sp. | reverse complement strand
TAAACCGCTGATTTTGAAAAACTATCTTCCCTTTTTAGGAGGTTGTGCTATAATAATTTCAAACCCACTATGTATGGTAACCGGACAAAATAAACATTTTGTCAACATGACGAAAGTCACGTGACCAGCCCCAATTTTTCCAGCTGTCTTGCGTGCTCTGCGCCGGAGGTCATTAAGTAAATCCGGGTGGTGTTGATGGAACTGTGCCCTAATATGTCCGCCAGCTTCACGATGTCCTTGCAGGCTTTATAAAAGGTTGTTGCGAACAGGTGGCGGAGGTTGTGAGGGAAAACTTTGCTTTCCTCCACACCTGCCTTTTTGCAGATGGCTTTCATTTCACGCCAAATCTGACCGCGCGACAGACGCTTTCCGCTTCCGGTGAGAAAAATCTCCCCGGAGGCGATTTTGTTTTTCCTGGCGTACTTGAGCAGCTTCCGGCGGAGCTTGTTGGGGAGTAAGATGCTGCGGATTTTGCCCTTTAGATTGATGTCCGTCCCCGCCCGGCTCGCCGCTTCAACGGTGATATAGCGAACCTCCGACACTCGAATCCCCGTGGCGCAGATGGTCTCCATCAGGAGTTCCAATCTCTCCTGGCCCGTCTCCCGGGCGGCGTCAAGTAAGCGCTGGTACTCCGCCTTCGTCAACTCCCGGCTCTCCTCCCGGAAGGCTTTCCGCTGCACCCGGAGAAACTTAATTTTGCAGTCCTCCCGACCCAGGAATCTGAGAAACCGGTTGACCGCCGAGAGCATAGAGTTGACTGTCACTGGCGCATATCCCCGTTCTAACAGATATTCCCGCCAGCTGGAAGCCTCCTCCAAATCCAGGTCATCCAGCCACGCCGCAAACGCCCGAACGTCCCGCAGATATTTTTCGATAGTGCCCTTACTGCGCCCCTCGGATTTCAGATGGGCGGCAAATTGGCAGATATACGCATTTCTACTAGTCATAATAAACTCCCCCTTTCGTGTTCCTTCTAAGTTTCACACAAAAGGGGGAAAAGTTGTATAAAATTGTGCAACCAATCGAAAAATTTCCCATTGCAGAATAAGCGCGGCGGTCCCGTGAAGACACGGGACCGCCACATTCTCCTACAGAGTCCGTATTCAGATCGCTCAAAGATTGGGCATCCGCATGGTGACCCCGTTGAGGTTCACATAGGACACATTCGTATTGGAATAGCTCTTGAGGTGCGCCTCCATTGCCAGGATGCGGCGGCGTGCCTCATGGCGGCGCTCGCGCAGGGCGGCAATGGCCTCATTGATTCTGCGGGAGGTGCTGATCGTCTCCGCCTTACCGGCGGCGTTGATATTACGGTTATTAAGCGTTATCATGGTCATTCTCCTTTGATTCGTTCAGGTAAAGAGGATGATGGCATTTCTCCGGCTGATTCTGGGGATAACCATCGCCTGCTCATCGGGCGGCAGCCGCCCATTTCCGTCTGACGGACTGGGGCTGGGTGAGCCGTCTGTAGCAGTGGAAATACGCCGGGACCAAAAACAGGTCCGCCAGCAGCCACGCCACGGGCGAGCTGAAGCACGCCGCCGCGAAGCCGCACACCGGCACCAGGCAGGCCAGGCCCGCCCGGGCGGCCATCTCCAGCACACCGGCCAGGGTGGCCAGCGGAGAGAAGCCCATGCCCTGGATCAGGAAGCGGAAGATGTTCACCAGAGCCAGCAGGAAGTAGAAGGAAACCAAAATCAGCAGGTACTGCCGGGCCAGGGGCATCAGGTCCGCGCTGCCGGCATCCAGGAACAGTGTCAGCATGGGGTCGGACAGGAGCAGCGTCAGCAGGAGAGCCAGCCCGGAATAGGCCGCGCCCAGCGTGACGCAGGCCCGCACCCCCTGGTGCAGCCGCTCCCACTTGGCCGCGCCCACATTCTGGCCGCCGTAGGTAGCCATTGTGCAGCCCATCGCGTCGAAGGGGCAGCACAGGAACATGGAAACCTTGCTGGCCGCAGTGACCGCCGTGACGTACACGGTGCCCAGGCCATTGACGGCCGTCTGGAGCATCACGCTGCCGATGGCGGTGATGGAGTATTGGAGCCCCATGGGCAGGCCCATCAGGCACAGCTCCCCCATCCGGTTCCTATCCCAGTACCAGTCCTCCCGCTCCATCCGCAGGATCTCGGGGTAGCCCCGCAGCACTCGAATCAGGCACCCCACGCCCGCCAGGGCCTGGGAGAGCACCGTGGCCAGGGCCGCGCCGAATACGTCCAGCCCCAGAGACAGGATGAACACCACGTCCAGCACGATGTTTACCAGGGACGCCACCGCCAGCCAGATGACCGGTGTGCGGCTGTCCCCCAGGGAGCGGAGGACCCCGGAGCAGTAGTTGTAGAGCACATAGGCGGGCAGGCCGACGAAGATGGTGTGGATATAGGCGTAGGAGCGCTGGTAGATGTCCGCAGGCGTATTCATCGCGGTCAGGATGCCGTCACAGAGCGCGGCGGTGGAAATGGTCATCACCAGGCCGATGAGAGCGGACAGCCACACGCCCCCGGTAACATACCGGCGCAGCTCGTGGTGGTCTCCCGCGCCGAACTGCTGGGCCACCGGAATGGCAAACCCGCCGCACACACCGCAGCAGAAGCCCACCACCAGGAAATTGATGGAACCGGTGGAACCCACCGCAGCCAGGGCCGCGCCGCCCAGCGTCTTTCCCACGATGGCCGTGTCCACGACGCTGTAGAGCTGCTGGAACAGATACCCGAACAGGACCGGAATGCCAAAACTCAAAATCTGCGGCATGGGGCGGCCTTTTGTTAAGTCTTTTGTCATAGTGATTCACCTCTCTGGAAAAAAATATTGTTCGTTTTTCCTCGGCTTCCAGCAGAGGCGCCCTCTGGAAGCTTGAGCTGATTATAGTCGATTTTCCCAAAAAAGCAAGCGTCATTTTGTGCAACGTTACGGAGAGTGGCGGGGCACACCTTGTGCAAAGTGATACTTAAGTTCGGAAATTTCCGGCCGAAAAAAGAAGTCATAGCAAAGCCGAAAAGCCTTGCTATGACGGGGTTACGACAATCCTGACAAATTTAGTCGAATACGAAGATTTCCTCGATGGGGGCCTCTACCGCGCGGGAAATGTCCACCGCCAGCCTCAGCGACGGGTTATACTGTGCCTTCTCCAGCCGCATGATGGTTTCCCGCCGCACCCCCACCATGTCCGCCAGCTCCCCCTGGGTCAGCCCCTTGAGGACGCGGTAGGTTTTCAGGTTGCAGGTGAAGCCGTCCATTATGCGTCCTCCTCCATCGCCGCGGCATCGTCGTGGTCGTAGCGGTAGAGCAGGTACTCCGTGAGGAACATGGTCAGCGCCACGGCCAGGGCAATGCCGATGATCAGCACAGGCGCCACCACTTCCGCCTTGAACCGTCCGCTCTGCCCCGCGAGGAGCAGCAGGAGGAAGATCATGACGAACCCCGTCCGGAGGGCCTTCAGCTCCGCCCTGGCGGCGTTTTCCCTGTAGCGCTCGTCCATCAGGATATTGGACATCTTCCCCTCAAAGAAGAACCCGAAGAAGCCGAAGAAGGCAAAAAAGATAAAGCCCGACAGGTCGCCAAAGGCCCCGTAGGCCCAGAACCCGACAAAGCCAAAGAAACCGCAAAAGCCCAGAAGTCCCAGCTTCGGGCTCAGCCGCCGGGTACGGCCCGTCTCCCGCACGTGCCGCCTCTGGCCCACGATCCCCCGGACCAGCAGGAAAGCCAAATACAGGACGTACAGCACATCCAGCGCCGCAGCCAGCAGCATTGGAATATCCGTGGCCGCAAAGGCATAGGAATGCATGGGATAGACAAGCTTTCCGCCGTTGTATGTCAGGTCGTACCACACCGCTGCGGCGGTCAATCCCGCACACACCGCGCCCCCCAGCAGCAGTCCAAGCCAACGGGGACGTTGGGAAGCCGATTTCTTTTTTGAATCCATGATAAGTTCCTCCTACACTATTGAAGTGATTTATTTGTCGCTTGCTAATACAAATATATCACTTCTCCTCCCGCTTGTCAAGGGGGCATGTGACAAATAAATCTCTTTTTTCGCGCGTCAGCCTTTGCCGCGTCGTTCGCCGGGAATCGACGGCATTCGACACGCAGGAAAATTTTTCCTGCGGAACTCCCTCGGAAATTGTGGAAAACCGGTGTTTTCTCCCTTGACGGGAGAGCGGACAGTGTGTATCATAGATAAATGTAGGATTTTGTCCTTTTGTAAGAAATATTGTATAGAAGATTTCGGCCCTTGTGGGCTGGGAAGGATACCGCATGATACGACTGACAGATGTAGTAAAGGAGTACCCCAACGGGACCCACGCCCTCAACGGGCTGTCCATGGAGATCCAGGACGGGGAGTTTGTTTTTATGGTAGGCCCCTCGGGCAGCGGGAAGTCCACGGTCATCAAGCTG
>CAJTSM010000039.1 GCA_910578935.1 uncultured Oscillibacter sp. | reverse complement strand
GAAAAATCATTATTTGGTCCTGCAAAACCTGTCCCGCACGGGAGAGACGGAGCGGCTGGACGCCTATCTGAGCGAGTTGGTTTCCGATGTGTCCTCTATCCCCGCTCTGACTTACGCGCCCCATCCGGCGATCAATGCGGTGTTGACGGTCATGCTGGCGCGGGCACAGAAACAGGGCGTCGAGGTGGAGCGCCGGATCGACGTGCCGGAAACTCTGCCGTTCCCGGACACAGAGCTTTGTATGGTGCTGATGAATTTACTGCAAAACGCGCTGGAGGCTAACGCCCTGGCCCCGGATGGAGCGCGGAAATGGCTGCGGGTCGATCTTCATATTCGGGGCGTCCATTTGTATATCGGGGTGGAAAATTCCCGCTTTGCTCCGGTGGACTATGACGCGGAACGTGACCTGTGCCGCACAACGAAAGAGGACAAATCCGCCCACGGCTACGGCCTAAAGGCAGTTCAGGCCGTGGCGCGGAAGTATCAAAGCGAGCTGCTGCTGAAATTCCCGGATCATACCTTTTCCGCCGCTACCGCTCTGCAAATGCCAGATTAAAAAGCCGCCCTTTCTGTGACGATCCACAGAAAGGGCGGTTCCTATTGGATAAAAGCAACAAATTGTTTGGTAGCCTCCTGCTGATAGGCGCGGCTGATGGGAAGTTCTGTCCCGGTATCCAGAAGCAATCCCCGTGCGGTTCGCTTATGGACGTGTTTCAAATTGACAACAAAACTGTTGTGGCAGCGGCAGAACGTGTCCCCCCGCAGGCGGGAGAGCAAATCCCGAAAACTCAGATTGACGGCTATGACTTCTTCCGGCAGATACACGGCGGCTTTGTGGTTGACCGCCTCCGCATAGAGAATATCCTGGACCATTACCTTGCGTAAGCCACCGTTGACGGGCAGTGTGATCTGCTCCGGGCGGTAGTTTTTCCGCAGATCCCAGTCGATGGCCTTTGCCAGCTTTTTCTCGTCCACCGGCTTCAAAAAATATCCCAGCGTATAGGTAGAAAAGGCGTCCTCCATATATTCCGTATAGGCGGTGATGTAGATAATGGAACAGCCAATATCGGATTCCCGCAGATAGCTGGCCAGCTCCACGCCGTTTTCCTGCGCCAGCCTAATATCCAACAAAAGCAGATGAAAAGACGTAGGCTGGTTCCGCAGAGCGGTCAGCAGCGGCCCCGCTGTGGAAAAGCTGGAAACGGTAAAGTCAATATCCCGCCGGAAATGGCGGGCCTCCAGAATACGGCAAATCATTGTCTCGTTTTCCTGTGCCATCAGCGGTTCATCCTCGCATATCGCGATACGGTACATGGGCAGTCACCTCCCTGCGGAATTGTTTGTATCATTATAGCAGTTTTCGGTATTGCCGTCAAAGGGCATCGCCGCCTATTATCCGAAGGATTGGAAATGCGTTTCACGGTGAGACGCATTTTTTAATGGAGTAAAGGCCGTCTCTCCAAGCAATATTGATAATTTCGACTCCATGCCGCTTTGCATAATTGACGGTATATGCCGTCCCTCCGCTTTCCTTTGTCAGATAGCAGACGCATACCCCGCTGTGATCTACCAAATGCCGGTTGCGCCTGTGCATACAGCCCGGTGTGTACTGCTGGGCTGTATAGACAATCTTATCCGCCTGAGACTTGATCCGCTCATACTCCGCTATGTCCTCCAGCCTCCACCCCCTTGTCTGCGTCAGGCAGGGTAGGACAAGGATCAACTTCATGCCGGGGCAGTTCTCCCGCAGACGGATCACCGTCCGGGCGGCGAGGGCATCAAAACCCAGGGCGCCCCCGGCCCCGTAATATCGGATACCCTTTTGGTATAGGGCCGATATGACACGCTCCAGCCTGTTGGCAATCTCCGCCTGTTCCTCCGGCTGCAGATGCCGGTGGCCCGTAAAGCAGCAGGTCTGCATCCGTTTGTTTGCTATTTCCATTTTTCGCTCCCTTTCCGCTGATTTTTCATCCCTGATTGCACATCCTATTATAGCCTATTATCGAAGTAAATTAAAGCCTGCTTTCGTTCTATTTTACGGCCTAAAACGAATGTAGAATAGTTTCAAAAGAGGTGATAGACTATGGATGTACTTGGACGGATCGAACAGCTCATGGAACAGCGGGGTTGGAGCGTATATCGCCTATGCAAAGAGTCCGGCTTGGCACAGTCTACACTGTCACACGTTTTCCGCAAGGATTCGGAGCCAACGATCTCAACACTGGAAACAATCTGCAAGGCGTTTGGTATGACACTGGGCGAGTTTTTTGCGGAGGGGGAGCTTGTGCCACTGACCAAGGAACAGCGGGGACTGCTGGATAAATGGGCGTTGCTGACCGCTGAACAGAAACAGCTTGTTTTGAATATGATCGACAATATGAAATAATGGTGGCCGTAAGAAATGCGTCTCACGGTGAGACGCATTTTGTCAAATCCCTTGTTTGGGGCGCGGCCCTGTGGTATTATGAACGTACCAGCTATCAGGGGGGCTACTATGAGCATCCGCACGTTAGCCAGCGGTGCGTCCGCATGGCGGGGATATGAATACTACGAGGGGAAAAAGGTGCTTTCCTTTTCCCAAACGGGTGAGGACGAGTACACGGGTCAGGTGGCCGGGAGCGGCTCCGCCCCCTATCAGGTGAAAATCAATACCGCCCATCCCCGGCAGTCCAAATGCAACTGCCCCCATGCGGACGGGCGGCGGGTGATCTGCAAGCACATGGTCGCCCTGTTCTTCTCGGCGTTCCCGGAGGAAGCGGAGCAGTACATGGAGGAAGTAGAGGAATACGAACGGGAGGAAGAACAACGCATGGAAAATCACTATGAGGCGCTGCGTTCCTATGTGAAAAGCCTGTCCAAAAAGGAATTGCAGGATCAGCTCTTTGAGGCCCTGGCCGAGTTGGATGAACGGGGCCGCAGGTATTACCGTTAGCCATTCAGCAGAAAAATACGTCTCACGGTGAGACGCATTTCCCAACAGGAAACGCGCCGCGCCGTGAGACGTTTCTTTATTCAGAGTAATACAACGGTCTGCCTATGGTGGTAAAGCCCTCCTGCTTTGTAACGACTACATTGTTATAGCCGCTGGCGCAGTGGATAATCAGGATATTGCCGCTCTCGTCCCAGCCGCCCACGATGCCAACGTGGGTGTCCTCCGGGTAGAAAACCAAATCGCCCGGCTGCGCTTCAGCCCAGGTAATTGCTGTGCAGTAAGTATGCTGGGCGTGAGCGCCCCCGCCGTGGCCTATGGTGTAGGCCCCATCGGAGATATTGTAAAATACCCAATCCACAAAACCGGAGCAGTCGAGGCCGTAGGGCCGGTAGGTTCCGGTTGTGCTGCTGCCGTCCGCCCATACCTTTTGAATGGTTCCCCAGCGGCTGTCCCAGCCGATCACCCGGCTTTTGCCGCCCCAAAAATAATTGACTTTGCCCACCAGCTTACAGGCTGTCTCCACCACGGCCCGCCGTTCCGGGGAAAGACCGGCGGGGAGGTTCCGCAGGATGTTCCGGGCCTGCTCCTGGGACGCGGACAGGTCGGTAAGCAGCAGATCCATTGTGGCAAGCTCGGCCAGCAGCTCCGTCAGTGCCCGGTTCTGATAATCGGTAAAGGCATACTCTGTCCGCATATCCTCGGCGGTTTTGGCCGTGATGGTGATATGCAGAATACGCTCCGTCCAGCTATCGTCTGTGTCATCGTCCGGGTCGCTGTCTGGGTGGGGGATCGTCTCCACTTCTGATGTAATAGCGCACATATCCCAAAAGACGGCCTTCAGCCGGTCCACCCGGTCAGGGGTCAGGGCGGCAACGTCTGTTCCGTCGTCGGCCCCCGCCGTCCTCGCGGCGAACACGGCGACAACCTCCCGCCAGTCCGGGCCTTGGCCCTGGATGTCGATGCTGTCGTAGTCGCCGGTCTGCATCGTCTCCAGTGTGTTGGCCAGCTCCATGTTGAGCTGCCCCACGGCCACATTGAGGGGCATGGCCCCCGGCGTCGGTTCATTGGCAAAGAGGATGCCGAATGGTGAGGCGATAATCGCCGCAACTAAAACAATCAGGCAGATAATCGGGATCAGGAACGCACCGCCCAAAAGTCCGGCGATGGCGCTGATCAGGGAGGACACGGCCTTGGCCGTCATAACGGCGGCTTTCCGGGACAGATCCAGCGCGGCCTTGGCCCTGCTTCCAGACTGTTGGAGCAGCTTGCGCTGGGCGTTGCGCTGGACACGCCGCTTTGCCAGTTCTAAAGGCCGCGCCGTCGTTTTCTTCTTCGCCGCCGATGCCGCCTTTGCGGTGGACTTGGACGCCGCAGCAGTCTGCCGGGTCTTTGGGATAAAAGAGCCGCCAGTGGGCTTCTCTTTCGGCGCAAAAGAGCGCCGGGGGCGCTCTTTGATTGGATTGATAGATTGATTGCCGGGAGAGGCAGGGGTACTCCCCGCGATGTGCCTGGGCGCTGGCTGGCGTTCCGGGCGGGGCGGGGTGGGAACGCGTCCCGCCTTTGCCCGCCGGGTCTGTGCCTCTGCCTTGGCCTTTTGCCTCATGCGCTCCTGGGGCTTCGGCTGGGCCGCTGCAGGTTTTCGTCCCGGTGGGCTGGTCTGCCGCTGGCCTGGGGGACCGGCGGGCCTGCGCCGGATGTCCGTCTGCCGGTTCCGCTTCTCCTTAATGGCAGTATGCCGCATCCGCTCTTTCGGGGTCGGCCCTGCCGGGGCACGATCCGGGCCGGGGCGGGAGGCCGCTGGCCGCTCACGGACGGTATCAGGCCGGCGCTCCCGCATGGGGGCGGGGCGGCGGCTATCCTCCGGGGGGCGCGTCCGCATATCGCCGGTGGGCCTCTCCCGTGGATGCTCTTGTGGCTGCTCCCGTGAATGTTCCCCTGCCGGGGGCGGCGGGGCCTCCGTACCAGCTGGGGGCGCTTCGCCGGGTGGCTGCTCCCTGTGTTCCTGTTTCTTCTGCTGCTTCCGCTTATGGCGGGAAATGGATTTTGAAACAGCGTTGGCGGTGCGCTCCCGGAGGCTGTCGGCGGTGGTGTAGATCATTTCCTCCACCTGCTCCGCCGCCTGGACTTCCGGGGCCGTATCCGTACTGCCGCTCGTACCCCGGTTCCGCTGCCGCTGGGTCAGCTCTTTCACATATTTAGCCGTCATCTGGCGGCGCACGTCCTTTTTCACAGAGCCGCTTTTCTTGTCACTTTTCCCCTTGATTTTATCGCTGTTTTTTCGCTCCCGTACTTCGGGCAAGGTATTCGCCTCCTGTCAAACATGAAATAGGAATGATGCCGGATAAGCCGGGAAATGCGTCTCACGGTGTGGACATCAAGCGGTAGAGGCCGGAGTCGCGGGGGATGGTGTTGGCAAAGGGCACCAGCGCCCCGCCAAACCGCAGCAGGCCGTGTCCGGGGTCGGCGTTGGTGATATAGCCCATCTGCGTGTCGGAAATGTGCAGGAGCTTGGACAGCTCCGCCCGGTCTGTGGCGGACTGGTTGAACAGCAGCAGAAATTCGCTGTTGGCCAGCATGAGCCGCGCCGTCTCGGACTTCAGACATTCCTCCACGTTCTGCGTCGCCGCCGTCA
>CAJTSM010000038.1 GCA_910578935.1 uncultured Oscillibacter sp. | reverse complement strand
CATGGTCCTGGGCGAGGTGCTGAACCATCCCGGCAAGTGGTCCTCCTATCCCCCCCACCACCATCCCCAGCCGGAGGTCTATTTCTACCGCTTCGACTACCCCCACGGCTTCGGCGCGGGCTTTGCCAACGGGGAGATCTACCAGACCGGCCATAACGGCCTTGCCGTCATCACCAGCGGTTTCCACTCCCAGACCGCCGCGCCGGGCTACGCCATGTGCTACGCCTGGGGCATCCGGCATCTGGAGGGGGACCCCTGGCTCAAGACCCGCATCGACGACGAGGAGCACGCCTGGCTCTGGAAGAGCGACGCCAACGACCACATCTATCAGGGCTGAGTACTTTTTCTCGAGAGGCTGTAACGACACTTGGTTTTGCGGAGCAAGCTCTCAGCGGGGTATGTCCCCGAAGGGGAAAAAGTACCGAAAAGAGCGTTCGTGCGCTGCGGAGTCCGGTAAGTATCCGGGCTCCTGCGGCGGCAACGCAACCGGATCTTAATATAAGGAGGTTTTTCCAATGGACACCATTCGTTTAACCATGGCGCAGGCCCTGGTCCGCTTCCTGGAGAATCAGTACATCGATGTGGACGGAGAAGTCACCCGTTTTGTGCGGGGCGTATTCATTATCCCCGGCCACGGCAACGTGGTGGGCTTCGGCCAGGCCTTGACTCAGGAGGCCAAGGAGCTGGAGGTCTACCAGGGCAAAAACGAGCAGGGCATGGCCCAGGCCGCCGTGGCTTTCGCCAAACAGATGAAGCGCAAGCAGATTTTCGCCGTCACTTCCTCTGTGGGCCCCGGCGCGGCCAACATGGTCACCGCCTGCGGCACCGCCACCGCCAACAACATCCCCGTGCTGGTGCTGCCCGGCGACACTTACGCCTGCCGCCAGCCGGACCCCGTTCTTCAGCAGGTGGAACAGATCAACAGCCTGGCCACCACCACCAACGACGCCTTCAAGGCCGTCTGCCGCTACTGGGACCGCATCGTCCGGCCCGAGCAGCTGATGAGCGCCTGCATCTCCGCTTTCCGCACCCTCACCGACCCCGCCAACACCGGCGCGGTGTGCCTGGCCATGCCCCAGGACGTGGAGGGCGAGGCCTATGACTACCCCGTAACCTTCTTCAAAAAGCGGATCTGGCGGCTGGAGCGCCGCCCCGCCACGGAGGTTGCCCTGAAAGAGGCCGCCGCGGCCATCAAGGCTTCCAAAAAGCCCTTGCTGATCTGCGGCGGCGGCGTCCGGTACTCGGAGGCTCACTCTGAGCTCCGCCACTTCGTGGAAACCACCGGCATCCCCTTTGCCGACACCCAGGCGGGCAAGAGCACCATCGAGTGGGATCACCCCCTGGCCCTGGGCGGCGTGGGCGTGACGGGCTGCTCCGCGGCCAACGAGATCGCCAAGGAGGCGGACCTGATCATCGGCGTGGGCACCCGCTACACCGACTTCACCACCTCCTCCAAGTGGCTCTTTAAGGACGCGTGCAAATTCGTCAACATCAATGTCTCCGAGTTCCAGAGCCTGAAGATGGAGGCCATCCCCGTGGTGGCCGACGCCAAGGACGCCCTGCCCCGGCTTGAAAAACTGCTGGCGGGCTGGAAGGCCCCCTACGGAAACGAGGTCAAGGACGCCCAGGCCCGCTGGAAGGCGGAACTGGAGCGGCTGGACCATATGCTTTTCTCCGACACTCCCGACTGGACTCCCATCATCAACGACGCCAACGCGGACTCCGCCAAGCGCTTTGCCAAGGACCTGAAGGCGGGTCTGTGCCAGACCACCGTCCTGGGCGCCCTCAACGCCTGGATGGCGAACACGGACGTGGCCATCGGCGCGGCGGGCTCCCTGCCCGGCGACATGCAGCGCATGTGGCGTCCCCGGGCCCAGGACACCTATAACATGGAGTACGGCTACTCCACCATGGGCTACGAAGTGGCAGGAGCTTTGGGCGTGAAGCTGGCCATCGGCGACGGCCGGGAGGTCTACGCCTTCTGCGGCGACGGCAGCTTCCACATGCTCCACGGAGAGCTGGTGACGGCCATGCAGGAGCACAAGAAAATCAACATCTGCCTCTTTGACAACGCCAGCTTCGGCTGCATCAACAACCTACAGGTGGGCCACGGAAATAAGACCCTGTGCACCGAGCTCCGCTTCCGCAATGAGGAGGGACTGTTCGGCGATTTCATGGACATCGACTATGCTAAGGTCGCCGAAGGTTACGGCTGCAAGGGCTACACTGTCCGCACCATGGAGGAGCTGAAGGCCGCCTTTGAGGACGCGAAGACCGTCAAGGACCGCCCTGTCCTCTTCGACATCAAAGTCCTGCCCAAGACCATGACCGACGGGTACGGCTCCTGGTGGCGGGTGGGCGACACCGAGGTTTCCCAGCGGCCCGAGAATGTCGCCGCCTATCAGGACCACTTGGCCCACGAGAAAACCGCCCGCAAATATTAAAAAGAACGCTGTCCCCCTTGGGCGGGGCCCCGCCTCCCCTGAGTTTCCCCTCCCGCGCCCCATGGCGCGGGCAGCGGTGTGCCGGACAGGCAAAGCCCGTCCGGCACAGCCAGAAACATGTTATTTAACTACTAAATAAAGGAAGGTTGATTATCATGGACAAAGTACTGAAAATCGGTATCATCGGCTGCGGCGCCATCGGCAAGGACCACTGCCGCCGCATCATCGAAACGGTCCCCGGCGCTACCGTGGTAGCCGTTTCGGACTACGTGGCCGCCGCCGCCGATGACACCGCCGCCAAATACGGCATCAAATCCTATGGAAACGACTGCGACGGCATGATTAAGGACCCCGACGTGGAGGCCGTCGTCATCACCTCCATCGACCCCACCCATCATGATTACGTCATGAAGACCCTGGCGGAGGAGAAGTGGTGCTTCTGTGAAAAGCCCCTGAGCCAGAACGCCAAGGACTGCGAGGAGATTATAGGCCGGGAGCTGGAGATCGGCAAGCGGCTGGTCCAGGTGGGCTTCATGCGCCACTATGACCGGGGCTACGCGGAGATGAAGCGGATCATCGACTCCGGCGAGATCGGCGCGCCCCTGGTGATTAAGGCCTGCCACCGGAACGTTGCCCAGGGCCCGGGCTTCAAGACCGAAAACGGCGTGACCAACGTGGCCATCCACGAGCTGGACATCTGCCGCTGGCTGCTGGACGACGAGTATGAGGACGTCCAGTGCGTCAAGGTCCGCCAGTCCGCCAACTCCGACAAGGGCTATGACAACCCCCAGGTCATGCTGATGCGGACCAAGAAGGGCTGCTTCATCGACGTAGAGGTCCAGGTGGCCGACGGCTACGGCTATGACATCCAGTGCGAAGTGGTCTGCGAGAACGGCACCGTGAAGCTGCCCGACCCCTACGCCGTGGTCCGCCGCTCCCGTCCCGCCGGCTGGGACAGCCTGAATCCCGCCGAGTCCATGCCCATCATGACCGACTGGAAGGAGCGCTTCATCGAGGCCTACGACATCGAGTTCTGCAAGTGGGTGGAATCCGTCCACGCCGGCAAGCTCACCGGCCCCTCCTCCTGGGACGGCTATGTTGCCTGCGTGGCGGGCGACGCGCTGAACGCCTCCCGGGGCACCTCCCAGTTCCTGAAGGTGGAAACCATGGAAAAGCCGGAGCTGTACAAGTAAACAGCCCGTAAGCGTCTCCCCAAAATGGCGGAGGACCGGCATAAGCCGGTCCTCCGTTCCCCTATAGAAACAGCGTCGGAACTCCACCTTCCTGGCGCTGGTCCTACCTGAATTCGATCCGTCCCCATACTGCGGGCCTTTATTTTTTCTCCAGGCGCTGCTCCATCCGCTCGTTGGTCCAGACCACCTGGTTCCGGCCAAATCGTTTGGCGTCGTACAGCATGGCGTCCGCCATTTTCAGATATGTATCAAAGGAACTCTCCGCCTTGGGCAGGACGGTAATGCCGCCGATGCTGACGGTCACCCACTGCGAAACCTCAGGGTTGTGGGGAATATGCAGGTCCTCCACCGCCTGGCGGATCTTCCGCAGGTGGGAAAAGTCATTGTCCGAGCCGCCGCCCAGGATCAGGGCCACAAACTCCTCTCCGCCGTAGCGGGCGAAGAAATCCGTCCCCCGGCGCAGCATAACGGCGGCGGTTTCCGCTACCGCCTTGATGACCTTATCCCCGGCGGGATGGCCGAAGGTGTCGTTGTAAACCTTGAATTTGTCAATGTCAAACATACAGATGGAGAAGGGAACGCCCAGCCGGATGGCTTCCTGCCAGCGCTGGACGCTGACTTCGTCATAACGGCGGCGGTTGGGTACGCCGGTAAGCTGGTCCACAGTGGCTTCCCGCTCGATCTGGGAGCGGTACAGGTGAAGCTTAATATGGGTATTTACCCGGGCCCGGACAATGGCGGGGTGGAACGGCTTGGTGATATAGTCCACCGCCCCCAGCGTCAGGCCCTGTTCCTCATGCTGAATATCATTGAGGCTGGTAATCAAGATCACCGGCGTATGCCGGAGGACTACCTCCTCCTGAAGCATCTTCAAAAGCTGAAAGCCGTCCATGCCGGGCATGATAACATCCAGCAGGATCAGGGAGTAATCCACGGCTTTTGCCTGCTCCAGCCCCTCTTTGGCTGTGTTGACCACGGTGACTTCATAATCCGGGACCAGAATGGAGCTGAGGAAATTGGCCTGGACAGGGCTGTCGTCAATAATCAAAATTTTCTCCATACCATATTCCTTTCTGTCATGGCCGAAACAGAGCCGGTCCCGTTCGTCGCGGCGAAAAGCGGCCACATTTCCTAACTAGGGTGTTATTATATCAAATTATCCTCCAAGAAGGAAGCACTAACTTCTTAAATTTCAAGAAATTATTCCCAGTTCAAAAGACAAATTTTACCCTCCCCCCGCGGCAAAACGCGGAAAGGGCCCGGCGGCAAAATCCGCCGGGCGGGTTTCACTTCCTTGTGGGGTCTTCTTCCGTGGGGCTGGGAACCGGATGCTCCTTGTGGGCGACGACGGCCTGAATTAGTTCCACGCTCCCGCCCAGGCCCAGATAACTGCTGTTGAGGCAGAAGTCATAGCTGTCCACAGCCCCCCAGCGTTGAGAGGAATAGTACTCATAATAGGAAGCCCGGCGCTTGTCGGTCTTGCTGATGAGGGTCCTGGCCTTATCCGGCGTCAGGTTCTGCCTCTGAGCCACCCGGCGAATCCGGTCCTCCAGGGGCGCGTGGATAAAAATGCTCAAGTGATTCGGGTCCTCCGCAAGCGCATAGTCCGCACAGCGGCCGATGATCACGCAAGGTCCCTCCTTGGCAATTTGGCGGATCGTGTTGAATGTCGCCAAATACACCTGCTGCTCCAGGGAATCCCCCGCCCCGGTGCCGGGAAGGGCAAACATGTACGAATCCATGGCGATGGAATACAGAAGGCTCTTGGGCCGCTCGTCAAAATTCTCCAGAATCTTTTCGCACAAGCCGCTTTTTTTGGCGGTTTCCTGTAGAATCTCCTTATCGTAAAAAGGAATGCCCAGTTCCTTGGCCACGCGAATGCCGATCTCCTTGCCGCCGCTGCCGAACTGTCTTCCGATGGTGATAATGGTCTTCATAGCGGGACCTCCTTTCCGGTCCTCTTTATTATACTCCGATTTTATGAAACCGTCAAATAAAAAACGATTTCCGCCCCTGCTTTTATGGCACATGATGGAAATTGCGGCAGAGGGGCATTTTTGGCAGTCAAGGGACTGTCTATTCAATTTGATGAGGAGCTGCCGCAACAGCTTCCGGCCGCGAAGGCCGCTCCCTCAACAGCCAAATTTTAACTTTGATCCGGGATGCCGGGGAGGCTTATCATCAACGCAGCCGGCTGTATAAGGCCAAACACGGCAGGATTGAGCTGAGGGCAAAAAAATAAAATTTTTTTCAAAAT
Source organism: uncultured Oscillibacter sp. (assembly GCA_910578935.1). Taxonomy (GTDB): domain Bacteria; phylum Bacillota; class Clostridia; order Oscillospirales; family Oscillospiraceae; genus Oscillibacter. The sequence continues at coordinate 696 of CAJTSM010000038.1, read as the reverse complement.
CCCCTTGACATTTCCAACAGGCTTTGCTATTATAATCACTGTTCTGACGCGGAACACCTGATATGGGGGTATAGCTCAGCTGGGAGAGCGCTTGAATGGCATTCAAGAGGTCAGCGGTTCGATCCCGCTTATCTCCACCAGGACAGAGAAAAGCCTTGGAACTCGGATTCCAAGGCTTTTCTCGTGACCCGCAGCGGAACGGAGAGTTGGGCCTGTAGCTCAGTTGGGAGAGCGTTCGGTTCGCATCCGAGAGGTCGAGAGTTCGAATCTCTTCAGGTCCACCACGCCGGAGCAAGCTTTTGCATCGCTTGCTCCGGCTTTTTTAATCAAAGCGCGCTCATTTCGCTGCTCCCTCTTTCCAAATCGATCCCCTTCGCCGGGCTTCGATTTGGCTTTGGGCACGGGCCTGAAAGAAAATCAATTTTCACCGCTTCTTGCGAAAGGGCATGGGGCGAACGCCTATTGCGTCTAGGGTAGTTTTGCCGTCGTGATACGGCGCCGGCGCCAAAACAAACAGCGGGGGTCAAGGCATAAGGGCCTTGGTCCCCGCTGTCTTATGCCTTTTAGGTTTATTCGGCCCTGCCGGGCTCCTTCCTTTTCAAAGCGCAGAGCGGGCCCCACAAACGGAGTCGTTTTTTGACAAGCCAAGATCCCCTTCCATTTTGCCCAGAGACTGTGCGCTTCATGGCGGCTGTC
>CAJTSM010000037.1:6842-7076 GCA_910578935.1 uncultured Oscillibacter sp. | reverse complement strand
GCATTTTCTCAATCAGGTGGACGAGGCCGATTTGCTGGCGCTGATGGAGGTGGAGGAAGCACCGCCCGCCGTCTGCTCCTGTTCCGTGAAGTGCGAGGCCGGGGCCGTTAATACCGCCTGCCCTGTCTGCACCAACAACATGACCGCCTGTGCTGGGAAAACGCCGGAACCGCAGGAGCCGGAAGAACCCGAACCCCCGGCCAAGGAGAACAAGGGCGGCATGGACGGTCTGCT
>CAJTSM010000037.1:0-6748 GCA_910578935.1 uncultured Oscillibacter sp. | reverse complement strand
GCGGATGTGTCCGGCAGCACTGACCTGTCCGAGTATGACTTTGACGACGAGGACGAGCCGGAGAATGAAGAAATGGAGGGCGAGGAATGAGCTATCAGTTGGTAATCGCGGAAAAGCCCAGCGTGGCCCGGAGCATCGCCGCTGTGATCGGGGCGACCGACCGGCAGGAGGGCTACTTGCAGGGCAACGGCTACCTGGTGTCCTGGTGCATCGGGCATCTGGTGTCCTTTGCAGACGCCGGGATGTATGACGAGCGTTTGAAGAAGTGGCGCTATGAGGATTTGCCCATCATCCCGGAGAGCTGGCGGCTGACCGTCCCCCCGGACAAGCGGGAGCGGTTCGACACCCTGCGGGCGCTGCTTCGCTCCGAGGAAGTGAGCGAGGTCATCAACGCCTGCGACGCCGGGCGGGAGGGCGAATTGATCTTCCGCACGGTCTACCACCTGGCGGGCTGTACCAAGCCCATGAAGCGGCTGTGGATTTCCAGCATGGAGGACAGCGCCATCCGGGAGGGCTTCGCCCACCTGAAACCGGGCCGGGACTATGACCCCCTGCATCAATCGGCGCTGTGCCGGGCCAAGGCGGACTGGCTGATCGGCATTAACGCCACCCGGCTTTTCTCTGTGCTGTACCACAAGACCCTGACCGTGGGCCGCGTCCAGACCCCCACCCTGAAAATGCTGGCGGACAGGGACGCCAAGATCACCGGCTTCCAGAAAGAGAAATATCACATCGTCCATATCGCCGGGGGCGGCATGGAGGCGGCAAGCGACCGCTTCCCCGACCCCGCCGGGGCGGAGAGCGTCAAGACGGCCTGCGGGGGAGCGCGGGCCGTCTGCGCTTCCATCCAGCGGGAGAAGAAAACCGAACAGCCGCCCAAGCTCTACGACCTCACCACCTTGCAGCGGGAGGCCAACCGGCTTTTCGGCTTCACCGCCAAGCAGACCCTTGACTACGCCCAAACGCTGTATGAAAAGCGCCTGCTGACCTATCCCCGGACGGACAGCCGCTTTCTCTCCGACGACATGGAGCAGACGGCGGCGGGCATCGTGGCCGGTATCGTCCCCATTTTGCCGTTCATGGAGGGTGCGGCGTTCTCCCCGGAGATCCGCCGCGTCCTGAACAGCGCCAAGGTGAGCGACCACCACGCCATCATCCCCACGGCGGAGTTCGTGAAACAGGGCTTTTCCGGGCTGGCGGACAGCGAAAGGAAACTGCTGTCCCTGGTGTGCTGCAAGCTGCTGTGCGCCGTGGCCCCGGCCCATGAGTACGAGGCCGTCACCGCCGTTTTCACCTGCGCCGGGCAGGAGTTCACCGCCAAGGGCAAGACCGTCCTGGCCGCTGGCTGGAAAGACATCGACCGCCGTTTCCGGGCCTCCCTGAAAACTGACGCCGACGAGGACGGCGAGGCCGCGCCGGAGCTGCCCGCCATCACCGAGGGGCAGGTTTTCGAGGATGTGGCCGCTTCCGTCACCGAGCATTTCACGTCGCCCCCCAAGCCCTACACGGAAGATACCCTGCTGTCGGCTATGGAGCGGGCCGGGGCCGAGGATATGCCTGATGACGCCGAGCGCAAGGGCCTGGGTACGCCCGCCACCCGCGCTTCCATTCTGGAAAAGCTGGTGCAGATGGGCTTTGTCCAGCGCAAGGGCAAGCAGCTTCTTCCCACCAAGGACGGCATCAACCTGGCGGCGGTTCTGCCGGAGGCCCTGACATCCCCGGCCCTCACCGCCGAATGGGAAACCCGCCTGTCCGAGATCGCCAAGGGGGAGGCCGACCCGGACGAGTTCATGGCCGGTATCGAGGCGCAGGCCCGCGACCTGGTGACGGCCTATTCCTGTATCAGCGAGGACAAGCAGAAATTGTTTCAGACCGAGCGTGTGGCCGTTGGGACGTGTCCCCGGTGCGGCGAAACTGTCTACGAGGGCAAGAAAAATTACTACTGCGGCAACCGGGCCTGTCAGTTCGTCATGTGGAAGAACGACCGCTTTTTTGAGGAACGGAAAAAGGCGTTCACCCCGAAGATCGCCGCCGCCCTGCTCAAACATGGAAAGGTGAAGATCAAGGGCCTGTTCTCCCCCAAGACCGGCAAGACCTACGACGGCACGGTGCTTCTGGCCGATACCGGCGGCAAGTATGTCAATTTCCGCATGGAGTGGAAGAAATAATCGGATAAATACATCATTTCCCCCGTCCGGCAGGGCGGGGGAACATCTTTTGGACAGAAAGGAGCGACCGAGTGAGCGAAGTATTTTCCATACAGTTGAGCAACCATACCACCCAGCGGGACGGCAAATCCGGCGTCTGGCTGGACTTGCCCGCCACGGCGGAACAGGTGCGGGCGGCGATGGGGCAGATCGGCGTCACGCAGGATAACCCCTGGGACTATTTCATCAGCGGCTTTTCCTCCCCGGAGGGCCGTCACCTGGCTATCCCCTACGACCTGGCGCTGGCCTCCGGCGTGAACGAGCTGAATTTCCTTGCCGCCCGGCTGGAAAAGCTGGACGCCTACGAGATCGGCACACTGAACGCCGCCTTGCAGCAGAAGAACACCGAATTGCGGACGATCAGCCGCATCACCGACTACCCCGACAATCTGGATTATTTCGTCAATCTCCCCGACATCCATACCGTGGCGGCGCTGGGGGACTACTACCTGAACCGTTCCGGGATGGTGGATATGCCGGACGAGTGGAAGCCCGCCATCGACACGGCTGCGCTGGGAAAGCACATCGCCGGACTGGAACAGGGGGCCTTTACCGAGTACGGCTATATCGTCAAGAGCGGCGACCAGTGGCGGCAGGTCTATGAGGGCCAGATCATCCCGGAGGAATACCGGGTGCTGTCCTTTCCGCCCCCGCAGGTGGAGCGGGACGAGGCCAGCCGCCCCCAGCCCCAGCCGGAGCAGACCGCCCCGGCCTCCCAGCCCGTCATTCCCATTGTGCTGACCGGCAGGAACAATGCCGAGCGCATGAAAGAGATCACCGACAGGCTGGAAGCCGGTATTCAGGCCCTTTTTGAGAGCGAACAGTATAAAAACTACCTCACCGCCATGTCCAAGTTCCACAATTACAGCTTCAACAACACCCTCCTGATCGCCATGCAGAAGCCGGACGCCTCCCTGGTGGCGGGCTACAACAAGTGGAAGGACGAGTTTGAGCGCCATGTGAAGCGTGGGGAGCGGGCCATCAAGATTTTGGCCCCGGCCCCCTACAAGGTGCGGCGGCAGGTGGAAAAGCTGGACGCCAGCGGCAGGCCCATCCCCGGCCCGGACGGGAAGCCGCTGACCGAGGAACAGGAAGTGACCGTCCCCGCCTTTAAGGTGGTGTCGGTGTTCGACGTGTCCCAGACCGAGGGCCGGGAGATACCCGACATCGCCGTGGACGAGCTGACCGGCAGCGTGGAGCGGTATCAGGACTTCTTCGCCGCCCTGGAGCGGACTTCCCCCGTCCCCATCGCCTTTGAGGACATCGAGAGCGGGGCGCACGGCTACTACCACCTGGAGGAAAAGCGCATCGCCATCGACGAGGGCATGAGCGAATTGCAGACCTTGAAAACCGCTATCCATGAGATCGCCCACGCCACCCTCCACGCCATTGACAAGGACGCCACGCCGGAGGAATTGGCCGACCGCCCCGACCGCCGCACCCGCGAGGTGCAGGCCGAGAGCGTGGCCTACGCCGTCTGCCAGCACTACGGGCTGGACACGTCGGACTATTCTTTCGGCTATGTGGCCGGGTGGAGTTCCGGCAAGGAGCTGTCCGAGCTGAAAGCCTCCCTTGAAACCATCCGGGCCACGGCCAACGACCTGATTACCAAGATCGACGGCCACCTGGCCCAGCTTCAGCAGGAGCGGGAGGCCCGGCAGGAGCAGGCCCCGGCCATCTGGAACGGGCTGGACGGCCTTATCAACGACAAGCCTTTCATGCCGGGGGCCACCCCGGAGCAGCAGGCCAACGCCCTGATCGACTTTGCCGAGCGCGACGGCCAGCGGTTGGGCAACGGGGAACGCCGCCTGATCGTGGACTATGCCAATGTTATCCGGGACTATCACAAGGTTGCCGACCTTATCAATGAGCTGTGCGAGGACGGCTTTGAGATACAGCACGGCCATGTGGACGCTTCGGTGCAGATGCGGGTGGAGCGTGAGATCGCGGAAGCGCCCCCAATTCTCCTTGACCCGGACGCCGAGCCGCTGGTGACGGTCATTTGGAGCGAGAGCGCCGACCTGCGGGATGGGGAGCAGATGCCCCTTTCCCAAGCGGATGTTGTGTTCAAGGCCCTGGACGACGCCATGAAGGACGAGCCGGGCTACGACAAGACCAAGTTCCGCATCGACTTCACCATGAACGGCAAGGCGGACAACTACGAGGGACGGCAGGACTTTGGCGACGGGGACGGTTCCCTAATCGAGCATATCCAAGGCTACCATGAGTATTACGCACAGGACGAAAGCTGGAAAAACCATGTGCTTCACCATGAGGGGCCGGAGGCATGGGAGGCGGACAAGGCCGAACGGGACATGATTTTGGGCGAGTTCATTCCCTATCTGAAACTGCACTGTAACCTTTCCGCTATGGAACGGGAGGCCCAGCGGCCCTTACAGTCCGGGGAAACGCTGTCCCCGGAGCAGACCGCCTATTTCAACGCCGTTCTGGACTATGTGCGCCAGTGCCGCCCGCTTCTCAATCAGGGCCAGTATCAGCTGCCGGAGCCGCCCCGCCTGGCCGACTTCGACGTGGACTTGCAGGAATACAAGCAGCAGGTGGAGGCCGAGATCGCACAGGAAGCCGCCGCAGCCGGTATGACCGTGGAGGAATACGCCGCCAACGGCTACGAGCCAGCCGCCCAGCCGGAAGCGGCGCAGACCACCGACACGCCCCAGCCGGAAAGTTCTGTCCCTGAAAAGGTGGACACGCCGGAGCCGCCCGGCCCGGTTCTGACGGAGTTGGAGAAAAAGGCCGTCGAGATCGCCAAGGGATATGAAAAGCTGCCCTTGCAGGAGAGGATAGATGTGATCGCCCGGACATTCGGCTGTACCACGGGCAAGATCGAAACCTCCCCCTGCCGGGGCAAGTGGCGGGGGACAAGCGATATTTCCATCCGCTTTGACAACGGCGCTTCCCTGGCTATCGGCAATTACCGTACCCCGAAAGCCAAGACGGTCAAGGTGCAAAGCGAGTGCGTCAACGCTGTTCTGGTGCGGTATAACCCGGAGATCGTTCAGGCCACGAAAGAGGCCGCTGTTGCCGCTCTGCTGCGGAAAGAGGCAAAGGACAACGCCATCGCCGCCGAAAAGGGCTTGAAGCCCTACACGTTCCTCAATGTGGAGCTGCACGACGGCGCGGACGGCAAGAGCGGTTACATGGGCTGGTACTATGTGACCCTGGCCGTTGACGGGAAAATCTGTACCCACCTGGAAACGGGGCTGGCCCACGACATCGCCAGCGGCAAGGTGAGCGATACCCCCACAAGGGAGGATTATTTTACCGCTGGGGCCTTGAAAGACGATCAGGTTGACTATGTGATGAACAATGTGGGCTTTTCCTCTACCTCCGATCTGTACTCCCTGCCTCTCCATGACGATGTGCGGGAGCGGGCGGAACGGACGCTGGCGGAACGGGAGGCCCAAGCCGCCCCGCCCACCGTGGAGCCGACGCCGGAGGGCATTTCCGCCGAGCTGTACGACCTGATGTGCGCCTATGACCCGGAATTTATGAAAGACTACGCCAACCGGGAAGATCAGATCGGCGGGACTATCCGGGAAATGCAGGCGGTTGGCCCCACGTCCTTTGAGCTGGTGATCGTGGGCATCCGGGACGACGAACAGGCCCCCGCCGCCCTCCGGGAACGCGCCGCCGCCCTGATGGACACCATCGACCGCTACAAGGAGCTGAACAACACCTTTTCCATCTATCAGATACGGGGCGGGCCGGAAACACGGGATTTCCGCTTTGAGCCGTATTATCGCCTGCTGGCGACCGGGCGAACGATTGACCCGGCAAATTATGACCTGGTATATACCGCCCCGCTTCGGGACATCGACACACTGGAAAGCATCTACCGCCAATTCAACACCGACCACCCCGCCGACTTCAAGGGACACAGCCTTTCCGTTTCCGATGTGGTGGTGCTTCGCCACGGCGACCGGCAGGAGGCCCATTTCTGCGATGATGTGGGCTTTCGGGAAGTGCCGGAGTTCTTGCGGGAAAATCCTCTGCGTACCGCCGAGCTGTCCACCGAGCAGAACGAGAACATGATCGACGGCGTTCTGAACAATGCGCCGTCCCCCGGTGAGGTCGCGGCCAAGGAGGAAGCCGGGGAGCCGGTTGCCGGACAGCCACCGCAGGCTGACGCCCCGGAACAGCCGGAAGCCCCGGAGCAGGCCCCCGTCCATTACTACACTATCAACGAGGAAGCGGCCCGCCGTGCCAAGGTCGCCAACAGCTTTGACGACTACCGGCCCGGCAGCGCCACGGCGGAGTATGGCCGCATGGTGGACAAGGCGGTGGAGATCGCCCAGCGGCAGAAGAAGCGGGTTGACCCGGAATTTCATGATAAGATAGACCAGCTTCTTGACACCTACGCCCGCCTGCTGGCGCAGAACATGAATAAGGGCTATGAGATCGCCGCCCGTGTCCCCTCCGTGATGATTGCCGGGCCTGCCAATTTCCCCGTGAAGAAAAAGCAGAAGCAGAACGCCGCCGATGATAAGAATATGCGGGAGTGGCAGGAGATACAGGGCTTG
>CAJTSM010000036.1:1646-7629 GCA_910578935.1 uncultured Oscillibacter sp. | reverse complement strand
AATAGCCACAGGCCGACGGCTACGGGAAAGATCAGCATCTTCTCCGGCAAGGTGTTCTGCGCCGACTGCGGGGCCAAGCTGCAATACAACACGGCAAACAGCTTTTCAGCGAATCAGGATTTCTTCAACTGCGGCAACTACCGCAGCAACACCGGGACTTGCACCGCACACTTTATCCGGGCGGTGACACTGGAAAAAATCGTGCTGGCCCACATGAAGCGAGTCTTGGCATATGTCCAGCAGTTTGAGACGTCCTTTGTCAAGCGGAAAATGGAGAAAGCCAACCTCAAGCGCCAGACCTCCGTGGAAAAGGCTAAGCTGGATATTGTGACGCTGAAACGTCGGGACGAGGACTTGGATGTGCTGTTCAAACGTATCTATGAGGACATGGTGGCGGGTCGGCTCAGCCCGGAGCGATTTGACAAGCTCTCCACGCAGTACGAGGAGGAGCAGAAGCAGGTGCGGCAGGTCATTGGGGAACTGCAATCGCTGATCGACGATGGCGAACAGGAGGCCCACGACCTTCGGCAATTTCTGAAAAGTGTCCGCAAGTACACCGACTCGGAAGAACTGACAGCGGAAATGCTGAACGAACTGGTTGACAAGATCATCGTCCACGCTCCCGATAAGAGCAGTGGACACCGCAGGCAGAAGATTGAGATTTACTACAAGGCCGCTGGGATCATCGATATCGCTGACGACCTCTGTGAAGCCGGGGACGGCAGAGGACAGTGGCGTAAAGAGCGGAAAACGGCCTGAAAAGGCAGGGCTGTGACCTTTTACTGTCACAGCCCTGCATACATAGAATACTTCGTTGCGGCACCTTGCCCAAACGGCAGTCCCTCTTGTCATTCTTCCCCGGTCTGAACGGCGCCGCCGCCCAGACCAAAATCCTCCTCCGCGCTGCCGGTATCCCGGCGGAGCATATGCTCCATCACCCGGATATCCGAGTCCACGTCCATGGCGTCCGCCTGGTAGAGCTCGTCCAGCTGGTGCTCGAAACCCTTGACGATGGAATCCATAGTGGTTTCAATCCGCTGTTTGGCCTGGCGGAGGTTATCCCCCTCCACCCCGGCGGCCTCAAACTGGGCGTAGGAGTCCAGCAGCTTTTGTGTGGTGGGCAGATAGTAGTTCAGGAAGGTACCGATCCGGTCCTTTTTTCTGGGGTCCTCCTCCACAGCCTTGAAAATCTTTGCCGTGATGTTTTCCAGCCGGTCGATTTTGGCGGAGAGAATGGGGTCCGCGATCTGGTCGTTAGCCCGGCGGATATTCCTAAGAATGCCGGAATAGCCTTCCTCCGCCTCTTTGGGCGCCGCCTTGGGTTCTTTCGCGGCCTCCGAAGCCTCCTCAAACCGCTGGCGGAAAGCCGTTTCCGCAGCGCTCCCGCCTCGGAAGAGGTAGCCCAGCTCCGCGTTGAGGTAGGCTTTTCCGCCGAAGTAGCCCTTGTCAATCATCTTTTCCAGATCCTTTTCCACCCGCCGCTCCGAGTAGCCCAGGGTCCGGGCCAGCTCGTCAATGGCCACCGCCCCCCGGTCCCCCATGACCAGCAAGTACTTGGAAAATCGTCTGAGCTGGCGGTCCATGGACCAGCCGCTGTAGATCATGGCCCCGCCGCCCACGGCGAAGGCCAGCCCGCTCAGCAGATCCTCTATCCACCAGAAGGAATCCCATCCGTTCTGCATGGCCCACAGCGCGCTGCCGCCAGCATCGCCCATAGCGGCAACGCCGACGCCCAGCAGGATGGCGCCCAGCAGCTTCAGCCACCGGGCGGTGGACTTCTTGGCCGCCGGGGACTTGGTAACTCTTTTCACCGCCTTGGCGGCCTTGGTCTGCCGGTGAGGGGCTGTGGTGGCGGCGGTTCTGGAAAACTGGGAAGCGGACTGCCCCGGCGAGCCCTGGAGGGACGGGGCCTGCTGGGTGGGCATCTTCTCATCGTCGGCAAAGAGCTTGCCGAACAGCAGCACCAATCCCACGGGCCAGAGGCCGAAACAGAAGGACAGGATAATCAGCGGCCAGCCCCAATCCCCGCCGCCGGACGATTTCTTTCGGTTTTCCGCCATGGCTCAGCCCTCCGTTCCTTTCTCTTTCAGCTTCCGCTTGTTCCCCTGCTCGTCCACGATGTAGGTGTTGTCCAGCTGGCCTTTCAAATTCCCCAGCACCGCGTCGATATAGGCCCGGCGAAGAGCGGCCTGCTCCGCCTTCTCCTCCTCGGTCAGCCCCACGAAGCGGGCCTTCCGGGCCAGCTCGTTAATACGGTCGATTTGCTCCTGCTTCACGCTTGTCCCTCCGTTTCCCGCTCGAAGATCAAGTCGATCTCCGCGATATAGCCGTAGCCCTTTTGTTTTACCGGTATCCATCCGGCAAAACGCCAGCCCCGCTTTCCCCGCTCTCGAATCACATCCCGGTGGCGCTCTACCACCGTGGCGAAAACACCCCCGCCGAAAACTGTCTCAAACTCGTACTCCAACATCCCAAATGCCTCCCGTATTCCATACGGCCTTCCGGCCCGCCGTTCTTCAAATCCTAACCAGATTCCTCTCAAACGTAAACCTGCAAGACGATGGAAATCCGCCCCTTCCGGGTCAGGCCCCCCACCTCGCTGAGCTCGAATTTCCCAAAGCCACGGGCGGACACCACATCCCCCGCCTCCAACAGCTTGTCCGGCTTCACGCACTCCCGCCAGTTCAGCTGGACTTTGCCGCTCTCAATGAGGGCGGCGGCCTTGCCCCGGGCCAATCGGAAGCCGGAGGACGCCACCGCGTCCAGCCGCAGAGAGCTGACCGTGTCCCGAATCTCCTTCCGCTGGACGGTGGGAATATGGAGGTTTTCCGGTCCGATGGCGGAAACACTGAGCTTGGCCCGCCCGGCGGAGGTCCAGCTTTGCAGGAGAAAATCCGCCACACTGTCCAAAACCAAAAGGTCCGCGCTGTCCGGGGCCACCAGGATGTCCCCGATTTTCTCCCGGACCACGCCCATACCCATCAGGCTCCCCAGGAAGTCCCGGTGGGTCAGTTTCTCCTCCTCTCGAAACGCCGCCCGCAGGCACCGGATAGGAGATTCGGCATTCTCCGCCTCCATCCAATCGGGGAGAAACAGGAAAATCTGCCGCTCCGCTCCCTTGTAGCCCCCCTGGAGAATGCAGGAGGTCTCGGGAATCCCTGCCAGCCGCAGCAAATCCAGGGCCCGGGCCCGCTGCTGGGGACTGAGGAAGTCCGTGGAGGCGGGGATATTCCGACTCTCCGCCTGTTCCGCTTTATCCAGAACCTTCGCCAGGGTCAGCCGGTCCTCCCCGGTGAGCCCTAAGCGGTCCAGCAGCGCGCCCTTATCCATGGCGCAGCTCCTGGGTGTGGACCAAGGCGGCATAGGCCCCGTCCCTGGCCATCAGCTCCTCATGGCTTCCCAGCTCCACCATACGTCCATCTTCAATTACGGCAATGCGGTCGGCGTTCCGGACGGTGGAGAGCCGGTGGGCGATAATGATGGTGGTCCGTCCCCGGGAGAGCTTATCAAACGCCTCCTGGAGCTTGGCTTCCGTCACGCTGTCCAGAGCGGAGGTGGCCTCGTCCAGGATCAGCACCGGGGGGTCCTTCAAAAAGATGCGGGCAATGGAAATCCGCTGCTTCTGCCCGCCGGAGAGGAGCACGCCCCTCTCCCCTACATAGGTGTTGAACCCGTCGGGCATCGCCACAATGTCGTCGTAAATCTCCGCCAGCCGCGCGGCCCGGGCCACTTCCTCCTCCGTGGCCCCGGGGCGGCCGTAGCGGATGTTTTCCAGAATGCTGGCGGCGAAGAGGAACACGTCCTGCTGGACCACGCCCACGTTCCGCCGGAGGGACTCCTGGGTCACCTGCCGCACATCCTCGCCGTCCAGGAGAACGGCTCCTTCGGTGACATCGTAAAACCGCGGGATGAGCTGGCAGAGGGTGGACTTCCCCCCTCCGGAGGGTCCCACCACCGCCAGGGTTTCACCGGAGCGGATGTGGAGATCCACATCCCGGAGCACCGCCGCATCGCCCTGATAGGCGAAACTGACGTGGTCCACGTCGATGCGTCCTTCCACCCGGCTTAGCGTCTTGGCGTCCGGTGAATCCTTCAGGGAGGGCTCTTCCCGCATCAGCTCGATGAAGCGGCCCAAGCCCGCCGTTCCGTTGGCAAAGAGCTCCGCGAAGTTGGAGAGCTTTCGTACCGGAGTGACAAAGGTGGTAATGTACAGGCTGAATGTGGTCAGATCAATGACATTCAGCTCCCCCCGCATGATGAACAGTCCCCCGGCGGCAATCACAGCGGCGGAGAGGATGCAGAGGAAGAACTCCATGGTGGCGTTGAACCGGCCCATAGCTTTGTGAAACGCCCGCTTGGAGGTCTTGAACGTAGCATTGGAGCTGTCGAACTTCTGGAGCTCCGCCCCTTCGTTGGCAAAGGCCTTCGCCGTGCGGATGCCGGAGAGGCCGGATTCAATGTCGGAGTTGATGACGGCGGTTTTCTGCTTCACGGCGGCGGAGGCGGCGCTCATGGATCTCCGGCAAGTCCAGACCACGGCGAAGAACACCGGCACGATGCAGGTAATCACCAGGGCCAGACGCCACTGGATGGTAAACATGATGAGAAGGGAACCCGCGATGGTAACGCCGGAGATGAAGATATCCTCCGGCCCGTGGTGGGCCAGCTCCGTAATATCGAAGAGGTCCGCCGTCAGGCGGCTCATCAGCTGGCCCGTGCGGTTTTTGTCGTAGTAGTTAAAGCTCAGCTCCTGCATATGCCGGAAGAGGTCGTGGCGGATGTCCGCCTCCACGAGAATGCCGAAGGTGTGGCCCCAATAACAGATCACATAAGTCAGCAGGGCCCGGAGAGCAAACGCGGCAAAGACCACCGCCATGACCGCGAAAAATGTCTTATACGCACTCTGAGGCAGCAGCTCATACATACACCACCGGGACACGGCGGGAAACGCCAGATCAATCATGGAAATCAGCAGGGCGCAGCCCAGGTCCATGAAAAACAGCTTCCGGTGGGGACGAAAATAGGAGATGAAGATTTGCAGCGCGGATTTTCGCTGAAAGTCCTGGGTGGTCATAAGGTTCCCTCCGTAATCAAAACATAATTTTACAGTTTAAAATTATAGCACCATCTTTCGGAACATGCAAGAAATATCCCCGGATACAGGGCGTATCCGGGGATATTTCCGTTGTCTTAACGCTCAGGAGTTGCTTAGGAACTCGCCCTTCATATAACCGGTGGTCGTCACGCCGCCCACGTTGGAGAAGGTGATCTCATACCAGTCGTCGGTTCCGGTGGCGCGCACCACCTGGACGGAGCCGCCGTTGGGCACGGTGGCGAGAATGTCATAGCTGGTGCCGGGGCCGGAGCGAACCCGTACACCGTTGCCGCCGTTGACGACCACGGCCTTGCCCGCCTTCAGAGCGCCGCCGGAAGACGGGGCGGGGGTGGATGTAGTGCCGCTTCCCCCTCCGGAGGGCGCCGTAGTGGCGCCGGACCCGCCGCCGTTATTGGAAGACGGGGCGGAGCCGCCGGTAACCCGGACAATGCAGACCGCCTTCTTGGACCCATCGGTAACCAGTACGTTGGTGGTGCCGGAGGCCACGGGGGTAACGGTGCCGTTGCTGGACACCTTGGCAATGGAGGGATTTTCACTGATCCAGGTATAAGTCCCGGTGCCGCCGGAAACCTTCAGCTGCCAGTCTCCCTCAGAAACGTTGCGGCTGAAGTCCGTACGGCTGAGGGTCAGCCCGCCGGGCAGCGCCGCGGCGGAGGCATAGCTCATGCCGCCGGAGCCGCTTCCCGAGCCGCCGGAGGATGTGCCCGAACCGCCGGAATTCCCGTTCCCCTCAGGCATGGCGCCGTCGCCCGGCGTATCCGCGCCGGGAAGATCCGCACCCGGGGTATCCTCGCCGGGCCCGCCAGAACTGCCGGGCTCCTCCGTCTCATTGGGGTCCACAGCCGGGGTGCTGCCGGGCGTTGTGCC
>CAJTSM010000036.1:0-1550 GCA_910578935.1 uncultured Oscillibacter sp. | reverse complement strand
ATCCTCGCCGGGCCCGCCAGAACTGCCGGGCTCCTCCGTCTCATTGGGGTCCACAGCCGGGGTGCTGCCGGGCGTTGTACCGGAAATACCGGGCTGCTGGGGCTCCGTGATGCCGGGCTTGCCGGTGCCGGGGTCCTTGTCCTTTTCCTTATGAAAGAGCTTGTCCCCGTAAAGCAGATAAACCAGCAGCATCGCCATCAGCACAATCAGTACAATCAAAATAGGCGTTACAATGCCGTAAGCGCTCCTGCCGCCCTTGGAAACGCTTCGGGGGCCCTCCCGCAAAATGGGGCGGCGGGCGCTGTCCAGCTGCTCCTCCTCCCAGTACTCCTCTTCCTCGCAAAACGGGCAGTTTCTATAAGTATCGGAATATCTCTCCCCGCAGACGGGGCAGCGTTTCATTGCCATATCGGTCCTCCCGCGTAGTCGTTATCATAAAAAGCAAACCGCTTTTTGAACAGCCGTGTTTTCTATCATATCCATTTTCCAGGCCGCCGTCAAGTGCGAGTTCGTCAAAATTTGTGAACTTTTCAGGTTCTCCTTGCTTTTTCGCCCCGAATCCATATAATGGAACTTGGGGAATCGAATCGAACCGACGGGAGGTATACGGTCATGAGCGCCATCATCATCGGCATCGCCGGAGGAAGCGGCTCCGGCAAGACCACTCTGACCCGGCATCTAAAGGACCACTTCGGCGGAAATGTCACCGTCATCGGACACGACAGCTATTACAAACGGCAGGAAGGCAAGACCTATGAGGAACGGGCCCTCCAGAATTACGACCATCCCGACGCCTTTGAGACGGATTTGCTGATCCGGCACTTGCGGGAGCTGCGGGAGGGCCGGTCCATCCAGTGCCCGGTGTACTCCTATGTGGACCACAACCGGACGGACCGGACGGTGGAGATCTTCCCCACCAAAGTTCTAATTGTGGAGGGCATTTTGATCTTCCAGGACCCAGCCCTCCGGGAACTATTCGACATCAAGATCTTTGTGGAAACCGACGCGGACGAGCGGATTCTCCGCCGGGCTCTCCGGGACGTGGAGGAGCGGGGCCGGACCCTCCGTTCCGTGGTAACCCAATACCTGACCACGGTAAAGCCCATGCACGAGCAGTATGTGGAACCCTCTCGAAAGCACGCCGACATCATCGTCCTGGAGGGAGGGCACAACCTGGTGGCCCTGGAAATGATTATGCAGCGAATTCAAAACCACATCGACAGGGATTAAATAAGGAGCGGCTTTTTGCGTGGTTCCATAAGAAAACATGGAGAAACCCAGTAAAATCAATGTTTTTTAAGGGCAGCAGAAAACGGGGCAGCGCAAACAAGTGAACAACAGCACAAAAAACGGGCGATGTCGGCAAGACACCGCCTGTTTCTGCGTCCCGGCCAAAGCCGCAGATTTTGAAAAAGTCTGCGGCTTTTTTTCATGTCCAGACACCGAAAGGAGCGGAGAGCCATGTTTGGGGCGCATTTGGAGAAAAGCCCCAACTGTTTTCAGCGTATGACCCTGACCCACCCCAAGCAATACGCCTACTACCGCAAGCA
>CAJTSM010000035.1 GCA_910578935.1 uncultured Oscillibacter sp. | reverse complement strand
TTCCGAAGCCGCCACGGGGTATCGAAGGTCTCCTCCATGAACTGCTGGATATAGTCCTTGTCGATCCAGGTCGCGCCCAGACGCACATCAATTTCAGAAGCGTCCAGGTCTTTGGGCTGGGCCTGTTCCAGAGCCGCCACATTGACGGCGTAGGCGGGGTCAGTGGCCGCCGCCATCCTCGCCACCATCAGCTTGTCCCGGACATTGCCGGAGAGGTAATCGTCAGCAGTGTGCCAGCCCCGGAGGGGGTCGTCCGCCACAGCCTCACGGGGGTCACGGAAGATCACGCCTTGCAGCTCCTCGGTGATGCGCCCGTACTCTCCGGGCGTCCCCAGCAGCTCGGACATGAGCCGCAGATCGACCCTGCCCCGCTCCCCGATGGAGACCGCCAGCGCCTCGCTGGGCGTGTCCACGCTGGTGATATGGCGTTCCGGGCGGATGGTCCTTTTGGTGAACATATCCGCCTTGCTCTCCAGCCGCCCGTCCTCGTCAATGTTCTCCAAGGAGCAGAGCAGATAGTAGGAGAATTAGCTGAAAATGGGGCGGCTAGTATTTAAAACAAAAGGAAACCTTTGATTTGGAATTTACTGAAAAATCGCTGGAAAACTCATTGTTTGCCAGCGATTTTTCAGCCATCAACGGATGAAGTTCGTGCGCAGGGAAGGTTCCCGCTCCGGAAGGCCATACTTTTCCTTGCCCAATTCAATGCTCCGCATGAGGAAAGTCATGTTTCGGGCCAGGGTCCGCATGGTCTGCAAGCCCTCCGCATCCTGGGCCGCTTGGCCAGGCTCCCGCCCGTGAACGCTGTTCCAATATTGGCTGGAGGCCACGGGCATCCCGGAAATCGTGAAGAATTTGTTCAGTTCATCGAAGGTGGCGGACAGACCACCCCGCCGGGCAACGGCAACAGCGGCACCTACCTTCATCGTCTTATCAAACGGCGTGCTGAAAAAGAGGCGGGTCAGGAAGGCTACCAGCGTAGCGTTGGCGGAGGCATAGTAAACGGGACTGCCTACCACTAGGCCGTCGCAAGCCTCAAATTTTGGCGCAATTTCGTTGACAGCGTCATCAAAGACGCATCGGCCCTTTTCTGCGCATTTTCCACAGGCTATGCACCCCCGGATAGGCTTGTTCCCAACTTGGATGATTTCGGTTTCAATGCCCTCCGTCGCAAAGGCCGTTTCCATCTCGCGCAAGGCGACTGAGGTATTACCGTTAGGGCGGGGACTTCCGTTAATCATCAGAACTTTCATAAGGGGACCTCCATGACTGGATTTATGTACTCAATAATTCTCCGCGTGGACCTCAAAATAAGCCTGGGGATGGGCGCAGACAGGGCAGACCTCCGGCGCGGCGGTGCCAACCACGATATGCCCGCAGTTCCGGCACTCCCAGACCTTGACCTCGCTCTTCTTAAAGACCTCCTGGGCCTCCACGTTTTTCAGTAGGGCACGGTAACGCTCCTCGTGGTGCTTCTCGATTTCGCCCACCATGCGGAACTTAGCGGCCAGCTCCGGGAAGCCCTCCTCCTCGGCGGTTTTGGCAAAGCCCTCATACATATTTGTCCACTCGTAGTTTTCCCCGTCAGCGGCGGCGCCCAGGTTCTCGGCGGTGGAGCCGAGGCCCTCCAGCTCCTTGAACCACATCTTGGCGTGCTCTTTTTCATTGTCGGCGGTCTTGAGGAACAGGGCGGCAATCTGCTCGAAGCCCTCTTTCTTGGCCTTGGAGGCGAAATAGGTGTACTTGTTCCGGGCCTGAGACTCCCCGGCGAAGGCGGCCTCCAGGTTTTTCTCGGTCTGTGTTCCGGCGTATTTGGACATAGAAAATTCCTCCTTTTCAATTTGCAAAATGGGCAGGAAAAGTTACAAAAAAGCTCTAAAAACGGCGTTTTTAGAGCTTTTGGTACGCCCGACTGGATTCGAACCAGCGGCCTTCAGAGTCGGAGTCTTCTGACATCCAAAGTGAAACAGCTGTATTTGCAATGCTTTCAGCGATTCTGCACAAATTTCAGGCTAAACAGATAAACCGGTAGAGTCCTTGTGCCGCAATGATTCTATCGGTTTTTGCCTATTTATCAAAACAGTAGTCAAATAGTAGTCAGCGCTACGAAGCACGTTCAAGCAACCCGGTTCAACTGACTTACCCGGTCAATGAATTCCTTCATATCCTCAATATAGGAATAAGGTGCATATTCCGAATAAATCTCCGGAGAATCCAAGATAACGATTTGGACACCTTCCGCCCGCAGGGCCTCCAATGTTCCCGGCAGACAACGGGCCTCGTTCGGCGTTTGGCAGAGATAGGCAAGGCACCCTGGCTGGTCAAAAACTTTGGCTATAATATAGATTTTCTTATTGCCCATTTATTCCACCTTCAAATTCCTTAATCGGTTTAAAAAGTCTTGTTCCGTTTGGATTAATCCATCGGTGTATTCCTGATATAGTTTTTGTCCTATTTCCGGAGTCAGGTATTTGTAAATATGCTGATGGCTCCAGAGGTTGAAAAGATAGTCCTTCCCGCACCACAGCTGAACCTCAATCGGATAGGCCAGATTATCTCGCTGGTAATAGAGATGGATTGCGCGATAGCCGTCATCGATCCTTTTGCCTTGGCGTAGGTCAACAACACGGAAATAGTCTGGGAATTTGTCTGGATATTCCTCAAACCGCAGCCAAAATCCCAGGACATCGTTGAAGCACTGTTTAAATCCTCCTCCAGTGAGGAGGGTTTTCTCGTATTTTCTGAGGATGGAGTCTTCGCTTTTGAAGCGGGAACCAATCAGATTTTCCTGGACTAAAACGTCGATATAACTGGAATGGTATTTCGCTATGTCATCCAAAACCAGATCCAAAGGGGGTTCACGCAGGGAGATCTGTTTGAGGCTCTGCCCCGGTGCGGACCGGTAGGAGAGCATATCAAGAATCTCTTTGGAGATACCTTCCACCACGATTTGCCTTCTGAACTAGAATTTATCTAACTGAAATCTTGCCATAAAACCAGGCGGTGAATCAAGTCGATTTTGAGGCCATTTAGAGTTTGAAAATCAGCTTCTATAACATGCAAAGTATCTTGATCAAACATTCTGCAAGAATTTTGATATTTTCTATTGAACGCTGATATCCTGCACAAATATATTCCTGTAGAATAGAAGACACTGGTTGAATTGGCAGAAAACACCTGGCGGCGGTAGGGAGGCCTCAACATGAACATGTCTGGCCCAAACAGCGGAATCGCACGGTTTTTAACCAAAATCTGCGACCTGATTTTTTTGAACGTGGTCTTCATCCTTACCTCCTGCACCGTCGTCTGCTTGGGGGCGGCGGTCACGGCCCTTTACATGACAGCGATGGAGCTATACCGGGAAAGGGACTGCACCCCCGTTCGGGATTTCCTTCGGAATCTGCGGAAAGTCTTTACCGCCTCAACACCAGCGGCGGTACTGCTGCTGGCGGACCTGACGCTGCTGGCTGTCCTTTACCGGGTCCTCTATGCCGAGACGCTTCTGTTTCCGCCGGAGTTGTTTGTGCTGTTTTGCATCGCTGCTGTGATGTTGACAGCTATCCTGTCCTGGTTGTTTCCACTCCTGGCCTGTTTTGAAAATACCTTCTCCAGGCACCTGGGGAATGCGGTGCGGCTGGCGCTGGCAAATCTCCCGGTCACGTTTTTTATCACGGCGGTCAATCTTCTGCCGATCCTGGTTCTTCTGTTTCTGCCGCAGTTTTTTGGTGTCTTCCTGGGCGCGTGGCTGCTGATCGGGGCCGCGGCGGGGGCCTATGTCAATCTCTTTTACCTGCGAAAAATATTCAGGCAATAACGAGCCGATCCAGTTTCGAGAGGAGATATGAGATCAGTGAGCGAATTTCTCTCCTATAAAGGCTATTCCTTGGTTTTCGAGGACGATTTTAACGGGGAAACTCTGGATAGAACCAAATGGAATGTAGAACTGCACGAGCCGGGCTGGGTCAATCAGGAGCTTCAAGCCTATGTGGACGCGGAAGATGTCCTGTCCCTGCGGGACGGCTTTCTGCATATTCGCCCCACCAGGCTGACGCTGTGGGATGGAAGCGTTTTTTACCGCTCCGGGCGGATCTCCACCCAGGGAAAGCACGAGTTCACATACGGGATATTTGAGGCCCGGCTGAGGGTCCCCCGGGGGAAGGGATTTCTCCCGGCCTTCTGGCTGATGACGGGGGACGAGAATCGCTGGGGACAGTGGCCCGTCTGCGGCGAGATCGACATCTGTGAGGTCCTGGGCCACGAGCCCCGCACAAACTACGGAACCCTGCACTACGGCTTGCCCCATGAGCAGAATCAAGGGGCGTACACACTGCCGGAGGGGGACTTCGCGGCGGAGTTTCACACCTTTTCGCTGGAGTGGCTCCCCGGGTGCCTCCGCTGGTATGTGGACGGCAGGCTGTTCCACCAGGTGGAACAGTGGTTTTCCGCCGGGACGGATGGCCTCCGCAAGCCCTTCCCAGCGCCCTTTGACCATAACATGTATGTGATTTTGAATCTGGCGGTGGGCGGCGTTTGGCCCGGCCCGCCGGATGAAGCAACAGACTTTGCCCGCGCCGCTTTTGAGGTGGACTACGTGCGGGTATACCGGAAAACACGTCAATCAATGGAGGAGCTATGATGGAGAAAATCCGCTTTTTGGATGAAAACGGAACCTTTGAACTGAGAAATCCCGAGGCGGTCAGCGGCCTCTATTTTCCCCTGGCCAGCGAGACCGGACTAAAAAGCGCCATTGCCCCCGATCTGGCCGGAGACAGCAAGCTGGACCAGGAGTCTTTTCTTCTGGAGCCGGTAAGCATCGAGGACCTGCGGAACAGCCGCGGCACCCGGAATTTCTGGTGCGTGACGGAAAAGGGCTGCTGGTCCGCCTCCGGCGTCAGCGCCGAACAGGAGGCCGCCCGCTTTACGCCGGACCAGGACGAGAGCGTCCTGACGGCGGGATTCTTGTGGCAGACGGTGCGCCGGACCTCGAGGCGCTATGGCCTTCAGGCGGAGCTGACGGCCTTTGTGCCGCCGGATGAAAACGTGGAGATTCTGGAGGCGCGGGTGACAAACCGGGACGCTGCGCCCCAGCGCGTCACCGGCGTCGCGGCGGTTCCCATCTACGGCCGGAGCGCGGACAACCTCCGGGACCACCGGAATGTGACCTCCATGCTCCACCGGATTCGGACCACAAAATACGGCGTCCAGGTCAAGCCCACCATGTCCTTTGATGAAAAGGGCCATCGGGAAAACCGCCGGATTTACTATGTCTGCGGAACAACCGGGAACGGTGGCGCCCCCGCCGGATTCTACCCGACGGTGCAGGAGTTTGTGGGCGAGGGCGGCACATTTCTCCATCCCCGGGCCGTCTGCGAGGACCGGGAGGCCCGGCCCGCCGGAATGGAGATCGACGGCAGGGAGGCCATGGGCGGCATCCGCTTCCCCGAGGTCACCCTGGGACCTGGAGAAACGTCGGTGTACCTCATCTTCCTGGGAATCACGGAGGATGCCGGGGACATGGACCGGATTTTAACGGCCTACGGCACAGAGGAACGGGTCCATGCCGCCCTGGAGCGCACAAAAGCTTATTGGCAGGACAAGGTAAACGTCCGCTACCAGACCGGCTCGGCGGACTTCGACCGCCTGATGCGCTGGGTGAGCCTCCAGCCCCTTCTGCGGCGGATCTACGGCTGTTCCTTTCTGCCCCACCACGACTATGGCCGGGGAGGCCGGGGCTGGCGGGACCTCTGGCAGGACTGCCTGTCTCTGCTGCTGATGGACCCCGGCGGCGTGGGGGAGATGATCCAGGCCAGCTTCGGCGGCGTGCGGATGGACGGAACCAACGCCACCATCATCGGAGAGGGCCTGGGGAACTTTATCGCGGACCGCAACGGCATCGCCCGAGTCTGGATGGACCACGCCCTCTGGCCCTTGATGACCACCAAGCTCTACATCGACCAGACGGGGGACCTGGATATCCTGCGCGCGAAGGTTTCCTACTTCAAGGACCCCCAGGCTATGCGGGGTACAGAGATCGACGGACAGTGGGACCCGGCGTACGGAAACAGGCAGCGGACGGCTTCCGGCGAGGTCTACACCGGCAGTATTTTGGAGCACCTGCTGATTCAGCACCTCACCGCCTTTTATGAGGTGGGGGAGCACAACATCTTCCGCCTCCGGGGGGCCGACTGGAACGACGCCCTGGACATGGCCCCGGAGCGGGGGGAGAGCGTGGCCTTCACCTGCGCCTACGCAGGCAATCTCAAGGACCTGGCGGGGCTTCTCCGGCGGCTGGCCGAGACCTGGAAGAACGTGGAGCTGGCGGAGGAGTTGGAGGAGCTGCTCCGGACGCCGCCCATGGCCTGCGACGATCTGTCGGAGAAAAAGGCGGTCTTGGAGCGATACACCCGGCGCTGCGCCCACAATGTCAGCGGCGGGACCATCCGGGTCCTCCCGATGGAGCTGGCGGAGAACCTGGAGGGCAAAGCGGACTGGCTGATGGAGCACATCCGCCGTCAGGAGTGGATCGCGGACGGGAGGGACGGCTGGTTCAACAGTTACTATGACAACCACGGGCAGCCCCTGGAGGGCATTGCGGAGACCGGCGCACGCATGATGCTTACCGGACAGGTGTTCGCCATCATGAGCGGGACCGCCACGGAGGAACAGGTGAAGGCCATTGCCCGCAGTGCCGACAAATACCTCTACAAAAAAGAGGAGGGGGGCTACCGGCTGAACACGGACTTCCACGAGCTGAAATTCGATATGGGCCGGATGTTCGGCTTTGCCTACGGTGAGAAGGAGAACGGGGCGGTGTTCTCCCACATGACGGTGATGTACGCCAACGCCCTCTACCGCCGGGGCTTCGTCCAGGAGGGCTATAAGGCGCTTCAGACCCTGGCGGACGCCGCTCTGGATTTTGAGAGCAGCAAAATCTATCCCGGCATCCCGGAGTATTTCAACGCCGAGGGCCGGGGAATGTACCACTACCTCACCGGCGCGGCCAGCTGGTACATGCTGACGGTAATCACGGAGGCGTTCGGCGTCCGGGGGGAGAACGGCAGCCTGGCGATCGCCCCGAAGCTGGTGCAGGAGCAGTTCGGCGAAGCAGGGACCGCCTCCCTGGCCCTTCCCTTCGCCGGTAAGCGGTTCCAGGTGATCGCCGTCAACCTGAGCCGGAAGGACTACGGCGAATACCGGCTGGAAAAGGCGTACCTGACCACGGCGGACGGCCCTCAAATGCGGCGGCTGCCGGTGGCGGAAGGACGGGTCCTGCTGGACCGGGCGCTTCTGGACCGGCTGCCTGTGACGGAAAATCAGATCACAGTGGAATTGATGTAAGGAGATGACGCGCGATGCAGTATGGATTTTTTGACGATCAGGCCCATGAGTACGTGATCACCCGGCCCGACACCCCGGCCCCTTGGGCCAACTACCTGGGCTCCCCGGAGTACGGGGCGCTGATCTCCAACAACGCCGGAGGCTACAGCTTTGTCAAATCCGGGGCCAACGGACGGATTCTTCGGTATGTGTTCAACCAGTTCGACCAGCCGGGGCGGTATCTCTATCTTCGGGACAACGAGACGGGGGACTTCTGGTCCGCCTCCTGGCAGCCGGTGGGAAAGGACCTGGATACGTACAAAAGCGAGTGCCGCCACGGAATGGGCTACACGGTCATGACGGCGGATTATGGCGGCATCCACAGCGAGGCGGCTTATTATGTGCCCTTGGGCGGGACCCACGAGGTCTGGCGGCTGACGGTGCGCAACGACTCGGACCGCCCCCGGACGTTGACCCTCACGGGCTACGCGGAGTTTACCAGCCACGGCAATTATGAGCAGGACCAGGTGAACCTGCAATACTCCCAGTTTGTCACCAGAACCTTGTTCAACGAAAACCGGGTCCGCCAGCAGATTCACGGCAATCTGGACGCGGCGGAGAACGAGGTGGACGCCAAGTCCGTCATCGAGCGATTCTTCGGACTGGCCGGGGCGGAGGTTTCCTCCTACTGCGGCGACAGGGCGGAATTCCTGGGACCCTACCGGGGATACGGCAGTCCCGTAGGCGTGGAGCGTGGGAACCTCTGGAACCGCCTGGGCTACAACGGCAACAGCTGCGGCGCGCTCTCGGCGGCTGTGACCCTGAAGCCGGGAGAGACTGTGACAGTGGCCTTCCTGCTGGGGGAGAAACACGAGCGGGAAAGCGCCGCTCTTATGAAGGCGTATCAAGACCCGGAGGCGGTCTGTGAACGGGAACTGGAGGCCCTGAAACAGTTCTGGCACGGCAAGCTCTCCCATTTCCAGGTCAAGACCCCCTGTCCGGCGTTCGACACCATGATCAACACCTGGAACGCCTACAACAGCTTCATCACCTTCACCTGGTCCCGGGCGGCGTCGTTCATTTACTGCGGTTTGCGCAACGGCTACGGCTACCGGGACACGGTGCAGGATATCCAGGGCGTCATCCATCTGGAGCCGGAGGCAGCGGCGGAGAAAATCCGCTTCATGCTCTCGGCCCAGGTGGACCACGGCGGTGGACTGCCCCTGGTGAAATTCACCCACGACCCGGGGCATGAGGACACCCCGGAGGACGCCTCCTACGTTCAGGAGACCGGCCACCCCGCCTACCGGGCCGACGACGCGCTGTGGCTGTTCCCCACGGTCTACAAATACATCGCCGAGACCGGGAACGTTGGTTTTTTGGATGAGGTCATCCCCTTTGCCAATCGGGATGAGGGCACCGTATACGAACATTTAAAGCGGGCGCTGAACTTTTCCCTCCAGCATTTAGGCCCCCACGGGATGCCCGCCGGCCTTCACGCCGACTGGAACGACTGCCTGCGGCTGGGGGCGGAGGGGGAGTCCTCCTTTGTGGCCTTCCAGTTCTACTACGCCTTTACCGTCCTGCGGGAGTTTGCCGCCTGCCGGGAGGACGGCAGGTATCTGGACTGGCTGGAGAGGGAACAGAAAAAGCTCCGGACCCTGCTCAACGACCTGTGCTGGGATGGGGACCGCTACATCCGGGGCTTTACCGAGGCCGGCGAGGTCATCGGAAACCACAGCGCCCCGGAGGCCAACCTGTGGCTCAATCCCCAGAGCTGGCGGACGGGAAACAGGCCCAGCTGGCCATGAACAGCGTCTATAACCGGCTGAATACCGACTACGGCGCCATCCTCATGGACCCGCCCTACCACGCCCACGCCTTCGACGGGGCGCTGGCCGTCATCTACAACGCCGGGGTCAAGGAGAACGCCGGGGTCTTCTCCCAGTCTCAGGGATGGCTGATCCTGGCGGAGGCCCTCCTGGGCCACGGGGACCGGGCCTTTGAGTATTTCAAGGAAAACGCCCCCTCCATGCAGAACGACCGGGCGGAGATCCGGAAGATCGAACCCTACTGCTACGGCCAGTTTACCGAAGGGCCGGCCAGCCCAAACGCCGG
>CAJTSM010000034.1 GCA_910578935.1 uncultured Oscillibacter sp. | reverse complement strand
AAGGAGGATGCACCCCAAAATCAATTACCTACGCAAATCCCCTCGGCAAACCATTGGAAACAGTGGGACGCAAAGCCAGGTGCGTCGGGGCTAGAGATAGTTCCACGCTCGACCGGTTGCATGGCAAACCAGCGGAAACGCTGCGACGCAAAACCAGAGGCTGTGGGGCCCCTCGGGCTCTATGCTCGTTCGGTTACCGGACTCCCTTTGCGTCCGAATAATGCAAAGAAAGGAAACTAAACATGAAAAAGCGTATTTTTTCTCGGGTTTTAGCCCTCGTGATGGCGCTGTCCCTGCTGTCTGCAACGGCGCTCGCAGATGTCTCGTTTGACCAAATGCAGAGTGTTATTGATGGCACAGATGCTGGCACCCAAATCGAAAACACCGATAACTATGGCCATTTCTGGCAAGGGACCGAAGGAGAGGGTTTCTGGGGCGTTGAATCTTCTAAAGGGGAAAACAATAGTCTCGACATCACCCTCAATACGGATGTTACTCACACAGAGAGTGACGAGAATAGCACTATTACCGTTGGTGAGGATCAAAACGTCAACCTTGATCTGAATGACAACAACATCACCGGCGACGGTGAGCACGATGTCATCGACGTTAAGGGCGATTTGACCATTACAGGTGCGGATAGCGAAACTCCCGAGGACGGCACCCACAACACCATCAGCGGCGGTGCAACCGGCATTGATGTTGGGAGCGGCGGCAGTCTGACCCTGGACGGTGTGACGGTCACCGGAAACGGCATCGGCGTGGCCTTTGTGGACCCGCTTAGTGTGACCTTTATTGGCGATCAGAATGTGGTAAACAACAATACCGCCAAGAACATTGACGGAAGCGGCAAGGTGAACTTTAAGCTGACCGATAAGGATGGCAAGGAGGTTACCTATAAGGTGGATACCAAAACGGCGGAGACCTTGCTGACCGACAAGGGGAACGTCGTTGCGCATGGGCACAATAGCGTCTATCCCAGCAGCACTTGGATTTTAATAAAGAATAGCGGCGGGGAAACATATACCGCTATTTGCACCGGGACGAAGGACAACGGGGTCATGTCTTGGATTGATGTCAACGGTATCCTTAATAGTGCTGCAAAAGCCGCTGATTGTAAAGTCTCGGATGTCACGAGGTTTGTAATACCCAACGAGGTTAAAACGATTGCCGATGGTGCATTTAAGAATAAGACCGCACTGGAGGAAATTAACCTTCCTGAAAACCTGACCACTATTGAAATCACAGCATTTGAGGGCTGTACAAATTTGCGCGGAGACTTTGTTTTCCCCAAAACGCTTAAAAGTATAGGCTTTTCCGCATTCTTTAAGTGCGAGAGCCTTACAAGCATTTCTTTTTCCGAAGGCTGCGAGTTGACAACCATCCCAGGCCGTGCCTTCTATAAATGCACCGGATTGACTGCAGTCAATCTTCCAAACGGGGTAACCGATATTGGGGGCGAGGCTTTTTATGACTGCTCCAATTTGGAGAAGGCCACACTTCCTGAAGGGTTGAAGACGATTGGAAGAACTGCGTTCATTCGTACTAAACTGAGCGAAGTAACAATCCCCAGCTCGGTGACCTCAATCGGGGACCGTGCGTTTGCTCACTGCACTGAGTTGAAGTCGATTGAAATTCCTAAGGGCTTGAAAACGATTGAAGAATACACGTTCTACAATTGTTCCGGCCTGACCGGCACGCTTACGCTTCCTGAAGGTCTGACCACTCTGGGTACAAATGCTTTCGGTAAAACCTCGGGGCTGACTTCCGTTGCGTTTCCCTCTACCCTGACAAAGGTTGATGCGGGCGCATTTTCTGAATCCGGCATTAAGAGCGCCATTCACTACCTTGCAGAAGATAAAACCGTATCCGATGTGAGTGATGCCGTCGCGGGAATGAAAAACGCTCCCTGCAATCTTTACGTAGTTGACGGTAACGAAAGTCTGACTTTCTACCGCGGCGACGTCTCTGCTGCTCTCAACTGCAACAGTGCGGATGCCGTTATCAGCCTGGAGGATGGCAGCGTTGCGCCGATTATTGTCAGTGGCACAATCACAGTGAACGGAACTGAAGTCCCTCTTCCCGATGAGACGACCGTGTCCATTGACACGGAAGGCAACATTACAGTCCACGCTCCCATCACTGTAGATGGAACAGAGTATCCCCATGGTGCGTCTATCGCCCCCGATGGTACTATTGAGGCCCTTCCTGCGCCTCCGGTTCCGGAAGAGCCTGACACTGGCGTTGTCATCATGCCTGATTTCTTCCCGGATACGACGGTTGCCGATGATGGCACCACCATCACCGATGAGGAAATTCCTCTGGCCGGTCTGATTTCCCGCGCACAGCTGGTGTCCTACCTTTATATCCACGAGGGCAGCCCTGACGGCGAGGACGCCGAGGGCGAGTACACCATGGCCATGGCCTGGGCTGTCGCCAAGGAAATCGTAGGCGAGGAGGACGACCCTGACGAAATCGTCACCGTGGCGATTCTCCGCGAGGTCATGACCAACTATGCCGCCTATCTGGATACCACTTTTGCTGTGGTTATTGAGGGTGAGGACGACATGATTGTCATGAACTGCGACGAGATTTTGGCCGAGTTCTATGCCTCTCTGGAGGCCAAGGCCGCGTAAATCACCCCACCCCGAGAAAAAGCAAGCAACCTAAGGCCCCCGGCGCATACGCGTCGGGGGCCAAAACTTTTCTAAAAATTTTGCAATTTGGTTAGGGCTTGTTTGATAAATGGCGGAATGCCCAACGGCGAGAGATTTTTTCGCTGGGCAAGGCAAAAATTCGCAGGAATCCTGACGGATTTCAAGAATTTTTAACGCGGCACAGCGGAAAAAGATCCGCTGGTTGGGCGTTTTGACATTTTTCAAACATGCCCTACACATTTCCTCGCAACAATCAGCAGAATCGGTCCTATAGTATAAGGCCCACCGCGCCGAAGTGCAGCGGAAGGCCCCCAATAGGGCGTATCCGCCAGCGCTTCGCCTTCTGACGGCCCATGGAACCGTGGGGAAAAGCCAGTCCACCAGGTCGTAGCGTCAAAAACAGCCCTCATAATAAGGTATCGCGCTCCGCGCGATGCCCCAAGGGATTCTTAAACCGCAGGTTTAAGCGAGTTTTTGCCTACTTTTGCCTCGCGGCAAAAGTAGGCGCGGAGTCCGGGGGCGCGTAGCCCCCGGGCCAGGAAAAGAAGGATTTACCCCTCCCCATAGGGCGGCACGTCCGCCGTATACGCCTGATAAGTCGGGTCCAACAGGGCGTTGAGGTCCTCCACGGAGTGCAGTGTGTCATAGCTGGATACCCCTGGGCCTGCATGGAAGTACGCAGCCAGGGTGCGGCAGAGGTCCCGGGCCTCCGCTTCCGTGTGCCGGTCCAGGAGATTGTTCAGCCCTGCAAGCTCCTCCGCCGGACGCTGGACTACATACGCGGGCAGCAGGTAGTCGTGGCTCCACCCCTCGGTTAAGAAGAACATATCCGCCAATTCCTCCAGGGATGCCTTCTCCAGCGAGTTTTCCACCCCGGACGACAAAGTCCATCCGGGCAGATTCACACTGTACCCACCGGTGCCGTAGTCCGCGATGTACCAGTCTCCGTCTGAATTTTTCTCCACCAGGATCTCCCTGTTCCAGCTGAAATAGCTGGCATAGGGCCCCTCCGCAATGGCTTCATCCAGCCCGGAACCGGCCTGCCACTGCATATAGCCGGGATCGTCCAGCCGGAGGGCGAAATTTCCCCAGAAGCAGAAATTCGGCTCCTCCCCCTTGTAGACATCGATTACTTGCGCTCTCTCCACCTGGAAATCCAGGGGCTTCCAGTCCAGCCAGTCCGGCGTGTTCCGATACCGCTCCGCCACGCTCTCTGCCAGCACCGCTGCCGCTTCTTCCGGGGGCAGGCTTCCATCCGCCGCGCCGTCCCAGGCATAGGAGTTAAAAGCGTCGTCGGGTATGGTCAGCAGGAAGGAAAACAGGGACGGCAGCGGCGGGTCCGGGTCCTCCGGTGCATCCAGGTCCCAGGTGTGAGCGTACCGGGTCTCGCTATTGTTGGTCAGGGCCGCCATGTCGTCCCCGGAGCGGCATCGGATGGAGGTTTCCCCGTCCGCACTGGTCAGCGTGAGCACCATGCCGGGGTCTTCCAGAGCCAGCCACTCGGATTCCTCCGCCTCCTGCCACTCATAGGTCCAGAGGTAGCCGCCCACAAAGGCCACGTTATAGCCGTTCTCCCCGGTGATGTGGAACTCGTCAGTCCTGCCGTTGTGCTCCACCCGGGCGGTAAAATCATAGTTGCGGCTGTCGGGGGAGGTCTCCTTTGAGATGTTCTGATACAGGACCTCCGCGTGCTGGTTGAGGGAGGAGTAGGGCTGTAAGCCGTTGCGGGTGACGAAATCATTCAGGATGCCGCCCACCCGGTCCTCCAGTTCCTGCCAAGGGGTAAAATCCACATCTGCATAATTCGTAATACTACTGCGGTAAAACTGCACATCGGTGGCGACGGTGTGTATGTAGTAGTAAGCATCGTCTACGGCAAAGGGCGTAAGCCCGCTGCCGTCTCCGCCGATATAATTCTCCTCGTACCTCTCCGGGGTAAAACGGGTGATGCCGAACAGGAAGCCGCCGCCCTCGCTGCCATAATCGGTCAGGTTGTCATCATAGCTCTGCTTCTCGTAGATGCTGACCAGGTCGTCCCAGTATTCATCGCCGCTTCCGGGCTTAACCACCAGCCGGTCCGCAATATCGGCGGGAATGGCGAGGGTCAGCCCGCCGTCCAGCTCGTAGAGCACCGGCGGTTCGACATCCTCCTCCCGTGGTTCGTCCTCCGGCGCGTCGGGCGTCACCGTCTTCACGTCGCTGACCATGGCGCACGCCCCGACCACCGCCGCCAGCAGCAGGGACAGAAAGAGAACCATCGGCCCCGACTTCCGGTACTTTGCAATACACAGCAGCCTCTCCCTCAGCTGCTTTTTCTCCTCGCACAGCATCACCGCCAGGGGCCCCAGCCCCCTCGGCGCGTGGGCGGCCAGCGCCAGCAGCGTCTCGCCGTAGTGCCGCCGCTCCTGCGCATCCATGCCGCCCATGACCGCCTCGTCACAGGAGAGCTCACAGCACCGCCCGATCTCCCGCCGTACCAGCAGCATCACCGGATTGAACCAGTGCAGACTGGTCACCGCCGCCGCCAGCCACTTGAAGGCCAGATCGTGCCGCCGCACATGGGTCAGCTCGTGGGCCAGAATGTCCCGCAGCCGCGCCGGGTCCGTCACGCCCTCCGGCAGCACGATCACAGGCCGGAACACCCCCAGCAGCACGGGCGTACCGACCGCCCCGCTCTCCACCAGCTCCACCCCGGTCCCTCCGGCCATCTCCCGCAGCACGGCCCGCGCCTCCGGAGACGCCTCCCCGGCGGACCGCCGCACGGTCCCATACACCCGCCAGTACCCCAGCAGGAACCATCCGATGCTCACCAGCGCACCCGCGGCCCATACCGCAGCCCAGAATCCTGGCTCCCGGCCCCAGTCCGGGGGACTTGGCGGCAGGGGCGCCTCCGGCAGCTCCGGCGCGTCCGGGACCTTCGGCAGTGGGGACGCGGGCAGGCCCGTATCGCCCTCCACCTGCGGCGTCTCCGGCGCAGAATCGGAATTTCCCGAAACCCAGGGGACGTCCGGCGTCTCCGGCACCGCCGGAACCCCGGGCGCCACCGGCACGTCGGGAACTTCTTCCGCCACCGGCACGCTCAATCCAATCCCCACCGGCACGCACAGCCGCAGCAGCACCAGCACCCACAGATAATACGCCGCCCTCCGGCTCACCCGGCCCCGCAGCAGGGGCCGCAGCGCCGTCAGCGCCAGTGCCAGCAGGGAACCCAGCACGCTCAACCGCACCAGCGTCCGCAAAAACAGCTCCATCTAGTTCCCCTCCTTCTCCCACATCTCCTGGAAGAACGTCCGCAGCTCGTCCACGTCCTCCGGTCCCAACTGCCGGTGCTCCACCAGCGCAGCCACCATGGCCTTGGCGCTCCCGGCATAGAGCTTGTCGATGAGCCGCCGTGTCCGATACTGGCCCAGCTGCTCCCGCGCCACCAGCGGGCGGTAGTAGTAGACCTTCCGCTTCTCCTGCTCCACCGCCCCTTTTCCGCACAACCGGCGCAGCAGGGTCTTGGTGGTGTCCCCGCTCCAGCCGTGGCTCTCCGCCAGGGCGGCCTTGAGCTGCGCCAGGGTCATGGGCTCCTCCGAGGCCCACAGCGCCCCCATGACTTCCATCTCCGCGTCGGTGATCTTGCTCTCCGCTTCCCACATTCTCCGCTCCTCCTTCCAACTAGGTTACAGTTGTTCCCTGTTGATAGGGTACAACTGTAACCTGGATTTGTCAAGAGGGAATTTTCTGGGAACCGCCAGAAGTTTCCCGCCCCATAGCGCAATCCAACTGCCAAAGATACGCCTCGTCCGAAAGCGCAAAATAGCTGGGGTGGTACACGGCCACCACGCGCGTCCCCGTCGGGACACACCCATACTGGTCCAGAAGCCACTTCACGCCAGACCCGCAGCAGACGATACAATCAGGCGCAATCAATTCCATTTCCCTTCGGATAAAGTGGTGATATTGCCCGACATAGCCCTCCAGCGTCCGCCACACGCAGCCGCGAAATCCGTCTCGCTTGTTCAAATTCAGAAAAGCCGCCTTTTGAAGAGCCCGGTAGGGGTCCGGTTCCGACAAGGCCCTGCCCGCGAGGAGCGCAAGACGTCTGGAAAAATTTGTCCCTCCCCTCCCGGAGGAGAGCCGCTCCTTTACCACATTTTGCACCCAAAATAGGCCGTCCGCCGGTTTCAACGCATCATTGCCATTTTGCGGCTGGAACCAATGCGCCTCTTTGGCTATAAACAGGATTTTCGTCTTCGCCCCCGCATATTCCGCAAGGTCAATTATCCCATCCGGCAAAAAGGATTCTTTGGGCACCGCGCCGGATGGGCTGTAGCTTCTGAACACCTCGTCCGGTTCTTTCCGCTGCGCTTCCCTCCATTTGCTGAACAGCGCTTCCACGCTGGATATGGCCTGTATATCCACGATTGATTCCTCCCTGGCGTTTCTCGGCACTATAAACGCTGATGTATGTGAATTTACTCCGAAATTCTCAAATAAGCTGTGAACCGACCCGAATTTCCTCCTCCTTGACAAATATCCCCCCGGATGTTACACTCTCTTTATACAATTTACCGAAAGAGAGGACCACCTCCATGGACAAGACCGATCCCCGCTATCAGCACTTTGTCCGGATTCTCCGGGAGGAGTTGGTGCCCGCCATGGGCTGTACCGAGCCCATCGCCATTGCCTACGGCGCGGCCCGGGCCCGGGAGGTCCTGGGGGCCGTGCCGGACCAGATCCTGGTGGAGGCCAGCGGGAACATCATCAAGAACGTAAAGAGCGTAGTCGTCCCCAATACCGGCGGCCTCAAGGGCATCGGGGCCGCCGCCGCCGCCGGAGCCGTGGCGGGGGACGCGGAGAAGATTCTGGAAGTCCTCTCCAGCGTCACGGAGGCGCAGAAGGTCCAACTCCGGGACTACCTGGCCAGTCACGAGATCACGGTGCGCCCCGCCGAGGGGGACGCGGTGTTCGACATTATTCTCACCCTCTGGTCCGGGGCGGACCAAGTCCGGCTGCGCCTCACGGACTACCACACCAACATTGTCCTCATTGAGAAGAACGGGGAGGCGCTGCTCAAATGCGGCGAGGTGGTATCCCCTGCGGCCAGCGGCCTGACGGACCGCAGCTGCCTCAGCGTGGACGCCATTGTGGACTTCGCGGACACCGTGGACCTGGAGGATGTCCGGGAACCGGTGGAGCGCCAACTGGCCTGCAACCTGGCCATTGCCCGGGAGGGGATGGCCAACGACTGGGGGGCCAATATTGGCAAGGTCCTCCGGGAATCCTACGGCGAGGACGTAAAGGTCCGGGCCCGCTATATGGCCGCCGCCGGGTCCGACGCCCGGATGAGCGGCTGTGAAATGCCGGTGATCATCGTCTCCGGCAGCGGCAACCAGGGTATCACGGCCTCCGTCCCCGTGGCGGTGTACGCCGAGGAGCTGGGGGTGAGCCACGAAAAGCTCCTCCGGGCCGTGACCCTCAGCGACCTGCTGACCATCCATATGAAGACCGGGATTGGCCGCCTGAGCGCCTACTGCGGCGCGGTGAGCGCGGGCTGCGCCGCCGGCGGGGCCATCGCCTACCTCTACGGCGGGGGACGCCGGGAGGTGGCCCACACGCTGGTCAACGCCCTGGCCACCATCTCCGGCATGATCTGCGACGGCGCAAAGCCCTCCTGCGCGGCCAAGATTGCCGCCGCCGTGGACGCGGGGGTGCTGGGGTGGCACATGTTCCGGGGCGGACAGCAGTTCCGGAGCGGAGAGGGCATTGTCACCAAGGGCGTGGAGCAGACCATCGCCAACATCGGCCGCCTGGGCCGCCTGGGGATGCGGGAGACCGACAGGGAGATCATCCGCATCATGACCGGCACCTGTAGTTAGCACCGCTAAAAGGCCAACCGGCCAAACGCTCAAAAATCGCTGCCGCGGGAGGTGGCGCAGCACACAGCTGCACCACCTCCCGCTT
This sequence comes from uncultured Oscillibacter sp., assembly GCA_910578935.1. Classification (GTDB taxonomy): domain Bacteria; phylum Bacillota; class Clostridia; order Oscillospirales; family Oscillospiraceae; genus Oscillibacter. The sequence goes on along the minus strand of CAJTSM010000034.1, from coordinate 1,184 downwards.
TTCGTGCAGATAAAGCCCCAAAGTAAAATTTTAATGTTTACCATTAAATAATTGTTGACATATGCGAAATATCCTGTTATGCTAAAGAGGAGGTGACGACGATGAAATTTCTTCAAAAACTCACAACGGAGCGTTTTGCAAAATCCGCCTCCAAGTTCTTAAAATTTGCCTGCTATTTTGCGATGGGCTTCTTCGCCCTGTGCACGGTGCTCAGTTTTATGGGACGCCAAACGTTCTCCCTCCATACAAGCACAGAATACTTTGCCCACGCCATCTATGCGGAGGAGGACCACGCCCCGCATTCCCGCGGCATGACGGTCCATATGGGCGATGACATCCACGTGCGGACCGGCGATTCCGACCAAATTGACCTGTCCGTCCATATTGGGCTCACCCTCATGTACGCCGTTCATGCCATTCCCATCATGTTCGCCTTCTGGTGCTTGAGCCGCGTATTTTCCAACATACACAAGGGGCAGATTTTTACGGAGGAAAACGCCTCCTATCTACTCTATTACGGACTGCTCCAATTTTTTGTCGCCGTTTTTGTTCCGTTTCTCAAGCTGCTGATCTGCTGGCTCACCAATCTCGTTTCTGCCAGTCGGGTGTCCATCGCCACAGGGCAGTCTATGTTCTCCACGCTGATCTCCAGCATTGTCTTTCTGGTCTCCGCATATATCATCCATTACGGGGTGCATTTGCAGGACGAGGTGGATCACACATTATGATTATTATACGGCTTGACCGGGTGCTGGCAGATCGAAAAATGCGCCTGAACGATCTGGCGGCCCAGGTGGGGATCTCCAATGTCAATCTCTCCTACTTAAAAACGGGCAAGGTAAAAGCCGTCCGCTTTAGCACGCTGGATGCCATTTGTAAGGTTTTGCGGTGCCAGCCCGGTGACATTCTGGAATATGTCGAGGAGGAAGATTGACCCTAAAAAAAGCAGGACGGGATGGATGGGAATCGGATTTGCCGGAGCGGCAGACGTGGAAAAACGCCGGGGACTGTGGTTGTCCCCGGCGTTTTCCATCCCCACGGCTTTCCTGTGGCGGCGCCCCAAAAACGCCCCCGCCTCTTTCTCTCCAAACATACCAGGAAAAAATGCGGAAATGTCAAGAGTAAATGCGAAAAAATTTGAAATATTTTTTCATAGGGCGGCGATGGCTTCACGGAAGAGCATT
>CAJTSM010000033.1 GCA_910578935.1 uncultured Oscillibacter sp. | reverse complement strand
TTTCCCTTGAAATCCGCCAGGATTCCTGCGGAAAATCGCCTTGCCCAGCGAAAAAATCTCTCGCCGTTGGGCATTCCTCTATTTTTCAAACAGCCCCTAGATAAATATTCCAAAAAATTCTAAAAGCATTTACTTTTTCTGCGCCAGATCATCCTTAACGGTAAAGCTGAACGGTTTTTGTTGAAAGTTCATCAGGCCCCCGCCATTCACGTTCACCATTTCGCTCCCCATAAAGTCCGCCGTAGGCGTATACAGCGCAAACACCGTCAAAGCTGCCTGCTCCGGTTTCGTTACGAATGAACCGCTGATGGTTTCGTACTCAACTTCCCGGCCGGTCCGTTCTCCGCTGGTCTTGCTTTTGTTGCTGTCTTCATTAAAATTTATCGCTCGTAAAATTATCGCCGGCAAAGAGGTGACGACCTGGGGAGCCCCAGAGGAATTTCTTCTTTCTCATACGTACTCTCGGAGGAAAAAGATTCGGTTTAAAGGTTTGTCTTCCTTGGAGTGTTTCCGGTTTTGCGTCAGTTTATCCCAGTGCGGCTCTCCCCGAGACAAAATCAGGTTCAATTGCTGTGATCTGCACAGCCATCTTAAACGTCAACCAATGCCTCCTGCCCGGCGTATGCATATTCGGCATGAAAATTAGAAGAGAGAGGGAGTGCCACAGGCTGTCGCTATTCCGTCATACACGGTGCGACATTCAAATCCGCAGGTATTTATGCCCTTTTTCGGGAGTGGAAAGTCCCTCTATTCCTCCCCCAAAGCATGGGCCAGCCCGTGCCACAGTTTTTCCATGCCGTCCACTAGGGCGTGAAGCTCTTCCGTTGAGAAAAGATCAAAGGCGTCCAGCTCCATCTTCCGCATAGCCCGCCCCAGCTTTCGGCCGACTTTCCGGCCTTCTTCCGTCAAAAGTACCACCCGGCTGCGCCGGTCGCCTTCGGCAATGCTGCGTGTGACCAGGCCCCTGCGTTCCAGGCTGTCCACGACGCTGGTCACAGTCTGCCGGGAAAGGTATAGTTCCCGGCTCAGGTCGTTCTGCGTCATGGGCGTCCGGTTTTTATAGAGCAGCGTGATGACATCCATAATATTTGAGGTAACGCCATAGGTGGCGGCAATTTTGTCATATGCCGCCTCAATGCCATTCCAGCTTTTATAATATCGGTCAAACAGGCCGTTGTCCGAACGTTCCATGATTCATGATCCTCTTTTCCTCTATTTGCGGACATCTGTAAAAACACTGCTCTCACAAGAATGAAACAGGTGTCTTTTTTCACATTTTATTCTTGTTTTCTCCTCCTGTCAATAGGCAGGAGAATGGGAAAGCCCTTGGAGCAGTTTCGGCTCTCCTGTCTTGAATGCACAAAAAGGCCGTTCCGCATCTGTCTATTCATACGAAGTCTCCCATTTGCAAAAAAAGCCCTTGACTTTTCAAGTGCGGAGGTTATAATGAAATCATCCAAGTTCGGACAAACCGAAGTCAGATAAACGTACTTCGGACAAAAATTTAGAATGAAAGGAAGCACGATTATGGAATTCAAGCTGAGCAAGGAGCACCGCGCGTTACAGGAAAAGGCCAGAGAGTTCACGGAGCAGGTTCTCTTCCCCTACGAGATGGAGTGCGAGGAAAATAACGGCATCTCCCCCGAAACCCACAAAAAGATCACAGAGGAAGTCATGAAGTGGGGCTTTAACGCCACCAACCACTCCAAAGAGCATGGCGGCCAGGGCATGACCCTCTTTGAGCAGATGCTGGTCAGCGAGCAGCTGGGCATGTCCACCGGCGCTATCTGGGACGCCGTTCCCCAGCCTTCCTTCCCCATGAAGTTCGGCACCCAGGAGCAGATCGACGAGTATCTGATTCCCTCCTGCCAGTGCAAGCGCCGTGACGCCTATGCCATCACCGAGGCCGACGCCGGTTCCGACCCCACCCAGTGCCAGACCACCGCTGTGAAATGCGACGGCGGCTATAAGATCAACGGTGAGAAGTGGTACGTCACCGTGGGCAACATCGCCGACTTCCTGCTGGTACATACCCACCTGGACGGAGATCCCGACAAGGCCACCGTCTTCTTCGTGGAGAAGGACGCCCCCGGCGTGAAGATCAAGCGCACTCCCGAATTTACCCACCACTTCGCTTTTAAGCACCCCGAGTTTACCTTCGAGGACGTTGTGGTTGACGAGTCCAAGATCCTCAAGGGCATCGGCGAAGGCTTCACTATGACCAAGGACTGGTTCGTGGAGGCCCGCCTGGGCATCGCCGCCCGCTGCGTCGGCGGCGCCGAGCGTGTGCTGAACGTGGCCAACGAGTGGGCCAGCGAGCGGGTCATGGGCGGCCATGTTATCCGGGACTATCAGGTCATCGAGCACATGCTGGTGGATATGACCATGGATATCATGGCGGCTAAGAGCCTGCTGTACCGCGTCTGCTGGGAGATCTCCGGCGACATGGACCGCAAGCTGAAGCACGCCCGTGCCTCCGCCATCAAACTGTGGTGCTCCGAGATGGTCAACCGCGTCACCGACAAGGGTGTTCAGATTCTGGGCGGTCGGGGCTACATGCGGGAGAACCCCGTGGAGCGGCTGTGGCGCGACCAGCGCGTGGACCGCATCTGGGAGGGCACTTCTGAGATCCAGCGCAACGTCATCGGCGGCCAGATCAAAAAGCGCGGCGTGGAGCTGTACACCGGCTGGGCCTACGAGGAGTAATCAACACACGCAACCGGGAAACGCCGCCCCTCCGGGACGGCTTCCAACAGGCTTCCCTGCGTCCAGGGGCGGCGTTCGACGGTTATATAGACACAAGCGCAACGCTCACAGTAATTAGGAGGTCACTATGCTGCCTTTAGAGGGAACCAAGGTTCTTGATTTGACAACGCTTTCCGGTTACTGCGGGATGGAGCTGGCCGATTACGGCGCGGAAGTCATTAAGGTGGAGGCGCCCGGGACGGGCGATCCTCTGAGACAGCTGGCGCCATTGAAAAATGGCGCCAGCGCCCATCATGCCTTCCGGGACCGGGGCAAGAAGAGCATTACCCTGGACCTGGAACGTCCCGAGGGACAGGAGCTCTTCAAAAAGCTGGCGGCGGACGCCGACGTGATTCTGGAGAACTTCGCCCCCGGCGTCATGGAACGGCTTGGCCTGGGCTACGACACCCTTTCGGCCCTGAAGCCGTCCCTGGTCTACGGGCGGGTTACCGCTTACGGTTCCGAGGGGCCGGGCCGGGATATTCCCCAGTCCGACCTGATTGCCCAGGCGAAGAGCGGCGTGATGCACTTCACCGGCTTTCCGGAGAATCCTCCTACTCGCATCGGTTTTGCCATCTCGGAGCACTATGCGGCCAGCTTCCTGGCCTCCGCAGTGTGCCTGGCTCTGTATCACGCCAGGGAGACAGGCGAGGGGCAGCTGGTGGAGACATCGCTCTGCGGCTCTGCCGTAGCCGTGTCCGAGGATAAGGTCATCACTTACGGCGCGGAGGGGGAGGACCCCATGCGCACTGGAAATGCTCATCCCCTCATTAACCCCTACGACATTCTCAAATGCAAAAACGGCTATGTTGCCATGGGGATCTCGTCCGACGCCCAATGGGCGAAGTTCTGTGCCGCTTTTGACTGTATGGAGTGGACCACCGATGAAAAATACTGCTCCAACCTGGTTCGGGGCTACCACTACTTCGGGGATCTCCGGGTGAAGCTGGAAGAACTCTTTTCCGGCTATACCATGGAGGAAATCGCGGAGAAATGCGACGCGGCTCTCATTCCGGGAACCATGTGCAGCACCACCCGGAAGGCCCTGGAACAGCCGCAGCTCCAGGTGCGGAACATGATCGTCTCCGTGGAGGACGCCGGAGTGGGCGCTCTGGAGATGCCTGGCAGGCCGGTAAAATTCGCCGGACAGGTGGAACCGCCCCTGGCGTCCGCGCCGGAACTGGGCGCGCAGAACGAGGAGATTTACGCCGCCGCCGGCGTTGACGGCGAAACGCTTGCCCGCCTCCGGCGGGAAGGCGTGGTCTAAGAGAGGAGGAGAACACATGAAGCAAGGTCCCCTCAAGGGAATCAAGGTTCTTGATTTCTCTCAGGTGTTATCCGCCCCATTCTGCGGGATGATGCTGGCGGACATGGGAGCCGAGGTCATCAAGGTGGAGCGGCCCGGCTCGGGAGACATCTCCCGGGAGTACGGCCCCTACATCAACGACATCAGCCTGTACTTCTGCCAGTACAACCGGGGCAAGAAGGGCATCGCCATCGACATGCGCTCCGAAGAGGGCAAGAAGGTCGTACTGGACTTGGCGGCCCAGGTGGATGTGGTGGTGGAGAACTTCAAGGCCGGAACCCTGGAAAAGCTGGGCATTGGCTATGAAAAGATGCTGGAAGTGAACCCCAGGTTGATTTACGGCTCCATCTCCGGCTTCGGCACCTACGGCCCCCTGTCCCATCTGCCCTGTATGGACATCATTGCGGCAGCCCGAAGCGGTTTGGTTGCGCAGAGCGGCCAAGCGGGGGATGCCCCCGTGAAGCCTGGTTTTTCCCTGTGTGACACCTGGGCGGGACTCCAGCTTTTGCGGGGCCTCTCCATGGCGCTGCTGCACCGGCAGCGGACTGGCCAGGGACTCCGAGTGGACATCGCCATGCTGGACTGTGCATTCTACATGTGCGAGTCCCCGGTGTTGGAGCACTCCCTGACCGGCCGGTTTACGGAACGCACCGGCAACCACCACGCCTGGTACGCTCCCTGCGGCGAATTTGCCGCCAAAGATGGGAACGTTGTCCTGGCTGTCAGCCAGGAAGCGGAGTGGGCGGCTCTGTGCGGCGCGCTGGGACTTGCGTCCCTGGCGGCAGATCCCCGTTTCTTCGATAATGAAGCCCGGGTACGGAACAGGGACGCGCTGATTTGCGAGCTGGAGAAAGCCACAAAGGCTATGGGCCGCTATGAACTGGAAACCGTCCTGAGCAAGGCCGGCGTTCCTGTGGCGGCTGTACAGTCCTTACAGGAATTCCACCGGCAGCCCCAGACGGAAATCCTGGACGTCATCACCCAGATCCAGCAGGAGGGCGTGGGGACCTATACCGTTACGAATACGCCCATCCGTTTCAGCAGGACCCCCGTGAATCCCAACGCCTCAGCGGCAGGCCACCCCGGCGCCCACAGCCGGGAGGTTCTCCAGAGCTTGGGCTACCGTCCGGAGCGGGTGGAAGAACTGTTGTCGTCCGGCGCGGTGCATCAGGCCGGCTGAGAAAAACAAGGATAAACGGCCCATCTGGTGTTCCCTTAAAAAACGAGCATCGGATGGGCCTTTTTAGAAGGGAACATTTGCTGTGGAACTGATTTCTCCCAATCGGGAAACCTGCGTGAGGTGCAGGGCCTGCATCGACATCTGCCCCATGCGGGTTATAGAGCAGGATGCGGAAGGATATCCCAGGCCGATTCACGACGCCTTTAAAATCTGCATCAACTGCGGCTACTGTGTGGATGTCTGTGTCCCGGGGGCCCTGAGTCACCGGGTGCGGAAACGTTCGGCAAATCCCGACGCGGCTTTGCGGCGTTTGAAACGGATCAAGGAGAATCGAAAGAAGCGAGGAGAGGCGACATGAGAAGCGACTGCGTCTTTTTCTGTCCCGTCCGGGTGCGGTACGGCGAGGTGGACCGGCAGGGAATTGTATACAACGGCAACTACGTGGCCTACACCGATCTGGCCCTGGATGAGTTTTTCCGTTCCAAGGGCTACCCATACCGGGACCTGGCGGAGAAATACGATTCCGGGGTATGCCACAAAAAATACACCTACGAATTCATATCCAGCGCGTACGAGGGCGATTTGCTGGAAGTGGGCGTCACCGGCATTCGGGTAGGGAACAAGAGTTTTACCATGTGTTTTGAAGTCTACCGCCAGGGAGAAGAGGACCTGCTGATGCGCTGCGAGTCGGTCTATGTCGGCTATGATATCGAAACCCGGAGCAGCCGTCCCATCACGGACCTGATGCGGTCCTTGCTGACCGCTTGAAAGCGTCTTGGATTAACCACATATCGTTTGACCATAAAGGGAGGCGAGACAGAAGTGAGTAACCATCCAAAGAAATCCAGAAGCACCGACATCGAGGTTGGCTTGATCATCACCAGTGTCGTGGTGCTGATCACATTTATTATTTTGATGGTCGCAAATCCCGACGGGACCCTGAATGCCATTACCGCGTTCTTCAACTTGATGATTTCCGGCCTTGGTCCCTTTTTCGAGGTGATCGCCTTTGCCGCATTTCTCGTGGGCCTGTACTTCTGCTTCGGCAAATACGGCAAGGTGCGGCTGGGGGACTGCAAGCCGGAGTATTCGAATTTCAGCTATTTTGCCATGATGCTCTTGGCGTCCCTGGCCTCAGCCGCGCTGTATTGGTCCTTTGTGGAGTGGGCCAGCTACTACCAGGCCCCGGGCCTGGGCATGGAGGCCATGAGCGTGGACGCGATCGAAACCTCCTTGAGCTACCAGTTTTTCCACTGGGGCATCGTCAATCAAGCCATGTACACCGTTATGGGCGTCGCCATTGCCTATGGCGTGTATATCCGCAAGCTGCCTTCCTTCCAGACCAGCGCCGTCTGCTGTGCCATGCTGGGGGAGAAGGTAAAGCATCGGACTGCCATCGGGAAAATGATTGACTTTTTAGTCTTTTTTGGTATACTGGGAGCATTGAGCTCTTCCCTTGGACTAGCGGTGCCCCTGGCTACCGGCGGCCTGGCCCAGCTTTTCCGCATTCCGCCTACGCCGCTGGTGAAGGTGGGTGTGGTGGTGTTCATTGCCATCGTGTATTCCATCACCTCTTTCCTGGGCCCCCGGAAGGGGATGCAGGCCATTAGCAATGCCGCCTCAGCGGTGTGTGTCTTTTTTTTGCTGTATGTGCTGTTTATGGGACCGACCACCTTCATTTTGAAGAATATTGTCAATTCCCTGGGCCGGATGGTTGAGTTTCTGCCCCGTATGGCGCTCTTTACAGACCCGATCAACGATACCGGTTTTGTGGAATCCTGGACGATCTATTTCATTGCCTTTTACTTAAATTACGTGGCCATGATGGGCATTTTTATCGCTAAAGTTTCCAAAGGACGGACAATCCGGGAGGTTGCCGTCTACACCATGTTTATTATGACTGCCGGAGGCATCTGCATTTTTGGAATCAACGGCAGTTTCTCCATCTATGTCCATTTAAATGGAATTGTGGATGTAATCGGCCTGATCAAGAGCGGCGTAGGGGACGTGGCGATTTACAGCATTATGAAAGCCCTGCCCCTGGGCAGTACCCTCCTGCCCTTCCTGATGCTGGTTTTGATTGTGGGCTTTGTGGCTCCGTCTATGGACTCCGCCTCTCTGGCGCTGGCGGAAACTGTTACCAAGCGGGGAACGCCGCCGCTGGCCCTGCGCCTTTTCTTCTGCGTGCTGCTGGCGGTGATCCCCATGTCCGTTATCCTGGCGGGGGCGGAATTTACGGCGATTAAAAATATCGCCATCATCATTTCCGCGCCTTTCCTGATTATTCTGACGGGCACCATGGCGGGACTTTTGAAATGGCTCCGTCATGACGAGGCCATCGGCCTCCACGCAAGGAATATTGCGGTCCAGGAGGAGGAGCGCCGCCAGGAGGCGCTGGAAAGAGAAGCCGTGAGATGCGGCGCTCAGGACATATAGACGACTGGGTAACCCGGTAAAATAAACGCAAGCAGGTATGCGGAGGTTCCGCATACCTATTTGCGGTTAAAGGAGATACGGTATCATGGCAAGAGATTTATACTACGGCGCGGAGGCGCGGAAGAAACTCAAGGCGGGCGTGGACCAGCTGGCGGATACGGTAAAGGTGACCCTGGGTCCCAGGGGCCGAAACGTTATGGCGGCCCAGTCTTCCGGCGTGCCCATCATCACCAGCGACGGCGCCGCTGTCACAAAGGGCTTTCAGCTCGGCGACATCGCGGAGGACCTGGGGGCGCAGATGCTGAGGCAGGTGGCCAAAAACCTTGGTGACGCGGTGGGAGACGGTTCCACTACCGCCATCGTCCTGGCCCAGGCGATCGTCCGGGAGGGCATGAAGAATGTGACGGCGGGCGCCAGCCCCGTAATGCTCCGCAAGGGGATCCAGGGAGCGGTAAAAGCCGCTCTGCTTGCCATTGACGAGAGTTCCTTTCAGATCGAAAAACGGGAGGACATCGTCCGGGTAGCCGCTGCCTCCTGCGGCGACGAAGTCCTGGGTGAGATGATCGCTGAGGCGCTGGAAAAAGTCGGGCGGGACGGTGTGATTACGGTGGGGGAATCCGGAACGCTTCACACAGTTCTGGAAGTTGTGACGGGCACACAGTTTGACAAAGGCTATCTTTCTCCGGACCTGGTAAGCGACCAGGGAAAAATGGAGAGCGTGATGAAGAAACCCTATATTCTGTTTACGGATAAGAAGATCGAGGCGCTGAAGGACGTACTGCCCCTGATGGACCAGGCGGCCCAGCGGAAGGCTCCTTTGCTCATCGTGGCGGAGGATGTTACCGGGGAAGCGCTGAAGGCCCTTATTATCAACAAGCTCAAAGGAACTATGGATGTTATGGCGGTCCGGGCCCCGGGCTTTGGCGAGAGGAAAAAGGCGCTGGTGGATGACATTGCCCTGTTGACCGGCGCGGTGGTTATTCGGGAGGAGGAGGGCTTTGTGCTGGACAAGGCCTCCCTGGATCTTCTGGGCCGGGCGGAAAAGGTGACGGTTACCAGGGACCGGACTTTGATTGAGGGCGGCGCGGGTGATTCGGCCGCTATTGCGGAGCGGACGGAGATGCTCCGGCGGATGCTGGCCGCCGCCAAAGACGAGTTTGCGGTGGACCGGGCCAAAGAGAGATTGGGCAAGCTGGCCTCCGGTGTGGCGGTGATCCGGGTAGGCGCCGCCACGGAGGTGGAGCTAAAAGAAGAAAAACGCAAGGCGGAAGATGCGTTGAGCGCTGTGCGGGCCGCCGTGGCAGAGGGCGTGGTTCCTGGCGGTGGTACGGCCTACTGCGGCGCGATACCTGGTGTGGATGCATACATGGAGGGACTTTCCGGAGAGGAAAAGACTGGCGCACGGATCGTGCGGGAGGCACTGAAAGCGCCGCTGATGCAGATTGCGGAAAATGCCGGTTTTAACGGCGATGTTGCTATTGCCGAGGTATTCAGGAGAGAGAAGGGTGTCGGTCTTGATGTGCGAACAGGGGAGTATACCTCCATGCTGGATGCAGGTGTCATCGATTCGGCAAAGGTAACAAAGCTGGCCTTGGAAAACGCCGCGTCCATGGCAGCTACACTGCTGACAACGGAAGTGGATGTGATTGATCCCCACGACGAGGCTTGGCTGCGCGCCCAGGGCGGTGCAGGCCTTTAAGTCCGGCTGTGGTGACCTTTCTTGGAATGGACGGGTTGATTCCATAAATACGATTATAAAAAGGCAGCCGTGCTTTGACCGTTGGGGTAAAGCGCGAATAGCTGAAATACTGTTCTGCCGCCGGGCAGAGACTTATACGCCGTGCTTCGTATCGTCAGGCCGTTGAAGATGCGAAGCACGGCGTTTTTTCTTTTTTGAGGAAGGTCTATGTACGCGGGTAATCTGAACATTGGCGTTGTCATTCAGAGCGGCATGAAAGTCCCAATTAAACACCAGCGGTTTGAGCGGTTTTTGGATAAGCTGCCGTCGATTTGCGTGTTGCAGCTTTCATATAGTTCCAATAAGGCGTTCAGAATCATATGGAAATTGAGTCTCGGCTATGGTATAATAAGGTCCTATCGTGCCGGGGCTCTTTTCATAGAAAGAAGTATAAACGTGAGCAAGGAGCAGTATGACGGCAAAAACCGTGATGTCCTGTTCAAGACCGGGCTTCGCGTCTCAGAGTTTATGGGCTCCGGCATCAGCCGGGACCCGCCCCCTTGAGTTACTACCGTTCCTACTACTTTTGGGGTCAAAGCTGTGCTGTTTTACGCCGGGATATACCAGGAGAGTGAGCAGAAGAGAATGCCGCAAAACACCCGCGAGGCCCGGAATATCAATCCATTCAAGAGGTTTCAGAATATGACAAAGATACTATTCGTCTGCCACGGGAACATTTGCAGAAGCCCAATGGCCGAGTTTGTAATGAAAGACCTGGTGAAGAAAGCGAGACTGGAGAACCAGTTCCAAATTGCCTCCGCCGCCACCAGTACCGAGGAAATTGGCAATCCGGTTTACCCTCCCGCTCGACGGAAACTGGCGGAGCATGGGATCAGCTGCGCAGGGAAAACCGCCCGGCAGCTCACAAAGGCCGACTATACTCAATATGACCTCCTAATTGGCATGGACCGGGCCAACATCCGTAATATGAATCGCATCTGTGGCGGTGATCCCGATGGGAAGATCAGACTGCTGCTGGACTGCACGGGTCGCTCTGGCGACGTGGCGGATCCCTGGTATACAGGTGACTTTGACGCCGCCTGGCGGGATGTGCTGAGGGGCTGTCAGGGATTACTCAGGCTCTGCGCTCCAGAGGTTTCGCTCTGAATGCTCCTGTTATTGAGGGCTGCGGGGATTCCCGGACTGCCGCCCTGGCCATCTGCCAGGGCAGTCCGGCTGGGCTGCCGGACATTCTGACCTACGGGCCAAAATGTCTTAGAAAGCGCAAAAATTGTCCATGCCCTCAGTACCGCAGGGTAAACGCCGCTTCCTTTTCAGAAAGGGGCAACCTCTCGGCCTGAATATCCGTGATGTCAAAGCGGGGAACCGCCCGGATTGCCCGGAGAAACTCTTCGACTAGCGCCTCCCCGCCTTGCAGCTCGACCGTAACGGTTCCGTCGTGTTCATTCCTGGCCCAGCCTGTCAAGCCCAGCTGAGCGGCCAGCGTCTTTGCCTGCCAGCGAAAGCCAACCCCCTGGACAAGCCCTGAAAAACGGTAGCGTCTACGGACTTGCAGCGTATGCGGGCTATCTGGAATGTGTACGATCTCCGGTTGTGCGCCCATGTTTTTCAGCCATTCAAACAGGCCCATATTCTGCCGCTCCTTCCTTTGGGAAATTCACCACTATAGTACCCCAAGCAGGCGGCACACGCAATAGCCATTGAAATTAAGTATCCTAGAACCGATTTACATAAGTCCAAACATGTGTCTTCCCGGCAAATTTTGCCGTCTGCGGCGTTAAAAATTCTTGACGTACGTCCTGTACGCCTGCAAATTTTTGCCTTGCAGCCGACAAGAATTTGCTCGGGAGTCCGCACATTTGCCTTATGTGAACGGGCTCTGGCATCAAGCTTATTTTTGTCATCAAGCAATTTCAAACGAAAGGATTTGTTATTGTGGGAAAGAGAATTTACGCTGTGGTGTTCATGGTCTGCCTGACCCTGCTTCTTGCAACCGGCTGTTCCGGGAGGCAGCCGGCGGAAACGGCCGAAGGGGAAACCAGCCGCGAGGTCCAGGAATCTGAGGGCGCCTCTGCCGGGGAAGAGCCGGCAGAGAATTCTTACACCGCAGACATTGAGGTCGAGGGATATGGCACAATTACCCTTGCGTTGGATGCATCTGCGGCGCCTGTGACTACGGAAAATTTCGTGTCGCTGGCGCGAGAGGGCTTTTATGACGGATTGACATTCCACCGCATTATTAAGGGGTTCATGATCCAGGGCGGTGATCCTGACGGAAAAGGAACCGGCGGCAGCGAACAGACGATTCAGGGAGAATTCAGCGAAAACGGCGTAGAAAACAGACTGTCCCATGTGCGCGGCACGATTTCCATGGCCCGTTCCGATGACTATAACAGCGCCAGCTCCCAATTCTTCATCGTTCACGAAGACAGCACTTTTTTGGACGGCAGCTATGCCGCGTTTGGATATGTAACGAAGGGCATGGAGGTCGTGGACGCAATTTGCGAGGATGCTGAACCAATAGACGGCAACGGCTTCATTGCTCCCGAGAATCAGCCGGTGATTCTCAGTGTCACCATTCAATAGACCGCACGAAGGCTCTGAGCCGCCGCCGTAAAGAAGCCGGAATCAAACGAAAGCGATGAGATCTTGCGAGGCAGCGGATTATGTGCTTTGGCGATTCCAACACGTACGGATATGATTCCCGCACTTACTTGGGTGGACGCTATCCGAAATCCAACCTCTGATTACGAAAGCAGGGACTTGGGCGGCAGGTGAGCGCCTGCCGGCGGAATCCCGGCGGCTGGCGGGGATTCAGGTGCATTTGCCGGTTCCCGGAGCGGTTTGGGGAGCTTGGGGTTACCGGTCCTGTACTGCCGTATGGGATGCGGATTTTTGCCGGTTCGACTGCTGAAATTGGGGGCCGATGAGAAATGTTGTCGGACGATTACTCTGAATTAAAAGAGAAGGGCTCCCTTATGTCCAGTCATGGCCATGCAAGGCGGCTTGGAATAGAGACAATGTCCGGTGCTTCATTTCTGCATCAATCACAGGAGAAGAGATGAAGCGGATGATCCCCTTAATTCGTAAGGCCGGCCTGCTGGGAGAAAGGAGAACCCGCCATGAAAGAAAAACCGGGAAACGCTTTACCTTCACGGTACTGCCTGCCGCGTTGTTTCCCCTGGGCGGGCTGACCGTCCTTGCCGTGCTGGTTTTTGAAATTACGCCCTGCCCACAGATGCAGTTGCTGTCCAATCTGCTGGCCGAGAAGGGATGGGGCCTGCCGGGGAAAGCCCCGGATATGACAGGCTTTGATTTGACGCTGGCGTTGATTTCGGGACATTTTCTCTGGACGCGCCGGTTGGAACGCCTTCGTTCCCGCGCGGTCCAGGGCATGAGTAAACAAGGAACGAGTGTCAAACATTGCCGCTTCGCCGATTGCGGACGGTTTTCCTGCTATGGGTACTGCCTGGCTGCGGGAGCGGCTCCTCTGCGCCGGAGTTCCCTCCCACAGCGGAAACGGTGCGGACCGCGGCGGCGGAGTTGGGCTGGGACCTGGATCCAAGGGAAACGCAGTCCTGGGCAGAGGACCAGGTTCTTTATGCTTTCGAGCTCAAGGAGCAGTCGAGGGTTTCCGTCTCCCGTGTCTTGGCGGAGGGAACCCGATTTTTACGGAGAACGGTGTCGCCACGTTCCTTCCCGGCAAGCCGCAATTTGCCCGGGAGGACTGGAAGGAGGCCGCGACTCTGGCGGAGATGGTGCACGGCAGATTTTCCGAGGGGGAGTTGGATCAAACCTTGTCCGAGCAGGAGATGCCGGAGCCTGAAATTCCGTTGGCGGGACCGGATACACCCACAGGCCAGGAATCCCGCAGCTGGGAAGCGGAGTTCTCCGCAGGGTATGGAAGAGTCCGGTGGTCTGTCAGCGCGGGCACTGTGGAACACAATTTCCCTTCCTCTGCCATCCGGAATTAGCGGGTTGCCTTTACCGCTTCCCTCTATGAGTCCGGGGAGGCCTATGAGATTTGGAATAGGCGCAGTTTTTAAAATTTCTTCTGGAGCTGGGAAAAAGCGAATGGAGATAACCACGAATGTACAGAGAAAATCTCGGCGTGTTGGTATTGGTTCCAAATGAATTTTTAGAATGGGGTTTCAAAAAGAAAGGAAGTTGCGTATATGGAGCAGTTCGGCAAATTAAGCACGTTGAGATTCTGGAAAAATTTCATGTGGGTTTTAACAGGCTGCTGCGGGGTGTACTGCGTGTCCTTGTTTCTCCCGACGCTGTTACAGGAACTGCCGCAAAATGCCGCGAGGATGAATGAAGGGAACCTCCCTTATTACATCTTATTGATTATAATGCTGCTGCACTCGGTTTCCCTGTCAGTCATCCATAAAACGCTGCGTGAAATGGGAGGTAGCGCATGATGAAGAAACATAAAGGCTTTTATCTATGCGTCCTTGGACTTTTCATTACGGCTGTTCCGCTGTTTACAGACGGCGGTAAAGTTTATAGTGTTTTGGGACCTGTGCTGGTCCTTTTTGGCGTGCTGTCAAATGGGCTGGGACGGTCTAAAGCGGGGAGTGAGAGAAAACCGATCAGCAGAATGAACATAATTCAGTTAGGCTGCTTGACGGCGAGTCTCTTGGTCGTGATAATCTCCGCTTATCTGCAATTAGACCCGGTAACTGTGCGGACGAGAGCGCGGCCCATTTCCATGCTGCTGACGATGATCGCGGTCTTTCTCCCAGAAATGATGAAAGAGGACCCGGAAGACGCGCCTTAACGAAATACCCGCAGACTGCTTCCTTGCTGCATGTATGGATAGGTCTTTTACAAAGGAGAGCCGAATTGATGCGGCGGAGGTATTCCTATGAAGCGTGATGCAATGAATTCCGGATTATTAAAAATGATGGCTTTCCGCTTTTCATTCACCGTTCCCCACACCGCCGTGGGCCGCGGGAGGGTGCGTTTCCCTGAGGACCGGCGCCGGGCGCCGTGACATAGGGGTACACCGTTAACCCTGACGATGGAACGAAAGTGCTTTATAAAATAACGACCAGTGATCCAGGTGTTTCCACCGATAGCGGCGTTTCTGTGAGGGATGCTTTGGATGGGTATAGGAGCGGGATTCTGACAGCGTACCGCTGGACGCCGATCCGGATTCAGGCGTAGTCTACGCCTGGGAGCCGGGAGGACAACGGGTTCGTCGTCTATTGGCTTCCCTGGATGGAACCGAACCCCTACAATCGGATTGTTTTCCAGACTGCCGATTATACGGACCATGCCCGGTTCACCTGGAAAGAAATGACCGCCTGCTATCCCTAGTTCCGTGGAAAAGGGCGTGTGCTTGCCGTGGAGCCTGATTCCGGAGGCGCGGCTGGAGCGATTACAACGTAATTTTGGGATTGCTATGAGGAAGTACTAAGGAAGGATAGAAGCAGACCAGTCTATCATAAACCGCAAGGACAATAGCAGAACAAGCGCTGCCGCTAAGGAAAATCCCCCGTTCCAAATTGCCTCCGTCAGGGCCTTTCCATCAGAATCCATCGGGAACATTGAACGAAGTCCCGGGATGCCTCCAGCACATACACCGGAGCGTTAAGTCCCAGTTTTGTATGATCGGAGTAAACGCTGTGGTCCTTGTAAAGCCGAAGGGGTTCACCATCAAACCACAGCGTCTGCCAGGCGGTGGCGGACACATCCTCCAGGCCGGGAGTGGGGACCTGAGCGGTAAGGTGGAGGTTTCTCCTTTCCGCGTTCCAGAACCTACCGTCCAAATAGTTCGCTTCGGGCCAGGCGTCCTGAATGAGAGCCTTGATGTCCGCCTGATAGATTTCGCCGTCCCGCAGGAAAAGCAGCGTCTGGTCAGCGCCCGGCCTGGAAGCCGTCAGCTCCGGGATTCCGTCGCCGTTCAGGTCCGGCTGTTCCGCGGTCCCCACAGTTTGGAGCATCCGGGAGGGAATACCGTCTTCTGAGAAAATAAAATAGTCGCGGACTTGGGAATCGTTTTCACCAATCTGACGGCAGTAAGGGAATGCAAAACCTTTACAGCCGAGATAACCGAACATGCTTCCAAAAGGTTCTACCGTCCAGCCGTGGCCGTTCTTCGGGAAGGGAAGCCCGCTCTGTCACCGAGACTGCTACGGCGGCGTACAGGCTGCCCTCTGTAGAGCGGTAGACCTCCACCTCAGCGCCCCTTGGGAAGTTGGCCTGGTAAAGGGGTTCCTCCACGTCCCCCGTGTGCCGGGTCACCGTCACCGCCTCCGGCTCATAGGGCTCCAAATTGTCCGGGGGAATGGTTAAGTCCGGTTCTTCAGCCGGGCAAGCTGAGGGAACCGCATCGGACATACTGCGCCAATTGCTCAGGAAATGGTACCAGCCATCCTTCCGCTCTTCCGGCGTCACACAGGCAAGGCCGGATGTGAGCGGGGACTTCCGGCCCTTCCCGTTTTAACATAAAAAACCGGATCATAAAGGCGGTCGTTTTCCCTGCACTAAACGTAAAACCTTCAGTGTCAACGCCGTTGGCCGCTCATAGACCATCACATAGGGGTCGTATCCCATACGGCGCAGGGTGTCCACCCGGTAAAGGTCCTGCTCGTGGGTGCTGTTGTAGTTCGTCAACACGTAGACCCGCTTGCGGCGGAAGTCCCTGATCTTGGACAATTCCGAGAACCGCTGGAAGCAGCCGGTCAGGTCAACATTGGGGTTATCCCACGCGAAATGGATGGTTTTCGTGCGGACCCTGTTCAGGAGCGCCGCGTTGTCCGGCGTGATGAGACGGATGTCCAGCCCCTGGGAGAAGTCCACCAGGGCGCGGCTGTCGGCAAGCTGCCCGATCAGCCGCTCATGCTCCGGGCAGGCCAGCAGATTGGCATCCATCAGCTTGATCTCCCTTTGACCGTCCCAGAACTCGGAGAGGTCGGCCACATGGACGCTCTCTGCGCCCTCCTTCCCGGACACCACGCAGAAGCCGCAGCGGTTCGGGCAGCCCCTTGTCAAAAATCCGTAGGCCGTATCCGGGAACTGCGGATAGAGGCCGTAGTCAGGGCGGGTATGCTCCACGGCGTCCGGCAGGTTCGGCCCCGGACCGTAGCCGGTGCCACTGCAGACCAGCTTGTCGGCGTTGGTGACGGCGGTCCTGTCCTTGGAGTAGGTGTCCGTGAACACCCGGCTCTTGTAAACGAGGTCGTACCGTCCCTCCGGCGTCCACCACTCCACATCGTCCCCCTGGGCCTTGTGGCAGGCGGACAGCTTCATCAGGCACAGGTTCGGCCACCGATGCCTGTCCACATCAATAAGCCCGATCTTCAAAAGCCCACCTCCTTGTGGAATAGCAGGGAGCGCCCGCCCCGGAGGGCAGACGCTCCCGTCAACTGTCTCAGAACTTCATGGGCAGGGCGGTCTTTGCGCTGGAGCCGTTGTAGATGCGGTACACCTGGTAGAGATACCGCTTGTACCCCGGCAGGCTGGTCATGGCCCGGCCCTCCCGGAAGATCACCACCGGGTCCACCTGGCGCAGCCGCGTCACCAGCCGTCTGCGGCTGTACTCCCCGTGGTACAGGTCCACGAACTCCACCACGCCCTGCACCGTCTCCGCCCGGAGGGAGTCCGGGGCGCCCTTCCAGGCGTCCACGATGGACTGCATCGCCTCCCGGTACACCACATCCCCGACCTTTTGGAACAGGCCGAAGGCGGTGCTGATGCAGGCCAGCCGCTTCGCGCCCCTGGTCTGTTTGTAGTCCACATAGAGGCCCACGGCCTCCGTTGCTTTCAGGAACGCCATCGCATCCTCATCGCCGCCGTAGACCAGCGCCCGGAACTTCGCCCCGGCGGTCAGGCTGGCGGACGCGCCCGTCTGCTGGGCGAACAGCAGCGCCTCATCGCTCTCGGTCAGGCCATAGAACACCTTGCAGCGGATGGGCAGGTCTTTCCCGCCGTTCAGGAACTTCCGGGCGGCGATGGTGTGCTGGCCGTCAAAGACATAGTAGCGCCCGTTCCGGCTGCTGACCTTCGGCTCGTTGGCGATGCGCTCATCGAACTCGGCGGCGATCCTGCGGACCCGGTCCTCGTTCAGTTCGCGCTGGTAAGTAGTGCGGGGGATGATAAGCTCCTCGCTGCCCAGCATCACTTCCCGGCAAAAGAGATTTTTCGTGTTCATTCTGTGTATCCTCCCTCAATGTTCAGGATGTATTGTTTCAATTTCTGCATGGCCCGGATAAGGTCCGCCC
>CAJTSM010000032.1 GCA_910578935.1 uncultured Oscillibacter sp. | reverse complement strand
GATGCCCTCGCCGGGAGCGATGGGCTGATCGTTCAGCACCTTGCCCATCAGGTCCGAGAGAGTGACGGGCAGATCGTCCGGCTGGGAATGGCCCAGGCTGATGGAAAGACTGGCCTGGGGGTCTACGTCCACCACTAACACCTTTTTCCCGGATTGGGCCAGCCCGACGCCGAGGTTTGCGCAAGTTGTACTCTTGCCCGTACCGCCTTTTTGATTGACTACGGCGATCACTTGGGCGTTCATGTGTTCTCAACTCCCTACTACAAATAAAAATGCCCCATCGCAAAATGGGGATGAAAAAAGGGAGAACATAGCTATGCTACATTCTCCCGTAAAAACAGTATGCAGTTGTCGGCCTTTGCCATTTTCTATTCCAGGGCGGGAACAGTCAGGAGCCAATCCGCCGCAATCCCGAATAAATCCTGGCTTTTTCAAAACTTTTCGTACCCTTCCCCAACAGCACCTGTTCAACGAACTTTACGCCAGAGATACCGCCAAGAAAATCAAATCCACGTTTAAGATGAAAGGCGAGAGCGGCAGGCATCTCACCACAAATCCCCCGTTCGGCTACGTCAAGGACGAACAGGATAAGGACAGGTGGCTGATCGACGAGGAAGCCGCAAAGACGGTTCGGTACATCTTCAAGCTGTGCTGTGACGGCCTTGGCCCCACGCAGATCGCCAACCGGCTGAGACAGGAACAGGTGCTCACCCCCACGGCGTACAAGGCCCAACAGCGGGGCGAACTGCTCCCAGAGCGGCCCTTCCAGTGGGCGCAAAAAACCGTATCCGGCATTTTGGACAAGGTGGAGTACCTGGGCCATACGGAGAATTTCAAGACTGCATCCAAGAATTACCGCAGCAAGAAGCGGATCAAGACCGCTAAGGAAGAACGCAAGCTGTTCCGGGACACCCATCCGGCCATTGTGGATGAACACACTTTTCAGGTGGTACAGGAGATACGCGCCCACCGACACAGGCCGACGGCTACGGGAAAGGTCAGCATCTTCTCAGGCAAGGTGTTCTGCGCCGACTGTGGGGCGAAACTGCAATACTGCACCGCCAATGCTTTCTCCCCCAACCAGGACTTCTTCAACTGCGGCAACTACCGCAGCAACACGGGAACCTGTACTGCCCACTTTATCCGGGCGGTAACGTTGGAGAAGATCGTACTGGCCCACATGAAGCGTGTCCTGGCATATGTCCAGCAGTTTGAAACATCCTTTGTCAAGCGGGAAATGGAGAAAGCCAACCTCAAGCGCCAATCTTCTGTGGAACAGGCCAAGCTGGATATTGTGACGCTGAAACGTCGGGACGAGGACTTGGACGTGTTATTCAAGCGTATCTACGAGGACATGGTGGCGGGACGGCTCAGCCCGGAGCGGTTTGACAAGCTCTCCACGCAGTACGAGGAGGAGCAGAAGCAGGTGCGGCAGGTCATTAGGGAACTCCAATTGCTGATTGACGATGGCGAACAGGAAGTCCATGACCTCCGGCAATTCCTGAAAAGCGTCCGCAAGTACACCGACCCGGAAGAACTGACAGCGGAAATGCTGAATGAACTGGTTGACAAGATTATCGTCCACGCTCCTGACAAGAGCAGTGGGCACCGCAGGCAGAAGATTGAGATTTACTACAAGGCCGCTGGAATCATCGACATTGCTGACGACCTCTGCGAAGCTGGGGACGGCAGGGGGCAGTGGCGTAAAAATCGAAAAACGGCCTGAAAAGGCAGGACTGTGACCTTTTACAGTCACAGCCCTGCCGTACATAGAATACTTCGTTGCGGCACCTCGCCGTATGGCAAGTCCCTTAGCGTTTTATGCAGTTTTCTCCTGATTGGACAGCCTCTTCCGCTTGTCCCGCTCTCACCGCCGCTTACTGCGCTCACGGTAATAAGCCTGCCGCTTTCTCTGCTCTTCCATCTCGGCCAGTTCCTCCGCCGTCCCTTGAGGGCGTGTTTATCTTTGAAGGATTCCTTGTAAGAACGAAAGGCAACCGCACGGCCCATGTGCTCCGGCTTGGTCAGAATATATTACTGACGGTGGCGCTACTCTAAAGGAGCGGCACAAATTCTCCCGAACTGTGATCTGTGCTGTCCACGCTGCTACCGATGGCGATGAAACGGACGCTCTTCTTCCGAAAGAGGACCCCGGCATAAACGCCTGTCCGAAGATCGTCGAGCACAATGCGGCTCACATCTTTGGCGGTGGCGCAGCCGGCCTTCCCAGCCTCAATATCGGCAATCAGCCTCTTCCAATCCGGGCGTTCAAAGCTGTCCCGAATCATCCATCGTCCGTATAGTGGACGCAGTTTGTAAAACCGCGCTGAGCCGCATAGTTCTCCAACAGCATTTTGGGAGCGCGAACTTATCAAGGATCTTTTTACCAAAAAGCAGGGTGGCAAAAGAGGGTATCTTTTTGCCACCCTGCTTTTTACAAGAATATAGAATCACATTGGGGCAATTCGTCACTGAGCGCTGATCTTAGCCCAGCGTTCCACCCGTCTCGTCCTCATACTCCTGACGTGTGATCTCGCCCGTATAATACAGCTGCTTCAGCTCGGTATCTGTGTACTCGGATAGATCCTCTGCCTCATGCTGCTTCACCTCTGCCGCCGCGGCGCCGGTTTTTGTCTGCTGACTCTGGAGCTTGGCGCTGGCGGCTTGGCCCTCCGCGCTGATCTCCACTTTGTCCATGCGGGGAGCGGCGGGCTGTTTCTGCGCGGAGGACCATTCCATCTCCTGCTGGCGGCCGACCTCGGTGATGGCAACTCCGTCCTGTCCCATGTTCACCTGGTCCAAACTGGCGGAGACAGAGCTCTGACGGATCTTGCCAACGCCGGTCGTGTTCTCTTTCTTATCCTCCTGTTTTTCTGCTGTGGAAACGCGCGTATTCTGGCGTATTCCTGTCAAATAACTTACATTCTCAACGGTCATGCTCATGGTAATCTTCCTTTCTGTCACGGAATTTTATGAGCCGGACGTCCCGGCCGGGACAATATATAAACGCAGAAGCATCAGCTCATCTGCGGGATCACGGCGGTAAAGGTGATGACTCCATCCGCATAATGGTTGGAAATGCGCCCTTTGTGCCGTGTGACGATGGCCTTGGCGGTGGACAGGCCAATGCCATAGCCGCCAGTGGATCGGGCGCGGGAGGAATCCGCCCGGTAAAACCGGTCAAAGTAACGGGAGAGCTGGGCTGTGTTTACTCCCGCGCAGGGATTTGATACGGAAATGCAGATACTTCGCCCGCGCATAGATACGGACAGATGAATTGTCCCTGCCGGATCACAGTATTTGACTGCGTTGTCCAGCAAAATAGAAAACAGGCGAAAGAAATTGTCCTGAACCCCCTTTAAGCTGACTCCATCGGGAATTTCCGCCGTCAAAGTTTTTCCATCTGCTTCGGCCAGCGGCTGAAAGGCGTCCGCGCCGGCCTGGGCTATCTCACTGATTGAAACTATTTCCACCATGTCCTCTTTGATTGTCTCCTCTGTGCGGGCCAGCTCCACCAGATTTTTGATAAGCCTGTCTAGGCGGATGATTTGAGATTTTGCGCTCTCCAGCCACTTGTCCTCACCGTAGGTATCTTCCAGCAGCCCCATGTCCGCCGATAAAACAGCCAGCGGCGTTTTCAGCTCATGGGAGGCATCGGTGACAAACTGCCGCTGCCGCTCCAGGTTATCGGCAAAAGGACGGATTGCCCGTTTGGACAGAACCAGCAGCAGAGCAAAAACAATCAGAACGCAGGACAGAAATATGATAACCATGACACGCAGCATATTATTTGCCGCTTGAAGCTGGAGAAAACAGTCCAGCACAATGACTGTGCTTCCGCCGGTTTCATCGGGGAATACACCAAAGCGGTAGTGATCTACATACCCCCGCTCCGTTTGGGTATCTATGATTTGACTGATTGTGTCCACCACAGTCTGACGGTCCAGCGCGGCAATATGGTCTAACTCAACGGACCGGATCTCCTTTTGAGCGGTAAGCTCCACAATAAAATATCGTGTTTCAAAAGGCGTCTCCGGGGTAATTTGAAAGTTAAAGTCCGCGGGGTCAAAATGGGTATCCGGCGGGAGAAAGGTTCCTCCATTTTGATGAAGAATTGAAATGGCCTTGTCCACCCGATTGGCGGTAATACAGTGGTTGACAATGCCGATTGCCGTACAGAGAATAGCCATTGTTCCAATCAATGATGCCATAGCAATCAAAATAAACTTCCGCCGCAGGGAACGGATCATATCGTCTCCTCCAGCAGATACCCCCGGCCCCGGCGGGCGGCAATACGGATGTTGGCCCCTACCGCCTCCAGCTTCCGGCGCAGATAGGAGATATATGCCCAGACCACGTTGATCTCCGCCTCGCTGTCATAGCCCCAGATATGCTCCATGAACTGCTCCGTGGAGATCAGCCGCCCTTCCTGCCGCATGAGCAGCTCCAGCATTTGAAACTCCCGGTTGCCCAACCGGACACAGGCGGGACCGCATTTCAACTCAAAGGTGGCACTGTCCAGAGTGACATTTCCGGCAGAGAGAACCTTGGGCGTGTATTTCCCGCCCCGGCGGGTCAAGGCCCGGACCCTGGCGATAAATTCCCGGTTGTCAAAGGGCTTGGGCAGGTAGTCGTCCGCCCTGCTGTCCAATCCGGCCACCCGGTCCTCCACCTGGCTTTTGGCCGTCAGGAGCAGCACCGGAGTGGCGACATTCTTGGCCCGCAGGGCCTGTAAAGCCTGGATACCGTCCAGCTTTGGCATCATAATATCCAGGACAATGCAGTCATAATTTTCCGCAAGGCCATAGTCCAGCGCGTCCCCTCCGTTGTAGACCACATCCACGGAGTAATGCTCCCGCTTGAGCAGAGCCTCCAGTACCATGGTCATCTCCTGCTCATCATCGGCAACTAGAATCCGCATAGTGTACCCCCCCGTGTATTTATGTGGGTCTTTGCTCTGTAAGTTTCACATCAACCGCAGTCTCTTCGCCACTGCGGGATACGATGACCTTGACCACATCTCCAACGCTGCGCCGGTCCAAAGCGGTCGATATATCTGCGGCGTTGTTAATGGCTGTGCCATCCATCTGGATGATGCGATCTCCAGCTTTCAACCCGTTATCCGCAGTAGATTGGGTGATATACAGCCCCGGTACAGAATAGTAAGCCTGCCGCCCCATTCCCGGCCTTGTGATCTGGACCACGCTGACGCCAAGCTGCGGACGCCCGGTCACATAACCATATTGAATCAATTCCTGAGTGATCTCCTTGACGGTATTCGCCGGGATCGCAAAGGCCAGTCCCTCAATGCCCTCACCAGAGGATTTCGCGTTGACCACTCCGACCAATTCTCCGCCAAGGTTGAATAGTCCGCCCCCGGAATTCCCGGGATTGACCGCCGCCGACGTTTGCAGCAGCGTCATGGTCCGCCCATCAATGGTGACTTCCCGATCCTTAGCGCTGATAATGCCTTCGGTTACGGTACCGCCCAACTCGCCTAACGGATTGCCGATTGCAATTACGAAATCGCCGGCCCGCGCAGCTGATGAATCGGCCAGCTTTGCGGCGGTCAACCCTGACGCATTGATTTTCAAGACCGCCAGGTCGGTTTTTTCATCCGCGCCGGTCAATGCGGCCGTATAGGTCTGACCGCCACTCAGCCGAACCTTGACCGTATTGGCTCCATCAATAACATGACGATTGGTAACGATATAGCCGTCCTCAGACAAGACAATCCCGCTCCCAGCCCCCTCTGTCACGTACTCCTGGAACCAGCTGCTGACCTGCTTCGTCTCAGTAAAAACCTCCACAACGCTGGGAGCCGCGCCATCCACAACGCCGGCCAAGTCGATAACTGCCAAGGTGGCGGCGGACGCAGTGCCGCACAGAAGGCTCATGCACATCAAGATTGCACAGGCCAAAACCACTGCCTGTTTCTGGATTCTATGTTTCACAAAATTGCCCCTTTTTGTTCTGGCGGAGTTTCAATCAACTCCCGAATGGTTTGTAGAGACAAGTCCGTAGAGGCGATTTCATCTGCGCACCGTTTCAGCTCCTGGACAATCAGCGCCTGGTTTACAATGTCCTGTTTATATTTCAGCTGATGCTCAATGCTGGCCCAGCAGTCCATAGCGATGGTGCGAAGCTGAATTTCCAGCCAGACCGGACGCTCCGGCGCTTTCTCCAAAAAGCGCAAAGGCAGAGAGAGGATCATGTGATAGCTGCGGTATCCGTTGGGCTTCGGATTTCGGATGTAATCTTTTTCCCGTAAAATCTGAACTCCCAGAATCTGGCGAATAAGGCTGACCGTTTGGTCAATGTTTTGAACAAAGGGACAGACCAGACGAACTCCAGCGGCATCCCACACATCTTGGAGAGCGCTGTCCGCCGTGATGGGGAGATTTTGCCGCTTCAGCTTTGCCTTCATGCTTTCCGCACTTTTAATTCTGGCCTGAAACGAGGCAATCGGGTCACGCCGCCCCCGGCCGGTCTGATAGCGGCGGATCATCTGGAGGCAGGAGAGAAATTCCTCAATCACGCCTTCCAAAAGGATCAGACGGTTTCCATAAAAATTCCGTTCCGCGCTGGTGATCTCAAGAGGTAAGTTTTCCAAATCAAGCTCCCTTCTGCGGGTAATCCGCATTGGGCGGGACTGTTCCTTCCAGCCAAAGGGTACATTGCAGCGTCCCGTCCTCTGTCAGAACAAAAATCAGCGCTACTTCGCTGGTGTCATCTCTGACGGTAAAATGTCCCACGCCGTTCTCTCCGGTGCTTGCGTCTATCACAGCTCCCTGGCCAAAGGAAAGTGTCATAGCGCCCTGCTCTTTTTGCTGCGGGTCAACCAAGGTCAGCCGCAGTTCGCCGCTTCTCGGCAGGCCGGAAACGCTGACAATCCCTTCACTGTCCACTTGACAGTGCTCGCTGGCGGCCTCCGTGGAGAAACAGGCGGCGCTGCCACGGAGCGCGTCTCCGTTTTCGGTTTGAAACAAAGCTGCAATAGAAAGCCCTTCTTCCTCTGTTTTCTCAAGAGGCGCTGTGCCCATGCCGGTACAGCCGGCCAGAAACAGCAGCAGCAACAGCGCGATTCCCACTCTTTGCGTACACATCACAGGCGCCTCCTTTCGGTTGGCTTCTATGAAGGAAGCCTTGCCATCAGTATAGACGCCATACTCAAAAACAACTTAAAAGAAAGGAGACTTTCTTAAATTTTTTGCTCTTGACCCTCTGTCATCCTCTTCCGGGAAACCCGGCCATAGAGGAACAACGCCAAACCGATGGAAAGAATATCCGCCACCGGCTGCGCCCACACAAGGCCGGTGATGCCAATCGCCGCCTGCAAAATGAACAGGGCCGGAATGAAGATGATCCCCTGACGGCTCAAATTGATCACCAGGGCGGGAGTGGCGGCACCCATCGCTTGCAGTGTGTTAATCAGCACATAGAACACGCCGAACAGAGAGCTTGTGGTCAGGAGGATGCAGGAGAATTGCACGGCGTAGGAATAGGCGCTTGCGTCCGTCAGGAACGCCCCCACAATCTGATGGACAAACAGGTAGCAAATGACCGTCAGGGCCACCCCCAGCGCCAGGGCGAAAACCAGGGAAAAACGCAGGGCCTTTTTGAACCGCTCCCACAGCTTCGCTCCCACGCAGTAGCCCAGCAGCGGCTGAACGCCCTGCCCCAGCCCCATGCAGACCATACCTGTAATCGTCACGACCTTCATGGCAACCCCCATCCCGGCCACGGCCATGTCGTCGTACCGGGTCATCTGGCTGTTGATGATGATCTGGGAGACGCTCATCAGCAGGGAGCCCAGCGCCGCCGGAACGCCGATCACCAGAACGCCGCTGCACACCTGGTCTTTCAGCGTAAAGTCCTTCAGGCTGACGCTCAAGGTGGATTTGCCCCCCGCGAAATAGAGGATGTAGTAGAGCGCACCGGCCACATTCCCGATCACCGTCGCGATTGCCGCGCCTGCGATATTCCAGCCAAAACCGAGTATCATGATCGGGTCAAGAACGACATTCAGCAAGTTACCTATGATTTGCCCCATCATGGCTTGGCTGGACCGGCCCTCGGCACGAACCACATTGGAATAGCAGTTGGAGATCAGCACGAAGGGCCCGCCTAGGCTGACGATGGTAAGATAGGATCTTGCGTAGTCCCAGGTGTCGGGGCTGGCTCCTACCAGGGAGAGAATTTCATCCATAAAAATGAGGAAAAGCGCTGACATGACTACGCCGACTACGACGCATCCCCACATACAGAACGAGCAGACCTTCTTGGCGTACTCCATCCGGCCCTGTCCCAGCGCCCGGGAGATCACCGAAGTGCCGCCCATACCAAACACTGTACCAACGGCCATGAACATCAGGAATACGGGCATCGCCAGAGATCCCGCCGCCACCTGGAGCGCGTCATGGGTCCGGCCGATAAAGAACGTGTCCGCCAGGTTGTAAATCAGCACCATCAGCATCGCGGCCATGGCGGGCAGGGCGTTTTTCAATACGGCTTGGGACACAGGGGCTTTCTCAAAGAGTTCCACCGCTTTCGAGTTGTTCATAAAAATCCTCCTTAATGTAATCGTCAGCTTACTGTTAATACCATGCTGTTGATTTATTTGAAATAAATGCCCGTCAACCGGCGGACATTCATTTCAAGTTGCCTGCTACCCGTTCCAGCAGAGCAACAAATGTCGTGCGTTCGGCTTCGGTCAAGCCAGTGAGCAAGTTTTCTTCAAATGCCGCCATATGCTGGTCTGCAAGCCGGCAGCACTCCTCCCCTGCGGGGGTAATGCGGAGCATTTTGATCCTGCGGTCGTTGGCATCTCCGAATCCCTCCACAAACCCCTTTTGCTCCAACCGAGCCACAATCCCGGCGGCGGTAGACTGCGCCACATGGAGCCGCCGCTCCAGTTCCTTCAGCGCCATCTGTTTTTCCGGCGAAAAGCGGAGCTCAATCAGCACACCGACTTGGGACATGGTAAGGTCTTGGGAACGCAAGGAGTTGTTGGCCTGCTTTTCCAGCCCGTCATGGATCTGCTTGATCAGCGCCACGCAGGTCACTCGTTCTTTCACGGGTTCCACCTCCTTGGGCTATATAATAGCACGCTGTTATTCTCATGTCAATAGCTTGCTGTTAATTTTTCTCAAATACTCTTGGCCATGTTTATCTATGTAGAATGCTTTCAGAAATCTGTCAATCGCCAATGTTCACTTTTTAACTATCTTTTAAGTTCACCCGGTATAATGGCCCCATCCTAACCAAAAGGAGGGGCCACCATTGATTGAAATTTCCCATCTGACCAAACACTACGGGGAACATACAGCGGTGTCGGATTTGAACATCCAAGTGGGCAATGGCCAAATTTACGGCTTTCTGGGGCCGAATGGCGCCGGGAAGTCCACCACCATGAACATCATGACCGGCTGTCTGTCCGCCACAGAGGGCAGCGTCCGCATTGACGGCTACGATATTTTTGAGCAGCCGGACAAGGCCAAAAAGCTCATCGGCTATCTCCCGGAACAGCCTCCGCTCTATATGAATGAGACGCCGGAGGAGTATCTGCGCTTTGTAGGCGAGGCCAAGGGTCTGCGGGGGGGCGGGGCTGGAGCGGCAGATCAATGAGGTGATCCGGCAGACCCGAATCGAAGATGTGGCTCACCGCCGTATCTCGGCGCTGTCCAAGGGTTATAAGCAGCGGGTGGGCATCGCCCAGGCCCTGCTGGGCAGTCCTCAGGTCATCATCCTGGACGAGCCGACCGCGGGCTTGGACCCCATCCAGATTATCGAGATCCGGGACCTGATTAAAGAACTGGGGCAGACCCACACCGTTATTTTCAGCTCCCACATTTTGTCCGAGGTGCAGGCCATCTGTGACCAGATCATCATGATCGCCAAGGGAAAGCTGGCGGCCTTTGATACCCCGGAGAATCTGGAAAAGCACCTGCTTTCTCCCAATGAGGTAATCTTGACCTCCGATGCCAGCGAGGAGAAGGTGCGGGCGCTGCTGGGCGGCATCGACAACATCACAGGTCTGGCGCTGGAAGAAGTGGAAACCGGCCTTGTGACCGCCCACATCAAAACGGATCTCAGCAACGTCTATGACCTTTCCCGCGCTGTATTTTCTGCTTTTGCCGCCGGTGGAAAGGCGCTACTGGAGCTGACGGTGAAAAAGGCCAATCTGGATGACATCTTCCTGGAACTGGCGGAAACGGAGGACGGCGCTTTGAAACCTCCTGCCGGGAAGGCTGAAGTTGCGGAAAGCGAGGTGGCAGAAGAATGACCGCTGTGCTGAAACACGAACTAAAAAGCTATTTCCACTCCATGACCGCTTATGTGTTCGGGGCAGGCCTGCTTCTGGCGGTGGGGCTTGGCGCTATGCTCTATAATATTGAGGCGGCAGTGAGTAATTTTGAATTTGCACTCAGCTATTTCAGCATCATTTTTTCGGTGATCGTTCCCATCCTGACCATGCGGGTCATCGCCGAGGAGCGGAAACAAAAGACCGACCAGCTGCTATACTCCCTGCCCATCACCACAACCCAGGTTATTGTGGGCAAGTATCTGGCCCTGTTGGCGGTCTATATGATCCCGCTGTGCATCGTCGCCCTGTATCCCCTGATTTTCAGCCAGTTCGGGGATGTGTACCTGCTGACCTCCTATGGCTCTATGCTGGCTTTCTTCATTATGGGTGCGGCGTTGATCGCCTTAGGGGTCTTTATCTCCTCTCTGACCGACAATCAGGGTTTCGCCGCCGGAATCGGGATCGCAGTGATCCTGTTCAACTATTTCAGCGTCAGCCTGTCGGAGTATGTCTCCGCCTCTGCGTTTGGCTCGGCAGCCGCCCTCTGCGTCATGATTCTGGCCTTAGGCGCGGTCATTAAACATCTAACGAAAAACGAAAATCTAGCCTATGGCATCTGCTTTGTTTTGATTTCGGCCACCGCCGCCTGTTTTATGGACGGCACAAAATTTGAAGGCCTGCTGCCCAACGTCATGACCAGGCTCTCCCTGTTTGACCGCTTCACCGGCTTTGTCAACGGTGTTTTTGATATGACCTCTATCGTCTACTATGCCAGCGTAATCGTGTTCTTCCTGTTCCTGTCTATCCAGTCGCTGGGGAAACGGAGGTACAACTGATGAAAAACCGGAATGCCTTTCGCGGCGGTTCTTACTCGCTAACGATTTCCGTTGTGGTACTGGCGATTCTGATCGTGGCCAACATCTTCGTCTCCGCCTTACCTGCCGCCGTGACCAAGTATGACATCAGCGCCTCCAAGCTCTACTCCATCACCAGCAACACTAAGGTGGTAGTCAACGCTTTGGAACAGGACGTGACCATCTATTGGGTGGTACAGTCCGGCCAGGAGGACGAGGTAGTCGAAAACTTGCTGGGGAAATACGACAGCCTCTCCGACCATATTCAGGTGGTGAAAAAGAACCCGGATGTCTACCCAACCTTTGCGGAGCAGTACGCGGATGAAACGGTACGGAACAACAGCCTGATTGTGGAGTGCGGGAATCGCAGCCGGTTCATCGGATACGATGACATCTATGTGCAGGAAGCGGATATTTACTCCTACTCCTATAGCACATCCTTTGACGGTGAAGGGGCCATCACCTCCGCTATCGACTATGTGGTCCGTGAGGAGCTGCCCCAGGTCTACATCCTGGAGGGCCACGGGGAGGCTGATCTCCCGGCCTCTTTCCAGGAACAGATTGAAAAAGAAAATATGGAAACGCAGCCTCTCTCCCTGCTGACCGTAGACTCCATCCCGGAGGACGCGGACTGCGTGATGATCCACGCACCGGAAAGCGACCTCTCCTCAGAGGAAAAAGATCTGCTGGCAGACTATGCGGCGGACGGCGGCAAGCTGTTTGTAGCGGCCGGGCCGGCGGAGGACGGCATCTTGGAAAACCTCTATGATCTGCTGGCAGACTACGGCGTGGAGGCCAACAACGGCATTGTTGTGGAAGGGGACCGGGAGCATTACTCCTTCCAGGGACCGGTGGCTCTGCTGCCGGATCTAAACAGCGACACCATTACCGATTCTTTAATCAACGAGAGCTACTATCCCATCATGCCGATCTCTCTGGGCCTGACGGTCACTGAAAACGCCAGCGGCGGAACGGTAACGGAACTGCTGACCACCTCCCATGCCGCTTACAGCAAACTGACTGGGTACAGTATGACCGGCTACGAAAAAGAGGACGGCGACATTGACGGACCCTTTGCACTGGCCGTCTCCATCGACACCGCTGGAGAGGGCAAAATTGTATGGTTTACCTCATCCCACTTCCTGGAGGATATGTATAACGCCACCTCCTCCGGAGCAAACGCCAATCTGGGAATGAACGCTCTGTCCTCTCTAATTGGGGAGACGGAAGCCATGGCTATCCGCAGCAAGTCTTTGAACTACAACTATCTGACCATCAGCGATTCCACCGCTTCTCTGCTGAAGGCGGCCATGACCGGTGTGTTCCCGCTGCTGTACCTGGGCATCGGCGTTTGGGTGGTATTGAGAAGAAGGAGGCTTCAAAATGAACCGGTTTAAAAAGCTCTATATCCTTCTGGGAATTTTAGCCGTGGCCTGCATAGCCACTTTTGCGGTCATGCAGATGGAGGAGCGAAAAGAGCAGATCAAAAACAGCGATGAGATCATTCTGGAGCTGCCCGGCGAATCAATACAGTCTCTCTCCTGGGAGTACAATGGGGAAACGCTGGCATTCACAAAGAACGAAACCTGGCTCTACGATAAGGATGAGAACTTCCCCGTCAGCGTGGAAAAAATCAATATGCTGTTGGAGCAGTTCCAATCTTTCGGCGCGGCCTTTATTATTGAGGATGTGGAGGACTTCGGGCAGTACGGATTAGATGTCCCTGTCTGTACGATCAATCTGTCAACTTCGGAGCAGACCTATGAGGTCAAGCTGGGCGATTACAGCAAGATGGATTCTCAGCGGTATGTCTCCATTGGGGATGGAAACGTGTATCTTGTCAAGCATGACCCGCTGGACGAATATGACGCAGTTCTCAGCGACATGATCGACCACGATGAGATACCGTCCTTTGACCATGTGACCCAAATTAAGTTTGAGGGCGCGGAAGCATACAGCATCGCCTATCAGGAGGGCAGTACAGACACCTACAGCGCCGGTGATGTTTATTTCACCCAGCAGAACAGCAAAAATTTGCCGCTGGATACGTCCAAGGTGGAAAGCTATCTGCGGAGCATCACCAACCTAAATCCCGTCAATTATGTGTCCTATAACGTAACGGATGAGGAGTTGCAGACGTATGGCCTGGACGCTCCCGAATTGACAATCACCGTGGATTATACCACGGAAGGAGAAGATGGTGAGGAAATTGCGAATACTTTTGTCCTCTATGTCAGTCCTGATCCAGAGGATGTGAAAGCCGCCGAAGAGGCGGAGGACGATCATCAAGACGCAGATATCCCGGCATACATTCGGGTTGGTGAATCGCAGATTGTCTATAAGATTTCCTCCAACTACTACAAAACGCTGGCGGCAGCGGCCTACCATGACCTGCGGCATTCGGAAGTGATATGGGCGGATTTTTCCGACTTCCAGCAGATGGACATTTCTTTGGAAGGAGCCAGTTACACGCTCACCTCCAAAAAAGCTGGAGATGAACGTACCTGGGCCTATCAGGAGAAGGACGCGCTGGAGATTTCCGATCTTCAATCTGCGCTGGAAGCCCTGACCGCAGAGGAGTTTACCGATGAGCGGCCCACGCAGAAAGAAGAGATCAGCCTGATGATCCGCCTGGATAACGAAAACTTCCCCCAAGTTGAAATCAAATTTTATCGTTATGATGGAAACCGCTGTCTCGCAGTGGTAGACGGTAAAAGTGTATCCCTTGTGGATCGTGCCGCCGTGGTTGACCTGAACGAAGCCGTCTATGCCATCGTGCTGGACTAAGGGAGTCAAAAGAGGGCCAGCGATAATAGGACAGAAATGTATCGCTGTATCGCCGCCCCCAAAAGATACTCTGTGGGCCTTGTTTGAGAAATTGCTAAGAAGCGATAAAATTGTTATCCTTTGTACCAAACCCAAAGAAGAAAAAGCGGGGCCCGGCAAGACAGAAGAAACGGGGGCCCGCCTTGGCTGCCAGTCTAAGGCTGATAAGGAGGCCACGGACATAGCCCAAGACCTTTTAAAAGGAACACACGGACCCCGGTTTTTACCGGGGTCCGTGTGTTCCTTACTTCATCAGCCCGCAAACCAGGTCCGTGTACCCGGAGGGGTCGTCCAAGGGCAGGCCCGCAATCAGCAGAGCCTGGTTGTAGAGCAGTTCGGCGTAGGCCTTCGCCTTCTCGCCATCCGCTTCCACGGCGGCCTCCAAAGCCTGGAAGGCAGGGTGCTCCACGTTCAGCTCCAGGATCCGGTCCGCTTTTAGGGAGGCGTCGGGCTGGACAGCCTGGAAGTACTTCTCCATCTCGAAGCTCAAGCCCTCCCCGGCGGTGAGACAGACCGGGTGGGATTTCAACCTCGCGCTGGCCTTGACCTCCTTGACCTTGTCCCCCAGTGCCTCCTTCATGAAGTCGAAGGTCCCCTTGTGGGCCTCGGCCTCCTCCTCGGCCTTTTTCTCCGCCCCCTCTTCAATCTCCTGGTCCAGGACGGAGCGGAACTCCTTTTCCTTATAAGTCCGCAGAGTCTGGGCGCAGAATTCGTCCACCTCCTCGGTAAAGTAGAGAATCTCCGTTCCCGCGTCCCGCAGGCCCTCGGTCTGGGGGAGCTTATCAATCTTATCCACCGTCTCCCCGGCGGCGTAGTAAATATACTTCTGTTCCTCCTTCATCCGGGAGACATACTCATCCAGGGTGACGGGCTTTTTCTCCGTGGAGGAGTAGAACAGCAGCAGGTCCTGGAGCAAATCCTTGTGCCGTCCGTATTCGTTCACCACGCCGTACTTGAGCTGCCGGCCGAAGTTCTTCCAGAAAGTCTGGTAACCCTCCCGGTCCTCCGCCAAGAATTTGCCCAGGTCCGCCTTGATCTTCTTCTCCAAATTCCCGGCGATGACCTTCAGCTGCCGGTCATGCTGGAGGAGCTCCCGGGAGATGTTCAGGCTCAAATCCGGAGAATCCACCACGCCCCGGACAAAACGGAAATGCTCCGGCAGAAGGTCGGCGCACTTGTCCATGATGAGCACGCCGTTGGAGTAGAGCTGGAGCCCCTTTTCAAACTCCTTGGTGTAATAGTCAAAGGGGGTGGCGCCGGGGACGAACAGAAGGGCCTTGTAGGTAACGCTGCCCTCCACGGAGACGGGAATGACCCGCTGAGGGTCGGCGTAGTCATGGAACTTATCCCGATAGAATTTATAATACTCCTCCTCAGTGACCTCACTCTTGGCTCGCTGCCAGATGGGCACCATGGAGTTCAGGGTTTCCACCTCCGTATAGGTTTCATACTCCGGCTTGTCCTCCGGAGAGTCCTCTTTTTTTCGAGTCTTGGAAACCTCCATCCGGATGGGGAAGCGGATATAGTCGGAATATTTCCTCACCAGCTCCTGGAGTTTCCAATTCTCCAAAAACTCGCCGTATTTTTCGTCGTCCGTATCTTCCTTCATGTGCATGACGATGTCGGTGCCCACGGTTTCCTTTTCACACTCCGTGACGGTATAGCCGTCGGCTCCGGAGGACTGCCACTTGTATCCGGTTTCCTCCCCGTATTTCCGAGTCACAACGGTAATCTGGTCGGAAACCATGAAGGCGGAGTAGAATCCTACACCAAATTGACCGATGACGTCGGTGTCCTTGGCGTCCTCCCCGATCTCCTGCTTAAATTTGTAGGAGCCGGAGGAGGCGATAATTCCCAGGTTATTCTCCAGGTCCGCCTTGTCCATGCCGATGCCGTTGTCGGAAACCGTCAGAGTCCGGGCATCCTTGTCCGCGGTGATCTCGATTTTGAAATCCCCCCGATCCATGCCCACAGCGCTGTCGGTAAGAGCCTGATAGCAGAGCTTGTCACAGGCATCGCTGGCGTTGGAGATGATTTCCCGAAGAAAGATCTCCTTATGGGTGTAGATAGAGTTGATCATCAGGTCCAGGAGTCTCTTGGACTCCGCCTTAAACTGTTTTTTTGCCATGATTTGATTGCACTTCCTTTTTTTTATTTTTTAACAACTTTAAAATATAGCACAGCCCTGATGGAAAATAAATGACCATTTTGTAAATTTCCTCTCAAAGCGGTTGTTTGTCCGGCCGGTTGCGAGTAGAATGAAGGGTATCCAAAAATGACGGGACTGGCAAAGGAGTTCAAGGATATGGGATTCTTCCAAAGAATTGGCGGCGCGATTGCCCGCTTCATGTACGGCCGCAACGGATGGGACCAGCTGAATCAGGCCCTCTTCCGGGGCTATCTTGTCCTGTGGGCCGCGGAGCTGATCTGCTTTTTCATGAAGAAGGGGCCGGCTGTCCGGGTCCTGGAAAGCGTGCTGTTCTTTTTGATGATCGTAATCTTGTTCCGCTCTTTTTCCAGGAACCTCTCCCGGCGGCGGATGGAAAACCAGAAATGGATAAGCTGGTACTGCGGCGTCAAGAACCGCAGCGCCGGGGCCCGGGCCCGCCACGCCGACAAGGAGCACAAGTATTTCACCTGCAAGAGCTGCAAGACCATCTGCCGGGTCCCCACGGGGAAGGGGAAAATCGTCATCACCTGCCCCAAGTGCGGGGCGGAGATCAAGGCGAAGACCTGATTCTGCCCGCTAAAAGAAAAGGGCCGGAGGACAATTGTCCTTCGGTCCTTTATTTTTTGGGAAACCGGCGGCACTCGTCGGAGACGCCGCAGATGTAATCCATGCTGACGTTGTAATACTTCGCCAGGATGATCACGCTGTCCAGAGGGATACGAGTCCTGCCGAGTTCATAGTCCGAATAAGTCTTCTGTCCCACGTGCAGCAACTCTGCGATGAGCGACTGGGTCAAGTCCCGGTCCTCCCGCAAAGCGCGTATTCGTTCGCAACACCGCATCCTCTCACCTCGGATACAGCATATCCGAGAGGAAATAACTCTATTGACATATAGAGTTATAAACTCTATAATACGTCTGGGAGGCGATATCATGGCCGAGTTTTGCCTGGACTGCTGGAACCGGATGCACCACGCCCATTGGACCGAGCGGGACTATGTCCTGTCGGACGAGCGGGACCTCTGCGAGGGCTGCGGCGAGTTCCGCCGGGTGGTGGAGGGTGAGCGGACGTTCAAGTTTCTCTATGACCTCCGGCACCGGAAGAAAAAGTAAAACGCGGCGGTTTTGACACCGCCGCGTTTTCTCACCCCAAGGCCACATCCAGCACCATCATGATGAGGAAGCCCCCGACGAAGCCGCAGGTCCCCGCCCGGCTGTGGGCCTGGGGCACCAGTTCCTCCACCACCACGTACAGCATCGCCCCGGCGGCGAAACTCAACAGCCAGGGCATCATCGGGTGAGCCCAGGCGGCGATCAGCACCACCAGGATTCCAAACACCGGCTCCACCGCCCCGGACAGCATCCCGCCGGAGAAGGCCTTCAGACGGCCCCGGCCCTCCTGCCGCAGGGGCAGGGCCACCGCCGCCCCCTCCGGGAAGTTTTGGATGCCGATCCCTAAGGCCAGGGCCATGGCTCCGGCAGCCCCTTCCCCCGCCGCCGCCAGGGCAAAGGCCAAGCCCACCGCCATGCCCTCCGGCACGTTATGTAGGGTAATGGCCGTCATCAGCAGGGTGTTCTGCCGCCAAGCGTCGTTTGCCTCCTTCTCCCGCCGCAGGTGGGGCAGCAGCGCGTCCAGCGCCGCCAGGAACACGACCCCCAGCAGCATCCCCGCCGCCGCCGGGAGCCAGCCGGGAAGCCGCCCCTCCTCCGCCGCCTGATCAATGGCGGGAAGAAGAAGACTCCATACGGAGGCCGCCGTCATTACCCCGGCGGCAAAGCCCAGCATTGCCTTTTGAAACCGGGGCTTGGGCTCCCCGGAGAGAAAAAACACCATGGCGGCGCCCAGGGTGGTCATCAGGAAGGTAAAACCCGTGCCCAGGGCGGCCCAGCCAATCGACCGCAGCATACACATCAACGCCTTACTCTTGATTCGGGTCCCCGGACCGTCCGGAAGCGCCCGTATGCCAGTATAAGCCGCCGGACCGGAAGAGGTGCAAGAGGGACTGCCCAAACGGCAGTCCCTCTTCAGGCTGTCGAAAACGTTTTTTCGCCAGCCTGCACAAGTTTTTCAGACCTTTATAAAGGTCTGAAAAACTTGTGATTTAAAACGAGAGGAACCCCTCCTGGGTTCCTCTTGTAACTCTCTTCCTTCCCGTCATTCGTGTCTTCCCTATTTTTTTGACAATCTGAGAGGGACTGCCCAATAATGAGGCTCCGTAACGATGGTTTCCTTGTGTGGGGGAAAAAGATGCAGACTCAAAAGTGTAGGCATACAAGCACTTTTGGCTTCTTTTTCACCATTTGCTTGAATTATATGCAAAGTCTAGAATGTTATCGCCCTATTCTGCCAATGATAACGAATAGTAACGATTTTTGTTGATATTGCCGAATTGAAAAATAACCATGGCATATTTTGAGTTATTGTGGTATGATATTCCAAAATGAACTACGGATAATACCTAATTATCCGTAGTTTCCGCTGATTTAGAA
Organism: uncultured Oscillibacter sp.; assembly: GCA_910578935.1. Classification (GTDB taxonomy): domain Bacteria; phylum Bacillota; class Clostridia; order Oscillospirales; family Oscillospiraceae; genus Oscillibacter. The sequence continues at coordinate 324 of CAJTSM010000032.1, read as the reverse complement.
TCATCTGCCGCGCACAGAACTCGGCCCAGTGGGCGGCTTTGATAGATACTGTGTTGTAAGGGGTGGTATGCTAGTGAAAGTTCTTAGAATTCCTGCCATTGGAGGACTTTATCATGAGTTTTTTGACCCGAATCCCTGTTCCCTGCGGACAACTGCAAAAGTCAAGAATTCCATCCTTGATGGAAATGGGCTGTTTTGGGGCGGATTGTTTCAGTCAGACCGAATTGAAAACGTAGTCAATCGATTAAAAGACAATTTGCATGCAAATCAATGGCAAATTCCTCAATATCGAAGCATCGCGGCAAACCCTCAGGAATTTATAAG
>CAJTSM010000031.1 GCA_910578935.1 uncultured Oscillibacter sp. | reverse complement strand
GATCTCTTTCCTCGCCTTTTGCTCCGGCGTGTTTGGGCCAAGTAGCTCCGGGGCAGGGGGTTCGGCAGGGTGGAGCAGGGACAGGGCATAGTCGGCCCGGTGGCGGTCAACGTGTTCCGCTCCCTTATAGAGTACCACCCGTACTTCCCCGGAGCTGGCGTCCAGCCCCACGCCGTTGGCGTCGGAGAGCAGGGCGGCGTCCATGTCCTCCATAGAGGAAACGGTCTGCACCAAGGGCGATTTTTCCGTCTGTGTCTCTGCCGGGTCGTACAGGTACACATTGTAGGGCTCCATCTGCATGAAGCGGAGATAGCCCAGGTTCACATAGGCCGTATAGAGGGCCAGGAAACCGATTGCCATCAGGAGGAATTTCCCTGACGCCAGCATCCGGCAGTCCTTTTTGAACAGGGCGCAAAAGCTTTTCCCCATCAGTTGAGCCCCCTCCCCGTGTACTGGATGAACATATCCTCCAAAGTCGGCTCCTGGGAGTGGATGCTGATGATCTCGTCATGGGCAAAGGGGATGCCTGCCTCCAGCTCCGGAGCCTCTATGGTTTTCGTCTCTCGCTGTCCCTGGTACATATAGTCAATGACCACCCGGCGGTTACTGTTTTTCTCCTTCAGCCGCTTGGGGGTGTCCAAGGCCACGATGTCCCCGTTGGAGATAAAGGCCACCCGGTCGCACAGGAGGTCAGCGTCCACCATGTTGTGGGTGGTGACAAAAACCGTCGTCCCCTTTTTGCGCTCCTGCTCGATGATCTTCCGAAACAGCACCGCGCCGGAGGGGTCCAGGCCGCTGGTGGGTTCGTCCAGGAACAGCAGCCGGGGGCTGCTTACCAGCGCCCGGGCCATGCTTACCCGCTGGCGCATCCCCTTAGAGTAGGAGGAAACCGGCTTTTTCAGAAAGTCCGGTTTCACTTCCAGCTTGTCCAGCAGTTCCCCCACATCCCGCCGCTGCTTCCTGGGGTAGAAAGAGGCGAAGTAGTTCAGGTTGTCCACGGCGCTCAGATTGGCGTACAGATAGGGGAACTCAAACAGGACGCCGATCTGCTGGAAAAACTCCTGCCCGTGGGGGTTGGAGATGTCCTGCCCGAACAGGGAAACCTTGCCGCCGTGGCCTTTTAATATCCCGGTGAGTATCTTTTGTGTTGTGGACTTCCCGGAGCCGTTCGGCCCCAGGAAGCCAAAAATCTCCCCGTCCTCCACGGTGAAGTCCAGGCCGTGGAGGGCCTGCTTGTCTTTGCCGTAGGAGAATGTCAGGTTTTTGACTTCAATCATCGCCGTCACCCCACTTGCCCTGCTGGCTTTTCTTCTCCTGCCGGCGCTTGCTCCACCACTTCATAAACTTGACCTTGAAGGGGATGGAGACAATCATCGCCGCCATGATCGCCAGCCACCAGTACCACGCTAAACCTAAAAACATAAAAACCCTCCTTATTTGTGATAAGGAGAGTTTAGGTATGCGGTGTGAAGTTGGTGTGAGGCCGCTGTGAAATCCGTGTGAAACATTCCTTTTCTTGAAAGAAAAGGAACCAAAAAGACATTATCACGCTCTGATAATCTGGTGATAAACCAATCCGAAGCGACGGCAACGGAAAAACAGCAGCGAGAAAGAACGATCACATTACAGGAATATTGAACCAAAACCGCACCCCGTCTGTTTGGTTTTCCGCGCCGTAGGGCAAATTTTGCATGGACAGGATTTGCGCCACAATGGACAGTCCCAGCCCGGAGCCGCTGTATTCTGCTCTGCTGTCCCGATAGAATTTTGTCCAGATTTTGGGCAGGTCGCTCTCCGGAATGGGCCGGCCCTGGTTGAAGATGGAGAAATGCAGCGCCCCATCCTCCACAGTCAGTTCCAGCCGCAGAACGCCGCCGGGAACTATATTTTTCTTGGCGTTGACGATCAGGTTGTCCAAAACCTGCACCATGCGCTTATGGTCTGTCCGAACAAAAACCTTTTGTTCTGGCAGTTCATATTGCAGTTCAAAGTCAGCATCAGGCGTATCTATCAAGAGCCGCCCGGCCACTGTTTCCACCAACTCCACAAAGTCAAACCGGGTAATGTTTAATTGGGCCGCTCCGCTCTCCAAGGCAGATAAATCCAATAGCGTTACGATCAGATCGTTCATGCGCTCCACTTCGGAGACAATGATTTGGGCGTATTTCTGCTTTTTTGCCTCGTCCGTTTCATCCTGCAAGCCCTCGGCATAGGCCCGAATAATACCCAGAGGGGTTTTCATTTCATGGGATAGGCTGTCCACCAGCTCTTTGCGCTCGGCCAGGAGAAGACGCTCCTTTTCCACGTCCCGTTCAAGCTGGGTATTTGCGTCCTCTAAACGGGCAAGGGCCTGTTGCAAATTTTCGGCCATTGTATTCAGGCTGACAGACAACTCCCCAAATTCGTCGGTTGAAACAAGGTCACAGGGAGCGGAAAAGTCCAGTTCCGCCATGCGCTTTGCGGAGGCGTTCAGCCTGGACATTGGTTTCGTGATAAAGCGGCCCATAAAAAAGTCGATGCCCAAGACCAGCAGCAAGACAAATCCCAGCCAGAGCAGAAAAGAGGCGTCCTGGCTGATTGGTAGGCCGGTGGAGAGGATGTAAGAAACTATCAGCGCAATTCCCGCCAGCTTGGAGAGCATCAAAATCTTTTTCCGCACAGTGCGCAGGGAAAACCGTTCCTTCATACCGCCGCCTCGAATTTATAGCCGGAGCGGATCAGCGTGACGATATGCCTGCCCTCGTCCCCCAGCTTTTGCCGCAGGGTCTTGATGTGGGTGTCCACGGTGCGGGTCGTCCCCTTAAAATCATAGCCCCAGATACGATTCAAAAGCTGCTCCCGATTGAATATCTGCCCGGGGTTTGCCATCAGAAAGGCGAGCAGTTCATACTCCTTATGGGTCAAGGTAATCTCCTGACCGTCCAGATAGACCTGGTGTGCGTTGGGGTGGAGCATGATTTTCCCGGCGGTGATCGCTCCGGCGGAAGCGGGGGAGGAACGGCGCAGGAGGGCGTTCACCTTTGCCAGCAGCACCTTGGGGCTGAACGGCTTTGTCATATAGTCGTCCGCGCCGTAATCATAACCTTTCAGCTTGTCGTCCTCCGCGCTTTTGGCGGTGAGCATGATCATGGGCATATCGCTCATTTCCCGCGCTATCTTGCAGACGGAGAAGCCGTCCAGATGGGGCATCATCACATCCAGGATCATCAAATCCATGGGATGGCTTTTCAGCGTGACAAGGGCGTCTATGCCGTCGTCAGCGGTGAAGCAGGTGTGTCCGCCCTTTCCCATATAGTCCGCGATGATGTCCTGCATGGCCTTTTCATCTTCGACAATCAGAATATTCGCCATATTTAGATTCCGCTCTCCACAGCAAATTTGTTTTGGAACACAAGCAGAGCTGGGTGTAAAACTCAGACGGTGAAGTTCACATTTCTGGCGTGCTCAACATGATTCCAACTACTGATCCCACTTACTTTAGTAACTTTAAATTTAACCGTTTCCCCGACTTTAAAACGCGGGTGTTCTTGATTCCAATCTGCCAACCAGTGGCTTTCGTCTGGAAGATAAGACTCTGTGTGACTGTCTTTGATCTCAGACAGCGGCAACAATCCGTTCAACTTATAAAAATAATGCCCTTTGCTTTCATAGTGATGAATTTTTACAATATCAGCTTGATAAAATCCATTGTCAAGATGCAGAACAGGGCCCGGCGTAATCGGTATATTAAGGCGGCCCAACACAGTCCTCATCGTTGCGGACAATTCACGGGATAATTTGCTGTCCCATTTAATCCCACTGGAATTGTAGAACACATAGCGCAGGTGACGGTAATCAGAGGGGACATCGTCTTTATTGGATGTGACAATAATGACTTCTTTTTCCAAAGCATGAGCCATTCCAAGTTCGTAATTGACGTTCGGATTTCGGCCCGTTACCTCCGCTATAACCAAAGCGGCGTCCCGAATAGATTGCATAATGTCCTGTATAATGGGCTGATTATCGTAAATATCATCTGCGCGGAGCGGCTCTAAGCCCATCTCCCGAATAGCGGGTGTGTAAATTTGCTGATATATGTCATCGAACAGCCCGCCAAAAGGCATAACAACAAAACAGAAATTTTTCATATCGTTCCCTCTCTTTCTGTATGTTTCTATTATAGCACAGAAAAGAGGAGCGGGAAAGTAAATTTTATGATACCATAAATTTAGAGCCCGGCGTTGTCTGAAAAATGGAAAGACGCCGTCTCAAGGCGTCTTTCCGCCGGGGCTGTGTTGATTTGACTTGACATCCGGAAGGATTCCTGGGCCCAATCGATTTGTCCGGCGGCGCAATCCGTCCCAATCCAGCATTCCGAAAATTCGGGGATACCCTCTGGGAAAACCGAAGGGGAGCGGCTCATCCCGTCTAAAAATTTAGCGGGTTGTGTTTACACCATTGCCCCATCGCCGGCGAAATCCTCTCCAGTTTCTGCCGGGGCGGTGCGTTCTTTCCCTTTCCGTATGGGGGCGGAGGTCTTATTGGGGAAGAGACTGTGATTCTGGGACGCAAAGGCCGTCTTTTTCCGAAGGCGGGCAATGCCTTTTTTAGAGATTTGGCACAGGCTGAAGTCATCCTGACCGAACGCCATCATTCCGCTTCCGGCGCGTTCCAGAAAGTTCACGCACGGGAGGAGCGTTGTTTTGCCGGAGCCGCTGGGAGCGATAGCTGCCGTCGCGCGGCCCTTTTTCACGGTCAAATCAATGCCCTTCCAGACTTCCGGGGAACGAAAGAATGTTTGAATAGTTTAGATTTCCGGCATGGCCGTATTTTGTCCCGGCGGCTCCATTTGATTTCCATACGGGTTCCCTCCTCTTGGCCCGACTATGAAGCGGAATACCCGAAACATTTGATATCTATGCTGAATACCTTGTCACAGTTGACGGGTATGGTGCGGCCTGTTATACTTTTTTTATCCCAACACAGGAGGCATCTATGGAATTACGGGTTTTACGTTACTTCCTGGCTGTGGCCCGGGAGGAGAGCATCTGCGGCGCGGCGGAGTCCCTGCACCTCTCCCAGCCCACCCTCTCCCGCCAGCTGATGGATTTGGAGACGGAATTGGGGAAGAAACTATTTATCCGGGGCAACCGCCGGATCACCCTGACGGAGGACGGCGTTTTGCTGCGGAAGCGAGCGGAGGAAATTCTGGATTTGGTGGAGAAAACCACCGGGGAGCTGACCGCAGAAAATGCGGATTTGACAGGAGATGTCTACATTGGCGCCGGCGAAACCCGGGGCGTCCACTTCCTGACGCGGGCTGCCCGGCATCTCCAAGCCCAATATCCAGGCGTCCATTTCCACGTCTCCAGCGGCGACACCACAGACGTGACGGAGCAGCTGGACAAGGGCCTCATCGATTTCGGCCTGCTCTTTGACCCGGTGAACGCCAGTAAATACAACGCCTGCCGTTTGCCGGCGTCAGATACGTGGGGCCTTCTCCTGCGCCGGGATCATCCGCTGGCGGAGAAAGGGGCCATCACTCCGGCAGACCTGGCAGGACTTCCCCTGGTGATCTCCCGGCGTGTCCGGGACGGCGGTTCTTTGAAAAATTGGATTGGGAAGGAGGCGGAACACCTGAATATCATCGCCACGTACAGCTTGGTATACAATGCCTCCCTAATGGTAGAGGACGGCCTGGGGGCCGCGCTGTGCCTGGACGGCATCATTAATACCACCGGAGACAGCGCCCTCTGCTTCCGTCCCCTCACCCCAGCGGTCCGGGCCGGCATGAGCGTGGTTTGGAAAAAGCACCAAGTGTTTTCCGGCGCGGCGGAGAAATTCCTGGAGCTTCTGCGGCAGAGTTGGGGAGACGAAATCGGGCAAGGATAAACGCCCCTCCCTTTCATGCTTTTTGAGCATGGAAGAGAATAGAAACAAAGTATTTTACATTTGAAGCCGCATCGGATAAAATCGGAGCTGTCAAACGGACGGCTTCGATTTTTAAGCTTTGACAGGAGGCGCCGCCTATGATCTTGAAAGAAACCCATACGCCTCCCAACGGCGTCCGCATCCCAAACCGGCCTGGGCGCCCGGTTCATCCCGGACGAGGGGGCGGCGAAGAGACAGGGCTATTTCGTGGAGAACCGAGAGGTCTGGATCGCCTTGGAGGGCGCCTGCCGGCGGAATGATATTCTGGTGGAGGCTTGCGCTTCTATCGCTGACAAAGAGGTGCTGAAAAAATCCGTCATTACGGAAATGGTCAGGACGCACAGCGCCTCACCGGGGACGCTGTGCGTCCGCCGGGCGCTGGAACTGGATACGGCTGGCGCTGCTCAAACGACGGTCCCTTGGCATATGCGGGACAACGCCGGCGTGGATTTTGGAATCAGCGGTAAAGACATGGAAACGCTGAAGGCTGTCGCGCCGGTCCGGGACTATGGCGAATACCGGGTATTCCCGGTGTTCAATGGGAGATAAGCTGAAAAGCGATACGAATGAAATGGGAAAGGGATGTACTTATGAACGCAATGAAACGATTTTATGCTGCGGCGCTGGTGCTGTGTATGACGCTGGCCCTCACTGCTGCGGTCTTCGCTGCGGAAACTGCTTTTTCAGATGTGGACGAAAGCGCGCCCTATGCCGGAGCAGTCCGGTGGGCGGCGGAAAACGGCTATGTCAATGGATACAGCGACGGCCGTTTCGGTGTGGGGGACAACGTGACCCGCGCCCAGATGGCGGCGATCTTCCACCGCTCCGCCGGAAGCCCCGCCGCCCCCAGAGCAGCCGGTTTTTCCGACGTGGCGGCCACGGCCTACTATGTGGACGCTGCCAGCTGGGCGGCGGACTGCGGCTTGGTGAACGGTTACACCGATGGGCGCTTCGGGGTAAATGATCCGGTGACCCGCCAACAGGTAATCGCCATCCTCTGGCGCTGGGCCGGGAGTCCGGAGGCCCAGGCGGAAGACTACCCTGACGAGAGCGCCATCGCCTCCTACGCGCAGACGGCGGCGGACTGGTCCCGGTCCAACGGCATCCTGACCGCCCGGGCGGATGGGCGTTTTGATCCCCGGACCCCCGCCACTCGCGCTGAGGTGGTTTCCGCTCTGTACCAGTACCGGCGCCTCTCAGGCGGCGAAACGCCCGCCCCCACTCCGGACCCAAGCGATGACGGCAAGGTCCTGGTGGCCTATTTCTCCAACACCAGCAACACGGAGAACATTGCCAAACACCTGGAAACCATTTTGGATGCGGACCTTTACCGGATCACCCCGGAGGTTCCCTACACCTCTGCCGACCTGAACTACCACGATTCCGGCTGCCGGGCCAACCGGGAGCAAAGCGACGCCTCCGCCCGTCCGGCCATCTCCGGCACGCTTCCCAACCTGGCGGACTACGACACTGTGTTCATCGGTTATCCCATCTGGCATGGCCAAGCCCCCAAGATTCTCTATACATTCCTGGAAAGCGGCGATTTCAGCGGTAAGACCATCGTGCCCTTCTGTACCTCCGGCAGCAGCGGCATCGGCTCCAGCGCTACGAATCTCCGGGTTTCCGCCTCCGGCGCCGATTGGCTGGACGGCCAGCGCTTTGGCGGCAGCGCCTCCCGGGATACGGTGGAAGCCTGGGTCAACGGCTTGAACCTGCCCGCCGGGCCGGCGGCAGAGACAACTTCGAAAGGAGAGTCTTCTATGCTGAACCTCACCGTCAACGGAACCACCCTCACCGCAACGCTGGAGGACAACTCCTCCGCCCGGGCTCTGCGGGAATTGCTGGCGGACGGTCCCAAAACCATTGAAATGAGCGACTATGGCGGCATGGAGAAGGTGGGTCCCCTGGGCCGGAGTCTTCCTACCAACGATGAGCAGATTACCACCCAGGCCGGGGACCTCATCCTCTACCAGGGGAATCAAATCGTCCTCTACTACGCCCCTAACACCTGGAACTTCACCCGCCTGGGCCATGCCGGCAGCACCAGCGCTTCGGAGCTGCGGGAGCTCCTGGGCGGCGGGGACGTAAGCGTCACCCTCTCCCTGGGCTGATATGGAACGGCGGGCCTTGTTCCGCCGCCTGCTCCGGCTGTCCATCCCCACCATGGCGGAGGAAATCCTCACCACCCTCCTGCAATATGTGGATACCGCCATGGTGGGCCGTCTGGGGGAACAGGCCACCGCCTCCGTCAGCGTCACCACCACGGTCACCTGGCTGGCCGGCAGCGTCCTGGCGGCGGTAGGAGCGGCGGTTCTGGCGCTGATCGCCCAGGCGGTGGGCGCCGGGGACCGGACAAGGGCGGCGAAGCTCTCCCAGCAGGCGCTGCTGCTGGCGCTAGGCTGCGGAGCTGTCTGCGGCGGCGCTTCGATTTTCCTCAGCCCCTTCATTCCTGTCTGGATGGGCGCGGAGCCGGCGATTCAAAAGCAGGCGTCCTTGTACTTTTTTATCATCAGCCTGCCTATGGTTTTCCGGGCGGGAAATACCGTTCTTGGCGCGGCGATTCGGGCCACCCAGGACACAAAAACGCCCATGCTCATCAGCATGGGCGCCAACTGCTTGAATGCGGGGCTGAACTATCTGCTCATTTATACCTGGGGACTGGGGGTCACCGGCGCGGCCATTGCCACGGCGGTTTCCCATATGGCTTGCGGAACCTTGATGTTCCTGGCCTACCGGAAGGCGCCCCTGCTCCGCTGGAACCGGCGGGAGTTTGCGCCGGATCCGGCTCTGCTCCGGCAGTGCGCGAAGACCGGGCTTCCTGTGCTGGGGACCAGCCTGACCTCGTGCCTGGGTTATGTGGTCTTTGCCGGAATGGTATCCGGCAGCATGGGCACCACCGTCTTTGCCGCCCACTCCATCGCCGTCACGGCGGAGACGATCTTCTACATCCCCGGCTATGGCCTCCGTACCGCCGCCTCCGCCCTGGTGGGCGCGGCCCTGGGGGAGGGGGACCGGGAAAAACTCCGGGCCGCCGGCGGGCTGAGCATTGCCCTGACGGTGGGCATGATGTGCCTCAGCGGCGTGGTGCTTTACCTTGTGGCCCGGCCCCTGATGGCCCTGTTTTCCCCGGTGGAGGCGGTGGTTTCCCTTGGAGCGGAAATGCTGCGGCTGGTGGCCTTCTCCGAGCCCTTTTTCGGGCTGATGATCGTGCTGGAGGGCGTCTTCTACGGGATGGGCCGGACCAGAGGGCCCTTTTTCATCGAGACGGCCAGCATGTGGGGGGTGCGAATTTTCTTTACGTTCCTTTGCGTGCGGGTGTGGGGACTGGGCCTCCGGGCGGTCTGGTGGTGCATGGTGGCGGACAATGTGTGCAAGGCGCTGCTGTTTGCCGCATCCTTTTTGCAGCTGGCCCGGCAGCGGGGCGGACTATGATGGCCCTGTTACGCTCTTTGCCCAGACCAGGAACTGGCGAACCTTCTCCCGCTCTCCCCGCAGAAAGGCGATTTGGTAGACTACGTTCAGCTCCGGGTCTGTCAGGGGCACGAAGCGCCGGTCGCCGTCATTGCGCAGTTCCATGGACAGCGTGGACAGGGTAGCCAGAAAGTTTGTGGTACGGACCATGTGCTGGGTCATGAGGAAGTCATGTTTGATCACCGTAATGTCCGGCCGCTCCGCCGCCAGGATGCGCTCGATGGTTTCAATGAAGTGTCCGCCGATGGTGGGCAGCAGCACCGGCTGGGCGGGGATGTCCCGGAGGGACGCGCACTCCTGTCGGGCCAACGCGCTCTCCGGAGGCACAGACAGGTATACCCGGTCCGGCAGGAAGGGGACGTTTTCGACCTTCGGATGATGAATTGCCTCCGGGGTGACGAGCAAAGTGCACTCCCGTTCCAGCAGGAGCTTGGCGGGACCGCTCTGGTAGACGGTTCCCGTGGCGGTAACCTCCGGATGGGCCATAGAGAACCGGGGCACCGTCCACCACTGGACGCCGGGATCACAAAAAGCGATGGACAGCGTTTGATTTTCCCGGGCGAAGTCCGCCACGGAATTCTGCATGGCTTCCACGTCCCGGAGGATGGTGACGGTATGTCGCAGGGCCAGCTCCCCGGCGGCGTTGAGTTTCACCCGGTTGGGGCTGCGGTCGAACAGTTCCGTTCCCAGTTCCCCCTCCAGGCGTTTGAGCAGGGCGCTGACGGCGGGCTGGGAGACGTGCAGGGCCTCCGCCGCCCGGGTCAGGGACTCCGCCTCCGCCACGGCTCGAAAACATTCCAGCTGATGAAGATCCATGAGAGCCTCCTTGGCATAATGTAAACCTTATGCTCCATCAAAAACCGGTAGTGTACAATTTCCTGATAAATTGATATCATTTAGGACTGGGAAAACCGGTTGGCTATATCGTAGCATAAGGAAATCAATCTGTAAACAGGAGGATCATCAACATGGAAAGCATCACATTACGCAACGGCGTGAAAATGCCCCGGGAGGGCTTCGGCGTGTTTCAGGTTCCCGAGGCGGCGGTATGCGAGCAGGCCGTTCGGGACGCCATCGGCTGCGGCTACCGCCTGATCGACACGGCTGCGGCCTACTTCAATGAGGAGGCCGTAGGCGCGGCCATCGCCAAGTCCGGTGTGCCCCGGAAGGAGCTGTTCGTCACCACGAAACTCTGGATTCAGGACCAGAGCTATGAGAATGCCAAGAAGGCATTCCAAACGTCCTTGGAAAAGCTGGGGCTGGACTATCTGGATCTCTACCTCATCCACCAGCCCATGAACGATTACTACGGGTCCTGGAGGGCGATGGAGGAGCTCTACGAGGAAGGCAAGATCAGAGCCATCGGCGTGTGCAACTTCTACCCCGACCGGCTGGCGGACCTGTGCCTCAACGCGAAAATCGCTCCCATGGTGGACCAGGTGGAACTGCATCCCTTCTTCGCCCAGGGCGGCGCGCTGGAGACTATGAAGGAGTTCGGCGTCCAGCCGGAGGCTTGGGGCCCCATGGCGGAGGGCCGGCATGGCATCTTCACGCACCCGATTTTGACGGAGATTGGCAGTCAGTACGGCAAGACCGCTGCTCAGACGGCCCTTCGCTGGAATGTTCAAAGGGGCGTGGTGGTGATTCCCAAGTCCACCCGCAGGGAGCGGATGGAGGAAAATATGGACATCTGGAACTTCCGGCTCTCCGATGCGGATATGGCCGCCATCACCGCCCTGGATCTGGGGCACAGCGAGATTATCGACCACGGCGCGGCGGAAACCGCAAAATATCTCAACGGATTTAAAATTCACGAATAATCCGAAGGGGCGCAGCCTCTCCGGATTGCTTACAAGCCTTCCTGGAGGGCTTGATTCAGACTTTATCAGGAGGTAACTGCAATGGTAAAACAGACGGCAGGCAGAGATCAGCTGGGCAGCTTTGCCCCCAAGTTTGCGGAACTGAACGATGACGTGCTCTTTGGAGAGGTCTGGAGCAGGGAGGAGAAGCTGTCCCTGAAAATGCGCTCCATTCTCACGATCTCCGCCCTGGTCGGCAAGGGACTGGTGGACAGCTCCTTTCAGTTCCATATTGCCAACGCCAAGAAGAACGGCGTTACCAAGGATGAAATGGCGGAAATCCTGACCCACCTGGCCTTTTACGCCGGGTGGCCCAACGCCTGGGCGGCGTTCCGGTTGGCGGTAGAGGTTTACAAGGACGACGGCGGCACAGACGGCGGCCTCTTCGGCCTGGGCGAACCCAACGAGGCCTACGCCCAGTATTTCACCGGCAATTCCTACCTCAACCCCTTGACAGATCCCAGGGAAACCATCTTCCTGGCCAACGTCACCTTTGAGCCGGGCTGCCGGAACAACTGGCACATTCACCACGCCGGCAAGGGCGGCGGGCAGATCCTCCTCTGTACCAATGGCCGGGGATGGTATCAGGAGTGGGGACAGAACGCCCGGGAGCTGAACCCCGGCGACGTGGTCTATATCCCCGCCGGAGTGAAGCACTGGCACGGCGCAGCGAAGGATTCCTGGTTCAGCCATGTGGCCTTTGAGGTCCCTGGCGAGGACTGCTCCAACGAGTGGTGCGAGCCCGTGGACGGGGCGCAGTATGGAGCGCTGGATTAAGGGATCAAGGAAACGGCCAGGGGGGACCTTGCTCTCTGCCCCTCTCTGCTGTGCCGCCCACAGCGATGACAGGGACAGAAAACGGAGTGAAGAGTATGAGTGCCTTATGATGCCGAATAGGGAACCCGTATAGTGCTGCGTCCTCTCAAACGGTGAAAGCCGCCCTAGATACGAAAGCGCCTCTTGCGGAAGGCGTGTGGATGTTTGGGAAAACAGTCAGGGGTTACCTTTGACCGGGCGATTTGAATATTAAACGCAAAGAGGCCCGATCTCAGGTGAGATCGGGCCTCTTTCTACACTGTGAATAAGCCCCGGGAGTCCCGGCCGCTCCCGGCTCCGGGTGTTTCACGGTTCTTCACGGCCGTCTAAGATTTGCGCAAGCCTCCGGCTGAGCCAGAGGTTTGACTAGAGCATCATCGTTTCGAACTTCACGCGCATGTAGAGCGTCTGCCAATTGCCGGTGTCCTTACCGACTTTAACAGGATCGTTGCCAAGGGTCCTGCTTCGTTCAACCGTGGTGCAGACAAGGTCCGGACCCGCCCGGTCCAAAATATCGAACGGATCGTGTGTCCAGGCATACCGGCCATCCTTCTCCACCAGCAGGGCGCGGAGGGAGCCCAGAATCGGGAAAAGGAAACCGTTCGGTGAGCCGTGCCGGATTTCGTTTTGATAAAATTTTGTCTGAAGCTGCCTTTTAGCGTCTTTTGGGGTGATGACTCCGGATACCGAGCCGTATTTTCCAGAAGGGTTCTTGACACGGTAGTAATCAAACATTTTGGACTCAAGGTAATCATAGAGCCTAAAAATCTCCACCATTACCGGCTTCATTTTCACATAAGGGTTCTCGGGGCTGTCGTGAAACTTCTCGTAAAGGTTGATGTAGCTGTCGATACACCGTTTCCGGCTGCTGAAAGACATGACGGGAAAGCTTTCCATTTCGTGATAAGAGTCGATGTTGAACAGATTCAGAATGGCCAGAAGATCGCCCACGTCAATGTCGCCGTCATCATTTTCCATAAAATAGACGCGGTTTTGAAACGCTTCGGCGGAAATGGCGCCTTTGATCAGATCAAAATAATCACGAAGGTTTGCGATGGATTTGTCCTGGACCTGTGTGGAAGTGTTTCTTGCGGCGGCAAGGTCTTCAAAGATTCCCTCAACGCCGGTCAGAATTTCCAGCTTGACATATTGCTGCCCATATTCCAGATCGTCCCGGTTTTCCAAAATGACTCTCAAAGTATGCCCGCCGTCGACGTTGCCGTGAAACTCAGGATCGGAAAAGACCAGTTTCATGGTGTTATCATAGTTGTTGTATGTAACGTCTTGAGCAGAAAAGAGAAGTCCGCGGTTCAAGAGGTGAAAATCTCTGTTTTCCAAGAGGGACGTCTTGATCTTTTTCGCCACTCCGCTCCGAATATTCTGCTTGCGGGGATTGGTTTCCATCCAATCCAGGAGTTCGATGGGAAGGTTTTTAACGTCACAAATTGCAGTATACATTTGGGAATCGCCGCTTGGCGCCCCTTTGTAGGGATTGGGGATTTTGCGAAAGGAATCCACTTTGATCTCAAAACCTCTTTTGTCCATGATGTTCTCCTTTACATAGAATTTTTCCAGATACGTGGCACAACCACCATCCAAGTATATTCTACTGAATTCGCTAAAAATTTCAACGCTATATATAGCGTTTTTGGCCGATTCTTGGTATACTGTTTTTGAGGTGAGCAAAATGTCCGCATATAATGTAAACACCGCTTTGGGTAATGTTTTGCGCAAATACAGAGAAGGCCGCGGTTTGCCGCAGAATGAGTTCGCGGAATTGTGCGGGATCAGCCGGGCGTATTATGGGCGGATTGAGCGTGGGGAACACAGCCTTACCGTTGAAAAGTGCCAGCGCATATCCGCCGCCCTGAATATTCGATTAGCGGATTTATTCTCGGAACTGCCGGAGTGAGACATCTGAAAGGGTGCGCCGGAAGCGTTCTGCGGCATGGCGGGAAAATGCCCAAGGCTGTGTTTGGGGAGTTTAATGACACCCTCTGGAGGCCGCCGGTTTTTCTTATATTTTATATGAACGGCCATGGGAAGCATGGAGCATGGGCGTGTCCAATGGGGAGATTTGGTCTTGTAGGGGCGGCCCCCTTGGGCGGCCCGATGCGAGGCCCAATCCTTGTACCGGCAGGCCGCCGGGGACGGCGGCCCCTGCACGATGGCCCTGTTATAAAATGCGCAACGGGACACTCCCACGGAGTATGCGCCTCTTGACATAATTTGTCCACGGTGATATACTGAATACAGACCGATGGTTTGTTTAGAGGGAGGGAACGCCTCATGGCACGGAATAAATATCCGGAGGAAACGGTGCGAAGAATTTTGGATACGGCGGAGCGGCTGTTTATTGAAAAAGGCTATGAGAGGGTTTCCCTACAGGACATTATTGAGGAAACAGGTTTTTCCAAGGGGGCTATTTACCACCATTTTACTTCCAAGGAGGATATCTTCTACTCGGTCTGCGACCGCATCGGCCGGAGGAACGGCGAAGTGCTTTCCAAGGTTCGGGATGACGGGACACTGAATGGCTTGGAGAAACTGCGGACCATGTTCAAGGTTTCCCTCCAGCCGGAACGCCAGGCAAAAATGTTCTGTATGATGCCGTATCTTCTGGATAACGCCAAATTTCTGGCGACGGAAATGCGCAGCATTTTTACAGAAGTAGTGCCCGGCTTTGTGGAGCCCGTTGTCCGTCAGGGAATAGAGGACGGTTCGATCTGCACGGAGCACCCCAAAGAGCTGGCGGAGGCCATGATGATGCTGTCGGACGTGTGGATCAATCCCATTGTCCAGCCCACCACTCCGGAGGAAATCCGGGCCCGGTGCGGGATCTACAATCAACTGTTCCGGAGTTTCGGTATCGAAGGGCTGATTGACCAGGAAATCGTGGGCACCCTGGTGCGGTATGCGGAGATGGCCCATCCCCCGTCTTCCAGCGAGGAGGAAAATGACTGAAGAGAGACTGCCGCGCGGGGGCAGTTTCTTTTTGGAGATATATATACCGACGGTCGGTATTTTAAAAATTGAAAGAAAAAGGAGTATTTTTATGAACACGAAGCAAGCGCCTCTGTTTCGCCGGGATTTTACCCTGGTGGTGATTGGGCAGATCATCTCCCTCTTTGGCAACGCGATCCTGCGCTTTGCCCTTCCGCTGTATCTTCTGCGGCAGACCCAGTCCCCCGCCCTCTTCGGAGCGGTAGGGGCGGCGGCCTTCATTCCCGCCGTGCTGTGCGCCCCCGTGGGCGGAGTGGCGGCGGACCGGGTAAACAAACGGGACATCATGGTGATATTGGATTTCTCCACGGCGGGCCTGATTTTGGCTTTTTCTCTCCTTCTGGGGCGGACGCCCCTGGTACCGCTGATGGTGGTCTGCCTTATGCTGCTGTACGGCATCGCCGGGGCTTACCAGCCGGCGGTCCAGGCCAGTATTCCTCTTCTGGCAGAGCCGGAGCGGCTGACCAGCGCCAACGCCGTTATTAACATGGTGGGCACCCTGTCCGGCCTGCTGGGGCCGGTAATTGGGGGCGTGCTGTTTGGGGCCTTCGGCCTGTGGCCGATCCTGTGGGTCGGCACCGGCTGTTTCTTCCTCTCCGCCGTCATGGAGTTGTTCATTCGTATTCCCCACCGGCCCCGGGCGGCAGCGGGAAGCGTGCTGGCCACGGTGTGGCGGGATCTCCGAGAGAGCTGGCGCTTCGTCCGCCGGGGGAAGCCGGTGTTCCTGTCCGTCATGCTGGTGCTGGCCCTTTTCAATCTAGTGCTTTCCGCAGCTCTAGTGGTAGGCATCCCCGTGGCGGTGGTTCGGGAACTGAATATGAGCGACAGCCGTTTGGGACTCACCCAGGGGGCCATGGGCCTGGGCGGACTCTTCGGCGGCGTGCTGACGGCCTGCCTGGGGAAGTTCCTGCACCTCCGGCGGGGGAGCGCCGTTTTGCTGGCCGCCAGCCTGACGGCGGCGGGCATGGGAGTAGTTCTGCTGCCAGGCATTCCGCCCACCCTGAGTTGGTGGGGGGTGACGGCCATGAGTTTCGCCATCATGGTTCTGTCCACGATGCTGGTGGTCGTGCTCAGCGCAGCCGTTCAGGGGCAGACGCCGCCGGAATTGCTGGGAAAGGTGATGGCTTTCATTATGGCGGTATCCAACTGCGCGTCGCCGCTGGGCCAGGCGGTTTACGGAGCGCTGTATGAGCGCTGCCCCGCCTGGGCTGTTCTCCTGGGCGCGGCGGGGGCCGCGGCGCTGACCGCCCTCTGCTCTCGAAAGGTGTTTTATGGATTGAGCGGAGGCGAGGACGGGGCGGCTTGACCGGAATGGGGGAATCAGAACGGAAGGGGGGATAAAGTTGGTGGAGAGACAGAGGACGCCGGCGGATTTTTGGGCAAAGCTGGAAATCTGTGAGGGCGTAGACTTTTTAATTGTCTTGTGTTATGATGCAGTCATTGATCACGTGCCTGGAAGAGAGGAGCTCCGCCCTATGAATATTGGAACTGTGCCCATCCCCTCAAAGCTGGCCCTGGCCCCCATGGCGGGCGTTACGGATGCCGCTTTCCGCCGGCTCTGTGCGGAGTTAGGGGCGGGATACACCTGCACGGAGCTGATTTCCTCCAAAGCTCTCTGCTATAAAGACAAAAAAACATTTTCCCTTTTGCATCCGTTTCCTGGGGAACACCCCGCCGCGGTCCAGATCTTCGGCAGTGACCCGGTCTGCATGGCCGAGGCGGCTCAGATTGCCATTGAGCATACAGGAGCGGACATTTTGGACATTAATATGGGCTGCCCTATGGGGAAGATCGTCAACAACGGCGACGGCGCGGCTCTGATGAAAGACCCGGAGAAGGCGGGTCGAATTGTGGAGGCCGTGGTGAAGGCCCTTCCCGGCACCCCGGTTACCGCCAAGTTCCGACGGGGCTGGGACCTGGGAAGCTGCAACTGCGTGGAGTTTGCCCAGACTTTGGAGGAAGCCGGGGCTTCAGCTGTGACGGTCCATGGCCGGACCCGAGCCCAGGTCTACGGTGGTCAGGCGGACTGGAACTGTATCCGGGCCGTGAAGGAGGCCGTGTCCATTCCCGTCATTGCCAACGGGGATATCTGGAAGCCGGAGGATGCGGCCCGAATTCTCCAGCATACCAAGGCCGACATGGCTATGATCGGGCGGGGCTGCTTTGGGAATCCATGGCTTTTCCAGCAGGCTAAGGCTGTGCTGGAAGGGAAGCCCGTCCCGCCGCTGCCGCCCCTGGCGGAGCGGTGCAGCTTGGCTGTGCGGCAATTTGAGCTTGCGGCGGAGTATAAGGGGGAACGGGTCGCTGTTTTGGAGGCCCGGCGGCACTACTGCTGGTATCTCAAAGGCGTTCCTTACGCCAATTATTATAAAGAGCAGATTGTCCGGATGAACACCCTGGAGGATGTTTACCGGGTGACCCAAGGCATCAAGCGGGACCTCCGGGACGAGCGGCGGGGAGAGGGGCGTCTATGACGGATTTGCAGGAACAAAGATGGATTGCCGCCGCCCGGAATGGAAATCAGGAGGCTTTTGAAGAACTGGTCCGGCTTTACGAAAAAAGGGTTTTGGCCTTGACCGGGCGGATGTGCAAAAACCCGGAGGATGCCGCAGAGGCCGCTCAGGAGGCATTTATTGCGGCATGGCAGGGACTGAAAAATTTCCGGGGGGACAGCAGCTTTTCCACCTGGCTTTACCGGCTGGCCTCCAACGCTTGTGTGGATTTGATCCGGCGGGAGGGAAAGCGGCAGGCTGCCGTTTCCCTGGATGATGAAGATTTAAATTTGGATATCCCGGCCTCCCTGGCCTCCCCTCAGGAGGAGGCGGAGCGCCGGGAGCTGCGGGAGCAGATTGAGGAAGGCCTTCGGCTTCTGCCGCCGGATTACCGGGCGGCGCTGGTGCTGCGGGAGATTCAGCAGCTGCGTTACGATGAGATTGGAGAAGTCTTGGGGCTGGACATCGGGACAGTGAAGTCCCGGATCAGCCGGGGACGAAAAAAGCTGCGAAGTTTTTTGCTGGCACGGGGGAACTTTTCTCCGCCGCTTCCGTCTAAAGAGACAGGAAAGGAGGGCCGTTTATGAAATGTTGTGAGGAATACGCGGCCCTGTTGGACCTGTTCGTGGACGGGGAGCTGCCGCCGGAGGAGATGAAACAGGTGGGGGACCACCTGGGAGAGTGCCCGGGATGCCGGGCTTATGTGGACGATGCTCTGGTGATTCGGGCCGGATTTCCGGATGTGGAGGGCACGGTGGTGCCGGATGGTTTCACCGGAGAAGTGATGGAGCGGATCCGGAGAGACTCGGACAGGGATAAGAAGATTGTGGAACTCAAACGGCGGGGGGGCCGGCGCTGGATGAGGACGGCGGCGGCGCTGGCGGCCTGCTGCGCTCTGATTATCCTGGTGCGGACCGGGCCCGGCAACGACGCTGCACCCGCCGGGGGAAACGGCAGCGCCTATGATACGGCCGCCGTGATCGAAGGTGGAGAGGCGGGAATTGCTCCCCAGGCGGCTCCAGAATCAAGGGAAGGGCCGGCGGAAGAAATCCAGATGGCGCCGGCGGCGCGGTCGAAAGCAATAGAGCCCTATAATGACGAACAGGGGCTGAAAGCGGCGCTGACCGCGGGAGCGGATATGGCGCCGGCAGCTTCGGCGGAAGCGGCCCCGGAGGCAGCAATGGACGGCGGTCAATTCTACGCCAGCCCTTCCGCCCCGGAGAAGGCGCTGTACCTGACCACAGAAGAGGCCGGGGAGCTGCTGGACGGATTTACTGCGGTATGGGAAAACGCTGTGGAACGGCGTTATGAGCTGAGCAGGGAAGAGTATCGGGCATTGCTGGAGACGCTGGGCCGTCAAGAGGAACTGCCGGAAGCAGAGGAGGGGCCCTTCCTGGTGGTAGTGTCGGGGCCCTTAGAATAGGAACGATCGCCTACAGGCCGGTTTTCGCAGAAAACCGGCCTGCCGCTTTGCCGGCGAAAGGGGCGGCGTTGTAAGAACTGCACAGAGGTCATACCGGGTTATAAGCGTTTTGCCGGTGTTTTACAAAAAGGGAGAAAAAAGTAAAAAAAGGGATTGACAAAGGGGCAAGGTCGTGGTAATCTAACAAAGCTGTCTGACACG
>CAJTSM010000030.1 GCA_910578935.1 uncultured Oscillibacter sp. | reverse complement strand
AACGCGGTCCAGCTCCTTGGGGAAGGACGGTTCGCTGGTGAAGCTCATCAGCACGTAATAGCCGTCGTTTTTGTAGTCGATGGGATAGGCGAGACGCCGGGCGCCCCACTCCTCCACTTCGACGGCGGAGCCGTTCTGCTCAGCCAGGGTCTTGAACTTCGCGACGAGAGCGGCGATGTTCTCCTCCCCCTGTGCAGGGTCGATGATATACACGACCTCATAATTGGCAGTAACCTTTGCCATGTTTGCACCTCCTTTTGGACAAATGGCCCTCATTCTCCGATGAGGGCAAGGATATGCCTGCGGCTGCAAGCCTACTTATTATATCGGAATCTGGGAAAATGTCAAGGAAAAGTTTCTCTGCCCCACCTGGATTTTGCCCGGTTTTTGCGGCGGTCCCGGTTGATTTTCCCCGCCCGCCGGTATATGATAAGATGAAAATCAGCTTTCCCCGAATTCTGGGGACAGGAAAGGAAGCGGCGGCCTTGGACCAGCGGAACAACGGACAAAAACAGAGCCCTATGGAGCGGGTGGCGGCCTTCATCGTGGACAAGCGGAAGGCGTTTTACCTGCTGTACCTCGGGCTGGCCATTTTCTGTGCCTTCTCCAGCGGATGGACGGCGGTGAACGACGACCTCACCAGCTATCTGCCCGCCGAGACGGAAACCCGGAGAGGGCTCACCGTTATGGAGGAGGAGTTCGTCACCTTCGGCACGAACCGGATTCTGGTGGACAATATCACCTGGGCCCGGGCTCAGGCTTTGGCAGAGGAGCTGGAGGTCCTGGAGGGAGTCAAATCCGTCGAGTTCGACGGCACGGAGGACCACTATACCAATGGCTCCGCCCTGTTGTCCGTCACTTACGGCGGCGCGGCGGACGACCAAATCAGCCTGGAAGCTCTGGACCGGGTGAGGGAAGTCCTGGAGGGCTATGACCTCTATGTCACCGGCGACACCGGAAACTCCGCCTCCGAGAGCCTGGACGCGGAGATGCAGGTGGTCATGGTCATCGCCGTGGTCATCATCCTGCTGGTACTGCTCTTTACCTCCCACACCTATATGGAAATTCCCGTTTTGCTGGCTACCTTCGGCATGGCGGCGCTTTTGAACAAGGGAACCAACTTCCTCTTCGGGGAGATCTCCTTTGTCTCCAACTCCGTGGCGGTGGTGTTGCAGCTGGCCCTGGCCATCGATTACGCCATCATCCTCTGCCATCGCTACACCGAAGAACGGGAGCGCCTGGAGGCCCGGGAGGCGGTGGTCATGGCCCTGAGCAAAGCCATCCCCGAGATCGCGGGCAGCTCCATGACCACCCTGTCCGGCCTGGGGGCCATGTGCTTCATGCGCTTTGGCATCGGCCGGGATCTGGGCGTGATTTTGATGAAGGCCATCGTTTTGAGCCTTCTCAGCGTCTTCACCCTGATGCCCGGGCTCCTCATGAGCTTCAGCCGCCTCATTGACCGGACCCACCACAAGAGCTTTGTTCCGCAGATTTCCGCCTGGGGCCGCCTGGCGGTGAAAACCCGGTACATCATGCCGCCGCTGTTTATGGTCCTGCTGGTGGGAGGCTTTTTCTTTTCCAACAAGTGCCCCTATGTCTATGGCCAGACCACCCTGACTACCCTCCGGCAGAATGAATCCCAGATTGCCCAGCAAAAGGTGGACGGGACTTTCGGCGGCGTCAACACCGTCGCCGTCATGGTTCCCGCCGGGGATTACGAGCGGGAGGGCCGCCTCCTCCGGGACCTGGAGGCCATGCCGGAGGTCGGCAGCGTGCTGGGCCTTGCCAATATTGAGGCCATGGACGGCTATGTTCTTACGGACCGCCTCACGCCCCGGCAGTTCGCGGAGCTGACGGACCTGGATGTGGAGGCCGCCCGCCTCCTCTATACCGCCTATGCCGTGAATCAGGAGAGCTACGGACAAGTGGTGTCCGGCCTGGACAGCTATGGCGTGCCCCTGCTGGATATGTTTCTCTTTGTCTATGACCAGATGGAGGAGGGCTATCTCACGTTGGACGACGGGATGAGCGAAACGATCCGGGACCTTCACGCCCAGCTCGCCGACGCCCAGCTCCAGCTCAAGGGGGAGAATTACAGCCGCCTGGTGCTTCAGCTGGATTTGCCGGAGGAGAGCCCGGAGACATTTGCCTTCCTGGAAGTCCTCCATGCCGCCGCCGGAAAGTACTACGAGGATTACCTGGTGGTGGGCAATTCCACCAGCGATTTTGACCTCTCCAGCTCTTTTGAGAAGGACAACATTGTCATCGGCGTGCTGACCATCGTCTTTGTCATCCTGGTGCTGGTGTTCACCTTCAAGTCCTCCGGTCTCCCGGTGCTGCTGATCCTAGTGATCCAGGGCAGCGTTTGGATCAATTTTTCGTTTCCGTATTTGATGAGGGAAAACCTGTTCTTCCTCAGTTATCTGGTGGTCAGCTCCATCCAGATGGGCGCGAATATTGACTATGCCATCGTCATTGCCAACCGGTACACGGAGCTGAAACAGGAGATGCCCCTGAAAGACGCGGTGGTGGAGTCTTTGAACCAGGCGTTTCCCACCATCGTCACCTCCGGCACCATTCTGGCCTCAGCGGGGGTGCTGATCGGCGTGCTGTCCACGAATCCCTCCATCTCTTCCATCGGCGTGTGCCTGGGCCGGGGAACCCTGATCTCCATTTTCCTGGTTATGGGCATCCTCCCCCAGATTCTGCTGTTGGGAGACGTCATTATTGAGAAGACTGCGTTTACCCTCAAAGCCCGGCTTCCCCTCCAGAGCCGTACCGGCCTTATGCGGCTGGACGGCCATGTCCGGGGCTATGTTTCCGGCATGGTGGACGCGGACTTCACCGGCCTGCTCCATGGCACCATCAACGCGGCTGTCGAGAGCGGGGCTGTGGAGGGCGCGCCGCCGGAGGGCGGCGGCCTGCCCGGCGGCGGAAAGGAGGAAGCGTGATGAAAGAACTGGCAAGGAAGTGCGCCTCCCTGCTGCTGGCCCTGTGGCTGCTGGCGGGCCCGGCGCTGGCCGCAGCCCCGGGGGCGGAGGCCGCGATTACCATCTCCTCCGTCAGCCAGCTGGAGGCATTTGCAAAATACTGCTCGTTGGACGCCTGGTCCAGGGGGAAGACCGTCCGCCTTGCGGCGGATCTGGATTTGGAGGGGATGGAATTCACTCCCATACCCACCTTCGGCGGGACGTTCCTGGGGGATGGGCATAAGATCACAAACCTGAAAATCACCGCCGCCGGGTCCAATATGGGTTTATTCCGCTACCTCCAGGAGGGAGCGGTGGTCCAGGACCTGGTTGTCACCGGCAGCGTCCGCCCTTCCGGCAGCGCCGTCAACGTGGGCGGCATCGTGGGCAGCAACGCCGGAGCCGTCCGGAACTGTAATTTCCACGGAACCGTGGAGGGCACCTCCGCCGTGGGCGGTGTGGCGGGGCTGAACCGGGAAACCGGCGAGATCGCCCGGGCCGTCACCAGCGGCACGGTGACCGGGGAGGAGTTCACCGGCGGCGCGGCGGGCCGGAACCTGGGAGCGCTGCTCCAGTGTGAGAATGGGGCCGGCGTCAACACCGCGCCCCCGGATGAGGATACCGCCATGGATATGGACCGTTTGACGCTGTCTCTGGAAGAGGCTTCCCCGGGGGAGGATGAGGACGGCGGCTTCCTGAAAAGCCACAGTGACACCGGCGGCATAGTGGGATGGTCCGGCGGTGTTGTCTACAGCTGCCTGAACACCGGAACCGTGGGTTATCCCCATGTGGGCTACAATGTGGGCGGTGTTGCCGGACGGCAGGCTGGGCACCTTTCCGGCTGCACGAACCGGGGCGAAGTCTACGGCCGGAAGGACGTGGGCGGTATTGTGGGCCAGGCGGAACCGGACGTGGCCCTCTCTCCGGAAAGCGGGACGCTGGACCGCCTCCGCCGGGAGCTGGATACCCTGGAGAACCTGATTGACCGGGCTCTGGACCGGTCGGAAAGCAATGGGGACGGTGTTTCCGCCCGGCTCAGCGCCATGGGCCTCACGACGGACGAGGCCCGGGTCCACACGGAGAATTTGGTGGAGCGGCTTTCCGATTTTACCGATGAAAATGTGGCGTCCGTCAACCAGCTCAGCGCCGCGGTTACCAAGGCTCTGTCGGACCTGGCTCCCGCACTGGATGAGCTGGCCGATGCCTCCGGCCGGGTGGACGCCCTGGCGGACCGCCTGGAGGACGCGATGAACGCGCTGGGGGATTCCGTGGAGGACGGCGCGGACGTCTCTGCCGGAGCCGGTCATGCCGCCGGGATTTTCCGGCGGGCGGGGGAGGCGCTGACTGCCGCGGTCCGGAGTCTCCGGTCTGCCGTCGCGGCCTTGCAGGACGCCGTGGTGATTCATGACCCGGAGGCGGCAGACGCCGCCCTGGCGGAGATATCCGGCTCTTTGGAGAGCTTTGGCGCCGCCTTGGACCAGGCGGGGCAGGCGGTGAAGGACCTTTATGAGGCTTTGGGGGATTTTCCGGAGCTGGAGGGAGTTCAGGAGATTCTGCGGGAACAAATGGTTCCGGCTCTGAGCGGAATGGGCGGAGCGCTCCTCCGGACGGGGAAGGCGCTGAAATCCATTGCGGTTTCCACGGATTTGGACTGGGAACAGGTTCAAATCTCCCTGAGGGAGGCCGGAGGAGGTTTCCGGGAGCTGGAAAGCGCCTCCGAGCGCTTTCATGAGGCCATTGGCGCCCTTCAAACCGCCCTGAGCGCCTTGGGCGGCTTCTCCGGCCGCCTGGGGGACGCCGTCCGGCAGATGGGAGACGCCGCCGCCTTGGCAGGTCCCGTGGGCCGCGGGCTGGAGCGGGCCTTTGCGATGCTGGGGTCTGTCGCCAATGGCCTGGCTGAAGACGGCCCGGTCCAGTTCATCCCTTTGGGAGATACCGCGCGGGAATCGGGCCGCCGTCTCTTTGACTCCCTGGCGGACCTCAGCCGGGAGATGGAAGATCTCCATGATGCGGTGGACCGGGCGGGAAAGGATTTGGCCGCGGATCTCCGGGCGGTCAGCCGCCAGTTCCGTACGGTTTTTCAGGTTTTACTGGAGGCACTGGAAGATGTTCGGGACGGCGGGGAGGGCTCTCCCCGGACCCTGGTGGAAGATGTCTCCGATGAAGACATCAGCTCCACCCGCCTGGGCAAAGTGGAAAACTGCCGGAACGAGGCGGCGGTGGACGGGGACCGGAACGTGGGCGGCATTGTGGGGGCCATGTCCATCGAGTACGGCCTGGACCCGGAAGGGGACCTGGAGCTGTCTCTGGGCAGCACCTATGAAACCAAGGCGGTACTGCAAAATTCCGTCAATTACGGTTCCGTCACCGCCAAGAAGGACTGCGCCGGGGGCCTGGCGGGCCGGATGGACCTGGGCACTGCTCTGGACTGTGAGAATTACGGTTCCGTCACCAGTACCAGCGGCAGTTATGTGGGCGGCGCCGTGGGTTACGCTGACGGAGTGGTCCGGGACAGCTTTGCCAAGTGTGCTCTTTCCGGCGTAAACGAGATCGGCGGCATTGCCGGGTGGGCGGACCGCCTCCGGGACTGCTATGCCATTGCCACCGTGCTGGAGGGCACGGAACGGGTGGGGGCTGTGGCCGGAAGCGGGGAACATATAGAGCGCTGCTTTTTCATAGACACCGGTTTGGCGGGGGTGGACGGCGTCAGCTACGACGGCTCCGCCCAGCCCATCTCCTTTGAGGAACTGCGGGCGCTGCCGGATATCCCGGAGGAGTTTGCCGCTTTTACCCTGACCTTGAACATAGACGGGGGAACCGTGAAGGAGATTCCCTTTACTTACGGTCAGGACCTGAGCGAGCTGGAGCTGCCCCCGGTGCCGGAGCGGGAGGACTGCTATGGCGTATGGCCCGATTTCGACACGTCCGGATGGAATTCCGACATCACCGTGGAGGCGGTCTATATCCCCTGGGTTACTCTGGTGGCCAGCGAAGAGCAGGAGGGAAAACTGGCCCTGGCTCTGGCGGAGGGGCGGTTTAAAGAGGAGGCGGTCCTCCATGTTCAGCCCACTCTGTCCTCCACGGCCCCCACAGAGGGCACGCTGTGGGAGATCTCCCTCACAGGCGTGGACCTGGGACCGGAGGACCAGGTGACGCTGCGCCTGCTGAACACCACGGGAGGCCGGGCGGAGGTCCGGCAGTATCAAAGCGGGCAGTGGGTCCACCTGGAGGCCGAAACCAACGGCAGTTATCTGATTGTGACTACCCGGGGAACCCATGGGACCTTCAACATTGCCCCCGTCCAGGGGAGCGGACTGCTGTCAACCGCACTGCTCCTCCTGGGAGCGCTGCTGGCTCTGCTGCTGGTTTTCCGGATGTGGAGACGGAAAAGAGCGGCGAAAGCCCAAGCTTCCGCCAAGAAGTGAGAGAATACAAAGAGGACTGCCGGAATTCGACAGTCCTCTTTGTATATTTCCGTTTCCCGACAGTCAGACCCGGACCTGCTTTTGGGGCAAGGGGGCCGGAAGGGGCGGCAATACCCGCTGTTCCAAGTAAATGTCCTTCAGCCGCTTTCCCACTTGCTCCAAGCTCCGAGACTCTGCCACAGCCCGCCCGGCGGCGGTGAGATCCGGCAGACTCCTGTCCAGCAAGCCGGATACGATTCGCTGAAATTCGTCATCGCTGGACGCTTTGTATACGGTCTTCCCATGCTCCAGCCAGCCGCCGTAAACCGGGATGTCTCGCAGCACCGTGGGCACGCCGCAGGCCAGGGCCTCCAGAACCACGATGCCCTCCGTTTCCTCGTGGCTGAGGAAGGCGAACGCGTCCGCCCCCTGGTACGCCTCCCGCAGTTCCTCCCGGCCCACGAAGCCGGGAAAGATCACGTTGCCGGGAGCGTCTTTCATGGCTTGTACGATCTCCTGGGGGATCAGCTTGGGATTTGTCCAGCCGAACCAGATAAACGCTGCCTCCGGCATCCGCCGGGCCAGCTCCAAAAATTCCGGCAGGCCCTTCCGGGCAATGGTGTGGCCCACGGAAACCACGACTTGTTTATTTTCCGCCAATCCGTACCGAGCCCGGAGAGCGGGACGGGCTGCGGGGTCCGGGCGGAAAAACGCCGTGTCCACGCCGTTGGAGATGCTGTACACCGGCTTTTTCAGTCCGTAGCTCTTCAGCAGCTGGCGAGAGTACTCCGTGGGAGTCAGCACCACGTCCCCCAAGCTGTAGCAGAAGGTGATCCACCGCTTGAACAGGGGGGCCAGGGCGTTGGAACCCTTGAAGGAGGAGCGGAAATCCTCCATGGTGGAGTGGCCGTACCAGACTACCTTCCGGCGCCGGAGCTTGGCTCCCAGCGCGGCGAACACGGAGTCCGGCAGGATGGTGTTCACATGGACGGCGGCGGCGTCCGCCGTCCAGCGGTCCGTGGTGGGTACGCCGGAGCGCCGAAGGCTCTCCCGCTGGTGGCGGATCGCCTGTCCCACGCCGCTGCGGCCCACGATTTTCTCACCGCCGCTGTAAATATAAATCCGCATACAACCTCCCTGCCCCAGTGGTTTGGGCCTGTGTCCGCAGCTGGGGGCCCAGGTTTTCCGCTCGCTGGTGCTCCGCGGTTTTCCGGCCCGCGGCCCGCCGTTTTTTAAGGTGATTTTCCAATTTTGGGCGCACAAAACCAAGTGGAGGGTTTGTCCGCTTTTTTGCGCAATCTGAGTTTTACACAAGAACCGCCGGCTTATGACGGCAAATTTTTCAAAAGCCGGGGAACAGCACCTTCCACAGGGCCACCAGCCCCATGCTGTACAGGGCGATGTTGAAAGGCTTCCCCAGAAGGATGATGGTGGTGTACCGTTTCCAGGTCATGCTGGTGGTGCCAGCCAGGTAGCAGAGAAAGTCGTCCGGGGCGATCGGCAGAAAGATGGACCAGAAGAAGAGCTTGGCAAAGCGGTCCCGCTTCTCGGTCCAGGCGTCGTATTTCTCAATGGTCTTTTCCGAAAACAGCAGGTACAGCAGGGGCCGTCCGCAGTTCTTCGCCACGGCAAAGGCCAGAAGGGAACCGATACAGATGCCCACGTAGTTATACGTGAATCCCCAAATGGGTCCAAAGAGGACCACCCCCACCAAACAGCCAAGCCCCCCGGGCAGGACGGGCACCACTACTTGCACCGCCTGGAAGACGGTGAACAGCAGCGCCCCGGCAAAGCCCCATTGCGTTACCAGCTCCTGGAGTTTTTCCTGGGAAGTGAGGACTCCCGTCTGCCAGCCCCAGACGGCCACCGCCACGCAGATGGCGAAGCCGGTGAGGGACACGGCCTGGAGGGCCCGCTTTTCAATCGGAACGTTCTGCTGCCTCATGCCGGAATCCTCCGTAACGAGCCGCGCTCGATCTGTTCGAAATAAATGGCCTCCACCCGTTCCGCGAACCGCTGCGCGGAGTATTCCTCCCCGGTTTCCCGGGCGGCGCGGGCCAGGGCCGCCCGCCGCTGGGGGTGAGCCAGAAAATCCTCCAGCTTCCGGCGGAAGTCCCCTTCGCTGTGGTACTGCCAGCCGTTCTCACCGTCACGGACTACGCCCAGCAGGCAGGGATCCGCCCGGCAGAGCACCGGCACCCCCGCCGCCAAGGCTTCGGCGTAGGTGAGGCCTTGGGTTTCACTGGTGGAAGCGCTGACGAACAGGTCCCCCAATTGATACCAATCCACCACTTGCTCCGCCGGAACCATGCCGGCGAAGACCACGTCCGGGGCGCTGAGCCCCAGATCCTGCGCCATGCCCTCCAGCCGTTTCCGGTCCGGTCCGTCCCCCACCAGGAGGAGAGTGATATTCGCCGGCCCCAGATCCGCCCGGAAGCGGAGGAGCTCCCCCACCTGCTTTTCCTCGGCAAGACGTCCCACGAAGACCAGCACGGCGCGGTCCTGGGGAATGTCCAGGCTGGCCCGGAGTACCGCGCTGCGCAGGGGGTCCGGTTCGCTTTGGAAGTGCCGCAGGTCGATGCCGGAGGGAACCACGAAAACGGGCTTTTGGACGCCGTAGCCCTGGAGGAGCAGCCGCACCTTCCCAGTGGGGGCAATGAGGCAGTCCGTGTGGGAGGCGGCCCAGCGGGTGAAGACGGCGGCGGCTTTTTTCCCAAAATGGACGCTGGGGGAGAAATAATGGGTATAGTCCTCGTACACCGTGTGATAGGTGTGGACCAGAGGAATATCCAGCTCCTCGGCAATGCGCCGGGCCAGGAAAAAGGTGGAGAACTCACATTGGGAGTGAACCACGTCGGGACCCCACTCCACGATTTCCCGGACCCATTTTCCCGCCAGAGCCGTGCGGAGCCGGGCCCCGGGATAGATGAGCCCCGCCGCCACGGAGCCAAGATACGTCACGCCGTCCCGCTTATAGGAGCGGCGGTTCTGAGAGAGGGTCAGGACCCGGACCTCATGTCCCTGGGCCTCCAGCTCCCGGCGGAGATTTTTCACCGAAGTGACCACGCCGTTCACTGCGGGAATGTACCAGTCGGATGTAATCAGAATTTTCATGGCAGACCTCGCTTCTCATGTCTCAAGTATATTACGGGACAGCCGGGAGGAATTCTTCATGCATTTTGAAAAATTTCCCCGTCTGTGTTATTGTACTATCGTATTAGAAATAATAATACAGTTAATACAGCTTGTCAAGGGGTGAATCGGAATTTCTCAGACAGGGTCCCGTGCTTTGTCCGTAAGCATACACCACTTATTGGAAAAGGAAGTTACAAAAAGGGTACAGTTTTGTAACCTTTCGTTATTTTTACCGGTTTCCCGGTATCAGAAAACCGCTCTGTCCCCTTTGACAAAAGGGCGGATTCGGATATAACAGACATAAAAGGACCCTGCCGCATGGCGGCCGGCCCTAAACTGTCAAGTCACAAGACGTTGACCGTTCGTGCGCCAGCAGCCGGACGGTCAACGCGCGTTTATGGTGAGTAGGTAGGCCCAGAAGGCCAGACACACCGGAAACCGGAGTACGACGTACAGCCGTCTTCTCCACATCAGCGTTATCTCCCTTCGATACGATCTCCGGGAAATGGATCATCCCCTTTCGCCGCCGCAAGGTCCTCTTCGGGCGGAACGCCCTGCCGGGCATTCCTTCCTCCGCTCCCTTGCTCCTTCTCTCCCCACAAAAGCCTCGGCTTTTGCGGGGGCCCCAGGGAATGGGCCAACCGCCTTTTTATGCAACAGCGTCCTTCTTATTGTACCGCCGCCGTATCTTGTCAAATTCCGGGCCCGTCAGGGGCCCTTTCTTTATGCTATGGTAACACGGGAATCTGTCCAGTTTCTTTCCGAAATCTAACGGTTTTGACAGATTGAAAAAAAGGCCCCGCCGGCGGAATCGCGCACACCGGCGGGACCTGAAAAGAGAGGGCTCAGTTGCTTCCGCCCACAATTTTGCCGTAGGCCCGGGCCGTCCAGGCGAAGACCAGGGCGTAAATCACGCAGAAAACCGCCAGGGTCCCCGCCGTGCAGAGGGCGAAGAGCTTCACGTCGCGGAGGTTGAACAGCTCCATCATCTTGGAGAGCATGGGGAAAGCCACGATAATATGGAGGGCCGCCGCCCCCAGGGGGAGAAAGAACACCAAAAGAATCTGGCTGTGGATGGAGGCGTTGACCTCCCGCCGGCTCATGCCCACCTGACGGAGAATCAGAAAGCGCTTCTGGTCCTCGTAGCCCTCGGAGATCTGCTTGTAGTAGATGATGAGCACCGTGGCCAGCAGGAACAAAATTCCCAGGAAGACCCCCAGGAAGAGGAAGCCGCCGTACATGGCGTAGTACTCCTGGGCCTGGTCCTGCTTGCTGGTGAAGCCCACGCCGCCATCTCGTTTACTCAGCTCGAAGACAAGCCGCTCCGTCTGGGCCAGCTTTTCCTCGTAATCCTTCCCGGTCAGGTTCATTTGCACCCGGAACTGCCGGGCGCTGCGGGAGGTGTCCAGGTCCATGATCTTCTCCGCCGTCTCGTGGTCCGCCACCACCAGGAACAGGGTCGAGTCCTCCTGGCCCAGGAGGGAGGTGGTGGCGTGATGGATAGTCTCCGTGATCTGCTCCCGGACGTGGAAGGAGTAGGTGACGCTGTCGGCGCCGGTTTCCTTGGGGATGTCCTCCGGCCAGTCGGAGAAGTAGCTGGTGATGGTGAAGTCCGCCGGGAAGTCCGGGAGATTCCGGGAGCAGGCCAGGACCTCGTCCGGGGCCAAGATATAATCGCTTCCGGTGAGGCGGTTGTAGTCCTCCGCTGTCACTACCTCCACCTCCGTGCGGAGGCAGTTGGGGGCCAGATTCAGGGAAACTACCCCGTCCCGGATGCCGCAGTAGACCCAGTAGCGGGTGTAATACCGGGAGTCCGTGAAGCCCCCGGGGCTTTCGGCGGCGGCGTGAACCTCCGCCATGTGGTCCATGGGGTCCCCCGGCTGCTTTTCCAGGTCCTGAATGAATTCAATGTCATAGGGAAACATCTCATTCAGGGCGTTCTCCAGGCCAATGTAGATGGCCAGGGTGGTGGACACCGTCACCAGCACCATGGTGGAGAGGATGCAGATGCTGGCCAGGCCCACGGCGTTCTGCTTCATCCGATAGAGCAGGCCGGAGACGGCGGTGAAGTGCCGGGTCTGGTAGTAGAATTTCGGATCGGCCCGGAGGCGCTTCAGAATCGCGATGGACCCGGCGGTGAAGAGGCAGTAGGTGCCGATGATGACCAGGATCACCGCGACGAAGAACCAGAGCACGGCCTCGATGGGATTTTTTGTTGCGATGGCCAGGAAGTAGCCGCCCCCCAGGGTCAGCACCCCCAGAATCACCAGCAGCCATTTCGTACGGGGTTCCCGCTCTCCCGCTGAAGCGCTGTGAAGCAGCTCCACCGGTCTGGCCCGGCTCACCTGCCAGAGGTTGCGGATCAGGGTCAGCAGAAACAGGAGTCCGAAGAGCGAGACGGTTTCCCAGATGCCGCGGAAGGAAATCTCCATTCCGAACTGGGCAGGAACCCGGGCCAGCTTCAAAAGCAGCAGAACGACGGCCTTGGAGAACAGGATGCCCAGGAGGATGCCTCCCGCCAGGGTGACGGCGGCGCAGAATAGGGTTTCCCAGAAGCACATCCGGGCAATGTGCCGCTTTTCAAGGCCCAGGATGTTGTACAGGCCCAGCTCCCGCCGGCGGCGCTTCATGACGAAGCTGTTGGCGTAGAGCAGGATCACCGCCGAGAGGCCCGCCGCCACCAGGCAGCCCACCCCGGCCAGGGACTTGAGGTACATGGCCCCCCGGACGCTGTCCAGGCCGTGGTTATAGGCCAGGAACAGCAGGATGTAGTACATGGCCGCCGTCACCACGCAGGAGAGGAGGTAGGGCCCGTAAAACCGCCCGTTCCGCACCAGGTTTACCAGGGCCAGGCGGGGGAAAAAACCGGACTTACGCACGGGGCTCACCGCCTTGCGTCAGCACCGTCAGGGTGTCGGAGATTTTGGCGAACTGGGCTTCGGCGCTTTGGGTTCCCCGGTAGAGCTGGTGGTAGACCTGTCCGTCCCGGAGGAAGAGGACCCGCCCGGCGTGGCTGGCGGCCTTTACGGAGTGGGTGACCATGAGAATGGTCTGCCCGCCCCGGTTGATCTCCCCGAAGAGTTCCAGCAGGTTGTCGGAAGCCCGGGAGTCCAGCGCCCCGGTGGGCTCGTCGGCCAGCACCAGCTGGGGGTCCGTAATGAGAGCCCGGGCTACGGCGCAGCGCTGTTTTTGTCCGCCGGAAACCTCATAGGGGTATTTGGGCAGGATCTCCGCGATACCCAGCTGCTCCGCCACGGGCTGGAGCTTTTTCTTCATCTCCCGATAGTCCCGCCCCGCCAGCACCAGGGGAAGGAAGATGTTGTCCTGGAGAGAGAAGGTGTCCAGGAGGTTGAAGTCCTGGAACACGAAACCCAGGTGGGACCGGCGGAAGGCCGCCAGGTCCCGTTCCCGGATGTCGGAGAGCGCTTTTCCGTTGAGAAAAACTTCCCCGGCGGTGGGACGGTCCAAAGCCGCCAGAATGTTTAATAAGGTGGTTTTGCCGGAGCCGGACTCGCCCATGATGGCCACGTACTCCCCGGGCTCCACGGAAAAGTTCACGTCCGCCAGGGCCATAACCTGACTGCCGCCGAAGCGGGTCGTATAAATTTTTTGCAGATGCTGCACTTCCAACAGTGACATGTTCGGTTTCCTCCTTGAACTTTCTGAGCGTATTCTACCAGTTTTGGACTGGGGAAGCTATGGGTTTGCCTTACAGTTTTGGGCCGTATCTTACAGTTTTGTAAGATGAGGATCAAAACGGGGCTTGGAATTGCGGAAAAAACGTGTTATGATAAAAAAGTTCAAGAAGACAACCCCAGAGGAGGGGACGGCCTGTGAAGATACGAATCCCAGTCCTGGCGGCGCTGGCTCTGTCCATGGTCCTCAGCGGCTGCGGAGGATTTTCCATTGAGTTTAACCCGGAGGCGCTTTATGCACTGCCGGAGCTGCCGGCCAAGTATACGGAGCTAAACGCCCGGCTCAACGCCATCTTGGAGGACGGAGCGGAATATGCCGCCCCTGCCTCCGGCACCGATATCCAGCCCGTTCAGCTGACGGACCTGGACGGAGACGGACAGCAGGAGGCGGTGGCCTTCTTCCGCAAGGCAGAGGACGAGCGGCCCCTGAAAATCTATATTTTTTCCGCCAAGGGGGACAGCTATGAGCAGTCCGCCGTTATTGAGGGCAGCGGCGCCTCCGTCTACAGCGTGGTGTATTCCGACTTGGACGGAGACGGCCGGACGGAGCTGATCGTGGGCTGGCGGGTCAACGCTGAGCTCCAGGCCCTGTCGGTTTACGCCCTGTCCCCGTCGGGGCCAAGGGAACTTCTGCACAGCGTCAGCTACGTCCGCTATGCCAGCATTGATCTGGATGGAGACGGCCTGCGGGAGCTGGTGATCCTCCACGCTGATGAGGAGGGCGGCGGCGCGGCGGACTACTATGATTGGCAAAACGGGACTCTGGCTCCCCAGTCTCCGGCCCGCATTTCCGTCACCATGGCGGAGTTGAGCCAGCAGGGCCGCCTCACGGCCGGGACTTTGCTGGGCGGTGAGCCCGCTCTTTTCGTCACCGGCGTAACGGAGCAGTCCGGCGCTGTGACGGATATTCTGGCCCTGCGGAAGGGGGAGCTGACCAATCTTGTCCTCTCGGAAGCCACCGGCGTCTCCGGGGAGATTGCCCCGTTCTATAGTCTCTATCCAATGGATATCAACGGCGACGGCCTGACGGAGGTCCCGAACCCTATTTCCTCCGACGGGAATGCCCCGTTCCACCGGATTGATTGGCGGACGTACAGTTTGGAAGGCACGGGAGAGACGGCGGCCAGCACCTATCACTGCGTGGAGGACGGCTGGTATCTCCAGATGCCGGAAGCCTGGGTGGGCCGGGTGGAGGCGGAGCGGAGCAATTCCGGCAGCGACTCCAGCGTCACGTTTTATGTCACCAATGAGGAGGGCGTCCGTGGGGCCGCCATTTTGCGGATCACCGCGCTTACCGGCACGGGCAGGGAAGTCCGGGCCGCCCGGGGCAACCGTTTCCCCCTCAGCCGCCAATCCGCCGCCATCTACACCGCCGAGCTGCCGGAAACTCCGCCCTGGGACCATGGAATGACGGCGGAGGAGGTCCGGGCGGCGTTCAGCCTCATTGCCCGGGAATGGATTCCTGGCGACAACTGAGGCAGATCTTATAAAGAGGAGCAGGACGTCAATGAAAAAAGTGTTGGTTTTAGAGGACGAGGCCAGTATCCGCGGCTTTATCGTCATCAACCTTCGCCGGGCCGGCTATGATGTCATTGAGGCGGAGAGCGGAGAACAGGCGCTGGAACTTCTCAAGGAGAATCCGGACGCCAGGGTGGCCCTGCTGGATATTATGCTGCCGGGTATCGACGGATTTGAGGTCTGCCGCCGCATCCGGGCCACCAACAGCCGGATCGGCATCATCATGCTCACCGCCCGGTCCCAGGAGATGGATAAGGTGACGGGTCTGATGACCGGGGCCGACGATTACGTGACCAAGCCCTTCTCCCCGGCGGAGCTCACCGCCCGGGTGGACGCCTTGGTCCGCCGCTCCGGCGGGGAAGAGCCTCCTCAGGCCACCGGGGAGCTGAGCTATCCCCCCTTCCTGCTGAACACCCGGAACCGGACCCTGGAGAAAGACGGCCAGCGGATCAAGCTGACCCAGGTGGAGTATTCCATCATGCGGGTTTTTATGGAAAACCCCGGTAAGGCCCTCTCCCGGGAGGAGATCCTGGATATGGTCTGGGGCCGGGACTATTTCGGGGAGCTGAAAATCGTGGATGTAAACATCCGCCGCCTCCGGCTGAAGATTGAGGACAACGTTCAAAACCCGGCCTATATCACTACCGTCTGGGGTTACGGCTACAAGTGGGGGCTGTAACGGAATGGAAACGCAAGCAATGGAAAAGGAGCAGCGGTGGAAGTCCCTCCGCCTGCGGGGCCTGCGGCAGCGGTGGATTTTTAACTCCATCCTCCCCATTTTGGCGCTGCTGGTGCTGGTAGTGGCCCTGTTCTCCGCCGGAGTTTCCAATTACTATTACGGGACCATGCAAAAGGGCCTGGAAACCCGGGCCCAGGCGCTGGCCAACTCCTTCAACGACTACTTTATGGATAACGGTTTCAACAGTTATTACCAGAAGGCCGTCCAGTCCGCCGAAAGCTTCGAGGATAAAAACTGTGTTGAGCTCCAGTTCATCGGCTCCAGCGGCCGGATTCAGGTTTCCACCTCCGGACTGACGGCCGGGACCTTCCCGGGGACGGACGACATTCTCCGGGCCTTGCAGGAAAACGAGATGGCGCCCTATCAGGGCCGGGACCTGGAAACGGGAGAAGAGATTTTGGCGGTATCCTGCCCATTGACGGTCAACGGCCGGGTGGTGGGCATTATGCGGCTGGTGACCTCCCTGCGGGCGGTGAACCGGCAGGTAATGATTGCCGTGCTGGCCATTTTTCTGATCGCCTTGCTCTGCATGCTGCTGGTGGTGTTCTCCAACCTGCTTTTCATCAACAATGTGGTAGAGCCTGTGGCGGTGGTGACGGAGGCGGCCAAGCGCATTTCCGCCGGCAGCTACGGCGCCCGGATTGAGAATAAATATTCCGACGAGCTAGGGGAACTGGTGGACAACATCAACGATATGTCCCTGAAGATCAGTCAGAACGAGAAGATGAAAAGTGAGTTCATCTCTTCCGTCTCCCACGAGCTTCGAACGCCCCTCACCGCCATCAACGGCTGGGGGGAAACCATCTTAGAGGATGACCTTACCGACGACCCGGAGCAGCTCCGCCGGGGCATCCGGGTTATTGTGAACGAGTCCCGCCGCCTGTCCAACATGGTGGAGGAGCTGCTGGAGTTTTCCAAGATGGAGGACGGGCACTTCACCCTTCAGATCGAGGATGTAGACCTTCAGGCGGAGCTGGAGGACGCGATTTTCACCTATCAGGAGCTGTTCCGCCAGGACGGCATTACGCTGGAGTACCATCCCGGGGACGGGGACCTGCCCCTGATTCGCGGAGACTCGGAGCGGCTGAAGCAGGTTTTTTGCAACGTGCTGGACAACGCCGCCAAGCATGGCGGTGCGGGCCGGCGGATCACGGCTTCCGTTGCTCAGGAGGGGGGCTATCAGGTGGTCCGCATCCGGGACTACGGCCCCGGCATTCCGGAGGAGGAGCTGCCCTTTGTCAAGCAAAAGTTTTACAAGGGCACCTCCCGGGCCCGGGGCAGCGGCATTGGCCTGGCGGTCTGTGACGAGATTGTTGGACTTCACGGCGGAACCTTTGCCATCGGAAACGCAGGCGGCGGCGGGGCTCTGGTAACCATAAAGCTCCCGGTGCGGGCCTGACCGCCCGGGGGCCTCCTGACCGTCCAGGGCCGGGCCGCCCAGGGGGGCGGCCCCTGCGGTCCGTTTCCCGGAGGTCCCTCTGTAGGGGCCGCCGCCTTCGGCGGCCTGGTTTCCCGCGAATATTCGGAGAATATAGAACATTCGTTTGCATTTCGGCAAGTCCCATGCTATACTATACCAACCCAACAGAAAGGAAACTCCATGGCAGAAGAAAATAAATCCCCCGCCTTCCGCACCAGCATCGGCGGGCAGGCGCTGATTGAAGGCATTTTGATGCGGGGCCCGGAGAAACAGGCCGTCGTGGTCCGGGACCAGGAGGGAAACCTGGTGGAGAAGGTAGAGCCCCTTCGCTTTATCAAAGACCGTTATCCCATACTGGGCGTCCCCCTGATCCGGGGAACGGTGAACTTTTTGGACTCCATGGTGAACGGCGTGAAAGCCCTGATGTATTCCGCCGATTTCTACCCCGAGGAGGAAGTGTCGCAGCCTTCGAAATTTGAGCTGTGGCTGGAAAAGCATCTCTCCAGCAAAAAACTGGAAAGCGTTGTGGTGGCCCTGGCGGTGGTGTTGGGGGTGGGCATGTCCGTGTTTCTCTTTATGGTCCTGCCGACCCTGCTGACCGGGGCGATTCTGCATTTTTTCCCCGGTTTTCCCCTGTGGGGACGGAACTTTGTGGAAGGGCTTTTGAAGGTGGTCATTTTTATGGCGTACCTGATTCTCTGTTCCCGCCAGAAAGATATCTACCGGGTGTTTCAATACCACGGGGCGGAGCACAAGACCATTTTCTGCTATGAGGCGGGTCTGCCGCTGACGGTGGAGAATGTCCGGGTTCAGCCCCGGCACCATCCCCGATGCGGCACCAGCTTCCTTTTTGTGGTGATCTGTGTATCCATTATCTTCTCCAGCATCTTTTTCGGCATTTGGCCCATGACCAACGCTTGGCTTCGGACGGCGGTGCACCTGCTGCTGCTGCCTTTAGTGGTGGGAGTGACGTATGAGTTCAACCGCTGGGTGGGGCGGCATGTCCAGGAGAACCGCCTGGCGAGAATTCTGACGGCCCCGGGCCTCTGGATGCAGAATTTTACCACCAACGAGCCGGATGACAGCATGATCGAGTGCGCAATCCGATCCCTGGAATTGGTATTGCCCTCTGAGAAGGGCAAAGACGAATGGTAAAGGGGTGAGTTCCCTTGGCAATTACCTACAACGACCTATATCTGGACGTCCGCCGCCAGCTCCGGGAGAGCGGGGTGGAGGCCTCTACCCTGGAGGCGCGGGAGCTGGTTTGCTTTGGTACTGGAAAGAGCCGGGAAGAATTGACGCGGGACAGCCGGCTGTACGCCTCCCCGGAGCGGGAGGCCCAGGTCCGGCGGCTGGTGGAGCGGCGTATGGCTGGGGAGCCGGTGGCCTACCTGATCGGCGAGTGGGAGTTTTACGGTCTGCCCCTGGACATCTCCCAGGACGTGCTGATCCCCCGGGCGGACACCGAGGTGCTGGCCGAGCAGGCCATCGCCTACATACGGACGCTGGGGGAGTGCCGGGTGCTGGACCTCTGCGCGGGCAGCGGCTGCGTCGGCCTGGCGATTGCCAGTCAGGTTCCGCAGGCCCGGGTGATTTTGGGGGAGCTGAACGACAGCGCCCTGAAAATCTGCCGCCAGAACATCCGGAGGAACAACCTCTCCAGCCGGGTGATGCCGGTCCAAACGGATGCCCGGGAAAAACCCGCCCGGTCCCTGGGGGAGTTCCAGTGCATCGTCAGCAACCCGCCCTATATTCCCACGGGGGATATCGCCGGGTTGGAGGTTTCCGTCCGGGAGTATGAGCCGCTCCTGGCCCTGGACGGCGGAGCCGACGGCCTGGATTTCTATCGTTCCATTACCGAGCAGTGGAAGGAGGCCCTGGCCCCCGGCGGACGGCTGTACTTTGAGGTGGGGACCGGCCAGGCGGACCCGGTGCTCCGGCTGATGCGGAGCCAGGGTTTCGGCGATTTGCAGGTGATTAAGGATCATCACAAAATTCCCAGAGTGGTGCTGGGCACCCTCTGCCAAGAGATTTAAAGGAGTAACGTCATGGAAAGAAGGCTTTATAAGATCAACCAGGGCAAAATGGTGGACGGCGTCTGCGGCGGCATTGCCGAGTATTTTGGCTTGGACCCCTCCCTGGTCCGGCTGGCCTGGATTATCTTCAGCGCGATGGGCAGCAGCGGTGTTCTCGCCTACATTCTCGCGGCCGTTGTCATTCCCAGAGGACCGGAAAAGCTTTAAGTTAAATCTAAAAGCGATTTATAAACTTTCTATATAACTATTGGGAGGAAATCAGCATGGCAAAAGACAAAGCGCCCCTGCCTACTGCGGCTCCGGCGGCGGACAAGAAGAAGGCCATCGACAGCGCCATGAGCCAGATTGAGAAAATGTACGGCAAGGGCTCCATCATGCGCCTGGGGGACCGGACGGCCCTGAACGTGGAGTTCATTCCCACCGGCTCCCTGGCGTTGGACGTGGCCCTTGGCATCGGGGGTCTTCCCAAGGGGCGCATTATTGAGATTTACGGGCCGGAGTCTTCCGGCAAGACCACTCTGGCCCTCCACGTGGTGGCGGAGGCCCAGAAGCGGGGGGGCGAGGTGGCCTTCGTGGACGCGGAGCACGCCTTGGACCCCACCTATGCCCATGCCCTGGGGGTGAAGGTGGAGGATATGTTGATTTCCCAGCCGGACACCGGCGAGCAGGCCCTGGAGATTACGGAGGCTCTGGTTCGCTCCGGGGCCATTGATGTCATCGTGGTGGACAGCGTTGCCGCCCTGGTGCCCCGGGCGGAGATCGAGGGTGAGATGGGCGACAGCTACGTGGGCCTCCACGCCCGGCTGATGAGCCAGGCTCTGCGGAAGCTGACGGGAGCCATCGGCAAAACCAACACCATTGTCATCTTCATCAACCAGCTGCGGGAAAAAGTCGGCGTCATGTACGGCAATCCGGAGGTCACCACCGGCGGCCGGGCGCTGAAGTTCTACGCCTCCGTCCGCATCGACGTGCGCCGGGTGGAGGCCATCAAAAACGGCAGCGAGATCATCGGAAACCGGACCCGGGCCAAGGTGGTGAAGAACAAAATGGCGCCCCCCTTCCGGGAGGCGGAGTTCGACATCATGTACGGTGAGGGCATCGTCCGGGAGAGTGAGCTCATCGACCTGGGCGTGAAGCTGGACCTGGTCCAGAAGGCGGGCTCCTGGTTTTCCATGGGGGAGACGCGGATCGGTCAGGGCCGGGAGGCGGCGAAAAAATATCTCCAGGAGAACCCGGATATTCGGGACCAGCTGGAGGCGGACATCCGGAAGAACTTCGACAAGCTGATGAGCAGTCAGGCCCGGGCCGCCGCCAAGGCCGCCGGGCGGGCGGTGGACGTCAGCGCCGACGACTTCGACGATTCCGACGGCTGACCATGCGGGTAGAGCGGATTGAGGCGTCCAAGCACAAAAAGGACCGCATCCTGGTTTTCCTGGAAGACGGAGCCTGTCTGAAAATCACGGAGCAGGAGCTGCTGGACTTCGGCCTGCGCTCCGGAGACGAGTTGGATGAAGAGGCCCTGAAACGGTTGAAGGAGGCCGCCGGGGTTTCCAATACCCGGGCGGCGGCGGCAGACCTGATCGGCAAGCGGGCCATGAGCCGGTTATGTCTGGAGCGGAAGCTCCGGGAGAAGGGGGCCAGCGAGGCGGAGGCCCGTTACGCCGCCGAGTGGCTGGAGGCCATCGGGGCCCTGAACGACGGGGAATACGCCGCCGCTCTGGTCCGGCATTAC
The DNA here is from genome assembly GCA_910578935.1 of uncultured Oscillibacter sp. Classification (GTDB taxonomy): domain Bacteria; phylum Bacillota; class Clostridia; order Oscillospirales; family Oscillospiraceae; genus Oscillibacter. The sequence continues at coordinate 397 of CAJTSM010000030.1, read as the reverse complement.
GGGGGAATGGGCTACGGCCCCGCCCGGGTGCGGGAGAAGCTCTATGAAAAGGGCGTCCCCCGGGAGCTCTGGGACGGCGCCCTGGAGGAGCTCCCCGAGGGCGGCGAACAGGTGGAGGCGTTCCTCCGGAGCAAGCTCCGGGGGCGGGTCCCCGATGAGAAAGAGAAGCGGCGTTTGACAAACGCCCTGCTCCGCAGGGGGTTCCCCTGGGGGGAGATTAAGAGCGCCTGGCGGCGGATGGGGGAGGAAATAGAACAAGAGGATTAATCCTCTTGGCTCCTTGCTTCCGGCCCTTCGGGCGGGGCGGATTGGTGGTCAGCGATGGCTGGTCCATTGCACCCCCCATTCTCTCTTTTGCGAAAAGAGAGAATGCGCCGTGCACGGTGGAAGAGAGAAA
>CAJTSM010000029.1 GCA_910578935.1 uncultured Oscillibacter sp. | reverse complement strand
GAATCTTTTCGGGCAGTCAAAGCTTTTTTCCCACCCGAAACCCACCAAATTGCTGAAACATATTCTTCGAATTTCTACGGATTCAAAAACAGAGGAGCCGCAAATTATCGTTGATTTTTTCTCCGGATCAGGCACAACCGCCGATGCGGTCATGCAGCTAAACGCCGAAGACGGCGCAAAACGTCAATTTATTGCCGTTCAGCTGCCTGAAAGTTTAGACGGCAAACTGTCGAAACGGGAAGCGGCAGGCGAAAGCAGTCCCGAAAACCAGATATCTTTTTTGGATGCGTGTGACCGTCCCCATACGGTAGACCAGCTGGGCATAGAAAGGCTGATCCGCACCGCAGAAACCATTCGTAAAGAGACGCCCAGCACCACAGCGGATCTTGGATTCCAGCATTTTACATTAGCGGAGCCCTCCGGCCCCACGTTAGACAAGCTGGAGCGGTTCTCCCCGGATGACAACGGGCTCGCCGTCGCGGACAGCATACTGGACTGTTTCGGGGTCCCCACCGTGCTTGCCACCTGGCTGGTACGGGACGGCTACGGATTCACCGCGCCTGTGAAGGCCATTGATTTCGCGGGTTCCACCGGTTATTACATGGACAAACACCTGTACCTCATTGAACCGGGCCTGAGCAATGCGGCCATTGCCGCCATCACCGACAAATTTGAAACGGACGGAACCTTTAATCCGGAAAACGTGGTGATGTTTGGCTACAGCTTCCAGTGGACGGAAACGGAATCTCTGAAAACCAACCTTGCCCGCCTGAGGGTCACGGAGAAGAACCTGCGCATCAATTTCGACATTCGCTATTAAAGGGGACGGACACCATGGAACTCATTCTCCAACAGGGCTTGCCCCACCAGCAAAAAGCCATAGACGCCGTGTGCGGCGCGCTGGACGGCGTCCGGATCACGCCCCCGGCACAGTTTTTTGAAAATCCACAGATCGACCTGGAAGACGAAAGGCTGGCCGCCAATCTGCGCGTCCTGCAACAAAGCGTCCCGGAGGAATACCGCAATTCCCCCCCTGCCGGCGGCTGCCTAAACCTGGACATCAAAATGGAAACCGGCACCGGCAAGACCTACGTCTATACGAAAACGATCTATGAGCTCCACAAGCGCTGGGGAATCAATAAGTTTATCATCGCCGTTCCGTCCCTTGCCGTCAAAGCCGGCGCCGCGCAGTTTATGCAGGACGAATACTCCCGCCGGCACTTTACCGACGCCTGCGGCTATGGCACAGAAATTGAACTCGGCGTGCTGGAAGCGCCGAAGAGCAAAAAAAAAGGACGCGGCTACTTTCCCGGCGTCGTGAGCGATTTTATCAAGGGCAGCTGCCAGAACACCCGGAAAATCTACGTGCTTCTGGTCAATATGCAGCTTTTGACCAGCAATTCCAAGCGCGGCGGCAGAGATACCGGCCTGCTTTGGCGCGACGACTATGACTACGGAGCGGAGGGCTTTTACCGTCCGCTGGACGCTCTTCGCGCCACAAAACCGGTCGTTATCATCGACGAGCCCCACCGCTTTTCCCGGGATCAAAAGGCGTTCCAGGTCATCATGGACGAGATCAGGCCCCAGTGCGTCATCCGGTATGGCGCAACCTTTCCGGAAATTACGGTGGGGCGGGGCAAAGACAGGTTCGCCAAAAAGGATTATCAAAACCTGCTGTATGACCTCAACGCCTGTGAATCCTTCAGCCAGGGGCTGATTAAGTGTGTGGCAAAAGAACACTTTGAACCGCTGTCAAAGCAGGAGGAAAAGGTCCGGATCCTCTCCGTCACAAACAGGGACTCCGTGACGTTTCAGCGAAAAAAGCGGGACGCGGCCACAAAAACCTTCACGCTGAAAACCGGCGATTCCCTTGGCATCATCAGCGGCGCTTTTGAGGGCATCACCATCACGGCTATCACAACCGGCGCCGTGGAGTTTTCCAACGGTGTGCGCAAGATTTCCGGCGAGGAAATGGATGTCGACGTGTATATGTCCTCTTACCAAAAGCAGATGCTGCGTCTGGCTCTGGAGTGGCATTTTAAAACCGAGCGGGCAAACTTCTGCGGCCGTTCTTTCAAGATCAAAACGCTGGCTTTGTTTTTTATTGACGATATTTCCTCCTACCGGCCCGATGCCTCCGGAAAAGCGCCGTACCTGCTGACGGCATTTGAAGAGCTGCTGAAAGAGCGGATCGAACTCACCCTTTCCACGCTCACCGAACACGACGGGGAGTACCGCGCGTACTTGGAAGCCTCTCTCGCAAATATTTCCGCCTGCCACGCAGGTTATTTTTCTCAGGACAACAGCGATTCCGACGAAGAAATCGCCAAAGAGGTGGACGCGATCCTGCACGGAAAAAAGCAGCTTCTGTCCTTTCGCAATGCGGACGGCTCCTGCAATACCCTTCGGTTCCTCTTTTCGAAATGGACGCTCAAGGAGGGATGGGACAACCCGAACGTATTCACCATCGCGAAACTGCGCTCCAGCGGCAGCGACAACAGCAAGCTGCAAGAAGTCGGCCGGGGCCTGCGCCTGCCCGTCGACGAAAACGGCAACCGCGTTTCCAACGAAGAGTTCCAGTTAAACTATATTGTCGATTTTACCGAGGCGGACTTTGCGCGGCGCCTGACAGATCAGATCAACGGCGAGATTCCCCAGGCGTCCGTAATCTCCGAGGAACGTCTGGCCCAAGCGGCGCAGACACTCGGAAAGACCGCCGACGAGCTGTTTGACGAATTGTACGGCAAGCAGTACATCGACCGGCACAACCGCATCCGCCCGGAAACCAGAGCCCGGTTTTTTGAGGAATATCCCGCCTTCGCCTCCGGCCTGCCGGCCGGCAAGGTCAAGGACCGCAACCGGGAGCAGACAAAGCCCGTCAAAATCCGCAAAGCCGTTTATGAAGAAATGCGGGAATTCTGGGAGAGAATCAACCGGCGTTATCTCCTGTTCTACGATTCCGATTTAAACGGCAGCTTGGAGGAAACCGTCCTTTCCCTGTTCGAAAAGCCAGGAGTGTTTACCGACGTTGTCCTGCGGAGCAGCCGGGAGATCGTTCACAGCGACGGCACGCAGATGAGCGCCGCCGCCGGCACCGGCGTGCAATACACAATTACGCGCCCGATTCCCTACGGCACATTTCTGACCCGGATCATGCGCGCGACCAGCATCCCTCTCGCCACGCTGCACAGGGCCATGACCGCCTACAGCCAAAAACACGGAACCATCGGCGCAGACTACATCAACGAGAACTCCGCCGGCGCGTTCTGCGCGGAATTCCAAAACTGGAAAGTTACGCAGCTCCAGGGCCGTTTCCGCTATGTAAAAAGTCAGGCGCCATGCGGCGCCACGGCCCTGACCTACGCGGACGGCTCTCCGAGAGAGGAGATCGCCCAGGGACGAATCGGGACCAAAATCGTTCCCGGCACACCCGGTGAAAAATATTTGTACGACACCTTCGCCTATGACTCCCCGCTGGAAAAGAGCAATCTCACCGCCGGTATTGAGGAAGTCGTGGTGTACGGGAAAATTCCCCGCAACAGCGTCGCCATTCCAACCGTCACCGGCGGCATGTACAGCCCGGACTTTATGTACGTGGTGAAAAAAGCGTCCGGGGAGAAGGAACTCAACATTGTGGTTGAGACAAAAGACGTTGAGGGGAAGGACGCTTTGAGAGGCGCCGAAGCGGCCAAAATAGAGTGCGCCCGCGTATTTTTTGACACTCTGTCCCAGGAAGGATACACCGTCCACTTCCGGGAGCAGATCAGCAATCAACAAATGGCGCAGATCATCGGCGAAATTTTGCACGCCTCATGAAGACGGCAAAGATGCCTAAGGGGCCGCGGCGCTTCACCGCGGCCCCTTCCCAATTTTTCAGACGCAGGAGTGGCCGCCGCAGGAGTGATCGCCGCAGGAATGGCCTTCCTCATGGTGGTCATGGTGGTCACACCGGACGTCCGGGTCAAAGCTCAGATTTCCGGCGGCCAGCGCCGCCGCAGCCGCGTCGGCACTGCCGGACACGCCGCCGTAGAGCTGGATTCCCGCCGCAGCCAGCGCCGCCTGAGCGCCGCCGCCAATGCCGCCGCAGATCAGCGCGTCCACATGCAGCGCGCTCAGGACGCCTGCCAGAGCGCCGTGGCCGCTGCCGCCGGCATCCACCGTTTCCGAGGACATAACCCTGCCGTTTTCCACATCGTAGACCTGAAACTGCTTCGTGTGGCCGAAGTGCTGAAAAACTTCCCCGTTTTCATAGGCAACTGCGATTCTCATCATGTGTTCTCCTTTCGGTTTTGCATAAATCCGGTTGAATTTTTGTTTATAGCAGTCCTTGTACCCACAGGACCGGTCGCCGCCGCAAAGCTGGTAATCCCCTCCCTCAATTCGCAAGGGGCGCCCGTCTACCAACACGTCCGCCAGTTTCTTTCGGGCGCCGGCGTAGATCTGCTGCACGGTGGTGCGGGCAACCCGCATAAAATCGCCGCACTGTTCCTGGGAAAGCCCTTCCTTGTCGATCAGGCGGATCGTTTCGTACTCGTCCACCGTCAAGATGACTGCCGCCCCGCTCCTGTCACGGTCTTCCGGCATAAACGCCAATGTCTGCGGGAAATCACAGACCCGTCTGTATTTCCGCGGTCTTGGCAAGCGTCTCATCTCCTTTCTCCCGCCGTTTTCTCCCATAGTATAACCGAGTTTACGGCATATGTCAATTATAATAATTGACATATGCCGTAAATAGCCTTATACTGTATTGGAAAGCGAGGTGTCCTTCCATGGAGTTTCAAGATTACATTCCCATCTGGGAAAAACTGACTCCCCCGCAGCGGCAGCGGCTCAAAGACGGCGCGGCCCGCCGCACCGTCCAAAAGGGAACGGTCCTGCACAGCGGCAACGCGGACTGCACGGGTCTGTTTCTGATCCAGCAGGGCCGACTTCGTGCCTACACCCTCTCGGAAGAGGGACGGGAGATCACCCTTTACCGCCTGTTTGACCGGGATATCTGCCTGTTTTCCGCCTCCTGCATCATGCGGTCCATCCAGTTTGACGTGATGATTCAGGCGGAAACCGACACACAGCTGTGGATCATTCCCTCCGGCCTGTACAAGGACCTTATGGAGGAATCCGCCCTGGCGGCCAACTTTGTCAACGAAATCATGGCCTCCCGGTTCTCCGAGGTGATGTGGCTCATGGAACAGATTATGTGGAAGAGCTTCGACAAGCGGCTGGCCAAATTTCTGCTGGAAGAGAGCGCGCTGGAAGGAAGCGCTACACTGAAGCTTACTCATGAAACCGCCGCCAACCACCTGGGCACTGCCCGGGAGGTGGTTACCCGGATGCTCCGTTATTTCAAAAGCGAAGGTATGGTAAGGCTGACCCGGGGCACAATTGAACTTACAGACACGGAGAAACTGGAAGCCCTTCTGGAGGCGTGAGCGGAAGCCCCGACCGGGCGCCTCAGGACCCGAACATCCCGCTTGCCCGTCTCCGTCCTGAATTCGGAATGAAACCGGCTGTGTACATGGCCGCGTCACGGCCCTTTGTTTTTAGCCTTGCAGATCAACTGCGTCATGGTGCCCATCGGGCAGTAAACGCACCAGCTGCGGGGTTTGAACAGCACCATGGTGACCAGCCCCAGGACGGTGGAGGTCAGCATGACGCTGTAAAAGCCAAAGGCAAACTGGGCGGCGCCGGGGTGCAGGAACGTCCCATGATAGGCCCAGTGCCAGGGCAGTTTGAACGTCCACAGCAGCGTGACCACCTGCTTTAAATCCTGCGCTCCGGCAAACACAAGGCAGGTGTTCCAAAGCATTTGAAAGAACATCACAAAGAAAAACACGAGAAACCCGTACCGAAAGGCTTTGCTCTTCATCCAGCTGGGAATGCTCTTCCTGCGGGACAGCCCAAAGCGCCCGCCCAGCAGACTGAACAATTGTCCCCTGCCGCAGTAGCGGTTGCAGTAGCCTTTCGTTCCCTTCGCTATGGAAATGATCAGAGGGATAAAAAAGCAAAGCAGCCCCAGCCAGGCAAAGAGAATGTTGAAAAAGCCCAGCACCAAATACGTCAGGGAAACAATCCACAAATAATCATACCACTGTTTTTTCATCCCCGCACCTCCCGAATCTCAATGACGGACGCAGGACATTCCCTGGCGCACTTCCCGCAGCCGACACATCTGCTCTCATCTACCTGCGCCATGGTTCCCCGGATGATTTCGACCGCCTTGAGCGGGCACACCTTGACACAACATCCGCAGGCGACACAGGCCGTCTGGTCCACAACAGCCCGCCGCCGCTTTCTCTCCGCATTCATAACCTTGCCTCCTAACTCGTAATGACTCCATGATATAGTCCGCACAGTTGAAAAGAAGTATTTTCTTCTCCTCCACTGCGTTGACTATATCACAGCGGCTTTCCGTGTTCTGTGACGGCGTCACAGAACTTCCGGCTTGAAGAACCGCCGCCCCTCCTTGTGGAAGGGCGGCGGTTCCGTTCACTGATCCATCCCGCAGGCGGTGGCCGTTTCAATCAGACGGCGGTCGTTCATCACCGCGTCATAGAACCGGAAGCCGCCGGAAAAGTTATAGCAGTCAAAGCCGTTTCCCGCCAGAATGCGGCAGGCGATGTAACTGCGCAGGCCGCTCTGGCAGATGACGTATGCCGGCTTACCCCGGTCCAGTTCATCCAGCCGCTCCCGCAGCTCATCCACCGGGATGTTGACAAAACCACCGATATGGCCCTGGGCATACTCCCCGGCTGTCCGGGCATCCAGCAGCGTCACGCTGCCGTCCCGGGGCAGATTTTGGATGTCCTCCAGGCGAAACTGCTTTACCACACCCTCCGCCAGATTTTCCACCATGAAGCCCGCCATGTTCACCGGGTCTTTGGCAGAGGAATAGGGCGGCGCGTAGGCCAAATCCAAGTCCTTCAATTGGATAGCCGTCAGTCCGGCGTGGATGGCGGCGGCCAGCACATCGATGCGTTTATCCACCCCCTCGTACCCCACGATCTGAGCGCCCAGCAGCCGGTAACTTTCCCTTTCAAAGACCACCTTCATAGTCATGACCTTGCCGCCGGGATAATAGCCCGCGTGGCTCATAGGGGACAGCACCACCGACTCCACATCCAAGCCCGCTTTTCCGGCATTGGTTTCATTGACGCCGGTGACGGCGGCGGTCAGGTCAAACACTTTGATTACGGAACTGCCTTGGCTGCCTCTATAACGGCTGTCACCGCCGCAGATGTTGTCCGCCGCGATGCGGCCCTGCTTGTTGGCGGGACCTGCCAGAGAAATCAGGGCTTTCTGACCGGTGACAAAGTGCTTTACCTGCACTGCGTCCCCCACGGCGTAGATATCGGAAACGGAGGTTTCCATCCGGTCGTTGACTACAATGCTGCCTTTGATGCCAAGCTCCAGGCCGGCGTCTTTCGCAAGCCCGGTATCCGGAGTGACGCCGATTGCCAGAATCACCATGTCCGCGTGGAGGGGCTGCTCATCCTTCAGCAGCACGTCCACACCGCCGTCTTTTTCCGCGAAGCCCTCCACCGTATGGCCAAGGGCCAGCTTGACGCCGTGCCTGCGCATCTCGCCGTGGATAAAAGACGCCATATCCGGGTCAAAGGGGTTCATCAGCTGTCTGGGCCGCTGGACAACGGTGACCTCCATACCCAGCTCCCGCAGGTTTTCCGCCAGCTCCAGCCCGATAAACCCCCCGCCCGCCAGCACGGCGGACTTGGGCCGGTGCGCGCTGATGTATTCTTTGATACGGAAGGTGTCCTCCACCGTACGCAGAGTGAACAGCTTCTCCAGTCCCACCCCGGGAAGCCGGGGCTGGGTGGGCTTGGCCCCGGGAGAGAGAATCAGCCGGTCGTAGCGCTCCTCAAATTCCTCTCCGGTTTCCAGCTTTTTTACGGAAACCGTTTTCCGGTCAGGATGAATGGCGGTAACCTCATGCCGCACCTTCATCTCTACCCGGAAGCGGGAGAAAAAGCTCTCCGGGGTCTGGAGCGTCAATTCCTCCGGATCTTCGATCACCCCGCCGATGTAATAAGGCAGACCGCAGTTGGCATAGGAGACATACCCCGACCGCTCGAACACCACGATCTCCGCTTGCTCGTCCAGGCGGCGAAGCCGGGCCGCGGCGGTGGCGCCGCCCGCCACGCCGCCCACGATGACAACTTTCATATCAGAGTTCCACCTTTCCCTTCCAAGCGGCAATGCCGCCAATATTTTTCACTTGGGTGTATCCCATACGCCGCAGGGCGCCGGCGGCCTGACCGCTTCTGGCGCCGCTGTGGCAGTAGGTAAATACGGGCGTGTCCCTTCCGTTCAGGAAAGCCGCCGCGCCGCCGATGTTTTGCAGCGGTATATTTCTGCTGCCGGGGATATGGCCCTCCCGGTATTCCTGCTCCGTGCGGACATCCAGCAAAACCGCGCCGGAGACAGCCCTGCATTCCGCGACTCCCTCATTGATGTCAGGCTGCTTGAAAATATTCAAAAATCCCATCTTCGCTTCCCCCTTCACAGCATTGCAAGAATCTGCTCTTTGGGCCTTACGCCTACCGCCTGACTCACAATTCTGCCGTCCTTCATGACCACCAGCGTCGGAATACTCATCACACCGAACCTGGCGGCCAACTCCGGCTGCTCGTCCACATTGACCTTCCCCACCTGAATATCCGTGCGCTCGGCGGCGATCTCATCTACGATGGGACCGACCATCCGGCAGGGACCGCACCAGGGCGCCCAAAAGTCCAGCAGTACGGGTTTGCCGGAATGCTGCGCCACGCTTGAGAAATTGCTTTGATTGACAGAGATCACAGACATAAGTTTGTCCTCCTTGTATTTCTTTTATGGACCATATCTTATCCGAAAACAGCGGGCAGTTCTGTGATAATATCACAGAACTGCCATAAACCACAGGAGGCGCCCCGGCTTTCGCCGCCTTCCCGGACAAAAAGAATCCGTACAGCATTCCAGTTTGCCGTACGGACTCTCGCTCCGTTCTCAGAACATTCTTCCTTGATCGCAGACGGTCTTTCTATGCTTGGACCCCGGAGCGGCAGCGGCCGTTTCCCGCTCCACCGGAGGCCGCTCTCCGTCACGCCTCGCCGTCGTCCGGCGCAAGGTCCCCGTCGTATTCCAAATCCGCCGGGCCGTCCTCCCCACCCAGCAGTTCAGTGGCCCGTATGCGGCGCTTGTCCTTGGCCGCTTCCACGTTTTTGTGGATCAGCTCCTTGACCTCACGGGGCGCCTTTATATTTTTTAAATCCAGATGGGGGATGCTCTTGTCGGAGGATATGACGCATACCGTCCCCACTCCAAAAATCCGCTGCCCCAAGCTCATCGTCAGCCGCAGGTCCCGAACCCGGTAAAGCAGCACTTCGTCCGACTTTACGTTGAAAAAGCCCGTCTCACAAAACAGCCGGTCCCCGCTGAGCCGGTACCGGGTAAAGGACAGCGGCATTCCAAAAAAGCGCTTGCGGTCTTTCCACAGATATTCAATCGGTTCCATCCCTCATCCTCCTTCACTTTTTTCCAGTATATCACGACTCTGAAGAACAAGCAAGCGCTTTCGCCGGCCAGGAAGTCCGTCCGTCCAAAGCGGCTGCGGCGCAGTCCCCCCTCATCCGCGGCATCCCGCTTCCAGCTCCGCCGCCCGGGCCAGGGCCGCGTCGATGTTGGGCGCAAAGTTCTCCTCCCCCACCTGCTCATACATGCCGGACTTTTGGAACACAGACAGGGGCTGTTCGTTGACATGGGAAAAAATCACCTTAATGCCCTTGTCCCGGCACTCCTCATAGAGCCGGTGCAGGCTGTTCAAGGCGGTAATATCCATGGCGGGCACGGAACGCATCCGCAGGATCAGCACGTCCCGCCCGGTATTCCGCTCCATGTGGGGAATCTTGTCCGCCGCACCGAAGAACATAGGGCCGCTGATCTCATAGACCATCACGTGCGTGGGTACGGGCTTCAGGCGTCCCTGACTGTCCCCCGTGTCCTCTATGTACTCCCACTCTTTTACCACGGCCACATCCGCCATGCGTTTCATAAACAGCAAGCAGGCCAGCGACAGACCCACTACAATGGCGACTACCAGATCAAACACCACCGTCAGCAGGAATGTCACAATCAAGACGGCCACATCGCTCTTCGGCGAGTGCCTCACCACTTTCACCACCGTCCGCCATCCGCTCATGTTATAGGCTACCTGAAACAAGATGGCGGCAATGCAGGGCATGGGAATCAGAGCGGCGTAAGGCATCAGAAGAACCAGCACCAGCAGCAGCACCACGGCGTGCACCATCCCCGCAACCGGGGAACGGCCTCCGTTTTTAATATTCGCCGCCGTCCGGGCAATGGCCCCGGTGGCGGGGATGCCCCCAAACAGAGCTGAGGCAGCGTTGCCCACTCCCTGGGCCACCAATTCCATATTGGAGTTGTGCCGTGCGCCAATCATCTCGTCGGCTACCACGGCGGACAGCAGCGACTCTATGGCCGCCAGCACGGCGATGGTAAAGGCATCCGGCAGTACCGCCGCCACCGTGTCATACGACATGGCGGGCAGAGTCAGCTCCGGCAGGGCGCTGGAGATCGTGTAAAGATCCCCGATGGTATTCACTGGCAGGGACAGCAGCTTCACCGCAGCCGCCGTCACCACCACGGCGATGAGAGAGGCGGGAATCTTCTGAAAAACTCTGGGCCAGAGGATCAGCACCGCCAAGGCCAGGCAGCCCACACCGGCGGCGGCCCAATTCGCCGTGTGGAAAGTCCGGGCCGCCTCTTCCAGCTTTTCCATCGTTTCCACCGGGGCATTCTCAAAGGTCAATCCAAAAAAGTCCTTCACCTGGCCGATGAGAATGGTGACGGCAATTCCCGCCGTAAAACCAGTGGTGATGGTATAAGGTATGAATTTAATCATGCTTCCCATCCGCAGCACACCCATCAGGATCAGCATAAGACCCGCCAAAATCGTAGCGGCGGCGAGCCCCTCCATGCCGTTCCGGGCCACAATTCCCGCCACAATGGTGGCAAACGCCGCGGTAGGGCCGGCGATCTGAACCTTGCTTCCGCCCAGGGCGGAAATCAGCAGCCCGGCAATAATCGCGGTATACAGCCCCTGTTCCGGAGATACGCCGGAGGCCAACGCCAGGGCGATGGACAGGGGCAGGGCAATAATGGCCACGATAACCCCGGCGGTCAAATCCCGGAAGAAATCCTTCTTGGAATAGTGTTTAAGCGAATGAATCAGCTGGGGAGTCAGGTCCTTCATAAACGCATCTCCTTCTTAGCCTGGGTCGGACGCCAGATTGTACGCCGCACATCACAAATCATAGCACTTTTGGGCGGAAGCCACAAGGCCGTTTTCGGTTTTTCCCATTTGAATCCGCCTCTCTCAAGTTTCCGGCCACAAACCAAAGCGCACAGAAGTTCCCGCTGGCAGCGTATTGGAGCAGGGCCGGCGGCGCCTTTTTCCTCTCATGCGCTTACGATTCCTTTTGAAATTCCACCACACCGGAAGACACAAAAAAGGAACTTCCCCCTTTCAGAAAAAGTCCCAAAAGAAGCCAGGCTTCCAGGTAAAAATTATGCACTTTGCATCTTACTTTTTGTGGGGATTCGTATTTAAATATACCTATGTAAGCCGCCGCGCCGGACAAAGGAGGATGCTTATGACTGAGAAATTACAGCTGTTTTTAGAGGCCATCCAAGATGCGCCGGTCATTGCCGCCGTCAAAAACGACGAGGGGTTGGACCGGGCCCTGGCCTCCGACAGCACGGTGATCTTTTTGCTCTATGGGACAATCCTGAACATTAAAGAACTGGTCCAGCAGGTCAAGGAGGCCGGAAAGCTGGCCTTTATCCATATCGACCTTGTGGAGGGCATGTCCTCCAAGGACATCTCCGCCGAGTACATCGCCAGCCGCACGGAAGCCGACGGCATCATATCCACCCATCCCAACCTGATCCGCAGGGCTCGGGAGCTGGGACTTCTGACCATTCAGCGCTTTTTTATGCTGGATTCTCTGTCTTTTGCCAACGTCCTGCGGCAGAGCTCCAACGCTGATGTGGTGGACGTGCTCCCCGGCGCCATTGCCAGCGTCATCAGTCATTTGGTACAGGAGGTCCATCAGCCCCTGATCGCCAGCGGTCTGCTGCTGGATAAATCCGACGTGGTAGCGGCCCTCTCCGCCGGAGCAGTGGCGGTGTCCACCACCAGCGAGAGGCTCTGGTCCGTGTAAAGACGGGCTTCAGCCTCTCTTCCCTTTCCACCGCCTCATCCGGCGGAGAAGGCGGATCACCGGTGCGCTCCGGCCCAGGAAAATCTGGTCCGTCTTTTCCTCTAGGAACGCCCGAAATGCCTCCTCCCTCTCTCCCAAAGCGGCCCTGGGAATCATATAGCCGCCGTAGCGGTCCCGGAAGATGTAAAAATATTCCCGATCCTCTCCCAGGCGGAAGATTTCCGCATAGGGCAGCGGTTTCCCCAGGGGCGTTTCCTCCGGCAGGGAAATGATCTCCATCGCCTTCTTTTTGAACACATAGCGGGAGGCGGGAAAATCCAGTCCGTTGTCCCGAAGCTGCTTTGTCAGTTTATGGGCGGTATGGTTGGCGGCGCTGTAGGTGCTGGTGACCAAATAGCAGCCGTAGGCCGTAATCAGCACGCCCCACCACTGGGAAAAGTTTGCCACGCCCAAGATCACCAGCCCCAGGCTCAGCAGCGACCGGGCTACCCGGTTTCCCACGCAGAAGAGGTCATACTGCATGTGAGCAAGGGCCTCAAAGCTCTTTTCCGTGTGCTGCATTTCCACCTGGTATTCCATCATTGCATTCTCCATTTCCGCAATTATAGCGACGGGAAAGGCCCGAGGGGGAAAATTCCCCCTCGGGTCTTCGTTTGTTTACATAGCCGCGGGGCCGTAGATCAGATCCGGGACAATGGTAATCAGCACCGGACAGAACGTTAGGATAATCAACACAATAAAGAGGCTGAGTATAAACGGCCAGACCTCTTTCAGGAAGTCGCTGATGGGGCACTTCGTGATGCCGCAGGTGGTAAACATCATAGAGCCGAAGGGAGGCGTAATGCCGCCGATCATAATGTTGACAATAGCCACCAAACCGAAATGGTAGACATCGATGCCCAGCGTCCGGGCTACCGGCAGCAGCAGCGGCGTGATAATCATCAGAGCCGCGCCGCCCTCCAGGAACATACCCATAATCAGCAGCACCAGGTTGCACAGCAGCATGAAGACCCACTTGTTATCCGTCAGGTTCAGCACGCCGCTGGCCACGATCTTGGGCAGGTTGATCCAGCTCATATACTGGCCAAAGACATTGGCGGAAACCATGATTAATACAACGCTGGAGGTTCCGGCAATGGTGTCCATCAAAATGGGAATCAGGTGCTCCCGGAAGCTCAGCTTCCGGTACACAAACTTGCCGATGACCACGGCGTACAGCACGGCGAAGGCGCCGCCCTCAGAGGGGGTGAACCAGCCGAAGCGCATGCCCAGGATGATACCGAAGGGGAAAAACAGCCCCCAGAAGGAGATGAACGCCTGCTTCAGAATCACTTTAGCCGGGGGGAACTTATCCCGAGTGGTGGGGTAGTTCCGCTTCTTGGCGATGATGGCCACAGTGATCATCATCGCGATGGCCATTAGAATGCCGGGGACATAACCCGCGGCGAAGGTGCGGCCCAGGGACGCCTGGGCGATCAGAGTGAAGACAATGAGGTTGACTCCCGGCGGAATGACGGGGGTGGCCGCCGAAGAGGCCGCCGTGATGGCGGCGGAGAAAGACTTGGAATAGCCCCGTTTTTCCATTTCCGGCACCAGCATCTTGGACTGCATGGCGCAGTCGGCGTTAGCGGAGCCGGAGCAGCCGCCCATCAGCATGGACAGCAGCACGTTTACCTGAGCCAAGCCGCCCTTCATGTGGCCGGTGACGCATTCGCAGAAGTCCATCAGCTTGTCGCTGATACCGCCGAAGTTCATCACCGAACCGGACATAATGAAGAACGGAATAGCCAGCATGGAGAAGGACTGGGTGGAGTTCATCACCTTTTGCAGGATCAGGAAGGGCTGGGAGGTGGTGTCGATGAACAGGAAGTAAAAGAACGTGGAGCCGAACAGGGAGTACACAATAGGCATACCCAGGAAATACAGGATGAACACCATGAAAATGGGAATCATGGCGGTAAAACTCAAACTCATTCCGCTGCCGCCTCCTTATCTTTGATGATGTGCAGGCGGTCCTTCAGCAGGAAGTACACCTGATAGAGGGTGGAGAGGCCGAAGCCGATGGGCACGGCGATCCCCGTCCACCATTTGGGGACCCGCAGAAGGTCCGTCATGGCAATTTTCAACACGCCCCGGGAGAAGATCAGGCTGTAGACATACTGGCTGCTGACAATGGTGAGCATGATAAGCACCAGCAGCTCCACAACGCTCATAATGTCCTGCACGATGGGCTTGGATTTGCCGGGCAGGATGTTGACCAGGATGTCCACGCCCAGATGGGAGTGCTTGCGGTGAGCATAGGCGCTTCCGATGAACACCGTCCAGACGAAGAGGCTTGTCACGACCTCCTCGCTCCATTGGAGGGGGCTGTTGAGGAAGCGGCGGAATATGATATTCGTGTTGACCAAAATGACGCACAAGGTCAAAGTGGTGCCGGTAATAATGGCATCCAGATTGGTGATGACGCCTTTCAGTGTGATTTTCCGTTTCTCTTCCATATTATTCGCTCATTTCCTTCATGAATATGGCGGCGGCATTTACAGGCGGGAAACGCCGTTTCTCGTCTGTAAATACGGCCTCGAACGCTCCTAACAGGCTGCCCGGTAAAACCGGGCAGCCTGCGCGGGGTTTAAAGCCCGCGGTTTCGGGCTTTTTCTTGGTGTCAGCCGTTGTTGGCGCGGTAGTCGTTGATCAGCTCCACCAGCTTGCCGCGGAGAGCGGGATCCGCGCCGTATTCCTCGCAGATCCAGTCATAGACGGGCTCGCAGGCGGCGGTAAAGGCATCCAGGTCCACCTCGTTCCAGGTCACACCCTGGCCGGCCAGCATCTCCTTCTGGGTGTCCTCGTCCTCACGGCAGGAGGTCTGCTCCCACATGCCGCACTCATAGGCGCACTCGTCCAGGATGTCCCGCCACTTGGTGGGAATGGACTGATACAGATCCTCAGGCATAAACAGCCAGCGGGTGGCGATCAGGTGGTTGGTCAGGGCGACCTTCTTCACCAGCTCATAGGGAGCGCCCGCACCGGACAGAGTAGAGGTGGAGCCCTCGAAGCCCTCAACCACGCCGGAGGAAATGGCGGACAGGCACTCGGTGAAGCTCATGGGAACGGGGGTGGCACCCAGGCACTCCAGGGTCTTGGTAAACAAGGCGGAGGAGGTGGCCCGGAGCTGGTGGCCCTTCAGGTCCTCAGGGGTCTTGACGTCCAGGTTGGTGACCACGCTGCGGAAGCCGAAGGAGTAGTGGGTGTCCAGAATATGGATATTCTCGGCGGCCAGGCGGTCGCACACGTCCTTGACCAAGTCGGACTCCATGACGTAGTTGTACTCATCATCGCTGTTATACAGCATGGGGCCGATCAGAGTAGCGGCGTCGCCCACGTAGTCGGCGAACAGAGAGGGCTCTTCCAGGCCCATCCAGTTGGCATTGTTGACGGCCTGGGTGACGGAGTCGCCGTAGCAGTCCAGTTCGTTTTGGCCGTAATAGGTTACGGTGATATGGCCTTCGGTGCGCTCGGTGATCATTTCAGCCAGCTTCTCGGAGGCCTTGTAGTTCCACTCGGTGGGCTGGAATACGTTTGAAAACTTGATGTCCAAATAGAAATTGTCGGCGTCCTCGTCGGAGCCGCCAGAGGGCTGGGCGTCGCCACCGGACTGCTGGGCATCCCCGCCGGAGGGCTGGGAAGAGCCGCTGTCATTTCCGCCGCAAGCGCACAGGGACAGCAACATCAGCATGGCCAGCAGCAGTGCAAAAGCTTTTTTCATGTTCAATCTCTCCTTTTAATTTATGTCTGCGATCACGTCTCCCACCGAATGAACACAGAAGTCGCGAATCACACAAAATAATTGTATACCTCTCAGCTCTCTTTGTCAATATAAACCCAAATTGTGTGAACAAATTTTTAAATTTTCGTACAAAATTGCTAGTATTTTTATGGGTTTTGCATGAAAGCGTCAGGATTAACCTAATTTTTCTAAGATCTCCCCAATGTCCCGGTAGGTTTCCGACGGCCGGACGCCATACCTCTCAATATCCTCCGGCACGCCCTCTCCGGAGAGTACAAAGGCGGTGTCGATTCCAGCCCGAACGCCGCAGGCGATATCGGTATAAATTCGGTCGCCCACCATCACAGTTTCCTCTTTCGAGCAGCCCCAGCGGTCCATGGCCAGCAGCGCCATCTCCGGCTCCGGCTTTCCAATGACCTTGGGCTTTCGGCCCGTGGCCCGGAAAAGCATCTCGCACACCGAGCCGCAGTCCGGCACAGAGCCCCAAGCCGTGGGGCAGACCCAATCGGGATTGGTGGCGATGAAGTCCACTTTCGGATTCCCCAGCAGGATACAGGCGTCCTCCAGCTTCTGGAACGTCAGCTCCGTGTCGAAACCGCAGACCAGGAGAGATATCCCCTCCTCTCGTTTGTCCGTAATCCGAAAGCCCGCTTCCCGGAGCTGCTGGCGGAAGGTCCGGGTGCCAAAGGCGTAAATCAAGGCCTCATCATACTTTCCCCGGAGATACCAGATCAGGGCGTCGGTGGAGGTGAGGAAGTCCTCCTCCACCGCGTCGATGCCCATATTCCGCAGGCGTTCCACATAGGCTGTCACGCCCCTGGAGGAGTTGTTGGTGGCAAAGAGATACCGTCCTCCCCTCTCCCGCACCCGGCGGAGGAAATCCAGCGTCCTGTCGAAGAGCCGGTCACCCAGGTAAATGGTGCCGTCCATGTCCAGGAGGAAGAGCTTTTTCCTCGTGAGGTCGATCATCGCTTACAGCCGGGCCACGCCGGATTTCCGGGCGGCCTCGGCCACGGCTTTGGCAACCGCCGGGCCCACCCGCTTGTCGAAGGCCTTGGGAATGATGTAGTCGGCGTTCAGCTCCTCCTCGGAGATCAAGCCCGCCAGGGCCTCGGCGGCGGCCATTTTCATCTCCTCGTTGATATCGCTGGCCCGCACGTCGAAGGTACCCCGGAACACGCCGGGGAACGCCAAAACATTGTTGATCTGGTTGGGGAAATCGCTCCGCCCGGTGGAAACCACCGCCGCGCCGCCAGCCTTGGCGTCGTCGGGGAAAATTTCCGGCGTGGGGTTGGCGCAGGCGAAAACGATGGCGTCCTTGTTCATGGTCTTCACCATCTCCGTGGTGACCGTCCCCGGGGCAGAGACGCCGATGAACACGTCCGCACCCACCAAGGCGTCGGCCAGGGTTCCGGACCGTTTTTCCAGATTCGTCACCTGGGCCATCTCCTCCTTGATCCAGTTCAGGCCCTCCCGACCCTGATAGATCGCGCCCTTGCGGTCGCACATGGTGACGTTTTTAAAGCCCGCGGACAGCAGCAGCTTCACGATGGAGATGGCGGCGGCGCCCGCGCCGGAGGTGACCACTTTCACATCTTCCTTTTTCTTACCCACCACCTTCAAGGCGTTGGTCAGGCCCGCCAGGGTAATGATAGCGGTGCCGTGCTGGTCGTCGTGGAAGATGGGGATGTCGCACTTTTCCTTCAGCTTCCGCTCGATCTCAAAGCACCGGGGGGCGGCGATGTCCTCCAGGTTGATGCCGCCGAAGGAGCCGGACATCAGCCACACGGCGTTGACAAACTCGTCCACGTCGTGGGTCTTTACACAAAGGGGGAAGGCGTCTACGTCGCCGAAGGCCTTGAACAGCACGCACTTGCCCTCCATAACGGGCATGCCCGCCTCAGGACCGATGTCGCCCAAACCCAAAACGGCAGAGCCGTCGGTAATAACGGCGCAAAGGTTGTGCCGCCGGGTAAGCTCATAGCTCTTGCTGACGTCCTTTTGAATCTCCAGGCAGGGCTGGGCCACACCGGGAGTATATGCCAGGCTCAGGTCGTCCTTCGTCTCCACGGGGACGGTAGCGACCACCTCGATTTTTCCTTTCCACTCGCCATGGAGCCGGAGAGATTCCTTCGCGTAATCCATAATAACGGTTCCTCCTTCTTACTTATTTCTGATCCTCAAAGGGGAAATGATAGGGCAGGTTCAGCTTATCCCGGACCTCAACGATCTCCTTCTGAATGGTTTCGCCCACAGGCACACCCTTGTCCTTGCGCTCCTGCCAAGCCAGCCATTCCTTTTCACCGGCGGTGTAAATCCGTTCCGCCCCGGGGGCCTTCTCAGAGGCGCGCAAGCCGCGGCAGATATCTCCGGCGGTCTTCTTGAAGGTGTCCAGACCCATGAAGAACTCCGGGTTGATGACGAAGAAGAAGTGGCCCAGGCGATACATCTGGTTGCTGCCATCGGCGGCCTTTCCGCTGAGGTCCTTCATGAAGGGTCCCCCCGCCAGGGCGGCGGAAAGGATTTCCACAATGGTGGTAAAGCCGTAGCCCTTATAGCCGCCGGTGGCCTCGCCCAGTCCGCCCAAGGACAGCAACGCGCAGTTTCCGGCCCGCATCTCTTTGAGAATCTGGGCAGAATCGCTCATAGTACCGCCGTCCTTGGTGACCACCAAGCCCTCGGGAGTGGGTTTGCCGCTACGGGCATAGAACTCGATTTTGCCGTTCTGGATGGTGGAGGTGGCACAGTCGAAATTGAAGGGGAACTCCTCGTCCGTAGGCATGGTAAAAGTGAGAGGATTAGTGCCCATCATAGGCTCCACGCCCCAGGTGGGGGCCACGGAGGGCCGGGCATTGGTGCCGGTAATGCCAATCATGCCCGCCTTTTCCGCCATGGTGGTCCAGTATCCCGCGATACCATAGTGGGTGGAATTGAAGACCGCGCCACCGGCCATACCATATTTGGAGGCCTTTTCAATCAGCATCTCCATCATGTGGTAGCTGGCCACCATGCCCATACCGTTGTTGGCGTCCATCACCACAGTAGTGGGGGTGTCCTTCACAATGTCCATCTTGGTTTCCGGAAGCAGGGTCCCGTTGACGATCCGGTCGATATAAATGGGCTTGAAACGGTTGCAGCCATGGCTTTCGATGCCCCGGCGGTCGGACTCCAGCAGGACGTCGGCGCAGATTTTCGCGTCGTCCTCGGGAACGCCGTAGCCTTTAAAGGCATCAATGAGAAAGCTGTTCATCAGGTCCCAGGATACGTAAGGTCTTGTTTCCATGTGTTCCAATCTCCTTTTTTCCAATTTTTGGGCGCTAATATATGCAAAAAGAGCGCAATAACCACACCGTACTGGGCAGTTATCGCACTCGTCTCACATACTCTGTTCGTAGCCAAGCTGTCATCAGTGTGTATAGTGTAACAGAGTTTTGTAAAAATTGCAAGAATCAATTTTTCCATTCAGAAAGTCAATTGTTCATTTTGCATAAGCTCTTACTCTTGCAAGCGTTACAGCCTTTATAACCTTAAAAAAGGCCAGTATTGCAATCGTTTGCGCAAGAATTTTTTGTGCAATATGAAAAATCTATGCCGCTCCGGCCCCTCCCGCAAAAGAGCGGACGAAACAAATCGCGCCGATCCGCCAGTCCTACACCATGCTATGGGAACATCTCGAGTAAAACCATGCGCCGCTCTTGAAGCATTATGACTATGTAGAGATTTAGGACCGCGGCTCCCGTTTCTCCATAAGCCATAGCACAGCGATCAATTTTATAATGCAGATCGCCTGTCATGTGCAGTCTGTGTCTTTGAAATTTACGTTTAAAAACTCCCTTGAGGCGGCGCCGGCCGTGCAAATACGGGGCTCATTATGATTCGCGCCTATAAGAAACCAGCAGACTTGACAAACGGCTATATGTTCCGTTATCTAAAAATATAGACACCAGCGGGTTAAAAAAACAGCATACCCGCCGTCAAAGGACAGCGGGTATGCCGGCGAATAGACCATGGGCGGAAATACTCCCGCGTGCAGCGGAACTTAGCCGATGCCGCCCAGCATGGCTCCGGCCACCAGGGCGATGAAGCACATGACGATAAACAGATAGCCCAGGTACTCGAACCACTTGCCCACGGGCTTCTTCGCGCCGTGGTTGACTTCCTCCAGAGCCTCCTTGCGGGGCAGGACGAAGAAGAACATGATGGCGGCGAGACCCGCGCCCAGGGGGCAGATGTAGATGGAGACAACGTCCATCCACTGGGAGGTCCAAGGCTGAATCAGCAGGGCCACAATGACACCGACGACGCCGATGACACCCACGGCGGGGAGCCGCTTCAGCTTGAACTGCTCCTGCATGGTGGCCACGGGGGCCTCATACAGGTTGACGATGGAGCTAAGGCCGGCGAAGAGGACGGCCACGTAGAAGATGATGCCGATGATCCGCCCGCCGGGCATGCCGTTGAGGATGTTGACCAGATACACGAACATCAGGCCGGGGCCGGGGGTGATGTCGCCCATGGCGAAGCCGGAGGCGCCGATGGCGGGGATGATGACGAAGGCGGCCAGCAGGGCGGCCAGGGTGTCGAACAGGGCCACGCGCCGGGCGGAGGCGGGGATGTCCTCGTCCTTGGGCAGGTAGGAGCCGTAGATCACGGAGCCGTTGCCCGCCACGGACAGGGAGAAGAACGCCTGGCCGAAGGCGTAGATCCACACCTGGGGATTCACCAGGCCCTTGGGGTCCAGGGTGAACAGGAACTTGTAGCCCTCGGAAGCGCCGGGTTGGAAGCCGATGTACACGGCCAGGATGACAAACAGGCCGAACAGGACGGGCATCATAATTTTATTGGCCTTTTCGATGCCGTTGGCCACGCCCATGGCCATGATGATCATCGCCACTACCAGTCCGATGATCAGCCACACGCTGTTGCCGACGCCGAAGATTCCGCCCTGAAGCATCATGCTGACGGCCTCGCCCAGGGTCGCGGCCTCGGGAGCCGCGCCGCCGAAGGTGCCGCCGATCGCGCCCATGTCCTGTCCCAGAGCATACAGGCTGCCGCTGAAGGACATGAAGGTGTACTTGAAAATCCAGCTCATGACCACCGTGTAGCCGATGGCCAGCATCATGGAGCCGATGATGGGGATGAGGCCGATAGCCTGGCCCAGCTTTTTATTGCCGTTTTTCGCCTCGGTGCAGTGGCCGAAGGCGTCGATGGGGCCCGCCTGTGCCCGGCGGCCCAGGGCAAACTCCTCCATCACGCCGGAGTTGCCCACCAACAGGACGATGATGAAATAGGGCAGCAGGAAGGTCAGGCCGCCCCACCGGGCAACCATGATGGGGAAGCGCCAGATGTTGCCCATGCCGACGGCGGAGCCGATGCAGGCCAGGATAAAGCCCCACTGGCTCTTAAACCCGTCGCGGGTCTGCAAGGTTTCATTGCTCATGTAGAAATTTCCTCCTCTTTCTCAACATACACACAACCGCCAGCCGAAAAGTGAGAAAGAGAGGGCCGTCCGCCGGGTCCATGTCATTATGACCGGGTGTCTAGGCGGACGCCCTCTCTAAGCTGTACACTCAACCTGCGGTACAGTGGCACTTACTTTTCAGGGGGGACTTACTTCTCCACGTTGGGATAGGGCTCAAGGAAGGCGTGGAAGTGGCGCATGGGGAGCTTGTGGCCCCAGACGATG
>CAJTSM010000028.1:21739-21995 GCA_910578935.1 uncultured Oscillibacter sp. | reverse complement strand
ATGAGCGTCATTGTGGGCCGGGCCCTGCCGGACGTGCGGGACGGCCTCAAGCCCGTCCACCGCCGCATCCTCTATGCCATGTATGAGGATAACCTCACCCACGACAAGCCCTTCCGCAAGTGCGCCACCGCCGTGGGCGACGTGCTGGGCCGCTACCACCCCCACGGCGACCAGTCGGTGTACGACGCCCTGGTCCGCCTGGCCCAGGACTTTTCCATGCGCTATATGCTGATCGACGGCCACGGCAACTTCGGCT
>CAJTSM010000028.1:0-21725 GCA_910578935.1 uncultured Oscillibacter sp. | reverse complement strand
ACCCCCCGGCGGCCTACCGGTACACCGAGGCCCGTCTGGCCCGCATGTCTGACGAGATGCTCCGGGAGATTGAAAAGGACACCGTGGACTGGGACCCCAACTTCGACGAGACGAGGAGAGAGCCTAAGGTCCTGCCCTCCCGGTTCCCCAACCTCCTGGTGAACGGTTCTTCCGGCATCGCCGTGGGTATGGCCACCAACATCCCGCCCCACAACCTCCGGGAGGTGATCGGGGCCGTCATCTGCGTGCTGGACGACCCCGAGGCCACACTGACGGATTTGATGCAGCACATGGAGGGCCCGGACTTCCCCACAAGAGGCATCATCATGGGCCGGGCGGGCATCCGGGCGGCCTACGCCACCGGCCGGGGCCGGGTGACGATCCGGGCAAGGCACGAATTCGAGGAGTTCGGCCAGAACCGGACCCGCATCATCATCACGGAAATCCCCTATCAGGTCAACAAGCGGATGCTGATTAAAAACATGGCGGACCAGGTAGAGGACAAGCGGCTGGAGGGCATCTCCAACATCCAGGACGAGTCTGACCGCAACGGCATGCGCATCGTCATTGAGCTGAAGCGGGACGCCAATCCCCAGGTGGTCTTAAACCGCCTGTTTGCCCAGACCCAGCTCCAGACCACCTTCGCCATTAACATGCTGGCCCTGGTGGAGGTGAACGGCAAGCTCCAGCCTAAGATTCTCTCCCTGCGGCACATCCTGGACGAGTACATCCAGCACCAGGAGCAGGTCATCGTCCGCCGTACCCGGTTCGACCTGAAAAAGGCCCAGGAGCGGGCCCACCTGCTGGAGGGATTGCTGATTGCCCAGGATCACATTGACGAGGTTATCAAGGTCATCCGCAGCAGCTATGATAACGCCAAAGAAAACCTCATGACCCGCTTCGGCCTGGACGACGTCCAGGCCCAGGCCATCTGCGACATGCGGATGATCTCCCTCCAGGGCCTGAACCGGGAGAAGTTGGAAAACGAGTACAAGGAGCTGGAGGAGCGCATCGCCTATTTCCAGAAAATCCTGTCCGACGAGACCCTGGTCCGCCAGATTCTGAAAGAAGAGCTCACCGCCATCGCGGACAAATACGGCGACGAGCGGATGACGGAAATCCAGGACGTGGAGGACGAGATCGACATTGAGGACCTGATCGAGGAGGAGCAGTGCGTCTTCACCCTGACCCAGGCGGGGTATATCAAGCGGACCCCCGTCAGCGAGTACGCCGCCCAGTCCAAGGGCGGCATGGGGAAGAAGGGCATCACCACCCGGGAGGAAGACGCGGTGGCGGACGTCTTCACCGCCTCCACCCACGACTATATTTTGTTCTTCACGGACACGGGCAAAGTCTACCGGAAGAAGGGCTACCAGATTCCCGTCTCCGGCAAAACCGCCAAGGGAACCAACATCGTCAACATCCTCCAGGTGGAGCAGGGGGAGAAGGTTCAGGCCATGGTCCACACCCGCTCCCTGGAGGACGACGGCCGCTTCCTCTTCATGGTGACTCGGAACGGCGTGGTAAAGCGCCTCCCGGCTAACAGCTTGAAGAACCTCCGGAACAATGGCATCCGGGCCCTGAGCATGGCGGAGGATGACCGGCTCATCACCGTCCGGGAGACGGACGGGGAGCAGAACATTCTCATCGCCACCCACGACGGCTGCGCGGCCTGCTTCCCGGAGGAGGAGGTCCGCCCCATGGGCCGCACGGCGGTGGGCGTCCTGGGCATCAAGCTCCGAAAGGGCGATTACGTGGTGGGCGCCGCCCGGGCCAAACCTGGCAAGGCCGTCCTCACCATTACGGAGAAGGGTTACGGCAAGCGAACTCCAGTGGAGGAGTACCGGATTACCAAGCGGAACGCCTACGGCATCAAAAACTATATGCTGACGGAAAAAACCGGGCAGGTAGTCGGCATTAAGGTGGTGGACGGATCTGAGGACCTTTTGCTGGTGACGGAGGCGGGCATCCTGATCCGGACCCCGGTGGAGGCCATCAAGCAGTGCGGCCGGGCTACTCAGGGCGTCATTATCATGCGGTTTAAGGAAGAGGGGGACCGGGTGATCTCCATGGCCCTGGCGGAGCGTGAGGAAGTGCCGGAGGAGACGGAATGAAGACCGTCACCATCTACACCGACGGGGCCTGCTCCGGCAATCCCGGCCCCGGGGGCTGGGGAGCCATCCTGATGTACGGGGAGCATAAAAAAGAGCTTTCCGGCGGCGAGTCCCGGACCACCAACAACCGCATGGAGCTCACCGCCGTCATCCAGGCGCTGAGCTGCCTGAAGGAGCCCTGTGCGGTGGAACTCTGGTCCGATTCTAAGTATATCATCGACGCCCTGGAAAAGGGCTGGGCCGCAGGATGGCGGAAACGGGGCTGGGTCAAGTCCGATAAAAAGCCCGCCCTGAATCCCGATCTCTGGGAGAGGCTTCTGGACCTTTTAGAGGTCCACCAGGTCCGCTGCCACTGGGTAAAGGGCCACGCCGAGAACGAATTTAACAACCGCTGCGACGAGATGGCCGTGGCGGAGAGCCGGAAGTTTCAATCATGAGAAAGACGTTGATGTTTCTCAGCGCTATGCTGGCGGCGGTGGTGTTTGAGATCATAGGCTGCTACGTTCTGGCCTGGCCCAATCTGGGTCTTGCGGCAACGATTGCGGTTGTGGGCGCGTTTCTCGTCCAGGCCATGGAATCCAAGCCATGAGCGGGCAACATTCATAAACTGTTTACAAGCACCTCATAATTTTGCAAAAAGTTTTGGGTAAAGTAGAAATCAGCAAAGGGTACTCCCAGCCCGATGCGTTTTCTCCCTCCTAAAATAAACACACACGGAAGACGGACCGCTTGGCGGTCCGTTTTTCGTTGCCCGGAGAAAAATAAAGAAGAGGCCCCTTGAAAAGTACCGGATCCCCGTCTGCGCTGCGGCATGAAAAAAAGCGGAACGGCAGCTGCCGTTCCGCTTTTCCTGTCACCGCCCCTTGATAAACCCGGCCAAACAGTATAGAATAGACTCGTCTAGACCTTGTTTACAAACGGTCAAAACACCCAAGCGGCGGATCTTTTTCCGCCGCTGCGCGTTAAATTTTCTTGCCAGGGGTGACGGATTTTAAGCCGGCTCAACGCAGTCCCGGCAGGAAAAGACACCCTAAGACGGCGTTTTGACGGGTTTAAAACAGACTCTAATATTCCAAGCGGGAGGTTCAGATTATGAAGGATGGATTTATCTCCGTGGCCTGCGGCGCGCCCAAACTGCGGCTGGCGGACTGCGCCTACAACGCCGAACAGACCTTTCAGCTGATGCGCTCCGCCGAGAAGGCGGGAGTCAAGGTTTTGGTTCTGCCGGAGTTAGGCTTGACCGGCTACACCTGCGGCGACCTCTTCTATCAGGAGGCTCTGCTTCGGGAGGCGGAAGAGGCGCTGAAAACCGTGTTGGCCGCTACCCGGAACCTGGAAGTGGTGACCGCTCTGGGAATGCCTCTGCGGGTTCACAACAATTTGTATAATTGCGCAGTTATAATACAAAAAGGAAAAATTTTGGGGGTGGTTCCCAAGACCCATCTGCCGAACTACGGAGAGTTCTATGAAAAACGCTGGTTTGCCTCCGCGCCGCCGGAGCCGGAGAGCCTCCCTCTGCTGGGACAGGAATTTGTGACTTTTGGGGCGGGACAGGTCTTCCGCTGTGAAAACATTCCCGGCCTGACCCTGGGCTTTGAAATCTGTGAGGATCTTTGGTCGCCGGATTCCCCCTCCCTTCAGATGGCCAAGGACGGGGCCACCGTGATTGGCAATCTCTCCGCCAGCAATGATCTGGTGGGGAAGGACGCCTACCGCCGCCAGCTGGTGACCATGCAGAGCGCCAAGCTCCTCTGCGGCTATATCTATTCCAGTGCCGGGGCGGGGGAGTCCACCTCCGACCTGGTGTTTGGGGCGCATCAGCTCATTGCGGAGAACGGGACTTTGCTGGCGGAGCGCCGCTTTGAAGGAGGGCTGCTGGTTTCGGAAATCGACGTGCAGCGTCTTTCTTATGAACGCCGCCGGACCCAGGCTCTGGGGGAGGGAGCCGGAAACGGCGGCTGTGAGGAGACATTTGCCCTGGCGGAGGAAAAGACCAAGCTGACCCGCTACGTCTCTCCTATGCCCTTTGTTCCGGAGGGGAAGGAGGACCGGGACGAGCGCTGCCGGGAGATTCTGCTGCTGGCCTCTCTGGGGCTCAAGCAGCGGCTGGAGCACACCGGGGCAAAATGCGCCGTGGTGGGCCTCTCCGGCGGGTTGGATTCCACCTTGGCGGTGCTGATTACCGGTCTTGCCATGAAGCTGCTGGATCGTTCTTTATCAGATATCATTGCCGTCACCATGCCTTGCTTCGGCACTACGGACCGGACGAGGAATAATGCGGTGATTCTGGCGGAAAAAATGGGGGCCACCCTTCGGACAGTGGATATTACCGCTTCCGTCCGCAGCCATTTTCGGGACATCGGCCATGATCCGGAGGACCACTCCGTTACCTATGAGAACGCCCAGGCCCGAGAGCGGACGCAAGTGCTTATGGACATTGCCAATGCCAGCGGCGGCTTAGTGATTGGCACCGGGGATTTGAGCGAGCTGGCCCTTGGCTGGTGCACCTACAACGGGGACCACATGAGCATGTACGGCGTCAACGCCTCCATTCCGAAAACCCTGGTCCGCCATCTGGTGGGCTACCTCTCCCGAGACGGGGAGGAGCCGGAGCTTCACGATGTGCTGGAGGATATTCTGGATACTCCGGTGTCCCCGGAGCTGCTGCCCGCTGTGAAAGGGGAGATTTCCCAGCGTACGGAGGATCTGGTGGGACCCTATGAACTCCATGATTTCTTTTTGTACTACGTGATCCGCTGGGGTTTTGCGCCGGGAAAGGTCTTCCGCCTGGCCCAGCACGCCCTGGGGCGGAAGTACGGCCGGGAGGTCATTCTAAAGTGGCTGAAATCCTTCTACCGCCGTTTCTTCACTCAGCAGTTCAAGAGGGACTGCCTTCCCGGCGGGCCAAAGATCGGCACTGTGTCCCTGTCCCCCCGAGGCGATTGGCGGATGCCGTCAGACGCAAAGGCGGCGGTGTGGATGGCGGAAGCGGAGGCGCTGGAATGAAGAGAAGAGAAGAGCCAATCGCCATTTTGGGGCCCCTGCGAAAACCCAGCGAAGCGGTTTTCGTGGGGAAAGGAGGAAGGAATGAAGCGGGCGAAGTCCATGCCGGGAGGCAGGGACGGAGCGGAGCGGAATTTCTTCCGACGCGGCGGATGCCGTGGGACGCAAAGGCGGCGGTGTGGATGGCGGAGGCGGAGGCTTTGTTATGAAAAAGAGATTTTGCGCGGCTCTGTTTCTTACCCTGCTGTTGATTCTGCTTACCGCCTGCGGCGGGGAGATGGTTCCTCCGCCGCCGGAGGTCCCGGACCCGCCTGCGGAGGAAACTCCCGAGGCCCCGCCGGAGGAACCTCAGGAGCCGGAAGAGCCAGCGGACCCCGAGGAGGCGGCCCTCCTGGCCCTATTGGAGGGCATGACCCTGGAGGAGAAAACCGGCCAGCTCTTTTTCGTCCGGGTCCCGGCGGAAAACGCCCTGGAGGACGTGACCACTTACCACCTGGGGGGCTATCTCCTCTTTGGCCGGGACACTCAGGACAAGACCGCCAACGACTTGATTCAAGCCATCGCCTCCTGGCAGGTCCAGGCGGCGCATTACGATACGGGTATTCCCCTGCTCATCGGCGTGGACGAAGAGGGCGGGTCTGTGGTCCGGGTCAGTTCCAATCCCAAGCTGCGGAGCAAAAAGTTTTCCAGCCCCGGGAAGCTATGGCGGCAGGGAGAGGATGGCGCTCTGGCTGTGGAAAGGGAAACCCGGGAAAAATCCATTCTTCTGAAAGCCTTGGGGTTTAATGTTAACTTGAATCCGGTGGCGGATGTTTCCGAGCGTTCCGGAGACTTTATTTACGACCGGACTACCGGCGGAAATGAGGATGAGGCCGCTGCCTATGCCGCCCGAGTGACGGAGGTTCAGTCCCGTTATGGTCTGGGCAGTGTGCTGAAACACTTCCCCGGCTATGGGGATAATCGGGATACGCATACCGGGGTGGCGGTGGACGAACGGCCTATGGAAACATTTCTGGAGCGGGATTTTCTCCCCTTCCAAGCGGGGATCGCGGCAGGGAAGGAATTTTCGCCCCTGCCTGCGGTGCTGGTGAGCCATAATATTGTCAACTGCATGGACCCGGATCTCCCGGCGTCTCTTTCCCCGGAAGTCCATCGCGTTCTTCGGGAGGACTTGGGCTTCGGCGGCGTGGTGATGACCGATGATCTGGCTATGGATGCGGTGAAAGCCTACGCCACGGATGGAAATGTAGCGGTGATGTCCATCCAGGCCGGGAACGACCTGGTGGTGACCACGGACTACCGCACCCAGATTCCCCGGGTCATCCAGGCCGTGAAGGACGGGACTTTGGAGGAGGAGGCCATTGACGCGGCTTGTCTCCGGGTGCTTCGCTGGAAAGTGGAGCTGGGCCTCTTGGAGCGGTCGGAGAAGGGGACCCTGGAGCCCACAGGGCTTTTTTAAGAGAGGAGCGGCGTCAGAAAGCGGATGCTGATTCTTTTCCTGCTGGCGGTGGCGCTGCTGGCGGTCCCGGTGTTCGCGGACTTCGGCCCCAAGCCCCAGTTGACCGTCCGGGTGGAGAACGGCCCGGAAGAGCTTTACTACTTAAACCTCCTGGCGGAGGGGGCGCTGTACATGCGGCTGTTCCGGGACTGCTCCAAAAAGCGGGCGGTTCTCTACGCCCTAGCGGCCAACTTTGCTTCCTTCCTGCTGGGCCTCTGTCTGGCGGAGCCGGTCTGGAAGGTTGTCGTGGATACGATGCTATAACGAAAGGCGAGTGCGAACATGGAAACCCAAAAGCTTTACTATGAGGACTCCTTCCTCCGGGAGTTCCCCGCCGAGGTCCTCTCCTGCGAGGCCGCCGGGGGGGTGTGGAAGGTGGTCTTGGATCAGACGGCCTTCTATCCCGAGGGGGGAGGCCAGGGCGCGGACCACGGCGTTTTGAAAACCCCTGCCGGAGAGGTCCCCGTCACCGACGTCCACGAAAAGAACGGCGCGGTGGTCCATACCTGTACCGCTCCCCTGGAGCCCGGAACCGTAGTCACCGGCGTCCTGGACTGGGTCCGCCGCTTCGACCACATGCAGCAGCACTCCGGGGAGCACATCATCAGCGGCATCCTCTGCCGGCTGTACCACTGCGACAACGTGGGCTTCCACCTGGGGGCGGAAACCGTCACCATTGACTACAACACGGAAATCACCTGGGAGCAGGCCCTGGAGGCGGAGCGGCTGGCCAATGAGGCCGTCTGGGCGGACCGGGAGGTGGAGATTTCCTATCCCTCTCCCGAGGAGCTGGCGGCCCTGGACTACCGGAGCAAGAAGGAACTGACGGGTCAGGTCCGCATTGTGGAATTTCCGGAGGCGGACCGCTGCGCCTGCTGCGGCACCCACGTGGAGCGGGCGGGACAAGTGGGCCTTATCAAGGTCCTCTCCTGTCAGAAGTTTCGGGAGGGGGTCCGCATGGAGATTCTCTGCGGGGCCCGGGCCCTGCGGTATCTCGGCGAAACCTACGATCAGGCCCGGGCCGTGGGCCAGAGGCTCAGCGTGAAGCCCCTGGAGATTCAAGGAGCGGTGGAGCGGCTGGAGGAGGAGCTCTCCGCCGCCAAGGTCCGCGTTGCGGACCTGGAACAGACCGCCTTCGCCGCCATTGCCGCCGGGCAGGCGGGGCGGGGGAACGTGCTCCTCTTCCAGTCCCCCATGCGGCCCGACAGCCTCCGCCGCCTGGCGGACGCCGTGGGGAAGGCCTGCGGGGGTTTGGCAGCGGTGTTCTCTGGCGAGGAGGAGCATTGGAGCTATGCCCTGGTCCGGGCGGACGGGGCGGACATCGCCTCCCTGGTGAAGGAGCTGAATCAGACCCTCCACGGCCGGGGCGGCGGACGGAACGGTTTTGCGCAGGGCAGCGTCCAAGCGGCCCGGGGGGAGATTCAACGGTTTTTTGAGAGGTAAACCTATGAGATATGTATTGGCAGAGTGGGACCATGAACTGGAGGACGAGCCTTACTTGATTTACTCGGAGCTGGACGAGAGCCGCCGGGAAACCCGCCGGGTGGAGTTCTACCGGAACGGTATTACCTTTTCCTATGGCGGAGAGCGGGGAAACGAGGGGGCCCTGGCCTCAGAGCCTTTTCCGGAGGACCTGCGGGAGCTCCCCGCGCCGGAGGGGGAAGGGGATTTCTCCGCCCATGAGATTTCCCCGGGGCTGTTCTACGAAATCTGGAACCAGGCCCAAGAGCGGCCCGACGGGTTTATGGGGATGTTCTTTTGAACAGGGATTTCCCAAGGAGCTGATCGTTCCCCGCGGGGCCCGGTCCCTTGACCGGGCCGTTTCCCGCAAGCCCGGCACTCCCGGAGGAAGGGCCTGCACAGGGGTGCAGGCCCCGCAGGGTGCTCTGTTTGCAAAGAAAAAGGGCGGACCATAGGTCCGCCCTTTTCCCATTTTTCTCACGCCCCGGGGGGCTGATTCATCTGGTCCGTAATATACCGCTTCCCATACACCGCGTCGTAAACCACCGCGTCCCGGAGCTCCAGCAGCTCCAGGGCCTCAGGGCTCAGGCCCGCCTCCTCCCGGGTAAAGCTGGCGTTGCCGTTTCCGTCCACGAAATACAGGCCTGTTTGGGTGAGGCAGACGTTGCTGGTCTTCTCCAGCAGTCCCCAGTACCGGCTGACGGGCGTCCCCGTCAGCTCCAGCAGCTGGGGGCCCAGGGAGGTGATGCTGCTGTCCCGCCGGGTACCCGCCAGACCCTCCAGCAGTGCCGGGTCGTTGGCCCAGATCAGGTAATCCGTGGAATAGAGGTCGCCCAACTGTTCCGTGGTCCAGCTCTGCGTGTCGTTCTCCGGGCAGAGCCCTAGGAGGGTGTACACCGTATCCCCGCCGGGCATGAAGAGGTTCGGCCGGTGGTCCCCGAAGAAGACCACGACGGTGGGCTCGCCGCAGGTTCTCAGGTAATCCGTCAGCTCTCCCAACGCCTGGTCCGCCCGGGTGATGCCTTCCAGCATGACCCGGATAATGTCCCGCTGGGCGGGGGTGAAGTCTGGGGCCACCAGGGGAATCTGGCACTCGTAATTAAACTTCTGGGGTTCAAAGGGCTGGTGGTTCTCCATGGTGATGCCAAACAGAAAGGCTCGCTTCCCCGTCTCGTTTACCGCTTTCATCCGCTCCAGCATCCCCTGGAAGAAGTAGCCGTCTCGCATGTAGAACCCGCCGTAGGCTCCGTCCGCCCGCTCAATGCCCATTTGTTGAATATCGTCGGAAAAATACAAATTGTTGAATCCCAGCAGGGGATAGGTCACCGTTCGATTATACAATGTGTTATCATAGGCGTGAAGCATTTCAGCGGTGTAATCACCAGATTTCGTATACTGTTCCGCCAGGGCGTCGAAGCGCTCATAAACCGCTTCGTCCTGAAAACAGATATTGGTGCCCGGCGGCAGGTCCAGGGCGTTCAGGCCGTAGAGCATGGGGATTTCCAGGTAGCCGGTGCCATAGCCCAGGTAGTGGCTGTGAAAGGTCCCGCTGACGCTCTCCGATGCCAGGGCGTGGAAGTTTTCCAGGGGGTCCCCCTCATACCGGAGCACCGGCAGGCGGGTCAGATCGTAGAAGGACTCGGAGAGAATAAAGAGGACGTTGGGCTTGACCTCCGGTTCTTCCCGGGCCGGGCCCAGGAGCTGGTCCACTCGGGCCAGCACGGACTGCATGAAGTCTGCGTCGTAACCCTCCGGCGGGGTCTTGGGCTGGGGAAAGGCGTCCCGCCAGAGGCTGAGGGTCAGGCCATGGAGGCTGTGGTTTTCCGCCGGGTCCATCCGGGTGTAGAAGTCCACGCCTAAGGCACTCCCCACGGTGCGGGTCCCGGTCCCGGTGAGGAGAATTCCCGCCAGGGTTAGGGAGCAAAGGCAGCTCCGGCCCCGGGCCGCTCCCTCCAGGGCGGTGAGCCTCTGGGTGAGAAACAGGACCAGGACGCAGAAAGCCAGGGCCGCCGCCGCCAGATAGAAGTCCTCCGGAGGCGTCAGGTCCCCCGCCAGGCCCGCCACATTCCCCGCCGCCCCGGCCAGGCCGAAGTCCGCCAGCTCCAGCGGCGTGCCGTTGATGGTGTTTTTAAAGTAGTCCACCAGAGCCAAAATCAGCCCCGCAGCGCCAACGGGCAGGGCGGCAATCCAAAGCCGCCCCGTCAGCGTTCCCAAAACGGCCACGGGCACGGCCCAAAGCAGGGCCGTCATGGCCAGATGGCCGGGGTAGTCCCGGGCCCATTCCAAAACGCCCGGCAGGGTGCCGATGGCGATCCACTGCATGGCGGCGGTGACCGCCAGTCCCATGCAGACCGCGGCGGCGGCGAAGAGGCAGAGCCGGAGCCAGGGAGGGCCGGCGTGAAGTTTTTTCAAAGCAAACGGTTTTTTCATGTTTCACAAATGGGCAGGGGCCGTGGGGGATTCCCCACGGCCCGGATGGTTTTGATTTAGTACGCCAGCTTTTCGGTGAGGTAGCTTTTCAGCTGGTCAATGGGAATGCGGACCTGGGCCATGGAGTCCCGCTCCCGGACGGTGACGCAGTTGTCCCCGGCTTTATCCGCGTCGCCCACGGTGTCGAAGTCCACAGTGACGCAGTAGGGAGTGCCGATCTCGTCCTCCCTGCGGTAGCGCTTGCCGATGGACCCGGTTTCGTCAAAGTCCACCATCCATTCCTTGCTGAGCTCCTGCTGAATCTCCTGGGCCTTGGCGCTGAGCTTTTTGGAAAGGGGCAGAACCGCCACCTTGAAGGGCGCGATAGCGGGGTGGAAGCGCATGACGGTGCGGACGTCGTTCTTGGCCTCGTCCACCACTTCCTCGTCGTAGGCCTCCACTAACAGCGCCAAGGTCATCCGGTCCGCGCCGAGAGACGGTTCGATGACGTAGGGCACATAGTGCTCGTTCTTTTCCTGGTCGAAGTAGGTGAGGTCCTGACCGGAGTGCTTCTGGTGCTGGCTCAGGTCGTAGTCGGTGCGGTCCGCCACGCCCCACAGCTCGCCCCAGCCGAAGGGGAAAAGGTACTCGAAGTCCGTGGTGGCCTTGGAATAGAAGGCCAGCTCCTCGGGCTCGTGGTCCCGGAGGCGGAGATTTTCTTCCTTTACGTTCAGGCCAATCAGCCAGTCGTGGCAATAGGTCCGCCAATACTGGAACCACTCCAGGTCCGTGTCCGGCTTGCAGAAGAACTCCAGCTCCATCTGCTCAAACTCCCGGATGCGGAAGATGAAGTTGCCCGGGGTAATCTCATTGCGGAAGCTCTTGCCCACCTGGCACACGCCGAAGGGGAGCTTACGCCGGGTGGTCCGCTGGATGGCGGGGAAATTGACAAAAATGCCCTGGGCGGTTTCCGGGCGGAGGTAAACCTCGTTGGCGGAATCCTCGGTGACGCCCTGGTGGGTCTTGAACATCAGGTTGAACTTCCGGATGTCGGTGAAGTCGTGCTTGCCGCAGCCGGGGCAGGGAACCTCCTTTTCCCGGATGAAAGCCACCAGGTCCTCCTGGGTCATGGCCTCCACGTTGACGTCCAGGTTGTTCTCCTGGACATAGCCCTCCACCAGCTTGTCGGCGCGGTGGCGCATCTTGCAGGCTTTGCAGTCGATCAGGGGGTCGTTGAAGGTGGACACGTGGCCGGAGGCCACCCAGACCTGGGGATTCATGAGAATGGCGGCGTCCAGTCCCACATTGTAGGGGTTTTCCTGGACGAACTTTTTCCACCAGGCCCGCTTCACGTTGTTCTTCAGCTCCACGCCTAAGGGGCCGTAGTCCCAGCTGTTGGCGAGCCCGCCGTAGATCTCGCTGCCGGGGAAGACGAAGCCCCGGCCCTTGCACAGGGCGACAATTTTTTCCATGGTTTTTTGCCGGTTGTCCATAGTCATACTCTCCTTAAAAAATAAAATGCCCCGAGCCGAAGCTCAGGGCGAACTTACGAAGTCCGCGGTCCCACCTGAATTTCCCCCCGGAAGCAGGGGGACGCTCTGCCCGGTAACGGCGGGAAACCGGCGGGGCATTGCCTCCCCGCGGCGTGCGCCTTGTTTGAATACTAGCAAAATGCCCGAGCGGCGAGAGATTTTTTTGCTGGGCAAGGCGGTTTGACGCGGGAATCCTGACGGATTTCAAGTCAAACCAACACGGCACAGCAAAAAAAGATCCGTTGATTGGGCGTTTGAACAGTTTTCAAACAAGGCCAAGGGGCGCCAAGCGCTGCCCCTCCCGGGAGGGCTTGCACCGTCCGCCCTCTCTCTTCGCCGGGATGGGGGAGACTTCTCCCCTTCATGCCTTTGACACGTGTGTCACTGTATCATGTTTTGGAGGGGTTGTCAAGGGGGTTTGGCTTATACTCGCCCTGGCGGGCGGGGGGAGTTTTTCCGGCCCTTCGGGCGGGGCGGATTAAAGGTCAGCGATGGCTGGTGCAATGCACCCCCCATTCGTCTCCGGCCTAAGAGCCGCCGCTTTGCGGCGGTTGGCCTCCGACACGCGTCTGCGGACGAGGTTTCTTTTGCGAAAAGAGAGAATGCGCCGTGCGCGGTGGAAGAGAGAAAACGGGGGCGCGGCTGTGGTGCTGACTGTTTGATACGCATGTCTCCAGCACGCGGCGTAGTTTGAGCGGGGGTTTTGGTGGTTGATGTAAGGCCCGCTCTCCCGTCCTCGCTGCCGCTAACCTGGCGCTGGACTGTGGGCCATTCCTCCGGCGTTATTGAAGCTCCTGTTCTAATTGCCGGAATTCCGGGGCGGAGAAAAATTCCTCCAGGGAAATGCCCAGGCCGTCGCAGAGGATTTTAATGGTTACGATTCCTGGGTTTTTGCTCCTGCCGTATAAAATGCTCTTGACGGTGGAAGGGGATACGCCGGATTCCGTGGCCAGTTTATGGATGGTCCAGCCCCGCCGGCCGCAGAGTACCGTGATTTGATTGGCAACGGCTGTCCGGGTGTCCATTTGACCGCTCCTCTCAGACAAGTTTATCAATACTGTACTGAAAAGGCTTGTCAAAGGCGGGCGATATATAATACTATATAGGCGATATATAAACCGAGGAGGGTGGCTATGCAGAGTGAACAGGAAGTGATTCGTCTCTTGGCAAATGACGCCAGTGTGCGGACGCTGTTAAAAATCAGGGATATCCTGGCAGACGAAAATCTTTCGGACAAGGAGTGCTTTTATAAAATTGAGGCCATCGTGTCCCTTTTTGAAACCCTGGGTATCATGAGTGGCGGAAGGCATGATTTTTAACAGGAAGAAGAAGGAGGGCTCTGCCCTCCTTCTTTTTTCCGTACCCACCCGCCCGCGCCAGGGCAGCGGCAGCGGGAAGCGGCGCTGGTCCATTCGACAACATCCGAACCCCCGCTAAGACTACGCCGCGGGCTGGAGACATGCGTAAAAAACGGAGGCACGCCTTGCGCGTCCCTCCGTCTTTCGTCCCCCGCGGGGCGATACTTCCTTTTCTCTTTTGGACCGTGCACGGCCCGTTTTCTCGTTTCCTTTTGGAAGGAAACGAGAAAATGGGGGGTGCATGGGACCAGCCATCGCTGGTTGCCATTCTCCCCTGCGCGTCAGCGCAAGTAAACTTCCCCCTTTTTGGGGACCAAAAACACCGCCGGGGGAATCAGCAAAGGCAGACACCCGTAAATCCCCGGGATGCCCCACCGAGTGACACACCACCACCCCCAGGCTGCCCCCAGGTGGAAGCACAGCAGGGTCCCGCCATAGAAACGGAGCTTCCGCAGCTGCTCCGGGTCGTGGCCGCAGAGGTACTCCGTAACTCCCTCCGTGAACTGGCGGAGGTTGTTGGTAGAGAAAATCGTGGCGCAGTTGTACCCCGCTGCCTGGGAAAAAGCCACCCACTGCACCGCTGTGGCGAAGAACATGGGGTATAGGGCCAGGATGGGGTCCGTCTCCGCCGGAATCCAGGCCAGCGACAGGCAGGCGGCCAGGTCGATGGCGATGGCCCCCCAGCGGAGGCGGTCCAGCTTCCCCGCCCGCCGGAGCAGTACGGCGAAAACAATTCCCGCGATGTAGCACGCCGTGCCCCCCAGGCGGGTCAGGGCGGGATCAAGGGTCCCGTCCAGCCCGGATACCACCAGATAGATCAGGTTAGAGGTTTCTGAAGAACCAAAGGTTCCGTCCCGGGTCAGTAGGGCATAGGCGCCGAAAAAGCCGCCCACCACCGCCATGGCATGATGCGTCCGGGTTTCCTGCCGGGCGTCCACTTATTCCTCCGGCTTGACCAGGGCGATGTGCAGCTCGTCCAGCTGCTTTTGCGTCACCTCACTGGGGGCGCTCATCATCGGGTCCTGTGCATTCTTGTTCATGGGGAAGGGGATGATCTCCCGGATGGATTCCTCTCCGGCCAGCAGCATGACCATCCGGTCCACGCCGGGGGCGATGCCCGCGTGGGGCGGCGCGCCGTAGGTGAAGGCGTTGTACATGGCGGGGAATTTGGCTTTCACATCCTCCTCGCCCAGGCGGACCATCTCGAAGGCCTTTACCATGATCTCCGGGTCATGGTTCCGCACCGCGCCGGAGGAGAGCTCCACGCCATTACACACCAGATCATATTGGTCGGCGGTAATGTTGAGAGGATCAAGTTCCCCCCGTTCCGCCTTCAAGAGAACATCCAGCCCGCCGGAGGGCATGGAGAAGGGGTTGTGGCAGAACTCCAGCTCCCCGGACTCCTCCCCAATCTCGTACATAGGGAAGTCCACGATCCAGCAGAAGGTGTACTGCTCGCGGTCCATATGGCCAGGGACGGCGGCGCCCAGAGTCTTCACCAGCACGCCGGCGGTCTTCTGGGCCGCGCCCAGCTTTCCGGCGGAGAGGGCCACAAAATCATTGGCCTTTAAGCCCAGGGCGGAAACTACAGCTTCCTTAATAGGCTGGACAAACTTGGCGATGCCGCCCACGATCTCTCCATTCTCGTCCAGGCGGAACCAGTAGGGCTTTCCGCCGGAAACCACCTCCACGTCCGCCAGGGTTTTGTCGATGAACTTTCGGGTTTCATGGAAATCGGAAACTGCCACGGCCTTGACCACGTTTCCCTCAAAGGGCCCGAAGCCGCAGCCGCCCAGAACCTCCGTGGCGTCCTGAACCGTCAGGTCGATGCGCAGGTCCGGCTTGTCGGTGCCGTATTTCTCCATGGCTTCGGTGTAGGGAATGCGCAGGAAGGGCGCGCCGCTGGCCCGGCTGTACGTGCCGTATTGGGCAAAGATCGGGGGCAGCACGTCCTCGATGACGGTGAACACATCCTCCTGGGTGGCGAAGGCCATCTCCATGTCCAGCTGGTAGAACTCGCCGGGGGAGCGGTCGCCCCGGGCGTCCTCGTCCCGGAAGCAGGGGGCGATCTGGAAGTACTTGTCAAAGCCGGAGGCCATCAGCAGCTGCTTGAACTGCTGGGGGGCCTGGGGCAGGGCGTAGAACTTGCCCGGGTGGTTCCGGGCGGGGACCAGATAGTCCCGGGCCCCCTCCGGGGAGGAGGCGGTGAGGATCGGCGTGGTGATTTCCAAA
Organism: uncultured Oscillibacter sp.; assembly: GCA_910578935.1. Taxonomy (GTDB): domain Bacteria; phylum Bacillota; class Clostridia; order Oscillospirales; family Oscillospiraceae; genus Oscillibacter. The sequence goes on along the minus strand of CAJTSM010000028.1, from coordinate 6,118 downwards.
AAGCCGTGGTCCGTCATGGCCTTGCGAATGGCGGAAACCACCTGGCACCGGAGGACGATGTTGCTCTTTACCTCCGGGTTGCGGAGGTCCAAATAGCGGTACTTGAGGCGCTGGGCCTCGTCGGCCTGACGGCTGCGGCCGATTTGGAAGGGGAGCTCATTGTGGCGGCAGCGGCCCAGGACCTCCACCTTAGAGGGGACCACCTCAATGTCCCCGGTGGGCAGCTTGGAGTTCTTGCTGGCCCGCTCCCGGACGGTCCCTTCCACAGAAATGGTGGACTCCTTGTTGATGGCCTTGAACTGGGCCACCATCTCCGGGGTTTCGGCGACAATCTGCGTGGTGCCGTAGAAGTCCCGGAGGACGACGAAGGCCAGCTCGGAGCCGACCTCCCGGATGTTCTCCAGCCAGCCGGAGAGCTTGACTTCCTTACCGGCGTCGGTAAGACGAAGGGCTCCACAGGTGTGGGTGCGGTTTTGTGTCATGGTGGTTCCTCTTTTCTATTACAATGTGTTGTATTATTCTATATAGATACAGTCTGTACTCGCCCTTGTGGGCGGGGAGGACTGGTGACCAGCGATGGCTGGTTCATTGCACCCCCCATTTTCTCTTTTCCTTCCAGAAGGAAAAGAGAAAACGGGCCGTGCACGGTCCAAAAGAGAAAAGAAAGTATCGCCCCTGCGGGAGGACGGGGGGCGGAGGACGCGCAAGAGGTGCTTCCGTTTTTTACGCAAGTCTTTTGCCCGCGGCGTGGTGCGGGCGGGGGTTTTGGTGGGCGATGCAAGGACTGTTCGGCCCTCCTCGCTGCCGCTAACCTGGTGCTTGGGGAGAAGGGACCTCCCTGTTGGGCCTGATCCCTAGGTCAGGCCATATTTCGTCTGGATCATCTCCCACAAGAACGCCCCCAGCTCCCGGCCCTTCTCCTGGCCGTGGACGACGTAGAGGGGCAGGTCCCGCTGCTGAAAGTTCCACCGGTACCAGTAGGTGAGGTCAAAGGAGAAGCCCCCGAGAAGCTGGCCCTGTTCATCATAGTAATAGAAGTGAACACGGTAGTCCTCCGGGTCCACCTCCGTGGTCCGGGTCCCCTGAGGGAGAAATTGCAGGACCACCTCCAGAGGGTTCCGGTGAAACCGGATGTTCTCCATCCGCTCCAGCACCGCGTCCATCTTCGGGGTCCCGGCGGTGGGGGTCAGATCGTCGTGGAGCACGGCGGGGAAATTGGACTGGGGGTAGATGGAAATCATCAGGTAGTCCGGCGTCTCGCCGCCCATCAGGTCGTAGACGTCCAGGGGCCGGGCGTACCAGAGGGCCCAGAGGGCCAGCAGGATCAACAGGCCCCGGCGGAGGGCCTTTTTGTGGGTTTGCCAGAAGGCTTTCATGGAATCACTCCCGAATAACGCTCCCCTGATTTCGGGCGTCCAGCCCGGCTTTAATCCGGTAAATGGTCGCCTTGGCATCCAGCTTGGTCTGCTCGCCCGTGAGCATATCCTTGCACGCCACCACCCCGGCGGAAATCTCATCCTCGCCCAGGAAGATGACGTAGGGAATCCCCAGCTTATCGGCATAGGAGATCTTCTGCTTGAACTTTTTCTCCTCGCAGTGGAGCTGGGCCCGGACGCCGTTGTCCCGGAGTTCCGTGGCAAAGGCGATCGCGGCGGACAGGTCCTCCGTCATGGGAAGAATCAGCACGTCCGCCGGTGCTGTGTTCAGCTCCGGATTCAGCATGCCCTGTTCTCCCAGAACATAGAACAGCCGGGTCAATCCGATGGAAATGCCCACTCCAGGAAGTTGTTTTTCGGTATAATATTCCGCTAAGTTATCATACCGCCCGCCGGAACAGATGGAGCCGATCTCCGGGTGGTCCAGGAGGACTGTCTCGTACACCGTGCCGGTGTAATAATCCAGGCCCCGGGCGATGGTCAGGTCCACGGCAAAATTCTCTGCCGGAACACCGAAGCCGCCCAGATAGTTTACCACGGTGTTCAGCTCCTCCAGCCCTTGGTCGAAGAGGGGGCTGCGGCCCCGGTACTGCTCCAGCCGGGCAAGCACCTCCCGGTTTTCCCCGGTGATGGAGATGAAGAACAAAATTTCTCGGGCGTGTTCCGGGCTGACGGCAAAGTCTTCCGTCAGGATGTCCCGGACTTTCTCCGGGCCAATTTTTTCCAGCTTGTCCACCGTGCGCATCACGTCTCCGGCCTTTTCCGTGAGGCCCAGGGAAGCGTAAAAACCGTTTAAAATTTTCCGGTTGTTCACCCGGATGCGGAAGCGCTTCAGTCCCAGGGCGGAAAAAGTCCGGTAGATGATGGCGGGAATCTCCGCCTCGTTGAGAATGGACAGTTTTCCGTCCCCGATGACATCGATGTCCGCCTGATAAAACTCCCGGAAGCGGCCCCGCTGGGCCCGCTCTCCCCGGTAGACCTTGCCGATCTGAAAGCGGCGGAAGGGGAAGGTCAGGTCGTTATAGTGCAGGGCCACGTATTTCGCCAGGGGAACCGTCAGGTCAAAGCGGAGGGAGAGGTCCGCGTCGCCTTTTTGAAAACGGTAAATCTGCTTTTCCGTCTCGCCGCCGCCCTTGGCCAGCAGCACTTCGCTGGACTCAATGACCGGGGTGTCCAGAGGGGTAAAGCCATAAAGGCTGTAAGTTTCCCGGAGAATCTCCATGATCCGCTCCATCTGCCGCTGCGGGGCGGGGAGGAGCTCCATAAAGCCGGAGAGGGTACGGGGAGTTTTAATTGCCATAACGCTGCTCCTTTTCTCAGTCCATAGTCAACATAGCTGAAAAGAAATGAATGCTTCCTTTCAACCGGTGAACCTTCGGTTTGCCGGGGCACAAAACGCTCAGGCGTTTCCTGTGAAGTCAAGTACAAAAACCGCTTATACGACTTGCGGCGCTGTTTTGAAGCGCCGCGCCGGAAAAAATCGAAAGGATTTTCTTCAACTGTGCTGACGGTAAACCGTTGGTATTCAAGAGGTGAGCCGCCGAAAAAGAGCGCTGTCCTCCCAAACTGTTTTGGGACGATAGCGCTCATCGCTTCGTGGTGCCACCCAAATTCAAGGCTTGCGCCTCCTTTAAGCCTCCTGGTACGGGGAGGGAGCCGTGGACGTTTCCGCCCCCGCTCCGCCGCTGTCCTTCCTCCGGGCCGGGCCGGGACCCTTTCAGCCAAGGGGTCCTTCTCTGAGGGCCGGCGCAGGGAGTACTGCTGCGGCGTCGTTGCGGTGAAATCGTTGTGATTATATGCGTTTTTTCCGCAAATGTCAAGCCGCCTCTTCGGCTCTGGAAAAAATACCCAGCAATTGTGCGTTCCGCCAATGTTTAAAACGGGCTCTGAGGATACCTTCAAATTCTCGGAATGCTGGATAGGGGATCACGCTGCCGGACAAGGCGGCTTGGCGCAGAAATCCCGATGGATTTCAAGACAACTCCACGCGGCTATGGCGGCGATGGACGCCCCAAAACAGCGTTTTGAGAATTTGAAGATACCCTCCGGGGTGCATTGTGCAGAGGCGTCCGAAGGGACCGGAAGAGAAACCGCAGGCCGTCCCGGCTCCGGCCTGCCGCCAGGCGGCCGGGGCGCGGGAAAGTTTTTTTGGATAAGGTTTCTCTTGGGAGAGGTACTCCGCCGGAATGCCGCTTTGCAGAATCAAGCATCTGTGCAATCTTTTGGGAAAACGTGTCAGGCCAGGGGGCGGGAGGTGGAGGGATTGACGATCAGGCGCCAATCCAGATCACCTCGGGCAAGGCCCAGAACCAGCATTTCCGCCGTGGCAATGTTGCTGGCAAAGGGGACCCGGTTCTGGTCACAGAGACGGGAGATGTAAGAGATGTCGTCAGCCCGCTCTTCATTGGCGGGGTCGTTAAAGAACAGCACCAGGTCAAACTCGTTGTAAGAAATGCGGGCGCCGATCTGCTGGCTGCCGCCATGGGCGTAGGTCAGGAAGCAGTGAACATCCAAACCGGTGGCGTCTGCCACCATATGGCCGGTGGTATTGGTCGCGTAAAGCTGATGCCGGGCCAAAATACCGGCGTAAGCAGTACAGAATTGGACCATCAGTTCCTTCTTGTTATCGTGAGCCATTAAGGCGATGTTCATGTTGTACTCCTTTCTATATTCATAACCGGCCGCCGCCGGCAGGAAAATCCGATATCAGCGAATCCGCAGCAGCGGAACCCGCTGTCCCTGTATGCGTTTGGCAATGTTCCGATAAGCTGAGGCCGCGCCCTGACTGCTGTCCAGCAGCAGAGGGACTCCTTTATTCAGAGAGAGGGACAGCTTGTCGTCCTCCGGAATGACGCCGATGAGGGGCAGGCCGGCCCGGTCAATGGCGTCGTCAATCGTGGCGTGCATACTGCGGAGCATTTTTTTCCGCACCCGGTTTACCGCCAGGTGAAGCCGCCCGGTGGGAAAGCGGTGGAGTTCCATCACTGTGTGCTGGGCGTCCCGCAGAGAGGAGGCGTCCGCCGTAGCCACCACTACCACCCGGTCGGCGCCGCAGGTTGCCAGTTGAAACCCGCTGTCCAGACCCGCCGGCGCGTCTAAAAAGCAGTAGTCGAAGCGTTCCCTGGCGGCGTCTAGCATGGCGGACATCTGTTCTTCCGTTACCGGGCGGCCCCGGCTTCGGGTGGGGGCCGTCAGCAGGAAAAGGCCCGAAAGATCCGGGTGTTCCACTGCGGCCATATCCAGGGAGCAGCGTTCCTGGGCAACGTCGGTAAAGTCCATGATCGCCCGGTCCGTCAGGCCCAGGGCCAGGTCCAGGTTTCGAAGGGCCACGTCGCAGTCCACGCACAGCACCCGCTGGCCGGATTGGGCCAGGGCGGACCCCACTCCGGCAGTGAAGGAGGTTTTGCCTGTGCCCCCTTTGCCGGAAACCACGGCGATGCATTGGCCCGCCATGAAACACGCCTCCTTTCGATCATGCGGCTGGGAAAAAATTGAATTGAGGGTACATTCTTATTATAGCGGATTCTTCTTGATTTTTGCAAATGTTCGGGGGTATTTTTCCGGTGTTTCTGAAATTTTTGTCATAATTACCAGCCGGTGGCGAATATTTGTGCCGTAAATACCATAATCCACGGGTGTCTCAAGCCGTCCTCCCAGCATCTGTACCGCCCGTCCGGCGGCGTTGAGCTCTTCATCGCTGTCCACGGATTTCATGGCCAGGAATCGTCCCCCCACCTTCACCAGGGGGAGGCACAGCTCCGCCAGCACCGGCAGAGCCGCCACTGCCCGGCTCACGGCGATGTCATAACTCTCCCGATGTTTCGCCGCAAACTCCTCCGCCCGGCCGTGAACGTATTCTACGCCCTCCAGCTTCAGGTCCGCGCCGGCCTCCCGGAGGAAGTCCACCCGTTTGCGCTGGGCGTCCAGCAGGGTCAGCCGGATGGAAGGCTCCAGGATTTTCAGGGGAAGTCCCGGGAAACCCGCCCCGGTGCCTACATCTACAACGGTCGTTCCTCGAAAATCCGCCAGAGCCAGCAGGGCGGCGCTGTCCAGGAAGTGGAGCCTCGCCGCCTCGCCGGGGTCCGTGATGGCGGTCAGGTTCATCACCTGGTTTTTCTCCGCCAGCAGCTCCCAGTAGCGGAGCAGGGCCGGGATTCTCTCCGTGGGGAGAGAGAGGGCCGTCAGGCCCTCCCGAAGGATGGTCTCCATCATCTGTTTTTCAGCAGATCCCGGATTTCCGCCAGCAGCTGTTCCTGGGCGGAGGGGGCCGGGGGCGGGGGAGGGGCCTCCTCCTTCTTTTTATGGAAGCTGTTGATGGCCTTTACCAGGCAGAAAACCACCAGGGCCATGATGAGGAAGTTCAGAACGGCCTGGATGAAGTTGCCGTAGGTGATGACGGCGGGGCCGATGTTCAGCGTCAGTTCCGCGAAAGACACGGAGCTGGTGAAGATGCCCAGGATGGGCATGACGATATCGTCGATCAGGGAAGAGGTGATGTTGGAGAAGGCTCCGCCGATGATGACGCCTACCGCCATGTCCATCACGTTGCCCCGGGCGATGAAGGTCTTGAATTCCGACCAGAATCCGGAGGTCTTGTCAGCCATGATTGATTCCCTTTCGTATAAATTCGTCTTACAAGTACGGATAGGAATGAAATTATGCGGTTCTCACCCGGAGGGAGG
>CAJTSM010000027.1 GCA_910578935.1 uncultured Oscillibacter sp. | reverse complement strand
TCAAGGAACAAATCAATCATACAATAGCCTGATTTGTAACGAAATTTATGGGTATATGATTGCTGAACCAGAAAAATGCCAAAATTTTATTGCGGACATTGTCTCAATAATGGAACTTCTTTCTAAAGATGTTGAAGATTTGACAGGACATGACCAATTGTTCAATCTTCGAAATGCTTTGCGATGAACGATTCGGAAAAAGGCGGGACGGGGAATGTGGTTGCATTCTCTCATCTTTTGTGATATAGTTACAGTCGCAAACCAGCAGAACAAAGAGTAAACCCTCTCTCCCGTTATCACCGCTGATAACAATTTGATAACAGCCCATCGTATAGGCTGGATAATATGGATATATCAAATAATCAAAAGAATAGGGTATCATATTTCTAAAGCAAAATCCGTTAGAATATGATACCCAGCAACGAGTGGGAGTGAGGACACCGCCCTATGCGAATGCGGAAAAAGAAAAACCTGATTCCTCGGATGGAGCGCTGCGCGGATCGGCTCATCCGGGACCCCTATGACCGCCCCGGCCATTGGCGGGAGTTGATGCCCCAGGCTCGGGAGGTCCATCTGGAACTGGGCTGCGGCAAGGGCCGCTTTACTGCCGGGACCGCCGCCGCAGAGCCGGATGTGCTGTTCCTGGCGGTGGAGATGGTGCCCGACGCCATGGTGGTTGCCATGGAGCGCTGTGTGGGCGCGGGGCTCACGAACGTATGGTTCGTCAGCGCCAATGCGGACCAGCTCCCTTACTTCTTTGCCCCCGGTGAGGTGGACCGGATCTACATTAACTTCTGCGACCCCTGGCCCAGCGGGCGGCACGCCAAACGGCGGCTGACCCATGGGAACTTTTTAAAGCTCTACCGTCAGGTCTTGAAAATGGGCGGGCAGATCCACTTCAAAACGGACAACCAGCCCCTCTTCGAGTTTTCCGTGGAGGAGCTGCCCCAGTTTGGCTTCCAGCTGTCGGAAATCACCCGGAACCTCCACGAGAACGGCCCCGTAGGAGTCATGACGGACTACGAAGCCAAGTTCTATGGCCTGGGCCAGCCCATCAACCGCTGTGTGGGCACCATGGTGGAGTGGGAAGAGCCCTTCCCCACCACCTTCCGGGCGGTGAAGAACCAGTGGCTGGACGCCTTCGCCGGGGACGTTTCGGAGGCAGACCTGGGAAAGCATGTGCTGGCGGAGGGAAATTACCTCTGGCACATCTTCTCTTGGAAACTGGTCCCTTGCCTGGAGGGGGACAACGCCCGGAAAGCTCTGGCGGCCCTGCCCGCCGGGAAGGTCTATCTCTTTTATGAGGGAAAGTGGAACGACCTGCCCTATGTGAAGCCGGTGGAACTGCCCCTGGCGGCGGACTTTTTCCAGGATCTCCACGACGTCTACCTGGTGGACAAGGAGTTCACCTGGACCTATGTCCAAACCCACGAGGCGGCCTGCGGCCCCTATTTCTGCCGGATAAAAAAATAAAGCCGCCCGGCGGTCCCTTTTTGCCCTTCATGTTGTTTGCCAGAACTCTGGCAATTTGACAGGTCACAGGTTGAAACCAAAAATTGACTATGATATAACCAAGCGGCAAATCGGAATTTAATGAATAGTCGGAGGCAGGGTATTGCTTGTGGAAATAAATATTATAGATTTACCAGCGATAACTGTTATTGGCAAAGAGGGTCTATGTACTACAGGAAAAAATATTGTTCAACTGTTATGGCAAGAAACCAATTCTCATTTTAATGAGGTGGCTGCTCTCGGAATAAAAAATCCAGATGGGACATATGTCGGATTTTGGGGGGCAATGAGTGATGAGAGTAAGTCTTTTCGCCCATGGACTCATCAATTTACAAGAGGATTATACCTTGCGGGTGTTGAAACTTATGCTGATGCAATTGCGCCTGAAGGATGGACTAAATGGGTTATGCCAGCGCGAAAATATATGGTCGTAGACGTTGAGCCCAACAGATACGGCGAACTATTTGACGAGGTAATAAATAATATTATTTCCGAAAACGGAATGAAACTCGCGGGAGCAGTGTGTGATTATACAGAGCCTGCGACCGGAAAAAACAAGCTATTTTTCCCTGTTGAACCTTTATAGGGAATTCCAGTTTATCGGGCGGCTGTTCCTGTTGGATAACTGCCCGCATCGCTATTTTGACGAAAAACTAAGAAAAGGAACTTCCTTCAACTCAAACGGTAAAAGGGAGGCCGGTGGGCGTGCTTGACAATCTCGCGGACTGTGTTACAGCGCTTCTTTTATTCCTTTTTCCGGGTGATTGCCACTATATCATAGCCCGGCGGGAAATGTCAAATTCTGTCACACGCAAAAAGGACTCCGGAATCTCTTCCGAAGTCCTTTTTATCATTTTTAAAAATCCGGTTACGCCTTCTTGGCGATCTCGGTGAGCTGGGTGAAGGCGGCGGCGTCATTGACAGCCAACTCAGCCAGCATCTTCCGGTTGATCTCCACGCCGGCGGTCTTCAGGCCGTGCATAAAGGTGGAATAGTTCATCCCGTTGAGCTTGCAGGCGGCGGAGATACGGGTGATCCACAGGGAGCGGAAGTCGCGCTTTTTCAGCTTGCGGCCGGTGTAGGCATAGCTCAGGGACTTCATGACGGCCTGATTGGCCACACGGAAGTGCTTGGACTTGGAGCCCCAGTAGCCCTTCGCAAGCTTCATGATCTTATTTCTTCTCTTGCGCGTCATCATCGCGCCTTTGACTCTAGCCATGTTTCAAAAGCCTCCTTTTCTTACTTGTAGGGAATCATCTTGCGGATGGCGTCCACGTTGGTGGCGTCGGCATAGCCGCCGGTGCGGAGGCGGCGGGTCCGCTTGGTGTCCTTCTTGGTCAGGATATGGCTTTTAAAGGCTTTGGCGCGCTTGACCTTGCCGGTCTTGGTAAGGTTGAAGCGCTTCTTGGCGCCGCTGTGGGTTTTCAGCTTCGGCATAGTGATTGACTCCTTCCGTGTTTTTGAACTTACAATGTTTTTACTTGCCGGCCTTGGGCGAGAGGAAGATGGACATCATCCGTCCCTCCAGCTTGGCGGGCCTGTCCAGATTGGCAATTTCGGCGCACTGCCCGGCGAAGCGGGTCAAAAGATCCCGACCAATGTCGGTATGCGCCATCTCGCGGCCGCGGAAACGAACAGAGACCTTGACCCGATTGCCGTCGGCAATGAACTTCTGGGCGTTCCGGAGCTTCGTGTTAAAGTCCCCGATATCAATACCCGGAGACATTCGAATCTCCTTGATCTCCACCACATGCTGATTCTTTCTGGCCTCTTTTTCCCGCTTGCTCTGCTCAAACCGGAACTTCCCATAGTTCATCAGTTTGCAGACCGGGGGTTTGGCCTGGGGCGAGATCTTGACCAAGTCCAGATTCTGTTCCTCGGCGATGCGCAGAGCCTGTGCGGGGGCCATGATGCCAAGCTGCTCGCCCGCGGGACCAATCAGACGGATCTCCTTGTCGCCGATACTCTCATTCAGTTCATGCACTTGCTTACTAATGGTCAAAGCACCTCCATCCTAAAAATCACAAAACGCAGACACCGCAAGGCATCCGCGCGACAACGAACCGCCGGAAACGGCAGTTTCGAAAAATCGTTCTTGACCTCTTCGCAGGCACGCTGGAGGTGAGGCGGATGCAGTCAGCCTTCTTTGTTTTGCCAAATCAGTATACCAGTCCTCCACCTCTTTGTCAATAAAGATTTTTCTCTTTTTTGAATAATTTTCAAATCCGGCGGCAAGAATAATCTCTGAACTCACTGGAGGGTATCTCCAAGCCGGCAGGACGCCGGAGCGGCCGGGCGGTTTGGAGATACCCTCTGGAGCCGAAAGGAGGTGTTCTCAATGGAGAACCGCAACAACCAGAACGAGCGCGAGCAGAATCAGCAGAACAACCAGAAGGAGCAGCGCCAGAATCAGAAGGAGAACCGCAAGTAAGTTCCTTCTTTTCGAAAACAGGCGGCAGGTCTTTGACCTGCCGCCTGTTTTTTCACGCCTCTTCCTCCCGCTCCGGCGGAAGGCCCACTTCCGGCATCAGCTCCCGGCTGACGATCTGGAGCATCTCCTCCAGCTTTCTGCACTCCTCCCGGGTAAAACGGGCGGATACCCGGTCCATCACCGTCTCGATATAGCTTCGGGACACATTATAATAATCAATATACTTTTGCGTAACTTCCAGGTGGTACTCCCGGCGGTCGCTGGCGGACTGGACCTTGCGGACATAGCCTTTTTTCACCAGGCTGTTGACCTTATAAGCCGCGTTAGGCGGGGAGATGCGCATGAAACCGGCAAACTCATTGACGGTGGGGCTTCCCAGAGCCTGGATCGATTCCATGCAGAACGTTTCCACCGTAGTCAAACTGGCCTCCCGGTCCTGAAAACGCCGGAAAATCTCTTGATAAAAGTGCAGCTTGAATTTTGAGTACACATTGTTGAACGCCTGCTCCAGCATCTTCCTTCCCCTTCCCACGGCAATCCCGCCGCTCTTATTATAACCAGGACGGCGGGAAAAGGCAATGGCCGTTTTGTTATCCAATGGCAAAGGTCAGCTCCGCTGTGACGGCAATCTCGCCATCTACCTTGGCGGTGCACTCTCCCACGCCGATGGGACCCTTCTGCCGGGTCAGGCGGCATTCCAGCTCCACCACGTCCCCAGGGACCACCTGGCGCTTGAACCGGGCATCTTTCACCCGGCCCAGAAACGCCAGCTTCCCCTGATTCTCCGGCAGGGCCAGCACCGCCACGCCCCCCACCTGGGCCATGGCCTCAATGAGCAGCACGCCGGGCATCACATGTTTCTGAGGAAAGTGCCCCTGGAAAAAGGGCTCATTGACGGTGACGCACTTTACGCCCTTGGCCCACTGGCCCGGTTCGCCGTCGGTGATCTTATCCACCAGGGCGAAGGGATAGCGGTGGGGCAGGATCTCCGCAATCTGATTGGAATCATACCGCATTCCCATAGCTACGCCTCCCACCTTTTAAACAGCAGGCAGCCGTTGTGCCCGCCGAAGCCCAAGGAGTTGGACAGGGCGCAGCGGAGATCCGCCTTCCGGCCTTGATTGGGAACCACATCCAAATCGCACTCCGGGTCCGGAATCCGGTAGTTGACGGTGGCGGGAATGAAACCGTCCCTCAGCGCCAGGGCGGTGAAAATGGCTTCCACGGCTCCCGCCGCCCCCAGCATGTGGCCAGTCATGGACTTGGTAGAACTGACAGCCAGCCTGCCGGCGTAGTCCCCGAAAACCGTCTTGATGGCGGCGGTTTCCCCGGCGTCGTTCAGATGGGTGGAGGTTCCGTGGGCATTGATATAGTCTACATCCTCCGGCCCCGCGCCGCCGTCCGCCAGGGCCATGGCCATGGCCTCCGCGCCGCCGCTGCCGTCCGGACGGGGAGCTGTCATGTGGTAAGCGTCACAGGTGGCGCCATAGCCGGTGACCTCCGCCACAATCCGGGCCCCCCGGGCCAGGGCATGCTCCAGCTCCTCCAGCAAGAGGACGCCCGCCCCCTCCCCCATGACGAAGCCATTGCGCTCCGCGTCAAAGGGGATGGAAGCCCGGCCGGGGTCTGCGGACTGGGAGAGGGCCTTCATAGAGGTAAACCCTCCCACGGCCAGAGGCGTCAGCGCCGCCTCGCTGCCGCCGCAGAGCATAACCTCAGCGTAGCCGTCCCGAATGTAATGAAACGCGTCGCCCACGGCGTTGGTGCCCCCGGCGCAGGCGGTGACAGGACAGGTGCACAGCCCCCGGAAGCCCGCGTCGATGGCCACCCGTCCGGCAGCCATATTGCAGATGCCGGTGGGAATGAAGAAGGGGGACACCCGGTCCCAGCCTTTGGCCAGGCCCCGGTCATGTTCCTCTTCCGTGATGCCGATGCCGCCAATACCGCTGGAAATAATCACGCCGCAGCGTTTCGGATCGGCGTTTCCAATTTGAAAACCGCTGTCCGCCAAAGCCTCCCGGGCGGCAGCCAGGGCAAACTGAGTAAAGCGGCCCATGCGCTTGGCCTCCGGTTTGCCGAAGAGGGTATCCGGATCAAAGCCCTTGACCTCGGCGGCCAGCCGGACTTTCATGCCGGCCGGGTCATAGGCGGTAATGGGTCCGATCCCGCAGACACCCTCCCGGGCGGCCCGCCAGCTCTCCCCGGCGGTGAGGCCCAAGGGCGTCACCGCGCCCAGGCCGGTAATCACGACTCTGCGTCGTTCCATAGTCAAACCTCTTTTCATATTACATCGCCATTCCGCCATCCACCGCCAGGACCTGGCCGGTGATATAGGCGGCGGCATCGCTTGCCAGAAACCCGACGGACTTCGCCACATCCTCCGCCCCGCCCAGGCGGCCCATGGGAATACTCCCCTGGGCGGCGGCGCGGGCGGACTCCGTCAAAGCGGCGGTCATATCTGTTTCAATAAATCCCGGGGCCACGGCGTTGACGGTCACCCCCCGGGAGGCCAGCTCCTTCGCCAGGGATTTCGTCATACCGATGATCCCGGCCTTGCTGGCGGCGTAGTTCACCTGTCCGGGATTTCCCCGGAGGCCCACCACGCTGCTCAGGTTCACAATGCGCCCGTAACGCTGTTTCAGCATTCGCTTGGACACAGCCCTCATACAGAGGAAGGCGCCTTTCAAATTGGCGGCAATCACCGCGTCGAAATCTGTCTCACTCATCCGCATGAGGAGGTTATCCCGGGTAATCCCGGCGTTGTTCACCAGGATGTCGATCCGGCCGAATTTTTCCGCGGCCGCCGCCGCCAAAGCCTCTACCTGAGCCGCTTCCGTTACGTCGCAGCGGACGGCCAGGGCCCTTGCCCCTAAGTCTTCGACCGCCCGGACGGTTTCCTGGGCCGCGGCCTCGTTCCCGGCGTAACAGAAAACCACATTGGCCCCTCCCGCCGCCAGCTCCAGGCAGACGGCCCGTCCGATTCCCCGACTTCCGCCGGTGACGACGGCGGTCTTTTCCTCGAAATTCATCATCCGTTCTCCTTTACCAGCTGTTCCAGAGCTTCCACGTCCCGGACCGTCTCCACGGCGTAAACCGGAAAACCCGGAACCGTCTTCTTCACAAAACCGCTGAGGGCCCTGCCCGGCCCGATCTCCACCAGGGCGTCCGGTCCCAGAGCCGTCATGCGGCGGATGGAGTCCTCCATATAGACGCTGCTCCGAACCTGCCGGACCAGCAGGGCGGAAATGGAATCCTCCGTCCCCTTCTCCCGGCCCAGGCAGTTGAACAGAACGGGGATATCCGGTTCTCCGAAGGAGACGTCCCGGAAATACCTCTCCAGCGCCTCCCCGGCGGGCTTCATCAGCGGCGTGTGGAAGGGGCCGCTGACTTTGAGGGGCATACAGCGTTTTGCCCCCTTCTCCTTGGCCAGGGTCGCGGCCTTGTCTACCGCCGCCTTGTCCCCGCCGACGACCAATTGGCCGGGGCAATTGTAATTGGCGATCACCACCGTCCCCAGGTCCGCCGCCGACTCGCAGGCGGCTTGCAGAGATTCCCGGTCCAGGCCCAGCACCGCGGTCATGGCGCTGTCGCGGCCTGCCGCGGCTTTTTCCATAGCCTTTCCCCGGAAAGCCACCAAGCGCACAGCGGTCTGCGCGTCAAACACTCCGGCGGCGTGAAGGGCGGAGTACTCCCCCAGGGAGAGGCCCGCCGCCGCGAAGGGGACAATTCCCTTTTCCCGCAGCACCGCCGTCAGCCCGGCGGCGAAGGCCACCATGCAGGGCTGGGTATAGCGGGTCTGGTTCAGCACCCCCTCCGAATCCTCAAAGCAGGTCCGCTTCAAATCAAAGTCCACCTCCGCCTGGGCGGTATCCAGTACCTGATGGAAGGCGGGGTACGCCTCGTACAAGTCCGCCCCCATACCGGGATGCTGGCTGCCCTGTCCGGCGTATAAGAAACCGAGCTTCATGGCGCGGCCCTCCATTCGTTCATGATTTGGTCTATCTGCTCTTTCACCGTGGAAAGCGTGTTGACCTCCCCGGCGTTGGCCCCACAGAAGAAGAGGCCGTTTTCCCAGTCCCCCTCCACGGCGGCAATCAGCGCCTGGGAAATACAGTAGGGGGCCGTTCTGCCGTCGCAGGCGGCGAGACAGCGGTCGCAGCGGGTGATTCCCGGCTGGGTTCCCGCCTCCACCCGCCGGATCAGCGGGCTCTTCAGGGCCCGGCCCGGCATCCCCACGGGACTTTGGACTATGGTAATATCCTCAGGCCTTGCATCCAGCAGGACTTGCTTATATCCCGATCCAGCGTCGCACTCCTCCGTGGCGATGAAGCGGGTGGCAAATTGTGCTCCTGCCGCTCCCTGGTTCATATAGCGGCGCAGCTCCGCCCCGTTCTTCACGCCCCCGGCCACAAAAACCGGGATATCCCGCCCATACTTTTCCCGGAACGGGGCCAGGGCCTCCAGCACCCCGCGCAGCAAATCGGACAGGGGCTGGGGCCGTCCTGCCTGGGCCTCCCGGGCTTCCTGAGGAGAGAATCCCAAGTGTCCCCCCGCCAGGGGACCTTCCAGGACCACGAAGTCGGGAACCCGGCCATAGCGCCGGTCCCACAGCTTGCAGATCAGGGCGGCGGAGCGGCCTCCGCTGACCACCGGAGCCAGGGCCGCGCCGTCGTTTTCCGCCTCCGCCGCCAAAGCGGGCAGGTCCTTGGGAAGCCCCGCGCCGCAAACTACCGCGTCCGCCCCCGACCGGAGGGCGGTGCGCACGCTGTCGGCATACTGGGCGGCGGCTACCATGACATTCACGGCCACCAAACCCGCGCCCCTGGCCAGCTCTTTCGCCCTACCAATCTGCCGGGCCAGGGCCCGGAGGTTGGCCTCCCGGGAATTCGTCCGGAAGTCCGGCTCCCGAAAACCGCAGAAGGCGGCGGAGAGTGTCCCCATGCCGCCGTTCGCAGCCACGGCTCCCGCCAGCTTTTCCAAGCTGACGCCGATCCCCATGCCCCCCTGGACAACGGGGACCTCCAGGGTTTTCCCCCGAATGCTCACCGCCATTCTTGATTCACCTGTTCCAAAACGGACTTTCCGCCGTTGACCAGCTCCTCAAAAATCTGCCGCAGGGGCTTGATCTCATGGACCATGCCGGCCACCTGGCCCATCATGACGCTGCCCCGTTCCACGTCGCCCTCCAGAACGGCTCGGCGCAGGCCTCCGGCGGTAACGGTTTCCAGCTCCTCCAGCGTGGCGCTCCGCTTCTCCAGGGCCAGGTATTCCCGGGCCATCTTGTTTTTCAGCACCCGTACCGGCCCGCCGATCGAACGGCCCGTGACGGTGGTATCGCTGTCCTTGGCTTTTAAAACGGCCTGCTTATAGTTTTCATGGATTGGGCACTCCCGGCTTGCCAGCAGGCAGGTCCCCACCTGGACGCCGCTGGCCCCCAGGGCCAGGGCCGCCGCCATCTGCCGCCCGTCGGCAATGCCCCCCGCGGCGATGACAGGCACGTCCACCGCGTCGATCACCTGGGGCACCAGGGCCATGGTGGTCATCTCCCCCACGTGGCCGCCGGACTCCATGCCCTCGGCCACGAAGGCGTCCACGCCATAGCGGCTGAGCCGCTTTGCCAGCACCGCCGCCGCGACGACGGGGATGACTTTCACCCCGGCGGCTTTCCAGGCGGGGATGTACTGCCCCGGATTTCCCGCGCCGGTGGTGACCACTTGCACGCCCTCGTCCAGAATCACCTGGGCAATGTCGGCGGCACAGGGGTTCATCAGCATCAGGTTCACACCGAAGGGCTTGCCGGTCAGTTCCCGGGCCCGGCGGATTTCTCTCCGCACCCGGTCCGCATCCCAGGCTCCGGTGGCGATGAGCCCTAAGGCCCCGGCGTTGGAACAGGCGGCGGCAAACTCTCCAGTGGCGATGTTCGCCATGCCGCCCTGGATAATGGGGAACTCCGTCCCCAGGATTTCGTTCAGCTTTTTCACAGTCGTTTCTCTCCTCACGCAAACTCAACCAAACAGCCGCCCCAGGTCAGTCCGCCGCCGAAGCCCACGGCTAGAATCCGGCTTCCGGGGCCAATCTTCCCCTGCTCCCTCAGCTCGCTCAGAACCAGGGGGATGCTGGCGGCGGAGGTATTGCCATACTCGGCGATATTCTTATAGTACTTCTCCGGCGGAATATGGTATTTCCGCACCGCCAGGTCAATGATCCGGGCGTTGGCCTGGTGAAAAACAAAGAAGTCTATGTCCTCCATTGTCCGGCCCGTTTTTTTCAGCATCTGATCCACACACCAGGGCACCGCCTCCACGGCAAACTTGAACACCCGGGTGCCCTCCATGGAGATAAAGCTGTGGTTCTCCGTCTCCGGACCGGGAAGGCGGAGCAGCTCGCCGCTGCCGTGACAGCCCATGACGGCGGAGATGGAGGGCCAGCCCTCCCGGCACTCCACCACGGCGGCGCCGGCCCCGTCTCCGAAGAGGATACAGGTCCCCCGGTCGGTCCAATCGATGCACCGGCTCAGATTTTCCGCTCCCACCACCAGGCCGAATTTTCGGGGGGAGGCGTTCAGCAGGCATTCCATCGTGTGGAGTGCAAAGAGGAAACCGGTGCAGGCCGCGCTTAAATCAAAGCAGGGGATATCTTCCGGAAGTCCCAGCTCCCGCTGGAGCGTACAGGCGGCGGAGGGAACCATCGTCTCCGGCGTCACCGTAGCCACGATACAGGCCCCGATCCGGTCCGGCGAAATCCCCGCGTCCTCCAAGGCCCGGCGGGCCGCTTCAGCGGTAATCGTGGTAAAGGTTTCCCCAGCGGCGCAGTGATGCCGGGTCCGGATACCCGTCCGTCCGGCAATCCACTCATCGCTGGTGTCTACAAGCCTCTCCAAGTCTTGATTGGTGACGGTTCTGGCGGGTACTCCCCGGCCGGTCCCCCGAATCTTGATTCCGTTCATGGTTCCTCCTTGGGGGCCCCGCCCATTTTTCTGAATTTCTGATATCGCTTTTCCGCCAAGCTTGCCCCGCTCTCCTTTAAAAGCGCCGCCAGATGGCGGTTCAGGCAGCGGTCCAGCTCCCGGAAAGTCCGTTCCGGGGCCAGGTGAGCCCCGCCCTCGGGCTCCGGGACCACATCATCCGCCACTCCCAGAGCCAGCAGGTCCGCCGCGGTGAGCTTCATCAGCTCACAGGCCTCCTCGTGCCGGCCCGCGTCCCGCCAGAGGATCGATGCGAACCCCTCCGGGGATAGAATCGCGTAGACGGAATTTTCCAGCATCAGCACCCGGTCGGCAACCCCCAGGGCCAGGGCCCCGCCGCTGTTGCCCTCCCCGGTAATCACGGCAATCACCGGGACCATCAGGCGGCTCATCTCCATCAGGTTTCGGGCGATGGCCTCCCCTTGTCCCCGTGCTTCCGCCTCCAGACCTGGGTAGGCCCCGGAGGTATCGATCAACGTAAACACCGGGCGGCGGAACTTCTCCGCCTGTTTCATCAGGCGCAGGGCCTTCCGGTAGCCCTCGGGCCCCGGCATTCCGAAGTTGCAGCGGATGCTCTCCTCCGCCGTCTTCCCCTTCCGGGTGCCGATGACGGTGACGGGCCGCCCGTGGTACAGGGCGATGCCGCCTAAGATCGCCGGGTCTTCCCGGCAAAGGCGGTCTCCTCTTTGCTCGAAAAAGTCGGTAAAGAGGGCGCCGATATAATCCGTGATATTGGGCCGCTGGGGGTGCCGGGCAACGGCTACCCGCTCCGCGGCGGTCAAGCTGCTCATGAGCGTCCTCCTTTCTCATGAAGCCGCAGGAGCCGGGCCAGGGTATCCCGAAGCTCCTGCCGTGGGACCACCGCGTCCACGAAGCCGTGCTCCTCCTGGTACTCCGATCGCTGGAAGCCCTCCGGCAGGGTTTCGCCAATGGTCTGTTGAATCACCCGGGGCCCGGCAAAGCCGATGAGGGCCCCCGGTTCCGCCAGAATAATATCCCCCAGAGAGGCAAAGCTGGCGGTGACGCCCCCGGTGGTGGGGTCCGTCAGCACGGAGATATATAAAAGTCCCTTTTGGGAGAACCGGGCCAAGGCGGCGGAGGTCTTTGCCATCTGCATGAGGGACAGGATTCCCTCCTGCATCCGGGCCCCGCCGCTGGCAGAGAAGAGGATCAGCGGCAGCCTGTTCTTCGCCGCATACTCAATGGCCAGGGTGACTTTCTCCCCCACGGCGGCGCTCATGCTGCCCATCATATACCGGCTGTCCAGCACGCCAACCACGCATTTCCGCCCGCCGATGGTCCCGGAGGCGGTGACGGCGGCCTCGGTGAGGCCGGTCTTCCGCTGGGCGGCGCGCTGTTTCTCCCGATAGCCTGGGAAACCCAGAGGGTCGGCGGCAGGGAGTTTTTCGTTCAGCTCCCGGAAGCTGCCGGGGTCCAGAATGGTACTGAGGCGGTAATAGGCCCCTATGGGGAAGTGATAGCCGCAGAGGGGGCAGACGGAGAGCTTCTCCGCCACATCCTTCCGCTGGCTCTCCCCGCCGCACTTAGGACAGGCCGTCAACTGATCCCCGGGGATGTAGTTGTCCCGGATGGCCTTCATCGCCAGCAGCCGGGCCCGGCGTTTGGCAAAGATACTGTTCATACCTCAGCCTCCTTTTCCTCCACCCGGCGGCTGAAGTCCAGCAGCTCCGTCAGGTGTGCGTCCAGAAAGCCTGTGGTACACCGCCCCCGGACGAAGATGGGGTGAAACAAGATCTCATAAGACAGCTCCGCGTTTGTGGGGAAGCCCTCCAGGGCGAATTCCTCCAGACAGCGGCGGAGCTTGCGGACGGCCTCCAGCCGGGTGGCCCCATGGGCCAGAACCTTAGCGGCCAGGGAATCGTAATAGGGAGACATGGTGCAGCCGTTGTAGAGGCAGGAGTCCACCCGGACCCCCGCGCCGCCGGGGAAGTGGAGGAACTCCACCTTGCCCGGGCAGGGCCGGAAGTCCCCGTGGGGGTCTTCCGCGTTGATCCGGCACTCCATGGCGCAGCCCCGGACCTGGACGTCCTCCTGGCGGATATCCAGAGGCAGGCCGGAAGCCACCCGAAGCTGCTGGCGGACCAGATCCACTCCGGTGACCAGCTCCGTGACCCCGTGCTCCACCTGGACCCGGGTGTTCATCTCCATAAAATAAAAGTTCTCTCCGTCCACCAGGAACTCCACGGTCCCGGCCCCCTCGTAGCCCACGGCCTCCGCCGCCCGGACGGCGGCCTCGCCCATGGCCTGCCGCAGTTCCGGGCTCAAACCGGGAGCCGGCGCTTCTTCTATCAGCTTCTGGTTCCGCCTCTGGACGGAGCAGTCCCGGTCCCCCAGGTGAATGGTATGCCCCTGGCGGTCCGCCAGGATCTGAACCTCTACATGCCGGGGATTCAGCACCAGCTTCTCCAGATACATCTCGTCGTCCCCGAAGCAGGCGGCCGCCTCCGCCTTGGCCTCGGCGTAGGCGGCGGGCAGGTCCTCGGCCCCGTCGCAGCGGCGGATGCCCCGGCCCCCGCCTCCGGCAGAGGCCTTCAGCAGCACAGGCCAACCCACCCGCTCCGCCGCCGCCAGGGCCTCCTCCACAGAGGAAACGGGGCCGTCGGAGCCGGGAGTCACGGGAACTCCCGCCGCTTTCATCCGGTCACGGGCGGAGGACTTGGAACCCGCCTTGCGAATCGCGTCCCCGGAGGGACCGACGAAGGTCAGTCCAGCCCTGACACAGGCATCGGCAAAGTCCGCGTTCTCGGACAGAAAACCGTAACCGGGGTGCACGCCGTCGCAGCCTGTAGCCAGAGCCGCTGTCAGGAGGGCCTCCTGGTTCAGGTAACTGTCCGCCGCCTTCGCCGGGCCGATGCAGACGGACTCCGTAGCCAACTGGACATGGAGGGCCTCCGCGTCCGCCTCCGAGTAGGCGGCCACCGTCTCAATCTCCATCTCCCGGCAGGCCCGAAGAACCCGGAGGGCAATTTCCCCCCGGTTGGCGATTAACACCCGCTTCAGCATGGCTTATAGCGCATCAGCGCCTCGCCGAAGGACGCCAGCTCCCCGTTGGCCTTCAGCACATCCTCTATGACGCAGTCGCAGGGAGCGGGAACTTCGATCATGGTTTTCATGGCCTCAATCAAGCAGACGGTCTGTCCCTTTTTCACCCGGCCGCCCGCCGTGACGAAGGGAGGCTGCTCCGGTGCGGGGGCAGCATAAAAAGTGCCCACCAGTGGGGCGGTAATCGCGGGAGCCTCCTCCGCTTTAAGGACCTCCGGCGGGGCGGCGGGCGTCATGGCAGAAGAGGCGGCGGCAGACGCGGCGGGGGCCGCCTTTCCCAATTCTATTTGAAAGTCTCCCCGTGACAGCTTCAGCGTTTTCAAACCGCTGGCGTCAAAACGGGCGATCAAATCATAAATTTCCTGGTTGGTCATAGTCGTTCCTTTCCAGGCGTCCCGCCCCGCCGGAACAAGCTTTGTCTCCGGCGGGGCGGCGCTTCAGGGATAATTTCATGTAGCTGTGCGGGCGCGCCCTATTAAGCCTTGTGGGCCTCCAGATAGTTCATGATATCCCCCACGGTTTTCAGGCTCTCCACATCGGCGTCGGCGATGGTGATGCCGGTGGCTTCTTCCAGCGCCATGACCAGTTCCACCGCCGCCAGGGAATCCGCCCCCAGGTCCTCGGATAAAGAGGCCTCCAGCGTCACCTGCTCCGCCTCACAGCCCAGGGTTTCCACAATGACATCACGTACCTTTTCAAATTCCATATCGCGATTCTCCTCGTCTGTCGAAATATCAATTATTTTAAATAAAAATATTTAATTAAAATAATTGAACTTATTTTACACAGAGCCTTCTCTCTTGTCAAGGAAAATTTTTGCGGTCTGGGGCTTCCCTTTTTTGTGGAAATCCTATATAATCAGGAAATACCATTTTACATATCCTCCGGAGCCCCGGCTCCGGCCTGTCTTAATGGAGGCAAGCATGAAGATCATCATCGTAGGCGCGGGCAAGGTGGGTTCCGCTTTGACCCAGCAGCTCTCCGCCGACGGGCACAACGTCACCGTGATTGACCAAGACCCCCGGCTGATTGACAGCATCATCAACATTTACGATGTCATGGGCGTCTGCGGCAACGGGGCGGTCTACAGCGTGCAGAAAGAGGCGGATGTAGAAAAAGCAGAACTCCTGATCGCCACCACCTCCAGCGACGAGCTGAACATTCTCTCCTGCCTGGTCGCCAAAAAACTGGGTGTCAACCACACCATTGCCCGTATCCGCAATCCGGAATATGAGCGGCAGCTCCGCTTCATGCGGGAAGAATTGGGCCTTTCCATGGTCATCAATCCCGAGCGGGCCGCCGCCCGGGAAATTGCCCGGGTGCTCCGCTTCCCCGCCGCCATGAAGGTGGAGTCTTTCTCTAAGGGGCGGCTGGAGCTGGTGGAATACCGCCTTCCCGCCGACTCCGCCCTGGACGGGCTGGCTCTGGCGGACCTGTACCGGAACATCCGGGTCCGGGTACTGATCTGCGCCGTGGCCCGGAAAGGGGAAACCATCATTCCCTCCGGCGACTTCGTCCTCCGCTCCGGGGACAAAATCTACCTCACCTCCTCCCCGGACCAGCTGGCCCAGTTCTTCCGGCACTTGGGAGTCTTCCGTTCCAAGGCGTCCACCGTCATGATCGTGGGCGCCAGCAAAATTTGTTATTACCTGACTTCCGACCTTTTGAACATGGGCATGTCCGTGAAAATTATCGACCGGGACGAGCAGCGCTGCATTCAAATGGGCGAGCAGCTGCCCAAAGCCCTGGTCATCGTGGGGGACGGCACCGACAGCGACCTTCTCCATGAAGAGGGCATTGACCAAACCGACGCCTTTGTGGCCATCACCGGCATTGACGAAGCCAACATTTTAATGAGTATGTGCGCCTCCAAGGAATCCGGCAACCACTGCAAGGTCGTTGCCAAGATCAACCGGAAATCCTTGGTGGATCTGGTAAACGCGGAGAGCATGATCGACAGCGTCGTCTCCGCCCGCTCCACCACCACAGAGCTGATCGTCCAGTATGTCCGTGCCATGGAGAGCGCTGAGGGCGCCAAAATCAAGACCCTCCACCGGCTGGTGGACGGGGCCGTGGAGGCCCTGGAGTTCGGCGTGGGGCCGGACGTGCCCTTCATCGGCGTGCCTCTGAAAAACCTGAAGCTCCGCAACGGCCTTCTGCTTGCCGGCATCGTCCAACGGAACGGGAAAATCGTCATCCCCTCCGGCAACGACTGTCTCAGCTTAGGGGACGATGTGATTGTAGTCACCACAGACACCTCTCTTCAGGACATTCACGACATCTGTCAGGAATAAGGGGGGACGCATCTTTTGAATTATCAAATGATCGGCTTCGTCATCGGGCGGATTCTATGGACAGAAGGGGCGCTGCTGCTGCTGCCCACCCTGGTGGCGCTGCTGTACGGGGAACCGGTTTCTCCTTTTCTGGGGCCCATTCTGCTTTTGCTGATCGCGGGGCTGCCCCTTCATAAAAAACCAAAGCAGACGGCGCTGTATGCCCGGGACGGTTTTGCCGTCGTGGCCCTGGCCTGGGTGCTGATGAGCGTCTTTGGAGCCCTTCCCTTCCTGATTTCCGGATACATCCCCAGTTTTGTAGACGCCTTTTTTGAGACGGTTTCCGGCTTCACCACCACCGGGGCCACCATTTTGACGGCAGTGGAGCCGCTGAGCCAAAGCATCCTGTTTTGGCGGAGCTTTACCCACTGGATCGGCGGCATGGGCGTGCTGGTATTCGTCATAGCGGTGCTGCCTATGACCGACGGACGCGGAATGCACCTGCTCCGGGCGGAGATGCCCGGACCATCCGTTGGGAAACTGGTGAGCCGCATGAGCGACACCGCCAAAATCCTCTACGGCATCTATTTGGTCATGACCCTCATCGAAATCGTCCTGCTGCTCTTGGGGGGAATGCCCCTCTTCGATTCCTGCATTCACGCCTTCGGCTCTGCGGGCACCGGCGGTTTCAGCAGCAAAAACCTCAGCGTGGGAGCCTATGACAGCGCCTACTTTGACATAGTGATCGGGGTTTTCATGCTGCTCTTCGGCGTGAATTTCAATCTGTATTATTTCCTCCTCATCCGCCGCTTTCGGGACGTATTCCGGTCTGAGGAGCTCTGGGCCTACATCGCCATTGTGGGCGCGGCGGTGGCGGCCATTGCTGTGGATATCCTCCACATGTATGATTCCTTCGCCCAGAGCCTTCGCTACGCCTTCTTCCAGGTTTCTTCCATCATCACCACAACCGGTTACGCCACGGCGGACTTTAACCTCTGGCCCACTTTCTCCAAGGGAATTTTGGTGGTGCTGATGTTTATTGGAGCCTGCGCCGGGTCCACCGGCGGCGGCATCAAGGTGGCCCGGATTGTGATTTTAGCCAAGACCTCCTGGGGAGACATGCGGAAGATGCTCCACCCCAACGCCGTCACCACCACCCGGTTTGAGGGCAAGGCCCTGACGGACAAGCATATCCGGAGCGTACACCTCTTCATCACGGTATACCTGCTGGTGTTTACCGCCTCCTTTCTGCTGCTGAGTCTGGAGCAGTTCGATATTGTGACCACCTTCACTGCCCTGACGGCCTGCATCAACAACATCGGCCCGGGCCTGGAAATGGTGGGTCCGGTAGGAAACTTCTCGGAGTTCTCTCAGGCGTCGAAGCTGCTGCTGTCCTTTGACATGCTGGTGGGGCGGCTGGAAATCTTCCCCATGCTGCTGCTCTTCGCCCCCTCCATCTGGAAGCGGCGGCGCATCGTTTGGCGGATGTGACTGAAAGGAGGCAAGCCCCATGAAGCCCTTAGCCCTCGCGCAGATCCTCCTGTCCGTTTCCGTGATTGCGCTTGCGCTCCTTCAGCTGACCGGGATCTGGCCAAACGCCATCTATTTGTACGAACCCCTGATCGGCGTCGTACTGCTGGTGCAGGCGGCCCAAAATTGGAACAGGAGCCGGCCTCTCGCCTATTTTTCCCTCTTCGTATCCATCCTGCTCTTCGGAACGACGGCCTATATCGTCCTCCGCTGAATCTCCCTTTGCCCCAAGAACTGAAACAGGCCCTGAGGCTTTCAGCCTCAGGGCCTGTTTGTTCGTATCTCTAACTCCTCATTCCTAATTCCGTCAGTTCCCCAGCGCCTTGGCGGACTCCTCCAGCTTGGCGATGAGTTCCCGGAATTTCTCGGCCTTCTCCTTCTCGGCGTTCACCACCGCTTCCGGAGCCCGGGAGACAAATTTCTCGTTGGAGAGCTTCTGCTCCACAATGCGCAGTCCGTTCTCCGCTTTTTCCTTCTCCTTGGTGATGCGCTCCCGCTCCGCCGTCAGGTCCACCAGCTCGCTGAGGGGCAGATAGGCCGTGGCGTTGTGGGTGACAATGCTCACCTGACCGCTGAGGTCCGCCGGGGCCTCGCCGGCAAAGCGCACCTCGGAGGCAAAGGCCAGCCGCTGGAGGAAATGGAGTCCCTGCTCATAGGGCGGCCGGTTGGTGGTGACCAGCAGCACCTCCGCCTTCTTGGAGGGGGGCACGTTCATCTCCGCCCGGCGGGCCCGGATGGCCTTGATCGTGTCCATGACGGCCTCCATGGCGGCCTCCTCCGCCGGGAAGCTCAGGGCCTCGCTGTACTCCGGCCACCGGGACGTCATGAGGAACGGATCCTCAGAGTCCGCCCCCTTGGGCAGAGCCTGGAAGATCTCCTCCGTGATGAAGGGCATGAAGGGATGCAGCAGCTTCAAAAGCTCCGTCAGCACGTAGCACAGGACGTTCCGGGCGGTGTCCTTGGCGGCCTCGTCCTCCCCGTTCAGCCGGGTCTTGGTCAGCTCAATATACCAATCGCAGTAGGTATCCCACAGGAAATCGTAGACCTTGGCGGAGGCCACGCCGATCTCGTAGCTGTCCAGGTTCTCAGTGACCTCCTTCACCAGGGTGTTGAGCTTGGAGAGGACCCATTTGTCCTCCCGCTCCAAGGCCTCCGCCGCCGGGAGAGCATAGGTTTCCAGGTTCCCCAGGTTCATCATAACGAAGCGGCTGGCATTCCAAACCTTGTTGGCAAAGTTCCGCATGGCCTCGCACTTTTCCGTGTAAAAGCGCATGTCGTTTCCGGGGCTGTTTCCGGTGATAAGGTTGAACCGCAGGGCGTCCGCGCCGTAGGTTTCCGCCACCTCCAGGGGGTCGATGCCGTTGCCCAGGGACTTGGACATCTTGCGGCCCTTGTCGTCCCGGACCAGGCCGTGGATGAGGACGGTGCGGAAGGGAATTTTCTTCATCTGCTCGCAGCCGGAGAAGATCATCCGGGAAACCCAGAAGAAGATGATGTCGTAGCCGGTAATCATGACGGAGGTGGGGTAGTAGAAGTCCAAATCCTCGGTCTTTTCCGGCCAGCCCAGGGTGGAGAAGGGCCACAGGGCGGAGGAGAACCAGGTGTCCAGCACGTCGGGGTCCCGGGTCAGGCGCGCGCTGCCGCACTGTTCGCACTTTGTCGGGTCCTCCCGGCTGACGTTGATGTGCCCGCACTCGTCGCAGTACCAGGCGGGAATCTGGTGGCCCCACCAGAGCTGGCGGGAGATACACCAGTCGTGGACGTTCTCCATCCAGTTGGTGTAGGTCTTGCTGAACCGCTCGGGGACGAACTTCACCTCGCCCTCCCGGACCACCCGGAGGGCCTCCTTCGCCAGGGGCTCCATCTTCACGAACCACTGGGCGGAGATCAGGGGCTCCACGTCGTTGTGGCAGCGGTAGCAGGTGCCCACGTTGTGGTTGTAGGGCTCGGTCTTCACCAGGTACCCCTGCTCCTCCAAATCCTTCACAATGGCCTTCCGGCACTCGTAGCGGTCCATCCCGTTGTAGGGCCCGCCGTTTTCGTTGATTTTCCCGTCGTCCCCGATGCAGCGGATGATCTCCAAATTGTGCCGGAGGCCCACCTCAAAGTCGTTGGGATCGTGGGCGGGAGTCATCTTCACCGCGCCGGTGCCGAAGCCCAGCTCCACGTACTCGTCCGCCACAATGGGAATCTCCCGGTTCATGATGGGCAGGATGCAGGTTTTGCCCACAAGATGCTTGAACCGCTCGTCCTCCGGGTTCACGGCCACGCCGGTGTCGCCCATCATGGTTTCGGGCCGGGTGGTGGCCACCACCAGATCGCCGGACCCGTCGGTGAGGGGATAGCGGATATACCACAGGTGGCCGGGCTTGTCCTGATACTCCACCTCCGCGTCGGAGAGGGCGGTGACGCAGTGGGGGCACCAGTTGATGATCCGGCTTCCCTTGTAGATGAGGCCCTTGTCATAGAGCTCGCAGAAGGTCTCCCGGACGGCCTTGGAAAGCCCCTCGTCCATGGTGAAGCGGGACCGGGACCAGTCGCAGGAGACGCCCATCTTCTTTTGCTGCTGGACGATGCGGTTGCCGTACTTCTCCTTCCACTTCCAGACCCGCTGGAGGAACTTTTCCCGGCCCAGGTCATAGCGGCTGAGGCCCTCGTTGACCCGCAGGTCCTCCTCCACCTTCACCTGGGTGGAGATGCCGGCGTGGTCCACGCCGGGGACCCAGAGGGCGGCATAGCCCTGCATCCGCTTGAAGCGGGTAAGGATATCCTGGAGGGTGCAGTCCAGGGCGTGGCCCATGTGGAGCTGGCCCGTGACGTTGGGGGGCGGCATGACGATGGAGAAGGGCTTTTTGGAGCGGTCCGGGTCGCCCTTAAAGCACCCGGCGTTTTCCCACATCTCGTAGACGCGGCCCTCCACCTGCTGGGGTTCGTACACTTTCGGCAGTTCTTTTTTCATGTCGGTTTCTCCTATTCTGTAAACTTGTATTCTTACTTAATATATGCAATCGGTTTCCCGGTCTTTTCGGTGATGAAGGTCCGGAACTCCTCGACTGTGCCGCCGCTCAGGGTTGCTTTATCGTAAATCTGTCCATGCCGCTGGCTGAACAGGAAGACAAAGTAGTCCGCCGTCTCGCATACCTGTTGAACCGCCTCATAGTGAAATTCCGTCAATGCAACCTCGGTAATTAAGGTATAGCCTCCCTCCCTAAAAACGCTCTTTGCGGACGACGTGCCGGGCAGCATCCTCCTTTTTGCGAAGAAGGCGTTGATCTGATTCTTGGTCAGCATTATTGCGATCAAAAACACGCCGACGCCGCAGTTCATGGTGTCCCGAAGGGTCCAAGGTTCGCCCAGCAGCCGCTCCGCAGCAACCAGCAGAGCCGCCAGTACCACGACGCACCAGCCTAATATGAGGCCTATCCGGTTCCACTTTTTATGGATCGTCTTGCGCAGCGCTCGGGCCATAGCGGCCAAGCCCTTTTGATCGTATCTTGTCTCAAACTGAAATTCCATCGCTATTTTATCCTTTCCACAGGCCATCCAAATTCCCGCTCCAGGAAGTCCCGGAAGTCCTCCGCCGTTCCCCCGGCTAAGCCCCGCTTCGGCAGAACCAAGGGCAGACGGTCCTCAAAAAAGAGGTAAAACCGTCCTTCGTCCTCCCAATAGGCGCTGATGGACGAATATCCCAGGCGGACCTTCCCGGGACCCTCCCAAAGGACAAAGTACCCGTCCCCAAAGAATACAGCCCGGACCGGTGTGTCCGGCATGCCGGAGGGCGGGAAATCCCTGTCGGGCAGCTTTTCAGGCCGCTTTGGAGGGCGGGGAAGCGTCAGAAGCAGCCACCCGCCGCCGCCGATGAGGTACAGCGCTATGATCGCCTGCAAAACGCCCTTAATCACTCCGGGATCCTCCGCGCCGGTCCCATAGAGGATTACCGCGCCGCAACCGGCCAAAAACATTCCCAGGAGCTTCATTACGAGCCATAGTCCCAGGAATAGGCCATAGCCGCTGCGGGCCAATTTTTCCCGCTTAGCGGAAGCCAGCCGCCACGCCTTCCGGTCCTCCTCCACCAGAACCGCCCGCACCCGGAATACCATCTCAGCTCCTCCCAAAAAGAAAACCGCCCCAAGCCACCTGGCTCAGGGCGAATACAAATCCGCGGTACCACCTGAATTTCCCTCGCGGGACACTCGTCTCCCCTCTAACGGCGGGACCTCCGTCGCGGCCTACTCTCCGTTCAGCCGCGCTGCTCCGGGACGACTTCCCCCGCCGCCTTGGGGACGCTCTCACCATCCGCGTCCTCTCTTGGCCTCGGCAGGCCGGGTACTGCTTCCCTTCCTTGCGTTTTTATAGAGGCCAGTATACTACACCCCGTCCCGCCTTGTCAAGACAGGCGCAGAATTTCCTTCTTCAACCGGCTGATAATCCGCTTTTCCAGCCGGGAGATGTAGGACTGGGAGATGCCCAGCCGGTCCGCCACCTCCTTCTGGGTCTGCTCCTTCCCGCCCCCCAGGCCGAAGCGGAGGGTGATGATCTCTTTTTCCCGGGGAGAAAGCGTGCTGATGGCCTGGGCCAGCAGGGAGCGGTCCACGTCCTCCTCAATGGGCCGCATGACCACGTCCTCGTCGGTGCCCAGCACGTCGGAAAGCAGCAGCTCGTTGCCGTCCCAGTCCGTGTTCAGGGGCTCGTCGAAGGACACCTCCCCCTTCCGGTTGGCGTTTTTGCGGAGATACATTAAAATCTCATTTTCAATGCACCGGGAGGCGTAGGTGGCCAGCTTGATGTTCTTATCCGTCCGGTAGGTCCCCACCGCCTTGATAAGGCCGATGGTCCCGATGGAAATCAGATCCTCGATGTTGATGCCCGTGTTCTCGAACCGCCGGGCAATGTACACCACCAGCCGGAGATTATGTTCGATCAGCTCCTGCCGGGCCGCCTCGTCCATGTTGGCCAGCAGCTCCGCCTCCCGCTCCCGGGTCAGCGGCGGAGGCAGGGTGTCGCTGCCCCCGATGTAGTGGACTTCCGCCTTCGGGCGGAGTCTCAGCCGGGCCGACGGGCGGTTCAGAACATGCTTCAGCCACCTTTTGAACCTGCGCATCCCCCGCTGTAATCTTTGTAAGCCTCTCATGTCTTCGTCCTCCCTTTCCCGCCGGTCCTCCCCAAAGCGCCGTATAGCCCATACCCAGAGCCGTGGGAGCCAGTGCCGCCGTCAGCCCCGGATACCGGGTCCCGTTGACTTCCGCCCAGTCCGTCCGGATGGTCAGCAGCAGTCCCCCCGCCGTCCCCACTGCCCGGTAAGGCGCCAGCCTGGGACGCAGCGCCGGGGCAACGGAGCGCAGCGGTTCTAAAAGCTCTTCCGGCGCCTCCAACCCCCGCCGGCGGAGCAATCTCACAGCTTCCACTGGCAGAACGGTGTCTAAGACCCCCGGGGCCGTCACCAATACCGCCCGTCCGTCCGGAGACTGAAGGCCGCTGCCGGTATCCCACAGGGCCGTCAGCTCCACCGTCCGGCCCCCAATCGAAACCCGGACCGGCAGTAACTCTCCCCGGACCCCGTGGCACGCCGCCGCCCGGAAAGCCACTGAAAAAACGGTGTAAGCCGCCGTCCCGGCAACTACCAAAATTTTTGCGTCCACATCGGTATAAAATACGCCGCGCACCACAGGCACGCCGCCCCCCGCCAGCAGGCCCAGACCCAGTATACACCCCGCCATGGCACAGGAAACTGCAAAGAACAGCAGCAGCAGCCTCAGCAGTTTCTCCTCTCCACCATAGGCAATGAGGCCCAGCAGCACCCCTGCCACCAGCTTTACCGGCGTTTGGGCCAAAAAGCCCAGCCCCGGCAGAAACACCGCCGCCGCGTAAGCGCCCCCCGCCAGGGCCGCCAGAATATAGCGTCCCCGCCGCAGGGGGAGCCCCGCCAGCCGGGCGGCACAGAGAAAGAGCAGATAGTCCATCAAGGCGTTTAGCGCAAAAACGCTGTCGATATAGACGACCGTCACACCGTTTCCCCCCTTGTTTTTCAAAGGCTATTATAGGACAGGACCGGTGGGAAAGCGGTCGCAATCTGTGGGAAATATCCGGGCGAAAAAAGGCGCCGCAGTCCTGGACTGCGGCGCCTTTTTCCCACAATAGGAAAAGCTCTCGGCTGAGAAAGGAAGAAACCTTTTTTGGGGGCCTCTTTCTATAAAGAGTTTTTCAAAACTTTTAAAAGACTGCGCAGGCTGGAGAAAATACTTTCCCGGCAGCCTGCGCAGCCCTTTATGCATTCCTTTCGCGGCGTTCCTTCCGGCCGCTTTTACATCGCGATGCCCCAGAGATCATCAAACAATCCTCCTCCGCCGCCGTTGGGGTCCGGCTCCTCCGGTTCGGGGGGAGTCACCGGAGCCGGGTCGGGATCCGGCGTGGGTTCCGGAGTTGGCTCCGGGGTCGGCGTGGGCTTGGGAGAGGGGCCGTAGCCCTCGTGGCTCTCGTTGGGATCGGGAACATAGGGCTCGCCCGGCGTGGTAGTGGTTCCGCCGCCCGGGTTGTTGGGGTCCACGGGATTCAGCGGGTCCAGGGGGTCCACCGGAGGCAAGCCGTTATGGGCGGGACAGCCGCCGATGGGATTCGTCTCCGAAACCTCGGTGAGCTTCTCCAGATTGCTGATGAGATAGGCGTCATCCTCCGCCTTGATGCTGGGGCCGTAGTCCTCCCGGACATAGTCCAGGTAGGCCCGTTCCTCCACCACCTCCAGGGGGCAGGACTCCGTGGCCAGGCAGTGGCCCTCGGTGCAGTAGGACACCACCTTGTGCATAGTACACTCTTCCGTGGGCCCGGTGCCCGCCGCCGCCGTGAAGTTGGCCACCCGGCCTCCCCGGGGGTCCGCCCGGCACGCGTCCGTGGGCTTCATGCCGCTGTCCAGGCAGACCTCGATGCTGGTCAGCCCCGTGGAGGGCTTGTTTTCGAAGTCCTTGTCGGGCAGGTCCATGTGGAGAGGCTCCATTACCTTTTTCCACATGGTGATGGCGGGGTTGCCGCTGTAGCTGATGCGCTCCGGGTCCTCATAGCCCGTCCACACCGCCGCCACATAGTAGGGGGTGAAACCCACAAAGTAGCGGTCCTTGTTGTCGTTGGTGGTTCCGGTTTTTCCCGCGATGTGCATGCCGTTAAACCGGGCCTGGTTTCCGGTGCCGGAGGTCACGGCATTCTTCAGCATATCCGTCATCAGGTAGGCTGTGGTGTCTTTCATGGCCACATGGCTTTCGCTCTCGTTCTCCAGCACCGTTATCTCCTGGCCGGTGGTGTTGTCCGTCCGGGTAACCCGGATGTAGGTCCGGGGCTCGTTGTAGACCCCGTTGTTAACGAAGCAGGCGTAGGCCGCCGCCATTTCCACGGTACTCAAGCCCCGGGTCAGGCCGCCCATGCCCAGGGCGCCCACCACCATATCATCCGCTACCAGCCCCAGTCCCAGGTTCTCCGTGGCGAAGCGGTAGGCCTCCTCCACCCCCACGGACTGGAGGGCCTGGACGGCGATGGTGTTGATGGATTTCTGCACGCCGGTCCGCACCGTGGTGAAGCCGGTGTAGGTGTTGGGGGAGTTCTTGGGCCAGGGGCTGCCGTTGAGCTCCTGCACGGGGTAATTGTCAAAGACGGAGCCCTGGGTGATGACCCCGGCGTCCAGGGCCGGGGCGTAGGCCGTCAGGGGCTTCATGGAGGAGCCCACCTGCCGCTTGGCCGTGGCGCAGTTCCAGCCCAGGTTTTCCTGCTTCTCCCCCACCTTGCCCACCATGGCCACGATGTCCGCCGTGTAGGGGTCCAGAATGGTGATGGCCGACTGGAGCTGCTGGCCGTTCCGGGAGGTCACGTCCAGGTTGCTCCGGTCCTCGTAAATGCTCTCCGCCAGGGCCTGGACCTTCGGGTCCAGGGTGGTGTAGATGTGATAGCCGCTGTTGTAGAGGCGGGTGTAGGCCTCCTTCTCCGTGATGCCGTACTCGTCCTGAAGTCCCTGGACCACGTCCCGGAGTACCTGGTCCACAAACCAGGAGTTGATCTCGATTTTTCCCGTGGCCTTCTCCACAATCTCGTCGGCGGAGGTGGACCCGTCGGCGAACTGGAGAACCTCCGCCTTGGCCGCCTCGGCCTGGGCCTTGGTGATATAGGGCAGACCCGTCTCCGGGTTGATCACGTCCTCCTTGGCCATCGTGTCCAGGATTAGCTCCTGGCGCTCCTTGTTCAGCTCCCGGGGTGTGATCTTGGTGCCGTCTTTCCGGGTGTAGGTCACGTCGTACATGGGCCCGTAGAGGGAGGGGTTGTTGGTGATGGCGATGATACAGGCGCTCTCCGCCAGGCTCAGGTCCTTGGCGTCCTTGCCGAAGTAGAACTGAGCCGCCGTCTGTACGCCGCAGCAGTTCTGTCCCAGAAAGATGGTGTTCAAATACAGCTCCAGGATATACTGCTTGGTGTAGTTCTTCTCGAACTCCAGGGCCCGGAAGATCTCCCGGACCTTCCGGTTGACATAGGGCATGTCGTCCCCGGTCATATTTTTCAGCACCTGCTGGGTAATGGTGGACCCGCCCTGGCTGCCGTCTCCCAAGACCAACTCCTGTACTGCAAACAGGGTCCGCCTCCAGTCCACGCCCTCATGCTGGAAAAACCGCTTGTCCTCAATGGCTACGGCGGCCTGCCACAGATAGGGGGACATCTGGTCGAAGTCCACCAGAATGCGGTTCTCCGCGCCGTGGACGTTCTTGAACTCCTTCCAGGCCCCCGTCTCCTTGTCCTGGTAGTAGATGAAGGAGCTGAGGCTCATGGTGTAGTCCTCGGCCCGGACCTCCACGTTGGGGACCACTACGGTTTCAATATACTCCTTAAAAAAGTGCAGGCCGATCAGCGCCGTGCAGACGCCCACCAGCAGGATTGTCCACAGCGTGATAAAAATCCACTTCACAACGCCCAGGGCAACCCCCAGGGCCGTACGTCTGGGCCTTCTGCGCCTGGCCTGAGGCCGGGGAGACGCCGTCTCTCTTCTTCCGTGCTGCTCCAAAGTAACAAATACCTCCTTCGCCACAAGGGGCACAGAACTTCCATAAATTTCAGGAAATCCCTATTTTTTATTGTACCATCCCTTGTCAACATTGAAAATGTCAGATTTCGCCGAAAAAAAGTTGCCGTATCACATGGATTTATGGATTTTGGGCAGACTAACTCCATTCACCGCTATCAACTTTTCGCCTTTTTCACGAATTAACCTCTTGCAATCGGCGGCATTTCCGTGTAAAATACAGATAAGCTCAAAAAAGGAGGCCTCCCATGAGTGAAGATTTTGGCCCGACGTTCCTTACCGTTACCGATGAGGAGGGCAACGAGCTGGTTCTGGAGTTTATGGATGCACTGGAGTACAACGGCCAGCTTTATCAAGCATTCTTCCCCGCTGAAACCGAAGGGGAGGAAGATGACCCGGACGCCGGGCTGGTGATTTTGAAAGTCCTTCACGAGAACGGTGAAGATCTCCTCTCCACCCTGGACTCTGATGAGGAGCTGGAGTCGGTGTATGACCTTTTTATGGAGTCTTTATTTGACGGCGAAGAGTCATGATGCTGCGCGCACAGCATTATTAAAATGAAATTAAGTACCCTGCGGGGTGCGTGATAGATCTTTTTTTAACCCACATTTCGTTATAAGGGACGCTGGATCAGCCCGTGGTTCGCAGGCCTCCCGGCTGCCGTTCGCGGCTGGAAGTTGGAAGCGGTAAAGCGTGCTGGAGGCGACCCACCTGTCCATGAAGGTGCAGGTTATAACGGGGTCTACACGGCTCTCGCGGGGTACTATTATGTCTATAGACGGATTCCATTTCCCGTTTTTCAGGGAATTTCCAGCCAGGGGTTGCTGTTAAACAGGTATTTTAGCGAACCAGCCGGAAGAATTGATGAAAAAACCGTAAATTATGCGGGATTCTTTCCCGGGAAACGGATTTTATACTTGCACAATTGTCCGTCTTCCGCTATAATAGGCAAGTGCGTAAAATCCAGCCTTACGGTATCCGGCCGGAGGCAAAATTTGTAACTGAAAACTTGAGAGGACTGAAACACAAATGAGCGCATCGAGAGAAAAGCAAAACCGTCAGGCCGCCGCAGGCCGGACCGACCCCAAAACCGCCCGGGAAGCCCAGCAGCGCAAAGAAGAGAAGCGGAGCAACCTCCTCTACGGCGTAATCGCCGCCGCCGTCTTGATTGCGGTGATCGCCTCTTTTGTCTGGCGCAGCGATTTTATCCCCAAGACGACCACCGCTGCCACGATCGACGGAGAGAAGTACACGGTCGCTGAGGTAAATTACTACTATCAGACCGCTTACCGCAACTTCCTGGACCAGTATTCTTACTTCACCAGCTACCTGGGCTTGAACACCAACGCCACTTTGCAGAGTCAGGCGATCAGCGAAACCGCTGCCGCTATGCTGGGCATTGAGCTCCCTGAGGTGGACCCCGACGCCGCCAAGGACCCGGACCGGGACCCCCTCGCTCCTATTGGCATGACTTGGCACGACTATTTTCTGGACCAGGCCCTGGACAACATGACGGTGATTCAGGCCGCCCTGAAATCCGCCGAAGCTGAAAACTTTGCCTACCCTGCCAGTGTTCAAGTTCAGTATGACGACAACATGAACGCCCTTAAGTCCGCGGCCGCGGCCAGCGGAATCTCCGTCAGCCAGTATTTGAAAGCCAACTTCGGCGCCGGCCTCACAGAAAAAGTCTACGGTGATCAGCTGATGCGGGTTCTGCGCTACAGTGCTTACGCCGACGCCTATCAGAACAGCCTGTCTTATTCTGACAGCGAGCTGGAGGAAGCTTACAGCGCGGATCCCAACTCTTACGATCATGTTTCTTACGAGAGCGTCTCCATTTCCGGCGCCGCCGAAAGCACCACGGACGCCGAAGGCAACACCGTAGAACCCACTGAGGAGGAGTCCGCTGCGGCTCTGGCGGCTGCTCAGGATGCCGCTCAAACCATTTTGAACGGCTTTGAAACCGGCGGAAACCTGGAAGACCTGGCCAACGAGAACGACGGCACCTATAATAAAAACGAAAGCGGCAGCTATACCTCCGGCAGTGTTCTGAGCGAGTGGCTGTACGACGGTGCCCGGAAATCCGGCGATGCCACCACCCTGGCGGACGGCACCGTCCAGTACGTGGTCGTCTTCCACGATCGTTTCCGGGATGAGAATCCCACCATTGATATCCGGCACATCCTGGTTTCCCTTGGAACCGGCTCCATTGCCGAAGGCGAAGAAGGTTATGAGGATGAGCAGGCCCAATTGAAAGCCGACGCCCACGCCAAGGCCGAAGCGCTGCTTTCCCAGTGGCAATCCGGCGAAGCCACCGAAGCTTCCTTTGCTGATTTGGCTATGAAGGAATCTGTGGACGGCTCCAAGTATAACGGCGGCCTCTACACGGAGGTTTATCAAGGGCAGATGGTTGCTGAGTTCAACGATTGGTGTTTTGATGCCGCCCGTCAGCCCGGCGATACCGGCATAGTGGATACTCAATTTGGCTCTCATGTTATGTATTTCTCCGGCGTAAACATGAACCGCTGGCAGACTCAAGCAGCCACCGCCTTGCGAAACGAAGCTTATACCGTCTGGGAGAACAATCTGACGGAGAATATTACAGTCCAGCGCGATGAGTCCGGCATGAAATTGATTGGCTAATCGTCATATTGTGAAGAGGCCGGCTTGTGCCGGCCTCTTTCTCCAACATATACATTAGAACTTTAAATAAAGAAAGAGAGGGAGCGCTCATGCTGGTTGGAACACTCGTCAATACCGGCGCAGTAATTGTTGGCTCTTTGATCGGCCTTCTGTTGGGCAACATCTTGCCGGAACGGCTGCGGGACACCGTGATGAAGGGCCTGGGCCTATGCACTCTGTCCATAGGCATCGAAGGGATGCTGGGAAGCAGCAACGCTTTAATTGCCATTATTTCTGTAGCTTTGGGGACCATCATCGGTGAGCTCTGCGACCTGGACGGGCGCCTGAACCGCTTCGCGGAGGGCCTGGAGAAGAAATTTCAAAAGAGCAGGAAGGAGGGGCGGCCCTCCTTGGCGGAAGGCTTTACCACTGCCACACTGCTTTTTTGTGTAGGCGCCATGACTATTGTAGGCGCTTTGAATGATGGGCTTATGGGAAATCACGAGATGCTGTTCACCAAGGCTACCTTGGACTTTGTCTCCTCCATCGTCTTCGCCTCCTCCTTGGGAATCGGCGTGATGTTGTCGGCCGCGGCCATATTTGTAATTGAGGGCGGGATCGCCTGTCTTGCCAGTCTGGTAGCGCCTCTGCTCCAACAGAACCCCGCCACGATCTCTGAGATGACGGTAGTGGGCTCTATCCTCATTATAGGATTAAGCCTGAACATGCTGGGTATTACAAAACTAAAGGTCATGAACTATGTCCCAGCCATTTTCCTGCCCATTCTGCTCTGTTATTTTATGTGATTCCAGCCTTTCAAAAAGCGCGCTTTCACGATCAGTGAAGGCGCGCTTTTCTATTGAGGAATATTGTCATACATTCCCAGCCATGGTAAAATAGGAGCAGAACACCTGACAATGGAGGGACATCAATGCCTATATACTTGATCCTGCTCCTTGCACCGCTCATAGGCGTTTTGATCTATCTGCTGTACTGCCAAGGCTTCGTAGTAACAAAGAGTATCTCCGCCGTCCTGTTTATTTTCCGGCCCGGAAAACAGACCGACCGCGTCTCCCTGAACTCCTGCACCGGCTGGCTCCGGCACGCGCGCCGCTTCCGCCAGAGCGGGACATACAAGTTTTGCCTCGACTGCCGGCTATCAAAAAGAAGCGCGAGTGTGACTCTGCTGGACAGCCGGAAACAGGAACTGCTGCACCTAAGCCGGGAGAACTCCGCTGGAGAAATCGAACTAAACAGGGCCGCCCGGTATTATCTACGCTGGGACTTCCAACATGCCACAGGGAACTGTGAACTGCGCTGGTAGGCTATTCAGCTCCAGAAACAAAAAACAAGACAGGCTACCGAAGTAACCTGTCCTGTGTTGGCGCCACCAATCTTCCCGGGCCGTCGCCAGCCAAGTATTGTAGGCAGAAACGAGCTTAACTACCGTGTTCGGAATGGGAACGGGTGGACCCTCGCTCTAATCAGCACCAACTTCGTCGGGGCGAAATCTGCTCTGCTCCTTTGCCCCCTCCTCTTTGCCAAAAATCAAAATTTTAGGCGGCTGGGGACGAGAAACGTTTAAGCATCGCTCCGTATGTTAACTGGGTAAGACCCAGACAACAAACTATTATATGACGCTTCTATTCACTTGTCAAGCACTTTCTCCTTTGAGAAAGCTTGGTGACCCGTACCGGATTCGAACCGATGTTAACGGCGTGAGAGGCCGCTGTCTTAACC
>CAJTSM010000026.1 GCA_910578935.1 uncultured Oscillibacter sp. | reverse complement strand
TCGGCAATCGCCACCGCCGAGAAGCCCATATCAATCAGCAGGGAAATGTGGCTGTGTCGGAGGTCATGGATACGGATACGCTTGACCCCAGCCTCTTTCGCCCCTCTGTCCATCTCATGATGGAGGTAGCTCTTTGTAACCGTGAAAATGCGGTCTTTCCTCTTGACCCCGTAGAGCATCCCCAGGTAGTCCCGCATTTCGTCACAGAGGAAATTGGGCATTTTGATGGTACGATTGCTTTTCTTGGTTTTCGGGGTGGTAATCACATCCTCGCCGTGGAGCCGCTGGTAGGACTTGCTGATTTTCACCGTCCCGGCCTCAAAGTCGAAGTCCGCCGGGGTGAGGGCCAGCAGCTCTCCCTCCCGGATACCGCACCAGTAGAGCATTTCAAAGGCGTAGTAGGAGAGGGGCTTGTCCATCATGGCCTCCGCAAACCGCTGATACTCCGCCTTCGTCCAGAACAGCATTTCCTTTCGTTCCTCCGTCCCCATGTTCCCGGCTTTGGCGGCGGGATTGGAGCGAAGCTCATAGAAGCGGACAGCGTGGTTGAAAATGGCGCTGAGTTGGTTGTGCAGGGTTTTAAGATAGGTCTGGGAGTAGGGATTGCGCTGTTCGTTCCGATAGGCCAGCAGCTCATTCTGCCATGCGATCACGTCCTTGGTGGTGATTTCGCTGATCTTTCGCTTGCCGAAGTAGGGCAGAATCTTTTTCTGGATGATGTTCTCCTTTGTCAGCCAGGTGTTCTCCTTCAGCCGGGGCTTCACATCCTTGGTGTAAAGCTCCACAAAGGCTTCAAAGGTCATATCCATGTCGGCGGCGGTCTGCATTTGAAAGCTGCGCTCCCAGTCCTGGGCCTCCCGCTTGGTGGGAAAGCCCCGCTTGCACTTCTGCTTACGCTCCCCCGTCCAGTCCCGATACCATGCCATGACGTACCATGTGCCCCGCTTTTCGTCCTTAAATACCGGCATTTTCGTTCACTTCCTTTCCGGCCCCGTAGAGCCGTTCGTTGAAATACTGGCGGTTGACCCGCCCCGCAATGGTGATGAAGCCCTTTCCTTTCAGTTCCTCGTTGAGCTGACGAATGAGCTTGTAGGCGTAGGGCCTCGACACGCCCAGCTCGTCCGCTACCTCGTCCACCCGGATAAACTTGTTTTCCATGCTGGTTCCTCCTTTCTTGAATAATAACGCTATTTGTTTAGCGTTGGCTTCATTATACTAACTCTATTCCGTTATGTCAAGGCTTTCCAAGAAGAAAATATAAACAAATTTATTTATATTTCGCTTGACAGTTCTAAACATATCTGTTATACTCCAAGTGTCCCCATTACATAGATTGGAGTTGGCAGTTATGGCGATTGGTGAACGTATTCGCTTTTTCCGCAATAAGAAAGGTGTCACGCAGAAATATCTCGGTCAGGTGGTGGGGTTCCCGGAACGCTCCGCCGATGTGCGTATGGCGCAGTATGAAACCGGGAGCCGCACCCCCAAGGCCGACCTGACCAGGACGCTGGCGGGCTTCTTTGAAGTCTCTACCGATGCCTTGACCGTCCCTGACATAGACAGCGATATTGGCCTCATGCACACCCTCTTTGCCCTGGAGGACATACGGGGCCTTACCATCGGAGAGATTGGCGGCGAAATCTGTCTGCGGCTGGACAAATCCAAGGGTAGGACTTATCTCTCCATGCTTGAAATGTTCTCCAGGTGGGCCAATGAAGCCAAGAAGCTGGAAGCTGGGGAAATCACCAGGGAGGAGTACGACCATTGGCGTTACACATATCCCGCAGTTGAGGCCCAGCGCACAAGGGATGAGCTTGACGCACTCCGGGCAAAGCGCAAGGCGGCGGAGACAGAGGAATAGACAGCAAAAAGCCCTTACCGACGTTGCCATCGGTAAGGGCTTTCTAATATGGATTTTGTCACCCACAAGCCGCAAAGGAACACTTTTCACCTGCAATCCACCGGGGATACAGAATGATACGGCCTATGGGGAGCGTTATCAAATCGTTATCAAAAGAGGAGCGCAAAACCGTCTATTCGTTGTGCCGCAACGGGTTCAGGACTTCAAAAACTCATTCCCACTCAATGGTCCCCACCGGCTTCGGCGTCAGGTCGTACAGCACCCGGCACACGCCCGGCACCTCCGCCAGAATCCGGTCCGTAATCGTCTGGAGTACCGCCCAGGGAATCTCCGGCACGGTGGCCGTCATGGCGTCTACTGTGTTGACGGCCCGGATGATGACCGGCCAGTCGAAAGCCCGCTTGCCGTCCCGCACGCCGGTGGACCGGAAGTCCGGCACTACCGTGAAGAACTGCCACACCTTTTCCGCCAGGCCCGCCTTGCTAAATTCCTCCCGGAGGATCGCGTCGGACTCCCGCAGGGCCGCCAGGCGGTCCCGGGTGATGGCCCCCAGGCAGCGTACGCCCAGGCCCGGTCCCGGGAAGGGCTGGCGCTCCACCATGGAAACCGGCAGGCCCAGGGCCCGGCCCACCACCCGGACCTCATCCTTAAAGAGGAGCTTCACGGGCTCCACCAGCTCAAAGTTCATGTCCTCCGGCAGGCCGCCCACGTTGTGGTGAGCTTTCACACCGTCGCTCTCCAAAATGTCAGGGTAGATGGTCCCTTGGGCCAGAAAGGAGATGCCCTCCAGTTTCCGGGCCTCTTCATCAAAGACCTTGATAAATTCACCGCCGATGATCTTTCGCTTCCGCTCCGGCTCGTCTACGCCGGCCAGCAGGTCCAGGAAGCGGTCCGTGGCGTCCACATAAATCAAATTGGCGTCCAGCTGATTTTTAAACACCTCAATGACCTGCTCGCTCTCCCCTTTGCGCATCAGGCCGTGGTTCACGTGGACGCAGACCAGCTGCTTTCCAATGGCCTTGATCAACAGCGCGGCCACTACGGAGGAGTCCACGCCGCCGGAGAGGGCCAACAGCACGTTCTTGCTTCCCACTTGGGCCCGGACCTGAGCCACCTGTTCGGCAATGAACGCCTCCGCCAGCTCCGTAGTGTGAATCCGCTTCATGTCCGCGGGACGGATGTTGTTGTTCATAAACTGTCCTCCATCGTAAAATTTACGCAGTTTCTTCCAAGAGCTGTTATATCATATTTTGACTGGGAAAGCAACTATAATGAAAGGAGAGAAAGCCGGAGCTTCCCGAAGAACCTTGGGCGGAAAAGATTGGAAAAGTCGCGTCTTGACAGTCTGATGTCTGCGTGCCATAATAGACATATGAATTTGGAACCCGGATGTGAGCGCACCGGGCAGATCAGAGAAGGGGGAGCTATTATGAAACGCAAGACCATGGACGGCAACGAGGCCGCCGCTTATGCCAGTTACGCTTTTACCGAGGTTGCCACGATCTATCCGATCACGCCCTCCAGCCCCATGGCGGAGCATGTGGATACCTGGGCCGCCAACGGGATGAAAAATATCTTCGGCCAGCCGGTGCGCCTCATGGAAATGCAGAGCGAAGCCGGGGCCTGCGGAGCCATGCACGGGTCGCTGGAGGCCGGAGCCCTCACCACCAGCTACACCGCCAGCCAGGGATTGATGCTGATGGTGCCGCCCCTGTACCGCATTTCCGGCCAGCTTCTCCCCGGCGTCATCCATGTCGCCGCCCGGACCGTGGGCACCAGCGCCTTTTCCATCTTCGGCGATCACTCCGACGTGATGGCCTGCCGCCAGACGGGCTTTGCCCAGTTGGCCTCCTCCTGCGTTCAGGAGTGCATGGACCTGTCGGCGGTGGCCCATCTCTCCGCCATCCGAAGCCGGGTGCCCTTCATGCACTTCTTCGACGGCTTCCGGACCTCCCACGAGATCCAGAAGATCGATGTGCTGGACTATGGCGATTTAGCGAAGATGCTGGACCGGGAGGCTTTGGACCGCTTCCGGGCCAATGCCCTGAACAGTGAACATCCCCTGATGCGCTCCACCGTCATCAATCCGGACACGGCCTTCCAGCTCCGGGAGGCGGTGAATCCCTACTACGACGCCGTCCCCGGCATTGTGGAGGACTACCTGTCTCAAATGTCCGCCCTGACGGGGCGGGACTACAAGCTCTTCAACTACTACGGCGATCCGGAGGCCGAACAGGTGGTGGTTGCCATGGGCAGCGTTTCCGGCTGCCTCCAGGAGGTGGTCCGGTATCTGAACGCCCAGGGCCGCAAGGTGGGCTTCCTCCAGGTCCGGTTGTACCGGCCCTTCAGCGCCAGGCACTTCCTGGCCGCTCTGCCGGAGAGCTGCCGCCTCCTAACCGTGCTGGACCGGACCAAAGAGCCCGGCGCGGGAGGCGAACCCCTTTATAAGGACGTCTGCTCCGTCCTCCAGCACGGCAGCCGCCGGGTCCAAGTGCTGGGCGGGCGGTACGGCCTCTCCAGCAAAGACACCACCCCCGCCCAGATGATTGCCGTCTATGACAACATGGCCGGGGAGCAAAAGGACCACTTTTCCGTGGGCATCACCGACGACGTAACCTTCCACTCCCTGCCCGTCGGGGAAAACGTGGTTACCGCCGACGAGCGGACCATCAGCTGCAAGTTCTGGGGCCTGGGGTCCGACGGCACCGTG
Organism: uncultured Oscillibacter sp.; assembly: GCA_910578935.1. Lineage (GTDB taxonomy): Bacteria > Bacillota > Clostridia > Oscillospirales > Oscillospiraceae > Oscillibacter. The sequence goes on along the minus strand of CAJTSM010000026.1, from coordinate 30,523 downwards.
GGGGCCAACAAAAACTCCATCAAAATCATTGGAGACAACACGGACCAATATGTCCAGGCATATTTTGAGTACGATACCAAGAAGTCCGGCGGCGTGACGAAAAGCCACCTCCGTTTCGGCCACACCCCGATTCTCTCTACTTACTACGTTACCATGGCGGACTTCATTGCCTGCCACAACCAGAGCTATATCGCCAAATACGATATTGTAAACGAGTTGAAGCCCGGCGGGACCTTCCTTCTCAACTGCAACTGGCCCGACGCGGACCTGGAGGCCCACCTCCCCAACAAGGTCAAGCGCCTCCTGGCGGAGCGAAAGGCGAAGTTCTACACCATCGACGCGGGCTCCGCCGCCGAAGCGATCGGCCTGGGGAACCGGACCAACAGCGTCTTGCAGGCCGCTTTCTTCAAGCTCAGCGGCGTGCTCCCGGTGGACCAGGCTGTGGACTACATGAAGTCCGCCATCCAAAAGACCTATGGCCGCAAGGGCGAAAAGGTGGTCAGCATGAACTGCGCCGCCGTGGACGCGGGACTGACGGGCCTCCATGAAATCACCGTCCCCGCCGCCTGGGCCAACCTTGTGGACGAGCCGGAGGAGAAGGACACCTCCTCCCCCTGGTATGTCCGCACGGTCATGCGGGCCGTCAACGCCCAGAAGGGCGACAGCCTCCCCGTCAGCGTGTTTAGAGACGCGGCGGACGGCAGCGTCCCCTTGTCCACGTCCAGATACGAAAAGCGGGGCTTTGCATCCCATGTGGCCAGCTGGCTTCCGGAGAACTGCATCGGCTGTAACCTGTGTTCCCTTATGTGCCCCCACGCCGCGATCCGGCCTTTCCTCTTGAATAAGGAGGAAGTCCAAAAGGCCCCGGAGGGCTATGTTACCCGCGAGGCCAAGGGCAAGGGTTTCGAGGGCCTTCGCTTCCGCATCCAGGTGGACCCCCTGGACTGCACCGGGTGCGGCACCTGCGCCGCCGCTTGTATCGCCAAGGAAAAGGCCATCGTCATGAAGCCCATTGAGGAGGAGATGCCCCAGCAGATGGGTTGGGATTACAGCCTCTCCCTCTCCCCCAAGCAAAACCCCATGAACAAGTTCACCGTCAAGGGCAGCCAGTACGAGCAGCCCCTGCTTGAGTTCTCCGGGGCCTGCGCGGGCTGCGGCGAGACGCCTTACATGAAGCTCCTGACCCAGCTCTTCGGAGAGCGCATGGTGGTGGCCAACGCCACGGGCTGCACCCAGGCTTGGGGGTTCAGCGTGCCCAGTTATCCCTACACGACCAAGCCCAACGGAAGGGGCCCGGCCCTCTCCAACTCCCTCTTTGAGAATAACGCCGAGTACTCCCTGGGCATGGTCCTCAGCGTCCGCCAGCAGCGCCTCCACCTCCAGCGGGAGGCCCGGGAGCTGCTGGAGGAGACGAAGGACGAAACCCTGAAAACCGCCCTCTCCGCTTGGCTGGAGGGCTTCGAGGACAAACAGCGGACCATTGAATTGAGCGACGAGGTGATCGACGCTTTGAAAAACACTTCCGAAACCGGGGAGCGCGTCGAGGCCGTCCGCAAGGCCCAGGACCAGCTGGTGAAAAAGAGCATGTGGATGTACGGCGGGGACGGCTGGGCCTATGACATCGGCTACGGCGGGCTGGACCACGTGCTGGCCTCCGGGGAGGATGTGAACATCCTGGTGGTGGATACGGAGGTCTACTCCAACACCGGCGGGCAGTCCTCCAAGGCCACGCCCTTCGGCGCGGTGGCCCAGTTTGCCGCCGCGGGCAAGCGGACGGAGAAGAAGGACTTAGGGATGCTGGCGACGCAGTACCAGAACGTGTACGTGGCCTCCGTGGCCCTGGGAGCGGACCCCGCCCAGTACATCAAGGCCCTCCGAGAGGCGGAGGCCCACGACGGGCCGTCCCTGATTGTGGCCTACGCCCCCTGCATCAACCACGGCATTGTCAAGGGCATGGCCTGGGCCCAGGAGGAGGCCAAGCTGGCGGTGCGCAGCGGCTATTGGGTCCTCTACCGCTATGACCCCAAGCTGAAACTGGAGGGGAAGAACCCCTTCATGCTGGACTTTAAGGAGCCCCGGTACGACCTCCGGGAGTTCTTCATGGGGGAGGTCCGGTTCAACTCCCTGCAAAGGACCTTCCCCGAGGCGGCGGAGGCGTTGCTGGTGGAGGCCCGGAACCAGTGCCGGAACCGCTGGGCCCGGTACACCCACTTGGCTTCCCAGGATTACTCCCGGCTCCTGGATGTGCTGGAGGACTATCCCATTCACGACCAGGAAAAGACGTGACCGGCCACCGGCTATCCCTGTTTTACAGCCCCGCGCCTTAGGCGTGGGGCTGTTTTTTGACATCCGCCCCGATCCGGCGTACAATCAACCGGGATAAAATTTTTTCTCCAGCGCGTCACGTTCCGCCCCGCCGGAGCGTTTAAGAGAGTAGAGACGAAAGGAGGCGGCGGGATGCTGATTTACCTACAGGCCATAGACGACCCCCAGGACCGGACGCGGTTCGAGGCGATGTACAGCGCCTACCGGGGGCTGATGTTCCATGTGGCAAACCGCGTCCTGCAAAATGACCAGGACGCGGAGGACGCAGTGCATCTGGCCTTCCTCAGTCTCGCAAACTGCCGCCTTCCTCCGGAGCTGGGTCCCCAGGCCCGGCATCTGGCCGCCGTGACGGCGGAGCGGAAGGCCATCGACCTCTACCGGGCCCAGCGGCGGCGGCCGGAGGTGGAGCTGGAGGAAGAAAGCTTCCCCGGCTGCGCCCCGCCGCCCTCCGACGGGACCCTGGCGGGGGCTATGGCGGCCCTGCCTCCCCGGTACCGGGAGGCGCTGCTGCTGAAGTACTACAACGGCTATTCCGCCGCCGAGGTGGGGCAGCTCCTGGGGACCACGGCGGCAAACGTGCGCCAGATTCTCGCCAGAGCCAAGAGGAAGCTGGCGGAGGAGCTGGTGGAAAGGGGGGAAATCGTTTGAACATCACCGACGAGATGCTGTACGCCGCGGCCCCCGAGGCGGCGGAGCGCTGGCTGGATACCCTCCCCGGACGGGAGGACTGCGGGCACGACTTTTCCCTGACCTTTGAGGCGTCCATGGCCCCGGTTCTGCGGCGGAGAAAGCGGCGCTGGAAGACCCTGGCCCTGCTGGCGGCGGCCGTCGCGGCCCTTGCGGCCCTGCTGGCCTTTGGCGCGGGGGCGGAGCGGCCCGACAACTACCGGGTTTACGCCGCCCAGGAGGACGGCATGGTCAGCTATTTCGCCCGGCCCAAGGACACGGGCGTGGACCTGCCCTTCCGTCCCCTGACCCCGGGCTGGGCCCCGGAGGGCTTTGTCCGGGACCCGGACAAAACCAAGGCCACAGGGCACGCCGTCTTTTCCTACCACTCCCAGGAGGACTCGGACAATCTCTACTTCTATATAGATCAGTGGCACGGGGAGGAACAAAACGGCCTCTTCGCGGGGAACTTCACCCTGGAGGACGTGGAGGTGGACGGGGAGGACGCCATCCTCATCTATAACCCGGACACCTCCCTGTCCCGCCTCCTGTGGACCCATGGAGCCGACGTGTTCCTGCTCAGCGCCAAGGGTCTGGAGCGGGAGGACCTGTTTCGGATCGCGGAAAATATGAAATGGTAAAGGAGAATCCATCATGCGTCACGGCAAACGAGAAATGAGAAGGAACTATACCTCCTTCATAGCGGGCATGGTCACCATGGTCCTGCTGATCGGGCTGATTTCCGCGTCCTTCGCGGCGAACAGCGATTCCAAGGCCCCAGCCTCCGGCGGAGTGGAGCCCGCCCAGGTCGGCGTGGGCGTGTTCCTGAAACAGCAGATCGCCCCCGGCGAAACCCTGACCACCGAGAAGGGCGGCACGGCCCCCAAGGTTTTGGCCTATGCCGACAGCAAGGGGGAGACTCATTACTACATTGAGGCCACTGCCGTGGCGGAGCTCTTCGACGTGGCCGACGGCGTGAACTTCCATGAGGAGGCCAACCAGCTGGAGTTCGGGGCCAAGGGCGTCGACTGGGAGGGGAACGGAAAGCTGGAGTGGGATGCCCTTTGCAGCCGCCAGCGCCACGACTTCAACCTCCACGGCTCTACGGATGAAAACGGAAATATGGTCATCTCGTCGGAGGGCTTTGAAATCACCGGGCCCAACGGAGCCAGCTCCAACGCCTACTTCGATGGCCGGGGCCCGAATCCCGACCCGGAGCTCCAGAAGGAACAGTGGGACCGGAGCAAGAGTATCTTGTCGGCAAAACCGGAGTACGGCAGGACCCTGGGCATGTACACCGAGGTGGACCCGGCGGAGATGAACCTGGGCAGCATCTCGGGCCGGTCCATGGACCGGCGGGCCTTCCAGGATGAATACATCGTCGAGCACACCTTCGCGTTCACATCCCTCCTGGGAAAATACGCCGCCATCACCATAGAGAACACGGGAACGTCGGAGGCCTCCATCTGGGTAAACCGCATCAGCACGGTAGGCGACTACGGGGAGGCCTTCTCCAGCATCTGCCTCCCGGCGGGCGGGAAAATCACCCGGGCCTTCCTCATTGACGAGAACCAGCCCGTGGAGAACCAGCTCCAGGTCCTGGCCAAGCCCCTGGGCCCCGGCGGCGTCAGCGTCAAATTGACGGCGGAGCAGTACCGCAGCGGCGTGTGACGAACCGCTGAAATCCCATACGGAATGCATCAAATTTTTAGCTGAACCTAAAGGTATCACCTTTTCCCCCTTGCCTTTTCCCGTCGGTTATTGTATAATATTGTTACAATAATCACAAAGGGGAGGGAGTTCCGTGAGCGGACAACTGGAGGATACCGTGGCCATCAGCCGGGAGATCACCCACGGTTACTACGCCGGGAATTTAGAGCCCTATTTGTCCCGCCTCTGTTCAAAAAGCGTATGGCTCGGCACCGGGGGACGGGTGCTGATCGGCGGCGACATCATCCGCGCCCGGCTGGAGGCCGGGGTGGAGAAGCGGAAGAAAACCTATCAGATTTTTCAGGAGGAGTACACCCCTCTGTCCCTCACCCCCCGCTGCCAGGCGGTGATGGGGGAGGTACGGGCCTGCATCCAGGACCGCCCGGAGGAGGACAACGTCGTCGCTTCCTACACATTTTTGTATCAGCTTATCGGCACGGAAACCAAGCTGGTGCTGCTTCACGCCAACTACGAATTTTTCCATCCCTTTTCCCTGGGAGAAGGCGGCCCTAAGCTGGAGATGTCCGCCTATCAGTTTGTCCGGGACATCCTGCTGGAGGTTCCGCCGAAAAAACGGCTGGCCGTCCCCTGTGGAGGCACGACGCTGTTTGTCCAGCCGGATATGATCTTTTACGTGCAGAGCCGGAACCGGAAGGCGGAGTTTCACTGCGTGGACAAGGTCATTCAAAGCGACCTGGGGATCAGCGAGGTCAACGCCATGCTGCCGGAAACTTTCTGCCCCATTCACCGTTGCTATACGGTAAACAGCCGTTACATCATGTCGGTCCGCCGCTATGAGGCGGCCATCATCACCGGAGAGGTCCTGCCCATTCCCTTCCATAACTACATGCAGGTGAAATCGGATTTAGAGCGCCGGATCACCGGCTGAGGAAAACGCGTTTTAAGGCCCGCCGTAAGGCGGGCCTTTTCATCCGGGCGTGCCCTTTTGCCGTTTGTGCTGCCAATGGTCAGCTTTCGCGGTTCTTCGCTATTAAGGTATAAGTTAAAACATGTTTATCAATGAATCAATTGGATAAGTGCTGTCAATTAAAAAGTAGTCTGCGCCATATTGCCGGCACATTTTTAAATTTTCCCCGTTATCATGAATTAGGGACTCCATTGTACAGTCTGAATCATCGCCCCTTGCTTCTATGGTACGGGCGTTCGCCTGTATATCGTGATAATTGCGTCGTATATACGATTCACTCATTACCAGGCAACGGTATTTGATATATCGCATATAGTTTTCTCCAAAATCTTCTGCCCAATTAAAAGGAATGTAGCAGCCCTCAATGATGAGATTTTGCCGGTTTTCAATTGCGGTTTTTATTATTTCTCTTATGATGGGCCATAAATAAGACGTTAATGCTGTATCATCACTCACGGGAGTAAGCATTGTATTTTTGCTCCGGATTAATCCCATTTTCAGGTGGTCAATCGAAAGATATGGGTATTTATATTTTTCAAGAAGTCTTTGCGCCAGTGCGGTTTTCCCTGTATGGGATGCACCTGCTATCAATAAAATCATACGATTTCCTCCCCAAAAAACTTTACCACATTCTTATCTTACCATATTACTGTATTTGCCGCAATTGACGGAGTTCTCTGTCAGCAACGCGAAAGATAAAAGGGACTCCGGGCGGGCCGCCTTGACAAATGGGCGTATTATTTGATATACTAACACATTGAATCAGTCAAAATTCTTATTTTTCCAGGCGGAGGCGCATTCCATGGACGCGGGAGATCGTTCCCCTCTAAAACGAAAGTGGCGGATTGCGGCGGCGGCCGCCGCCGTCTGCGCGGCACTGTACCTGCTGTTTGCCTTTTCCGGTATCTCGTTCATTGCCAAATGGCGGACGCTGTATATTGAAACCGCTATGGGCACGATGTCTCATCAGTGGCTGGCCACGGCGTTCCTGCCGGGGTCCGTGATCCGGGAGACAATGAAAGATGTGGAAACCCGCTTTCAGGAGAATCTGATTGAGGCCAGCGATATTGCCGAGCCTCCGCCTCCTCCCCCTCCGCGGGAGAGTGCAAAAACCCCGGAGGAGCGGGCCGTCTCTGCGTTTTCCGGCCTGTTTCCGGAAGTTGACCTGGATACTTTGCCGGAGTCCATTGGCTGGGAGGAACTGCCTATTTTGCAAAGGGAGAACTTGGAAGGCGTCTACACCACTGCCGGGGACAAAGTCTGGGCCATTGATGTGCCCAACAAAATCCTGATCTGTTCCGTATCGGGGGAGGGTTACCAGGGCAAGCTTGCGATCGCCAAGGACAGTTCCCAAGTGATACTTTCCAAGAACTCCCTGTCCGGGCGGGGCCAGACGGTGACGGAGCACTGCGAGGCCAGCGGCGCCGTTCTGGGTATCAATGCCAGCGGCTTCTACGACCCGGAGGGCAAAGGCCGGGGAAATGTGCCCATGGGGTTTGTCCTCTCCGGCGGGGAGTACTCCGGCAAGGCATTGAAAGGCCGTTATCAGACCGCTGGCTTTGACCGGGAAAACAACTTCCGGGCAGGCCGGGGCTTGGAGCTGGAGGAGCTTCGGGACGCCGTGCAGTTTTATCCCATTATCGTGCTGAATGGGGAGAAGAACATCGACGGTTCCTTCGGCATGGGCATTCAGCCCCGGACCGTCATTGGGCAGACGGCGGATCAGGCGGTGCTGATGCTGGTGATCGACGGGCGCCGGGTGGGCCACAGTCTGGGGACCACTGTGTCGGAATGTGCGGATATTCTTCTGCGTTATGGCTGCTGGACCGCTATGAATATGGACGGCGGGTCCAGTTCCTCCATGACCTATAATGGGCGGATGATTACAAAAACCAGCAGTTCCATGACCCAGGGACGCTATCTGCCCGACGCTTGGGTAGTCAAGGGAATACCTTTTTTAAATGTACTGGAAAAAACCGAAGAGCGCGGGCCCCGCTCTGAAAAACGGCAGTAAAAATGGAAGAGGAAAAGCCCTCCCGTTAGGGAGGGCTTTTCAGCGCCGTTTTTCCATGTGAATGCAGCCCTCTTCATCCGGGGCCGACACGCCGCCCCGGTAACCGTAGCCCAGTTTGAGGTAAAAATCCCGAGCCGTGATGGAAGAGTGGACCGAAATTCTTTCCGCCCGCAGAAAGTACTCGTCCGCCTCCAGAGTTTCCACAATTTTCCGCCCCGCGCCGGTCCCCTGGTATTCCGGCAGAACAAAGATGGTCACCAAAATGCTCTCCGAAAGACTTCCCATGTAGGGCGCGATTCCGCCGCAGCCGATGATTTTTCCCCCGGAACGCAGAACATAAAAGTGCCCCTCCGCTCCGCGTTCCAGCACGCCGCCGGGAGAATAGAGCGCAATCATCTCCTGAATGATTTCAGGCGGATAGTCTGGAGCGTTGCTGACCAGCAGTGCCCGCTCAATGACGGCGGATGTTTCGTCTGCCTCTTTTTTCTGAAAACGCCTGATTTCAAAATCCATATTTCCACCCCGCCAGGCTGTTTATGCATTCTGCTATAATGTTATAGTATAGCAGGCGCGGCGGCCCAAAGCAAGCGCTTGAGACGGAGCTGGAAAATATAATGTGGAATATGATAATTGCCTCTTCCCATCAGGTTGAAAATTTAGTATAATGCTATAATAATATGCGAGATTCTTAACCAGAGAGGAATTGAGGTGTCCGATATGTCATTTAAGGACAAGATTTCATCCCTCCTGTTCGGCTCCAAAAAAGAGGAGCAGGCAGATGAAACGTTTCTGACGAAACAGGAGCATATACCCCAAGAGGTTCCTGAACCCCCGGCGGCGGTTCCCGATGATCCTGCCCGACTGGAAATTCCCGCGGATCATCCGATCCGGCAGCTCCATGATCTCCGGCAGAGAGAAAACGGGCCCCTCCCGTATCCCAAGCTGTGTATGGACGAGGACGGTGTGCTTTCCGCTGAGGTGGTGGAGAAGGAGAAAAACCGGCTGCAATCGTCTTTGAACAGCGTTTGCAGCACCCGCTTCAAAGCGACTAAGGGCAGGTCCCGTGGGAAACACAGCAAGAAAAAGGCGGAAGCCGAGGGTGAGGCGGAGGCAGGGGAAGAGCAGCTGACAATGGATGCCCGGCCCTGGTTCCACCTTACCTCCGACAAACTCTATGCCTGGATGCTGATCTTCCCTCCGGTGGGACAGGGGGCGGAAGTGACTCGGGATATGATCTATCAAGCCTTGTCGGCGCAAGGAATCTCCTACGGCTTGGATACCGCCCTGCTGGATCAGGTGGCCCATGACCGGGAGCGCTATTTCAACCTTTACCTGGTGGCAAAGGGAAAGCCTGCTTTTGACGGGCGCAACGGCAACATCGTGGACAATTTCCCCCGCCGTCTCCAGCGGGTGCTGGAGGTAAATGAATTTGGCCAAGTGGATTACACCACGCTGAACCTGATCTGCAACGTCGAAGAGGGACAGGAAATCTGCCGTCTTATCCGGCCCACGGAGGGGGAGCCGGGCCGGACGGTGACCAATCAGGAGGTCCCCGCCAAGAGCGGAAAAGCCGTACCCCTTCCCAAAGGACGGAACACCGAGATCAGCGAGGACGGGGATGCCTTGATCGCCTCCATGCCGGGGCATGTGGAATTCAGCGGCACGACCTTTCAGGTTAAGCCGGTGCTGGATATTGATGGCGATGTGGATTTTTCCACCGGCAAAATTAAATTTGTGGGAGATGTCAACATCAAAGGGGATGTGCTCAGCGGTTTTACCGTCAAGGCCATGGGGAACGTCTATGTAGGCGGCGTGGTGGAAGCGGGCAGCACGGTGGAGGCCGGCGGTGATTTGACGGTAGTAAAAGGCATTTTGGGCGACGGTACCACGGTCATCCGGGCCGGCCGGTGTATTTTTGCAAAATACATTGAAAACGCCACCATTTTTGTTCGGGAGAATTTGCAGACAGACTGCATTGTCAACGGCAGAATCTATTGCGACGGCGAAGTGGTGATCCGTTCCGGGCGGGGAAGCATCATTGGCGGACGGGTCTGGGCGGCAAAACGGGTCAGCGCCAGCGCCGTTGGCGCCAAATCGGAAGTCAAGACCTCCATTACCTTGGGAGGGATGCCCTGCGCCACTTTGGAAAAAGACCTGGTCCGCAAGAAGCTGGCGAACCTGGCGGCGGAGATGGAAAAGCTGGAAGCTCAGTTGGACAGCGCGGCCAAAAACAGCCTCATGGGCAAGGTCCGGATGAAGATCTCCATGTCGGAGCACCGGCTGAAACAACTGGAGGAGGAACTGGACGGCGCCAAGGAAGCCCAGAAAGGCCAGAAGGATTCGGACAGCGGCCGCATGGAGTGCGGCGTGGCCTATGCGGGGACGGAAATCAGCATTGGAGATGAGTTCCTCCGCCTGCGGCAGGAAACCCACCAGTGTGTCGCCAAGCTGCTGTGCGACGAGATCGTGCTGATGTGACGGAATACCTGGAAACAGCCTTGGGGCTGGCCGGGAAAATGAAGGGAGGACGCCTTGAGCAACAAGGCGTCCTCCCTTTAAAAATCTTCGGACGGCGCGGGTTATTTTCCGGGAATCTCCCCCACGCCCTTCAGAATGAACTTGGGACGGTAGGGATATTCTTCGCAGGTTTCCCGGGTGGACACGCCGGAAAGCACCAAAACGGTGTCCAGGCCCGTCTCAATGCCGGCGATGATGTCTGTGTCCATCCGGTCGCCGATCATCACCGCGTTTTCCGAGTGGACTCCCAGCATCCGCAGGCCGGTGCGCATCATTAAGGGATTGGGCTTGCCCACGAAATAGGCGTTTTTTTCCGTAGCCAGCTCGATGGGGGCAATCAGGGCCCGGCAGGCGGGGACAATACCTGTCTCCGCCGGGGCGGTCAGGTCCGGATTGGTGCCGATGAGCTTTGCCCCGGCGTTCACCAGGCGGATGGCCTTGGTGATCTGCTCCAGGTTGTAGGCGGAGGACTCGCCCACCACCACATAGTCCGGGTTCACGTCGTTATAGGTGATGCCTTTATCATACAGCGCGTTGGTGATGCCGTGCTCTCCCACCACATAGGCGCTGCACCCCGGAGCCTGGCTGTCCAGGAAGTGGGCCGTGGCCAGGGCGCTGGTGTAGAAGTGGGACTCGTCTACGTCCAGTCCCATGCGGGCCAGCTTTTGCTGGAGTTCTTTAGGAGTATATTGGCTGGAGTTTGTCAGGAAGAGGTAATTTTTTTTCTCTGCCGCCAACCACTCTACAAATTTTTTGACGCCCGGAAGAAGCTGGTTTCCGTGGTAAATTACGCCGTCCATATCGCAGATAAAGCCTTTTTTCTTTCGCAGTTGATCCATGGCCTACTCCTGTTGTTCCAAGGGCTTAAGGGCCCCGTGTGATGAGGTGTTCTCTCTTTTAGAGTATCCCACATTCCGGCGGATTTGTCAAAGAAAATTGGGGGAAGTTTCCCAAGAGCCGTCATTTGATCCTTTGGAGAATTCGCAGAACTTGCCAGGGATTTCCAATGTTTTTCTGGAAATTTCCAAAAACCTGAAAAAAGCACATTGAACTTTTCCTCCAGTTCCTGTATAATTAGATCAGCCGGGGAGAAGTGCCGTCCCTGCGCCTTTCCATACATATTTTTATTAAGGAGGAAAATCAGTATGAAGAAGTTTCTTGCATTGCTGCTGTCTATGATCCTGGCTCTGAGCCTGGCCGCCTGCGGAGGTGACTCCGGCCAGCCGGACCCGACCGTGGACAAGCCCGCCGGTACCCAGCAGCCCGCGGACTCCGGTAATGAGCCCGCCGAGTCCGAGGGCAAAACCGTCAAGGTGGGCCTGATCTGCATCGGCGACGAAAACGACCAGGGCTACACCTACAACTTCATCCGGGGCAAGGAAGCCGCCACAGAGGCCCTGGCCGCCAAGGGCATCAACGTGGAGTGGGTCACCAAGTGGAACATCGGAGAGGACTCCGGCTGCGAGGACGCCAACATTGAGCTGGCGGACGAGGGCTGCGACCTCATCATCAACAACTCCTTCGGCTTCGAGCCCTTCATGCTGAAGGTGGCCCCCGACTATCCGGAGATTGAATTCATCGCCTGCACCAACCAGGCCTCCTGGGGCGACAATCTGGATAACACCCACAACGCCTTTGCGAATATCTATGAGGGCCGGTACCTGGCTGGCGTCGTGGCGGGCATGAAGCTCCAGCAGATGATCGATGAGGGGACCATCTCCGCCGACAAGGCCGTCATCGGCTACGTGGGCGCCTTCTCCTTCGCGGAGGTCATCTCCGGCTTCACTTCTTACTTCCTGGGCGCCCGGAGCGTCTGCCCCAGCGTCACCATGAAGGTCCAGTTCGTGGGCTCCTGGTCCGACGCCACGGAAGAGGCCAACGCCGCCTCCGCCCTGGCCGACATGGGCTGCGTCATGATCTCCCAGCACTCCGACAACACCACCCCCGCCACCACGGCCCAGACTAAGGGCGTGTTCCACACGGGCTACAACAACGATATGATCTCCGTGGCCCCCGAGGCCTCCCTCATCGGCACCCGGATCAATTGGGCCCCCTATTTTGAGTACGCCATTGAGTCCGTGGCCAACGGAGAGAGCTTTGACCAGGACTGGTGCCACGGCATGGACATGGACGCCGTAGTCATGACGGATCTGAACGAGGCCATCGCCGCCCCCGGCACCGCCGAGAAGCTGGCGGAGGTCGAGGAGCAGATTCGCTCCGGCAAGCTCCAGGTCTTCGATACCTCCACCTTCACCATCGAGGGCAAGGCCCTGGAGAGCGCTTTCGCCCTGGACACCGACGGCGACTTTACCCCCGATTCTGAAGAGGCCGTGTTTGACGGCGCGTTCCACGAGTCCTATTTCCAGTCCGCTCCCTACTTTGCTCTGTCCATCGACGGCATCGAGTGGCTGAACTCCGCCTTCTAATCTCAACCTCAACAAAAGAACTCCATAGGGGCCCCTGCGGGGGCCCCTGTTCTTTTCCACTCCATCCCGACTCCGCCCGGCACAGCGTCTTTGCCGCCGGGACCTCTTAGAAAGGATGAGCGTTTTTGGAAAACTGCGCTATTGAACTGAAAGGCATCACCAAGCGCTTCGGCGAGGTGGTGGCCAACGACGGCATCGACTTACAACTGAACCGGGGGGAAATTCTCTCCCTGCTGGGAGAGAACGGCAGCGGCAAGACTACGCTGATGAACATGCTCTCCGGCATCTACTTCCCCGACGAGGGCCAGATTTTTGTAAACGGCGAACCCGTCTCCATCCGCTCCCCCAAGGACGCCTTTGCCTACGGCATCGGCATGATTCACCAGCACTACAAGCTGGTGGACGTGTTCACCGCCGCGGAAAACATCGTCCTGGGGCTGGAGGAGCCGGGGAAGCTGGACATCCGGGCCGCCGAGGAAAAGGTCCGGGCCATCTGCGAAAAATACGGCTTCGACATCGACCCCGGCCAGAAAATCTACGACATGTCCGTCTCCCAGAAGCAGACGGTGGAGATTGTCAAGGTCCTCTACCGGGGGGCCGAGATCCTGATTCTGGACGAGCCCACCGCCGTTCTCACCCCTCAGGAGACGGATAAGCTCTTTGACGTGCTCCGGGCCATGAGGGCCGACGGAAAAGCGATTGTCATCATTACCCATAAGCTCCACGAGGTCATGGCCCTTTCCGACAAAGTGGCCGTCCTCCGGAAGGGTAAGTACATCGGCACCGTGAAAACCAGCGAGACGAACCCCCAGGCCCTCACCGACATGATGGTGGGCCACGCCGTGACGCTGAACATCGACCGGCCCCGGTACGAACGGCCGGTGGAGCGCCTGACGGTCCGGGGCCTCACCGTTCTGGACGGGGAGGGCGTCAAGAGGCTGGACAACGTCTCCTTCACCGCCCTTGGCGGCGAGATTTTGGGCGTGGCCGGAATTGCCGGGTCCGGACAGAAGGAGCTGTTGGAGGCCATCTCCGGCCTCTGCCTGGTCAATCGGGGGGAAATCCTCTACACACCGGACGGGCAGCCTCCCGCCAATCTGGTGGGGAAGACCCCCATGCAGATCCGCAAGGCCGGGGTGGCTATGGCCTTTGTCCCGGAGGACCGGCTGGGCATGGGCTTGGTAGGGTCCATGGGCATGACGGGGAACATGATGCTCCGCTCCTGGAAGAAAGGCCGGGGCGTATTCCTCAACCGGAAGGACCCCAATGAGCTGGCTCTGCGGGTATGGAAAGAGCTGGAGGTGGTCACTCCCAGCACGGACTTCCCTGTCCGCCGGATGTCCGGCGGCAACGTCCAGAAGGTGCTGGTGGGCCGGGAGATTGCCAGCGCCCCCTCCGTACTCATGACCGCCTACGCGGTCCGAGGGCTGGACATCAATACTTCCTACACAATCTACAACCTGCTGACGGAACAGAAGATGAAGGGTGTGGCCGTCATCTATGTGGGGGAGGATCTGGACGTGCTGCTGGAGCTGTGCGACCGGATTTTGGTCCTCTGCGGCGGGCAGGTCAGCGGCGTGGTGGACGCCCGGTCCGCCACCAAGGATCAGATCGGCCTGCTGATGACCCGCCTGGGGGGAAAGGAGGGCGCGTAAATGAATCACGAGAAAAAGATCCCCCTCATCCGCCTGGCGAAGCGGGACGGCATGGAAAGCTGGAAGGTCTGGTGCATCCGGTGCGGGTCCATTCTCTTCGCCCTGCTGCTGGGGGCCCTGGTGATGGCCCTGGCGGGGGCCAATCCTGTCACAGCCTACGGCACCATGATCTCCGGCGCGCTGGGGAAAAAGAGCGCCATCCGCCAGACGGTGAAGATTGCCGTCCCGCTGCTGGGCTGTGCCCTGGCGATTGCTCCTTGCTTCAAGATGCGTTTCTGGAACATCGGCGCGGAGGGCCAGATCACCGCCGGGGCCATTGCCGCCAGCTACTTTGCTCTTTTTTGGGCAAACCGCCTGCCCTCTCCGGTGCTGCTGCTGGTCATGGGCCTGGCGGGAGCCGCTGCCGGTGGACTCTGGGCTCTGATTCCCGCCTTTTTCAAGGCCAAGTGGAACACCAACGAGACGTTGTTCACCCTGATGATGAACTACATCATCATCGGTGTGGTCCGCTGGCTCCAGGGCGGCCCCTGGGAGGGCCGGAAGGGCTCGCAGATCATCCCCCAGTTTGACGAAGCCGCCTGTCTCCCCCGGGTGCTGGGAGTCCACTGCGGCTGGATCATCGTGCTGGTGCTGGTGTTTTTCATGCATGTCTATATGAACCACACGAAGCACGGCTATGAAATCGCCGTCATCGGCGACAGCATCAACACCGCCCGGTACGCCGGGATGAACGTGGGCCGGGTCATGATGCGAACCATGTTTCTCTCCGGAGCCATCAGCGGGATTGTTGGGTTTATCGTGGCCTCCGGGGCCAATAACACGTTGTACGACGGCGTGGCCGGCGGCGTGGGCTTTACCTCCATCACCGTGGCGTGGCTCAGCCAGCTCAACGCCTTTGCCATGGTGGGCATTTCCGGCCTGCTGGCGGTGCTGAGTAAAGGGGCGGAAACTCTTCAGACCCGCATGGCGGTGCCTACCTCCATCTCCGACATCATCACCGGCATTTTGCTGTTTTGTATGCTGGGCTGTGAATTCTTCATCAATTACAAGCTGATCTTCCGCGGCGCGGGAAGGAAGGAGGCGCGGCATGAGTAACTTCCTGAGTCTGTTCCTGGCCCTCATTATTGCCGCCATCACCTATGGAACGCCGCTGCTCTTCGGCACTCTAGGGGAAATTCTGACGGAGAAGTCCGGCAACTTAAACCTGGGCGTGGAAGGCATTATGTTCATGGGCGGCGCCCTGGGCTTGGGCGGCGTGTTCTATTATGAGAAGGCGGCGGGAGCCGGGGCCAACGGTATTGCGGCAGTGGGCATCGGCATTCTCTGCGCTTTCTTGGCCGGGGCTCTGGCCTCCCTGATTTTCAGCTTCCTCACCATCACTCTCCGGGCGAACCAGAATGTCACCGGCCTGGCCCTGTCCATCTTCGGTACCGGTGTAGGCCAGTTCGTGGGCGAGTACATGCGGGTCCGGGAGAACGGTTACATCTCCATCGGCAACGCCTTGAAGGGCTTTTTCCAGAATTCCCCCTTCCCGGATTTCCTCCAGAAGATTCCCGTAGCAGGGGGCGTGCTCTTTGGCAACAGCGTGTTTTTCTACCTGGGGCTGATTCTGGCGGGCGGCCTGTTCTTCTTCCTGAACCGCACCCGGGCGGGACTGTATCTCCGCTCTGTGGGCGAGTCCCCGGCCACGGCGGATGCGGCGGGCATCGCCGTAGAGCGGTACAAATATCTGGCGACGGTGATCGGAGGCGGGATCTCCGCCGTGGGCGGCATGGTGTACATTATGACCATCGCCGGATGCGTGTGGAATCACGAGGGCCTCAGCGGCGTGGGCTGGCTGGCAGTGGCCCTGGTCATCTTCTGCATGTGGCGTCCCTTGGCCGCCATCTGGGGCTCGGTGCTCTTCGGCGCGCTGATGATCCTGTACCTCCGGCTGGTGCTGCCGTTTGTTCCCACCCAGCTTTACAAGATTCTGCCCTATGTGGTGACGGTCGTCGTGCTGATCGTCTCCAGCATGCGCAACAACAAGGAAAAGCAGCCTCCCGCCAGTTTGGGGCTGGCCTATTTCCGGGAAGACCGGTAAAAATATTTCCATAAAGCAGACCCCTCTTTTCGAAGAATGTTCGAAAAGAGGGGCTTGTTTTGTACGTTCGCGCCGGGGCTTATTTCAAAACCGCGTCGAGATTTCGGGTGGCGGTTCCGTCCTCCAGGATGAAGCAGGGGATGCCGATTCCGCCGTTCTCCCGGATGTCGGCATAGACGGGACTATCCTGCCGCAGGGTCAGGTAGGCCTTCAGGTCGGGCAGACTGGCGGAGAGGTTCTTAAAGTCGATCTCTGCCTTTGCCTCACTGAGGCGGTTCAGGGCGTACAGGGTGTCCGGGCACAGGTGGCTTCCAATCACAGTGACTTTCATGATACAATCTCCTTTATAAATGTAGTAAAATGGATGCTGCTGAAAAACGGCATTTGGTTTACCGGCTGGAAACCGGCGTATTCTCCAGCCAATGTTTGCCCTCCACCAGCCGGGTGACGATCATAGAGGCAATGGTGTCGCCGGCGGCGTTGAGGCAGGTGGCGGCGGGGTCGAAGAGGAAGCCCAGAGTGGCGATCAGGGGGAATGCTTCCGCCGGGAAACCGAACATGCTGACGATCAGCATTTCTCCCACCAGGCCTCCGCCGGGGGCGCCGGAGAGGACAAACGCGCTGAGAATGGCTACGGCGATGGCCATGGCATAGGTGCCCACTCCGGTGAAGGGCATGTCGAAGATGCCGAACAGGAAGGCGATCTTCACGATGGAGCTGAGGACAGAGCCGTCCATGTGCATGGTACAGCCCATAGGCAGTACCAGGTCGCTGACATCCTTCGGCACGCCAATGCGGTCGCACGCCTCCTTGTTTACCGGCAGGGTGGCGGCGGAGCTCTGGGTGGCAAAGGCTGTGACGGCGGGGGTGAGGATGTGTTTCAGCATCCGCCGGAGGCCGGTTTTCCCTCCGGCGAAGAGGGCGTAGAGGGGGAAGAAAATCACCACGTACAACAGGCACAACGGATAGTAGACCACCATGGAACGGCCGTAATCGCTGAGGAGCTGGGGACCGAATTCGCCGATGAGGTTGGCGAAATAAGCGCCCAGGCCCAGGGGGGCGATGGTCATGATGACGCCCACAAACTTCATGATGATGTCATTGAGGTTTGAGAGCAGCTTTCCCACGGGACTGTTTTCACCGCCGCAGGAGGCCACACAGAAGCCGGTGATAATCGCGAAGATGATGAGGGGCAGCATGTGGGATTTGCTCCACAGCTCCGGGAAATCGCTGACGGTCAGGGAGCCCACGATCATTTGAGTGGCGGTCTGGGCCTCTCCCACCTCAGCGGCGGCCAGCTGGATATTGGTTCCGGCAGGGAGGGAATTTCAGGTTTCAAGGCTGTTGACGGCGGCCTCCAGCTGGTGGAGAGCCCGCTCCAGCACGCTTCGGGGACAGGCGGCGTTCAGCCGCATGTAACCGTTCAGGCTTCGCCCGAAAGCCCAACCGTCGTTCAGGCCCAGCCGGGCCTTTTGAATCATGAAATCGTGAAGTTCCTGGTTGCTCAGCCCCAGCTCCCGGCAGTCCAGCCACATGAGATAGGTCGCATCCGGCGCGTAAGTCTTGATTTTGGGAATGTGTCTGCGGCAGTAGTTCACCACAAAGTCGAAGTTGTCTGAGAGGTAGGGCAGCAGTTGATCCAGCCATTCCCCTCCCTCCCGGAACGCCGTCTCCATGGCGGTAACGGAGAAGGCGTTGTTCCGGTGGATATCCATATTCATCCAGAACCGGTCGAATACGGCCTTCATGTGCGCATTGGGAAATACCACGGTGCTGGCTTGAAGACCCGCCAGGTTGAAGGTTTTGGTGCCGGAGATGCCGGTGACCACATTGGCGGAAATTTCGGGGGAGAGGGAGGCTGTGGGGAAGTGCTTTTTTCCATGAAAGATCAGGTCGGAGTGAATCTCGTCGCTGACAACCAAAACGCGGTGCTTCAGGCACAGGTTCATCATCCGGCGGAGATCCTCCTCTGCCCAAACGATGCCGAGAGGGTTGTGGGGGTTGCACAGCAGGAACAGGTCCGCGGCCTGAAGCTTTTCCTCAAAGTCCGGCCAGTCCACCGTCCACTGTCCGTCCTGCTCCACCATTTGGTTTTCAATCACCCGCCGGCCGGCAAATTCGCTCATATCATAGAACTCACCGTATACGGGCGTTTGGATCAGCACGCTGCCGCCCTGGGGAGTGTAGAGCTGTACCATGGCGGAGAGGGTCTGGACCACGCCCAGGCAGAAACTCATGAGGGACGATTCCGGAGTCCAGCCGTTCCGGCGGCTCTGCCAGTCCCGGATGGCTTCGAAGTAGCTGCCGGGCCGGGTGGTATAGCCCCAGATCCCCTCCTCAGCCCGGGCTTTCAATGCGTCGATGATGGGCTGGGCCGTCTTGAAATCCATATCCGCGATCCACAGGGGAATCACATCCTCGGAGCCGAATTTCTTGAGCCGTTCGTCGTATTTGGCGGAGAGATTTCCAGTCCGGTCCACCACCTGGTCGAAGTCATATCGCATAGTTTCGCATCCTTTCTGAAATGATCGTAGGCCCGCTGTGTTTGGCTGATTATTAAAGCAAAAATTGTGCCAAAAGAGAGAAAACACTGAGGATTCTCGTAATTTGATAGAGAATTGGAAAAGGACACAAAATCATCGGGACAGATTTTGGCAGATTGCCAAGGCTGTCCCGATGGTCAAGGGAGGGGAAGGAACAGACCCTCGGGTGTCCGTGTGGTGTTTACTGGTCAAAAAAATCGAATTGGTTAAAATGAATTCAGCTTTGACCGTTTTCTACAAGAGCCCGGCCTTTGGGCGTGAGGCGGCTTCCGCCCCGGCCCCGGCTGATTCGAACCAGCCCTTGGGCCGCCATGTTTGCCAGTGTGTCCCGAATCTCCCGTTGGGAGAGGGGAAGATAGGCCTCCCGAGCCTGTTTCAGCAGAGTGTCCCGGCCCATGGAAGCTCCCGTTTCTGAGGCGGCGTAAAGCTGGGTCAGGATAAACTGGAAAGCGCCGGAGGGCTCTTGGTCCGGAGAAGGCGGAAAAGCGGCGGGATGGAGGGAAGGGCTGTCGGAGAGGAACAGCGTGGGAGGCAGATCCTCCATGGTGATGTCCGAATGGCCGGTATAAATAAAGTACTCCACCGCGTTCCGTAGTTCCCGGATGTTCCCCGGCCAGGGGTGATGGCGGAAGAAGTCTTTTACCGGCTCCGTCAGCCGGAAGCGGCCCCCCAGTTCCCGGCGAAAGTGGTCTGTCAGCAGAAACATGTCGTCTCCGCGCTCCGTCAGGGGCGGGATGAGCACAGGCAGGGTGCTGAGCCGGTAGTAAAGGTCCCGGCGGAAGCTGCCCTCTCGAACCTTCCGCTCCAAGGCTTCGTTGGTGGCGGCTACAATGCGGACATCCACGTGGATGATGCGGTTGCCGCCTACCCGCATCACCTCCCGCTCCTGAAGAGTTCGGAGAAGCTTGATCTGGAGGGCGGGACTCATGCCCTCTACCTCATCTAAAAACAGGGTTCCCTGGTGAGCCAGCTCGAACAAGCCGGGCCGGCCGCCTTTTTTCGCCCCGGTAAAGGCGCCTTCCTCATAGCCGAAGAGCTCGCTCTCCAGCAGGTTTTCCGGGAACGCCGCCACGTTAATGGCCACGAAAGGGCCCTCTGCCCGGCGGCTGGCCTGGTGAACGGCATGGGCGAAGAGCTCCTTGCCTGTGCCCGTCTCTCCGATCAGAAGAACGGGACTTTCGCTGAGGGCCATGCGGCCCAGGGTTTCTTTGGTTTTACAAATGGACGCCGACTGCCCGACGACATCGGAAAAACGGTATTTGGCGCAGTGACCTTTGTGAAAGAGCTGGCTCCGCAGCTCATTTTGCCGGGCCTCCACATCGTTGAACCGCTGGAGTAAGGCAAAGGCTCCGATACAGGCGTTTTGCCGGATCACCGGTACGACCTCCACACTGAGGTTTACACCCCCCAACTTCATTGCTTTGGCAGGCAGGGTCTGGCGGCTTTGCATGCATTGGACAAAGGGAATATAGGGGAAGGCCTCCTCACACCGGCGTCCCTGAACCAGGGAGGCGCTGACACGGGTCATCTCTTCCGCCCGGCGGCTGCATGCGAAAATCTCTCCCTTCTCATTGACGCCGACGACGCCGTCCTCCAGGCTCTCCATTAAAATGTGAAATTGGCTCTCTAAGCGGATAGACCGGGCAAACATCTGGTCAAAGCTGTAGTTGCTGGTGGCGACCTCCTGGGCGTACCTTTGAAACGCCGGGCTTTCCAGTACGGTTTCCAACCCTAAACGAAGGGCGATTTCAATCATCATACCGGAGGTGCAGACGCGCTGCCCCAGGTCGATGACGGTTTCGATTCCCGGGGGGACATAACGGACCTCATCCGGCGTCACGGCGATCTGAGCATCCGGGACCTCCGCCGCGCCGGGGTAGAAGGGAATCCAGTGAATCTGGGTAATTCCAAATTGCTCCAGCTGGGCAATGGCCTCCCGGGCCATGGTTTGCGTCATGTTGACAAACAAGACCCGGCTGCCCGCAGGCAGCTCCTTTAATTTTCGCAGCTCCCGCCAGCGAAAGGACACCTCTACCGCCATGGTCTGGCTGTCGATGGGAATATGCCGCATCAGTTCTTCCGGAGAGCCATAGGCGTCGGTAGAGGCCACAAACAGGTCCGCCCGCTCCAATACGCCGGTGGCGCTGCCGTCCAGCATGGAAAAGACGGAGATGTCCGCCACATCTCCAAATAAGCCGGCGACGTCGGATTTATAGGACTCGCCTGCTCTGGGGTCCAGGGCAATGATGGAAATTTTCTTTTTGGGCGGCATAAAATTCCTCCTTTGACCAATTTCTTCAACCAGTTAATCACAAAAACAGCCGTTTTGCAAGGATTTTTGAGAGAAATCGCGAAAACTATCCGGCATGAAATTTGCTTATATAATGCGGTAATACGCGCACAAACAACCGTGTTCAGAAAGGAGTATCCCTATGATGACAAAAGAAGAACTGCTGACCTTGCTGCGCCAAGAGGTCGTCCCTGCTCTGGGCTGTACCGAGCCGGTCTGCGCGGCGCTGGCCGCCGCCGCCGCTTGCCGGGCTGTTGGAGGCGAGGTGTCCTCTGTAAAGCTGGAAGTCAATCCCGGCATTTATAAAAATGGAATGAGCGTGGGCATTCCTGGCTTTCCGCGGGTGGGGTTAAAATACGCCGCCGCTTTGGGAGCGGGTCTTCGAAACCCTGAAAAAAGCCTTCGATTGCTGGAGGACCTGGACGAGGGGATCTCCGCCCAGGCGATCCGCCTGGTAGAGGAGGGGGGCGTTGACGTAGACATCAAGGGAGACGAAACCCAGTTCTATGCCCGGGCGGAAGTGGTTACCTCCAGCGGCGTTGGCGTCAGCGAGATTCGAGGGACCCATTCCAACCTTGTGCTTGTACGGAGGAACGATGAAACCCTGCTGGAAAAGCCTTGGACTGCCGGAGGCGGCGATGCCCTCCATGACGGGCTGAAAACCATGACGGTGGCGGAAATCCGGGCCCTGGTGGAACGGTGCTCTCAGGAGGAGTTGGATTTCATGCTGGAGGGCGTGGAACTGAACGAGAGCCTGGCGGACTATGGTCTGGAACACGACCCAGGCATCGGCATCGCCGGGGCGCTGAAGCGGCAGATGGAGGGCGGCGCTATGGGGGACAACCTGTTCAGCCGGATTATGACCCGGGTGGCCGGCAGTGCCGAGGGCCGCATGAGCGGCTGTCCCTACGCCGTGATGAGCAGCGCCGGCAGCGGGAACCATGGACTGACCGCAGTCATTCCGGTGGCGGAGATGGCCCGGCATCTGGGCGCTTCCCAGGAGCGGCTGGTGAAGGCTCTGGCCTTTTCTCACACACTGAATGTCTACATTAAGCTTTTCACGGGGAAGTTGTCCGCCACCTGCGGCTGCGGCGTCTCCGCGGCCACCGCCGCTTCCGCCGCCATGGTCTGGCTGATGGGAGGTACGGACGAACAGATTGGATGGGCCATCATTAATATGAGCGGCGACCTCACCGGCATGGTTTGCGACGGCGGCAAGATTGGCTGCGCACTGAAATTGGCCACCGCCGCGAACGCCGCGTTAATGTGTGCGTATTTGGCCATGGACGGTGTAGTTCTTCAATCTACCGACGGCATCTGCGGAGCCACGCCGGAGGAGACGGTCCGCAATATGGGACGGGTCAGCGTGCCGGGCATGGTAGAGACAGACCGGACGGTTTTGGAGATTATGATGGAGAAAGACCGGAAAGGCCGGTGAGAGAAACCATCCAGTCCGCCTAAAAATCCGGCGGAAAACAGGGTTGCAAAAACATCTGTCCGCTAGTATAATTAATAAAAATGGGTAAGCTTTGTTTGAAAATTAGCGAAATGCCCAGCGGTGAGAAAATATCCGCTGTTTGGATGCTTTGATGGTTTTTAAACAGCCCCTAGTTACCCTCCATTAATTTTTACAAGACAAACGGAGTGAGCAAAACATGAAAAAGAATGGGACCCCACAGAACAACGCGGGCAGGAAGCAGGTCCGCATCGGCCAGAAGGTCGGCAAGATAGTCATTATCATGCAGATAATATCCGTCATATTCGCAGTGGCCATGTGCGTGACGATGTTTCGCTCCCTGGCGATGGGAATGCTGGAGCAGCGCTGTACCAATGGTACGAACATGCTGGCGTTCGCATTGGAGCGGTCTGGTGATGCAGAGGATGTAAATCAGCTCTTAGATGAGCTGAAGAGCCGCATGGGCTGCGAATTTACAATTTTTGAGGGGGATACCCGGGCGTATACCACAGTGGTTCAGGACGGGCGGCGGGTGGTTGGAACGCAGCTGTCCGCCAAACTGACCGAAACCGTGCTCCAAAAGGGACAGTCCTATGTGGGCAAGGCGGCGATTCTGGATGAGGAATACCTTTGCTCCTACGTTCCCACAAGGGACAGCTCCGGGGCGGTGAACGGCCTGCTCTTTGCCGGCATCTCCAGTGCCGATGCCAACCGGCAGATTATGATTACCGTACTGCTGTCCGCTTTGGTAAGCGTGGCCGTCATCGCCGTGTGCGTGATGTTGATGGCCCGGTATCTGAAAAAGACGGTTTCTGGCCCCCTGGCGGAGATTACCCGGGTGGCGGGGCGGCTGGAACAGGGAGATCTGGGTCTTTCCGCCGGGCAGGAGATCGAGATTTCCGTTGATTCCAATGACGAAGTGGGAGAGCTGGCCCAGATTTTCCGGGAGACGATCCGCCGCCTGCGCGCTTATATCGGCGAGATTTCCGATGTCTTGGAGGCCATTGCCGGCGGTGACCTTACTTCTGCCGCCCGCCAGGATTACGTGGGCGACTTTATGTCCATCAAGCGTTCTATGGAGGATATTTCCACCAAACTCAACGACACGATGGGCAAGATCCACGAGAGCGCCAGCCAGGTGTCCGCCGGGTCCGAGCAGGTGTCCAACAGCGCCCAGGCTCTGGCCCAAGGCGCCACGGAACAGGCCAGCTCTGTCCAGGAACTCTCCGCTACCATCAGCGACATCTCCGAAAACGCCCAGAGGACTGCCCAGGCGACCCGGGAAGCCGGTCAGTTTGTGGAGCAGGCGGGGGCGCAGCTGGATATCAGCGTAGAGTATGTCAAGCAGCTGAACGTCGCCATGGAGCGGATTTCCAGCTCTTCTGAGGAGATTGGGAAGATCATCGCCTCTATTGAGAATATCGCGTTCCAGACCAACATCCTGGCCCTGAACGCCGCCGTGGAGGCCGCCCGGGCGGGCAGCGCCGGGAAGGGCTTCGCCGTGGTGGCCGATGAGGTGCGGAGCCTGGCGACCAGGTCCGACGAGGCCGCTAAGGCGACCAAAGACCTGATCGAGAGTTCCATCGCCGCCGTGGCCGAGGGCAGCAGCGTGGTGAACGAGGTGACGGCGGCTCTGGGCCGCACCAGCGAGAGCGCCGGAGGTGTGACGGCCAAGATGTCAATCGTGGTGGACGCGGTGGAGAAGCAGACCAATGCAATTGCCCAGGTCACGGAAGGGATTGACCAGATCTCCAGCGTGGTGCAGACCAATTCGGCAACCAGCGAGGAGAGCGCCGCCGCCAGCCAGGAGCTGAGCAGCCAGGCCAGCCTGATGAAAAATCTGGTGTCCGCGTTCCGCCTGAGATAAGACGGAGGCCGGCATACATAAGCAGGACTGTTTCCGCTGGAAAGCGCGCGGAGCAATCGCGGGTGAAAGACGGCCCGAATGCCCCGCGTCCTGAGACGGGCGGATGATAAACGTATGGAGAAGGAGCGGTTAAACGATGAGAGCGATTATTTACGGAATCGGCCGGGCTTTTTATGATTGGGCAGAACAGGAATCATTCCAGAGCGCCAGTTCGAAAGAAGGGATCGAGATTGCCGGTTTCGTAGATGGAAACCCGGCGCTGCATGGAAAAAAGCTGATGTGGCAGGGAAAAGAATTTGAAGTGACTGGGATCGAGAGCTTTGCGCGGGACGCATTTGACAAGATCGTGATTACCCCCGTCCTCTTCTTTGACGAGATCAAGCGGGAGCTGATTGAAAAAGGATATCCGGCAAGCCAGCTGCTGTCCGTGGTAGAGTTTGTGAATGATTGCTTGTTTACCAATGTAGAGGTGGAAGGGAAACGCGGAGTGGAGATTGGCGGCCCGTCGGATTTGTTTCAAAGACTGTATAGCAGATGCAGGTCCTGCGACGGCGTAAATTTTTCCCCTTCAACCGTATGGTGGAACGATGATAAAGAGGGTTACCGGTATCGGAATCTCAAGCTGGGAAATACGCTGATCGCCGACGCGACAGACTTAGGGCAGATTGCCAGCGGCGAATATGAATTCCTCCTGTCCTCAAACGTTCTGGAACACATTGCAAATCCCCTGAAAGCCCTGAAGGAGTTTTCGCGTGTGCTCGTTCGGGGGGGGGACGGTGTTGATCGTCGTTCCCAGGAAGGAAAAGACCTTTGACCACAACCGGGACTGTGTGACATTTGAGCATCTGCTGGAGGATTTTCAGCGGGATATTGGGGAGGAGGATCTGACCCACCTGCCGGAGATTATTGAGAAGCATGATTATGACCTGGACCCGCTCTGCGGCGGCAGGGAAAATTTCATCAAGCGGTCACAGAAGAATATGGAAAACAGATGCCTGCACCACCATGTTTTTGACGAGCTCAGCTTGCGAAAGGCCCTTGAATTTGCGGGATTTGAAGTGATTGATTTTGGGTTTTACGGTGCGAACTGGTATATTGTCGGAAAGACGCGCTGAGGGGCAGAGTCCCCTCCTGTTTCCCCCTCGCACCGCTCCTCCCCGCGTTAAATCGGTTTTTGCCTTTTTGAAAATAAGACCGTTTTCCCGCTTTGCGGCGGGAAAACGGTCTTATTTTCGCCGTCCGGCCCGCCGGGGTCCGGACTTCTGCTCCGCGCGGTAACAGTCGCCGCAAAGCCGCCCCCGGTGATACAGCGGCAGCGCCTTTCCACAGCGGCCGCAAAAACGGATGTTGTTCCGCAGGCGGTGAAGCAGAATTTCATTGATCTCGTCCGCCACCTGCTCCCGGCTGTCGTAGAGCCGGTCTTCGTCAACCGGGCAGCCAAAGGCCTTGGCGAAGGAAAAGTAGAGGTCCAATTTTCGATAATACAGCTCCAGCTCCGGCAGGGTGGGGCTTCCCTCCGGAAGGCCGGGCTGTTCCACGGCCTCCCCCTGCTGCCAGCGGCGCAGGAAGGAGAAAAACAGTTCCCGCAGAGGCTCCTCCGTCTCGTCGAAGGGAATGTTGGCCGCCGTCAGCTCCTGCTCCCGGGTGAGGGTGAAACCCATTTCCCGCAGCTTGGAGATCATGGAAATATACCGGGAGATATCCAGCTTGCGGTAGGGCTCCACAGTGGGCATTTTGTTCCACTCGGTCAGGACCTCCAGCAGGTCAAACTCCGCCTGGAGCAGCAGGTCGGAGAACCCCACCACAGCGAAGTCCAGGGGAGGAATCACGGCCTCCAGCCCCGCCCGAATGACGGGCAGACCCTGCGTAGCCCCCACATAGCCCCGGTTGTACATGCCGAAGCGGCCTGCCCGCCCGGCGATCTGGCGAATTTCCTCCGGCCGCAGTTCCCGGCGTTCTATGCCGTCGAACTTTTCCGTTTCCATAAAGATGATCCGCCGGATCGGAAGGTTTAATCCCATGCCGATGGCGTCGGTGGAGACGATGTATTCCATCTCCCCGCTTAAAAAGCCCTCCATTTGCCGCCGCCGGGTGGAGTAGGGCAGGGCTCCGTAGATGATGGCGGGCTCCTTCCCGCTCTGGCGCAGATCCTCCGCCACGCTGAGAACCCCCACCTTGGAGAAGGTAATCAGGGCGTCCCCGGGCTGGACCCGGTGGTAGTCCACTGTGCGGGTCATGCAGACCAGCGGTGTGGTTCTCCGGTGAATCTCCACCTCATAGCTGTCGCCGCAGCTTTCAATCAGGCGGATCAGCAGGTCCTCCGCCTCCGGGGCGGCGCATAGGTGGATCTCCGGAGACAGGACCCCCAGAATTGCCCGGGTCCAGGCGTAGCCCCGCTGGCTGTCGGCGATCATCTGGCATTCGTCGACGACGGCCACATCGTAATACCGTTTCAAATCCAGCTTTTCGGCGGTGGCGGCGGTATGGGTATCCCAAGTGCGGGAATCTTCCTCCTCCCCGGTGGTCAGACTACAGTCGACCCCCGCTTCCAGCAGCGTTTCCTGGGCCTCCAGAGCCAGAAGGCGCAGAGGGGCCAGGTACACGCCGCTGGGGGCTTGTTTTAACCGCTGGAACCCGGCGTAGGTTTTGCCGGTGTTTGTGCCGCCCAAATGCAGCACAAAGTGACGGTGCATAGCCCGGGCCTCCGGGTACTCGTCCTTGGGGTTCAAGGCAATGAGAAGTGACAGACTGGTCCGGATGGCCTGGGGCACATACCATACCGACCACACTGCCGCCAGACCCTCTTTGAAGAGCTGAGAGACGGGGAACCCTTTGGCTTTCAGCATTGCTTCCAGGTCCGCTTCCGGTTGGGCGGCGGAAAACTCCGTGATGATTTGAGCGGAGGCCCCATACAGGACCTGGGGATAGCGCTCCAAGACCCGCCTTGCCAGAGGAGCGCTGGAGAAATCCCCCAGCCAGCTCCCGGCCCGGAGAAATTTTTTCAGTGTTCCCAGCAGATATTTGCTGTCACCGAGCTTTTCCAGCGCAAGAAATTCGTTCAGCCAGGCGGTGGCCTGGGACGCATGGGGCGTTCGGCTTCCCGCTGCGGCGGACAGACGGGTCAAGAGGGCGCTGTGGTAAAATCCCGCCAGCAGCCAGGGAAGGGAACTGGTTTTTTCTGTGGCGTTCCACGTCTGCGCCAGGAGAGCATGCGCCCGCTTTACGCCGGAGGCCCGCCGGTGTGGTTTGCCTTCGGGCATAGAAATTCCCTCCCTTCCGCTTTGCGAGAAAAATCCATATCAACATATAGTATAGCCCAGAACCGGAGAATCTTCAACGGCAGATTTTTCGGCCTGCCGGAGGAGGTTGGCAGGAGATGAGAATTTTGTGGATTTTGCGGGGGATTTATGGTATACTCAGGCATAACAACCGCAAAAGAGAGGGGATTGCTATGGAAAGGGAACTCCGCGCTGAGATTATCAGCTGCAACGCCAACAACGAGGAAATCTGCGCCAGTGCCGCCAGAATTTCCACCACTGCCGGAGATGCCCGGGAGATTTTTGAAAACGCCAGGGGAAATCCGAAAAACCGCTCCTTAATCGGAAAGGTGCTGGCTTCCGGGCACAAGTCCCTGATTGAGCACGCCGTGTTTACAATTGCCCTGCGGAATGTGTCGGTTTTTACAGAGCAGTTTCTGATTGAGAGCCGCCTGGCTTCTTTTACCGTCAAATCCAGGCGGTATGTGGACTTCAGCAATTTGGGCTACTACGTTCCCCCAGAGCTGGAAGGGGAGGATCTTGCCCAGTACCTAAGCTATATGGACCACCTGTTCGAAGCGTATCAGGCACTGCTGGAAGCCGGGATTCCCAGGGAGGACGCCCGCTTTCTTCTGCCGTATTCCTTCCACAGTAATTTTTACTGCACCCTCAACGCCCGGGAGCTGGGCCATGTTCTTCGGGAGATCCGATATGGCCGGGGAAGGGAAATCCCGGAGCTTCAAGACCTGGCGGATCAGCTCATTGAGCAGTTGGAGGGGCTGTTTCCCTGCCTTTTGCCGGAACTCCGGCCGTTTTCCGGCGGCAGTCCCGCTATGGAGGAGACGCCTCTTTGCCATTCGTCCGCCGTCCCTGTCTATCTTCCTCAACGGGAAGCCGGGGCTGTCACTCTGCTGAATGCCCCATCGGAGCCCCAAAAGCTGCTGGAGGCCGCATACCGGATGCAGCACCCAGGCGAAAACCGGCCCTTTGACATGGAGAATCTGCTGAAATCGCAGCGGCCCAGGGAGTTGGAACAGCTGGCATACACGTTTGCCGTTTCGGATGTCACGCTGTCGGGCATTACCCATCTGGTCCGGCACCGGATGCAGTCTATTGTCGTGCCCTCTGTCACAACGGTTGACCACAGCCGGTATATTGTCCCGGATACGGTTTCCGCCGTTCCCTCTGCGCTGAAGCGGTATCAACAGGCGGTTGAGGAGGCCCATGATACGGTGAAAAAGTTAAACGGGCCTTTGAGAAAGTACCACTATTATTTTGCCCTCAGCGGCAACTTGATGAACGTTTTAACGACGATGAACGCCCGGGAGCTTCAGTGGTTTATCCGGCTGCGGTCCTGCAATCGGGCCCAGTGGGAGGTCCGGAACATCGCCGTGGAGCTCCTGCGGCAGCTCCGGCACAGGTTTCCGGAGCTGTTCAACCGGTTCGGCCCCAGTTGTTTTGTCAGTGGGGGCTGTCCGGAAGGACGGCTGTCCTGCGGGCAGAAGGACACGGTTGTATCTTTGTTCCAAGTGCTGCGCTGAGCATAAAGGGAAGACGGAGGCCAACCGGCCCCGTCTTTTCCTTTACGGTTTCCTGACCTTGGAATTCTTTAAATTTTAGGGATTGGATTATCATCCATCTCGCGCTATGGTATGGTCATAACCAACAGCTGCGGAGAAAATTTCTACTTTGCGTTTTCTTGCCTGGATTACCGCCGCCGCCAGGCTGGTGGCAATGAACATTGGCCCGGAGCTCCTTTGGCGTTCCTGCACCGGGAGGGCGTTTGTACCTCCATAAAATAGCATGATCCGTGCCGCTATCTTGCCGGATTCCCTGGGGGCATTTCTCGCAAGCGGTACCAGCGTATTTATCGGGGACTTCCTGTTTGATCCCGCTCTTTTGTTTCCCTGGTTATCCGTGGTCCTCAGGTCGTGGAGATCTTTTTCATGGTTCGGGGGGGCTGAGCCGGGGCGGGAATTCCGGGCCGCTGGTTTCGGTGTCACCGTGGGAGCGGTCATTATGGTGGCCGGTTACGCTTTAGGCCGGGCCTTTCTCTACAGCGCAGAACGCGATTAGCTGCCCTTCCAGATTCTTCAGACGGCGGTAGGGAGGCTGCTTTGGGGGCTCTGAGGTTGGCGCCGGGGGGAGCGGCAGCCACGCCGTAGAAGAAAAAACACCCCGAAGAGCAATTGCCCTTCGGGGTGTTTTTTTGTGTATACTAGAGGAAATTACTTCGCGGCCTTGGCGGCACGGATGGCCTCGGTCAGCAACGGGGTCACCTTGAAGAGGTCCCCGCAGATGCCGTAGTCCGCGATCTCGAAGATCGGGGCCGTGTCGTTTTTATTGACCGCAATGATGCATTCGGAATCCTGCATACCCGCCTTGTGCTGGATCGCGCCGGAGATGCCCAGGGCCACGTACACCTTCGGGTGCACCGTCTTGCCCGTCTGGCCCACCTGGTGGTCCGCGCTCAGCCAACCGCTGTCGATGGTGGCACGAGAGCCGCCCACAACGCCGCCAAGCTCCGCCGCCAGCTCTTCCGCCAGCTTGATGCCGCCCTCGACGTCCTTGCTGATGCCGCGGCCCACGGACACGATGAAGTCCGCGCCGATCAGGTCCACCAGCTTCTTCGCCGCCTTGACCACCTCCGTGACCTCGGTCTTCACATCGGCCTCGCTCAGGGTGAAGGCCGGCTTTTCAATGACGCAGGCGTCGGCTTTCGCCTGGTCGAAGGGATTCTTCTTCATGACGCCCGGCCGCACCGTCGCCATGCAGGGACGGAACCG
>CAJTSM010000025.1 GCA_910578935.1 uncultured Oscillibacter sp. | reverse complement strand
AGTTCAGTTGGTTAGAACGCTAGCCTGTCACGCTAGAGGTCGACGGTTCGAGCCCGTTCCGGGTCGCCATATTTGCTGCTGTAGCTCAGTCGGTAGAGCGCATCCTTGGTAAGGATGAGGTCGGCGGTTCGAATCCGCCCAGCAGCTCCAATTTTTTAGAACTGAAAGTCTTTGCTTTCAGTTCTTTTTTGTTATGAAGCTATTTTAAAGGCCGGTGAAAGATGCTGAGCCGTAAGAATTTCCTCAAACGAATAAGAGCTTCAGAAGGACGGAAGAACGATAGGATTGTTTATTGCTCAGCTAGGGCGGATCTGCGGGTAAATGTTAGCTGGACGTAAGGCAAACATTTGCAGGGATACGGAGGTATGTCCATAATTTTATCGCGGCAGTCGGCACAATTTGCCGGAATGGCGTATGTTTTGGTTTGTGTGAACAGGACTTAATACGGCTTGAAGGCGGGGGACGGCTTTGTGGAAGAGAACTTAGAAAAACGTAAGAGGCTGGCCTGCGTGGCCAGACGGTATTATCTGGATGGTCAGAGGCAAAGCGATATTGCAAAAGAAATGGGAGTTTCCCGTCCGCTGATCAGCCGAATGCTGTCTGAAGCCAAGGAATTGGGAATTGTGGAAATTACGGTCCATGAGCCGGGTGCTAGGGCGGCGGGGCTGCTGGATCATCTGCGGCAGGCCGGGTTGGTCCGGGGAGGATTTTTGGTGGAGGACGGGGCGGACAATGATTCAACAAACCAGCTGCTTTCCCAGGGGGCAGTTGAGCTGCTGCGGCAGCTGGACACGCGCCGCCTGGGAGTGGGATGGGGGCATCTGATTGGCCAGCTTGTGACTTGGCTGGAGGGAAATCCCCAACCTGACAGCACAATAACCGATATCTGTCCTTTGGTAGGCAATGCCAGTATTCCCGCTCGGAATTACCAATCCAACGAAAACGTGCGGCTGATGGCGCAGCAGATGGGGGCCGTGCCCCATTTTCTCTATCTGCCGGCTCTGCCGGAGAGTGTGGAGGAGATGCGGGTCCTATGTTCCACCGAGGTTTACCGCCAAATCTATCAGAGGTGGGAAGAGATGGACACGGCACTGGTGAATATTGGGGATTATCCCTCCAGTCCTGATTTTGCCTCCCTGGTCCGGTATGGCGGCTTGCTTCAGCGGCAGCGTGCCTGTGGGCGGATGCTAATCTACTACTTTAACGAGGAGGGCACGGTAATTCAGTCGGATCAGGACTTTGCCATTCAAATTCCCATTGACCTTTTAAAACGCTGTCCCAATATTATTGGGGTCTGCTCCGCGAATACCAGTGCCAGAGCCTTGGGCGGGGCCCTTAAATCCGGGTTTCTGACCCACGTTGTAGCCCGCCAGGAGCTGGTTCAGGAATCATTGGATGGGAATCTTCTGCGGAGTTGAAGACTTTAAGAAACCACCTCTCCAGTCAAAAGGAGAGGTGGTTTTTGTTGCTTTATATAATTTTGCGGGCACATATCTGTAAAATTTAGTGGGATTTGAAATATAGATTGACTTATGTTACATGATGTGATATTATTTTTAACAAATGTAACTATTTATTGAGGAGGAGGCTTATCATGACAAAGGACGCATTTGCCGCACGGCTGAAAAACGCCTGCGCATCGGTTATGGCAGCGGAGGCGGAACTGACGGAGATCGATTCCCGTTTTGGCGACGCGGACCACGGCATCACCATGGCTAAGATCGCCGGGGCCATTTCCACCGCGGTGGATCAGGCGGAGGGCGGCGTCCAATCCATGCTGGACGCTGCGGCCGCAGCGGTCATGACCCTCAACGGCGGCAGCGCCGTGCCCCTGTGGAACACCTGGCTGGATGGAATGCAGGAGGCTGCCCCGGAAGGCGGAGAAGTGAAGCTCCCGGAGCTCCAGGCCCTCTTTGCCCGGGCTTTGGAGGAACTGAACGATATGTCTGGGGCAAAGGTGGGAGACAAGACTATGATGGACGCTTTGATTCCCGCCAGTGAGGCCATTGCCGCTTATGAGGGGGGCGATGAAACCGAACTCTTTGCCGCCGCCGCCCGGGCCGCGATGGAGGGGGCTCTGGCCACGCGGGGATTTGCATCCAAATTTGGACGGGCCAAGAGCTACGGGGAGAAAACCATCGGAACCCCGGATGCCGGAGCCATGTCCATGGCCTATTTTTTCCAGGGACTGGCGCGGCCCTGACTACAATGTCAACAACTTTGAGGAGGTATGAATATGAAGATGAAAAAGTTTATCAACGCACCGGAAACCATCACCGACGAAGAGCTCACCGGTTTGGGCCTGGCCTATCCCGGAATTCTGGACGTGGACGGACATCTGGTGATCAGCAAGGACTTGGCAAACGCCGACCGGGTCACCATCGTTACTTATGGCGGGTCCGGCCATGAGCCCGCCCAGGCGGGCTTTGTCGGCAAGGGTATGCTGGATATCCAGGCCGTGGGCGACATCTTCGCCGCCCCGAACGGACAGCTGGTCTTCGACGCTATGAAGATGGCGGACAAGGGCCACGGCGTGCTGCTGCTGACATTGAACTACGCCGGGGACCAGCTGGCGGGCAAGCAGGCCATGAAGCTGGCGAAAAAAGCAGGATTGAACGTCCGGCAGGTGGTTACCGGGGAGGAGATTCGGTATGACCCCAACGGCGAGGACAACAAGCGGGGCCTGGCCGGAGCCGTGGCGTTGTACCACATCGCCGCCGCCGCGGCCCGGGAGGGCAGGGGCCTGGACGAGGTGGCGGACATTGCCCAGCGCTACGCGGACAGCATGGCCTCCGTCACCGTGAAATCCACCGACGCCACCCATCCCCAGAACGGCATGTCCTTCGGCGACCTGGGGGAGACGGACCTGATGGAAATCGGCGCGGGCCAGCACGGAGAGGGCGGCGGCGTCCGGGTGCCCATGATGAGCTCCAAGGAAACGGTTGCCGCTGTGGCCCAGGCTTTGTGCAAAAACCTGGGGCTGAAGGCGGGCGACAAAGCGTTTGTCATGATTAATGGCTGCGGGGCCACCACGATGATGGAGCTGCTGGTGCTGTTCAAGGACACCGTGGAGTTCCTGAAGGCCATGGATGTGGAAGTTGTGGCCAGTATGGTGGGGGAGATTCTCACCGTTCAGGAGGCCGCGGGCTTCCAAATGAACATCGCCAAGTGGGATGAGGAGTTTATCCGCCTCTGGAACACCCCCTGTCATACCCCGGCCTACAGCAAGGAGTAAGGCATGGCGGACAACATTGGAAACAAAGCCGCCCATGACTATCACCTGGATGTTCCCGCCGCTCAGGAGGGGTTTTATGTGAAGGGTGCGGCCCACTGCGGCTGGGGCATGAAGACCCGTCTGGCCCGGATGTTCGACCCCAAGTCGGGGAACACCGTCATGCTGGCCTTTGACCACGGTTACATTATGGGGCCCACCGCCGGGCTGGAGCGGATCGACTTGGTGATTCCGCCCCTGATTCCCTATGTCAACGTGCTGATGGGCACCCGGGGTATTTTCCATTCCTGCATTTCCCCCGCCGCTCGGGTGGGGCGGTGCCTTCGTGTGACTTATGACTCTACAGTCCTGCACGACGACATGTCGGGCGGCGGCGGCTTCGCCAGCGATATGGAAAATGCCCTGCGAATGAACGCCGACTGTGTGGCGGTACAGACCTTCATCGGCTCCCCCGGCGAGAGCCGGTCCCTGGAGCTTCTCTGCCGGACCGCCGACGCCGGGGCCCGATACGGGGTCCCGACACTGGGCGTTGTGGCCGTGGGCAAGGAGATGGAGCGGACGGAGAAGTTCTTCCTGCTGGCCACGCGGGTATTGGCGGAAAACGGGGCTAATATTGTCAAGAGCTACTACTGCGAGGGTTTCGAACGGGTGGCCGCCGCCTGCCCTGTCCCCATCGTCATTGCCGGAGGCAAAAAGCTTCCGGAGCTTGAGGCTCTGGAAATGGCGTACAAGGCCATCCGGGAGGGGGCCCATGGGGTGGATATGGGCCGGAACATCTTTCAGTCCGATTCTCCGGCGGGCATGGCCCAGGCCATCGGCAAGGTGGTCCACGAGGGCTATACGCCCCGGCAGGCTTACGAGGTCTATCAAGAGGTCAAACATCAAAAATAGGAGGTACTGACATGTCCGCCGAATACATGCACATCGGAATTCCCATCACCAACCGCAAGCCCAACATGACCTATAACGAGGGAGCCAAATTCTGGGTCAGCAATGTGGACGATTACGACTACAAGATCGAGTACCTGAAATTCGAGGAGGGCACCCCCTTCCCCGAGGACATCCACCGTCATCCCCACGTGGCCTACAAGGTGGACGATCTGGAGAAATACGTGGCCGGCGCCGACAGCGTGATCTGCGGTCCCATGCCTGCCAACGACAAAGGCGACCGGCTGGCCTTTGTCTGGAAGGACGGGGCGATTTTGGAGCTCTATCAGGAGGCCTAGCGTCCGTTTGACGCCCGGCAGCGGATGCGGGCCGGGACAAGAGGCTGTCAAAAATCAAACGCGCCGCGGGATGTATTCCCGCGGCGCGTTTGGTTTGGGGGATGGGGATTATCCTTTGATCTCCAGCAGGCCGGCTCCCGCCTGGATTTCGCCTTCAGCGGTGGGGGTGACGCTCTGATAGTCCTCCGTGTTGCAGACGATCATCGGCGTGGTGCAGAGATATCCCGCGGCTTTGACGGCCTCTATGTCGAAGGAGATCAGCAGGTCGCCCTGTTTCACCGTCTGGCCCGCTTCCACATGGGCCTCAAAGTGCTTGCCGCCCAGCTCCACGGTGTTGATGCCGATGTGGAGCAGAATCTCCACCCCGTCTTCCGTCACCAGGCCGATGGCGTGGTGGGTGTCAAAAAGGTTGTCGACTTCGGCGTCCGCCGGGGCGTAGAGTTTGCCCTCACTGGGCTCAATCGCCACGCCGTCGCCCAGGATGCAGTTGGAAAAGGCTTCGTCCTGGACCTCCGCCATGGGAACCACCGTACCGTTCATGTGGGCCGCCAGCACCGCGTCCTTCTTTTTAGAGGCGGCGGGCTTCGCCGGGGAGGCGGAAGCGGGGGCGGGGGCGGACACCGCGTCCAGCCGGTCCGCCTCAGGGGTTTCCATGAAGTCCACCAGGTTGGACTTGATGACGGCCACCTGGGGCCCGTAGACCACCTGGACGCCGTTGCCCTTGTGGATGACGCCGGAGGCGCCGGACTGCTTCAGCAGGGCGTCGGAAACTTTCTCCGCGTCGATGACCGTCACCCGCAGGCGGGTGGCGCAGCAGTCCACGTCGGAGAGGTTCCCCTTACCGCCCAGACCCTTGAGAATCAGGGCGGACACGGGGTCGGACACGGAGGGGGCGGAGCCGTCGGGGCCCACGCCGGTCTTGGCCTTAAAGTCGGAGCGGGTGAAGAGTTTGGTTTCCTCCCCTTCGTCCTCCCGGCCCGGGGTCTTGAGATCCATCTTGGTAATCATGAAATAGAAGGTGAAGTAGTACAGCACAAAATACACCGCGCCCAGAATAACCACCCAGATCCAGTGGGTTTTGGTGTTGCCCTGGAGAATGCCGAAGAGGGTCAGGTCAATGACGCCGCCGGAGAAGGTCATGCCCACGCCCACCTGGAAGATGTGCATCAGCATATAGGAGAGGCCGGCATAGACGCAGTGGACGGCGTACATGAGGGGGGCGACGAACAGGAAGGTGAACTCCAGAGGCTCCGTGATGCCGGTCAGCATGGCGGTGAGGGCGGCGGAGATCAGCAGGCCTCCGGCCACTTTCCGCTTTTCCGGTTTGGCCGCCCGGTACATGGCCAGGGCCGCGCCGGGGAGGCCGAAGATCATCAGGGGGAACTTGCCCGCCATAAAGCGGGTGGCCTCCACAGAGAAGACCTGGGTGGACTTGGAAGCCAGCTCCGCAAAGAAGATGTTCTGGGCTCCCTGGATGGTCACGCCGTCCACGATGGCCGTGCCGCCCACGGCGGTCTGCCAGAAGGGCATATAGAAAACATGGTGCAGGCCGAAGGGAATCAGAGCCCGCTCCAGCAGCCCATAAATCCAGGTGCCCGCGTAGCCGGACCGGATCACCAGGTCGCCCAGCGCCGCGATGCCCATCTGAACGATGGGCCAGACATAGAACATGGCGATGCCCACCACCACGAAGACGGCGGTGCAGACGATGGGAACAAAGCGGGTGCCGCCGAAGAAGGAGAGCACCTGGGGGAGCTGAATCTTATAGAACCGGTTGTGGAGCGCCGCCACGCCCAAGCCCACGATGATGCCGCCGAAGACGCCCATTTGCAGGGTGGTGATGCCCAGGGTGGAGGTGGTGGTGTTGTCCGCCATGGCCTCCACGCCGCCCCGGGCGGTAATCATGGCGGAGATGGCGGTGTTCATCACCAGATAGGCGATGGCGCCGGAGAGGGCCGCCACCTCCTTCTCCTTTTTGCCATGCCGATGGCCACGCCCATGGCGAAGAGCAGGGCCAGGTTGTTGAACACGGCGCTTCCGCATTGGTTCATAATGTCCAAGACCGTGTAGGCGATTCCGCCTTCGTAGATGACGCCGGTGAGGCCGTAAGCCTCCAGCATGGTCTGGTTGGTGAACGAGCTGCCAATGCCCAGCAGCAGGCCCGCTACCGGCAGCAGGGCGATGGGCAGCATGAACGAGCGGCCCACCCGCTGCAAGACGCCGAAAATTTTGTCCTTCATAAAACTTCCTCCTTGTTGCACACAGTATGGCTCCAATTATAAAAACCCATACGGCCCGTGCCGGTTGTCCCCGGCCCGCGCAGTATGGGTTTCGCCCTAAGTGGTCACGATCCCAAGTCGTTCACTTTTTGGAGAGGTTGATGCGTTTAAGATGGATGGTGAGATAGATCAGCTCTTCGTCGGAGACGTCTTTTTGGTAGGTGTTCTGAATGTATTCACCCACGCATTGGGCGCATTTATAGTGCTGCTTGCAGGAGCGGACGATCATGTCCCGGAAATCCGGGTCGTAATTATCTGAAACGCCCGGTGCGGCTTGAAACAGCCGCTGGGCAAAGTAGCGCAGATGGACCACAAAGCGGTTAAAATCCAGGGACTCCCGGTCGAAGCTCCTCTGGTAGAAGTACTCCACCACCTCCAGGGCCCCTTTTATAAGCTGGGTGATGTCGTACATAACGCTCATGCTGGTGTTCAGCTCGGCGTTGACGATGTGCAGGGCGATGAAAGCCGCTTCGCTGGGGTTCAGGTCCACATGGGTTTCCTCCCGGATCATCCGGAGACAGTATTGACCCAGGTGATACTCCGTGGGATAGTAGCTCATGACCGCCCCTTCCAGGGGGGTTGTGAACTCCACGCCGTGCTCCTTCCGCTTGATGGCGAAACTGATGTGGTCCGCCAGAGTGATGAGCAGGGATTCGTTTAAGGGGGCGGAGATCTGAGTCTTGATGTATTCGATCAGGTCCTGAGTAAGCCGCAGGTGCTCAATGGGAATTTGACGGCACAGCTCCCGGAGCTTCCGCTGTTCCGCTTTGCCCTCCATGTGATAGGTCTTCTCAAAAAGAGCCGGGTCCACCCGCTCGCCGGTTTTCCGCTGAAAGCCCAGGCCCTTTCCGGTGACAATCATTTCACTGCCCTGATTGTCCACCACGCAGAGAATATTGTTGTTGATGACTTTCTTGATCCGCAGCTCCCCCGCCCCCTCAAAAAAACAGACCGACTCCGTTCCAATATCCCCGTAAGCGCGCAGAAAGACAGCGGAGACAGCGGTACAGAGTTGGTCAAGCCCGGCGAGCCGGTAACATTCCAACATAAATTTCGAGATTATAATAGCGTCATTGCAGGGGGAAGTCAAGAGAATACCGGCCGGGAAAGCGCGATTCTACGCTTTTCACAATTTCCGGTAAAATTTTTGGCGGTTGCATCAATGAGAGAAATGAGAGATGAGAGAAGAGAAGCGCGGCGGAAGGGAAACCCTTCCGCCGCGCAGCCCGTCGAAAAAAAGGGGAAGATGCAAATGACGGGAAGGAGGAGAGTTACGAGAGGAACCCAGGAGGGGTTCCTTTCGTTTTAAATCCGCAGTTGTTCAGGAACCGCTGTGCTTGACCCGGAGAAGCTTTTCATGGGCAAAGACCATGGCCAGAAGAGCGGCCAGCAGATAGGCCGGAAACAGCGCGGGAGTGACCCGAGAGGCCAGCAGCCCGAAAACGGGGGGCATGAGACAGGTGCCCACATAAGCGCCGGCCATCTGGACGCCGATGACGGCCTGGGAGTTCTCCGCGCCAAAGTAGTCCGGCGTGGCGTGGATGAAACAGGGGTAGATAGGGGCGCAGCCCAGGCCCACCAGGACCGGGCCGGCCAGGGCGGCGGTTTCCCCGCCCACAGGCAGCAGCAGGGCCAAGACGCCCAGGACGGTGATCCCCTGGCCCAGGCGGACCATCTGCCGGTCGTTCAGGGCCAAGGTCAGAAAGCCGCTGAGCCCCCGGCCCGCGGTGACGCCCAGGAAAAACAGGCTGGCGAAACCCGCCGCCGTCTCCGCCGGAAGACCCTTCTCCAAAGTCAGGTAGCTGCTGGCCCAGAGGCCGGCTGTTTGCTCAATGCCGCAGTAGCAGAAAAAAGCGGCCACCATGGATTTGACCCCGGGGATGCGGAGAACTTGGGACAGGGTCAGAGCCCGGCGGGAAGCTTCCTCCCGCGACCCGCCGCCGTGGACTCTCCAGAGAGAAAGGCTCAGGACCAGGAGGGCGGTGAGGCCGAACTGCAAAAACGAAATCCAGCGGTAGCCCATGGGCCAGCCCCGGCCGCTGGTGAGGGCATAGCCCATGAAATAGGGGCCAAGGGAGGCCCCCACGCCCCACATGCAGTGGAGCCAGCTCATATGGCGGCTGGCGTAATGGAGAGCCACGTAATTGTTCAGCGCCGCGTCCACGGCCCCGGCCCCCAGGCCATAGGGCACCGCCCAGAGACACAGCTGCCAGAAGGCGCTGCTGAGAGAGAAGCCCAGCAGCGCCAGGGCCGTCATTGCCACGCTGGCGGCGGTGACCTTCCCCGCCCCGAAGCGGCAGGTGAGGCGGCTGGACTGGAGGCTGGAGGTGACGGTACCCAGGGCGATGATCATGGAGATAATGCCGGCAAAGGATACCGGCACGCCGAACCCGCTGTACATAGAGGGCCACGCGGAGCCCAGCAGGGCGTCCGGAAGCCCCAGGCTGATGAAAGAGAGGTAGATGACCGCGAGAAGCAAGTGGACCATAGGGCGTATCCTCCTGAAACTTGAAGACGCCTTGATTATAGCAGAAGGGCGGCGGAGGGGATAGCACGAAACCGCCGAATTACCCGGACAAAACCACCGGACTTTGTGGAAGATTGACAGAGGTCGAAACAACCGGTATAATGTCGAATAAAAAGACTCTGGGCCCCGCCGCAGGGGGACGGCCCGGAGATGGAAAGGGAAACGGCATGGGAAAACGATGGGCGGCGGCGCTTTTGGTGCTGGCGCTGGCGGGCGCGGCCTCCGCGCCTCCGCTGGCAAGGGCGGTGGGAAAAGCGGCAAAGAGCGCGGAAAATACGGCGAAGGCCCCTGCGGAGGAGATGGCGGCGGAGGGGGCGGAAAGCCTCCTGGCGGCGGAGGAGATGGCGGAGCCCCCGGGAAGCCTTGCGGACATGCGGGCGGTGGAGGCGGCAGGTGTTCCGGCGGAGAGCCGGGACGCCGCCTGCTGGGCCCTTTACCGGGGGCTGCTGCTTCCAGGGGAAGACGGAAGCTTTGACGGCGAGAAACCGGTAAACCGGGCTGAGGCCGTCGGGGCTCTCTACCGCCTCAGCGGCATTCCAATAAGTGTGGGCCCGTGCCCCGACCCGGAGGTGCCGGGGGAATACCGGGACGCCGTGGCCTGGGCGGACCGCGTGGGAGTCAGCGGAGGCGTTTCGAAGGATAGCTTCGCCCCCTTTTCCCCGGTGACCCGGAGCCAGCTGGCGGTGATGCTCCACCGCTTTGCCGCGTGGCGGGGGGAGAACGTGGAGAGCCGGACCGCCGTGTCCTGGGCCGGGGAGAGGGTCCCCGCCTACGCGGAGGAGGCTTTGAACTGGGTGACGGACCGGGGACTGTACGCGGGCATGACGGATCACGGGCTCTATCCGGACCTGCCGGTGTCCCGGCTGCAATTGGCCTGCGTACTGGCAAGGCTGCAAAGGGACCGGGACCCCTTGGCAGGGGGGCTGGTCCTGCCGGAGGGCGCCGCCGCCGGCCTCTCCCGCCAAAAGCATAAGGCGCTGGAGCAAGCCGTCGCCGCCGCGGCCCTCCGCCATGGGGCGGTGGGGGTTCAGGTGGCCGTTATTGAGGAAGGGGCGGTCACCGACGCATATCATTATGGCTGGGCGGTGAAGGAGAGCGTCCCGATGACGGATGCCCACAAGCTGCGGACCGCCTCCCTCTCCAAGGTGGCGGTGGGCCTCTCCGCCGCGCTGCTGCGGGAAGAGGGAGCCGTGGACTACGACGCGGACATCGGGGAATACTGGGGCGTCCAGACCTGGAAGCCCGTGACGGTCCGCGCCTTGCTGAGCCACACGTCCACCCTGCTGAACAGCGAGAACATCGCCTGGGACGACCAGGGGGTCAAAGCCCAGCTGGCCGGAGAATCCGGTTACGGCGGGGGCACGCCGGGGGACCTGCGCTATTGGAGCTATAACAACCATGCCTTCGGCGTCCTGGGCCAAACCCTGGAGCTGGCGGCGGGGCGGTACTTAGACGATGTGTTGGAGGAGCGGGTTCTGGGGCCCCTGGGAGCGGACGGCTCCTTTGCTGCCGGGGAGCTGGAGGAGCCGGAGCTGGTGACCCCACTGTACCGGCAGAGCTCCCTGGGGCGGTCTGCCGGCTCTGTGCGGAGTGTCCGCCAGTGGAGCGCGCCGGGGGCCACGGGGCGGCAGTTTGCCGGGGGCTATACTTCCAGCGCGGTGGACCTGGCGAAGCTGACAGCTCTGCTGGCGGGAGATGGCTGCTTTGAGGGCGTGCGGCTGATGGACGCGG
The DNA here is from genome assembly GCA_910578935.1 of uncultured Oscillibacter sp. Lineage (GTDB taxonomy): Bacteria > Bacillota > Clostridia > Oscillospirales > Oscillospiraceae > Oscillibacter. The sequence continues at coordinate 24,313 of CAJTSM010000025.1, read as the reverse complement.
AATCTGTGGAGCTGATGGAAAGCTGCGAAGACCGGGCCCTCCCCGGCGGGACCTACCAGGCGCTGCCCATGCGGCTGCGGTCCGGCGTCTACGGACGGGAGCGGCTGTACTACCACACAGGCAGCGCATACGGGGTTTACAATCTCGTCAGCTATGACCCGGATACCGGGGACGGCGTGGTGGTGCTGACCACGGGGGCCGACGGCGGAAAGGACCAATATGACATTTATGCCGTCTGCGGTGAAATCAGCCGGGCGGTGTACGAGGCCGTGGCCTGAGGACAGGCGTTTCAGGCCGTCAATGGTTGGAACGGTTCGGGAACCCCTTCCCGGGCGCTCTCCGGGCCAAACGCCGCCGCAGCCCCGCACACACTCTGAGAAGAAACGCTCCGGGATTTCCCGGAGCGTTTCTAGAGTCTGCTTTAAAACTGGCGGAAGAGCGGACTTTTCTGTCAGGCAGGGCGGCTTGACGCGGGAATCCTAACGGATTGCAAGGCAAATCAACGCGGTCCTGACGGAAATGGACGCCCTCTCAGGATATTCAGAAGAGTTTTTTCAGGCCGCCCAGGGCGTCCCCCAGGTCGGAGGCGGCCAGCTTGGCCTTGATTCCCGTTACCAGAGGCTGGAGCTGCTCTTCCGGCAGGTCCAGGCCGGTAAGGCCCTCCAGGGTTTTCACGGGGTCCTTCTGGAAGCTCTTCAAGAGAGTGGGGTCCTTCTGAAGTTTGGAAACCAGCTCCTCAATTTTGGCTTTGATGTCGATACTCATAGGTACGCTCCTTTTCATGTTCGGTACGCCGGAGAAATCCAGCGGCAGGTCTATCATAAGAAAAATGGGGATATTTGTCAATCCTTTTTGGTTAAAACCGGAGAAAATGTGAAAAAATGAAAATTTCTCTTACATATTTGCCCCAAAATGTGGTAAACTAAAAGGGCAAAACCGGAAAGGATGACGAAAAGGGGGCCGGAGGCGCGGCCCCGGGAGAAGGAGGACCGTATGTTTCGGATCGGAGAGCTGGTAGTCTATGGGTCCACCGGCGTCTGCCGGGTGGAGGGAGTCTCGGGGCTGGATCAGCCCGGCGGGGATCGGGGGAAACGGTATTATCTGCTGAAGCCCCTGTGGCAGGACGGGGTGATCTATGCCCCGGTAGACAGTGAAAAGGTGCCCATGCGTCCGGTAATCAGCCGGGAGGAGGCGGAGGCCCTGATTGACCGGATGCCGGGCATTCCGGCGGCGGCCTGTCGGGGCGGCACGGCCCAGGCCCTGGCGCAGCAGTACCAGTCCGCCGTCCGGGACGGAGGGCATGTGGCCCTGGTCGAGATCATGAAAGCCATCCATCACAAGCAGGGGCTGGCGGAGTCCAAGAACCGCCGTTTGGGTCTGGTGGACGAGCGGTACATGAAGCAGGCGGAACGGCTGCTCTACGGCGAGCTGGCCACGGCGCTGGAGATTCCCTACGATGAGGTGGAGGACTATATTGCCGCCCGGCTGGAGGGAGAGGAAGAATCCGCCGGGGCGGGAGCATAAAAAGCAGCGGGAGACGGGGTAGCCCCGTCTCCCGCTGCTTTTTCGCCGGAGGGAGATCCGCTCCGCGCGTCTCCAGCCCAAGAGCCGCCGCATTTTAGGGCGTCTATTCCCATCGGGACCGCGTTGATTTGCCTTGCAATCCGTTCGGATTCCCGCGTCAGGGAGTGTCCAATGGGGAGATTTGATCCTGTAGGGGCCGCCCCCCTGGGCGGCTCGATGCGCGGCCCAATCCTTGTACCGGCGGGCCGCCGGGGGCGGCGGCCCTTACACGATGGCCCTGTTATAAAATGCGCAGCTGGACACTCCCCCGCGTCAAGCCGCCCTGCCTGACAGAAGAATCCGGCCCAATCCGGCATTCCGTCGGTTTTAAAACAGGCTCCAGAGGCGGCCTATCGGATAATCTCCCTGACCAGCCGGGCCGTCATTCCCCAGATGGTGCGGCCCTTATAACGCCAGATGGGGACCTCCACCTGCCCGCGGCCCCAGGGGTAATCCCGGGGAATGCCCACGAGGCCGTAGGGGAAGTCCTCCGGCACCTGGGGAATCAGCTCATAGCGCCGGAGGTCCGGTTCCGTCTTCCGGAAGAAGGCCAGGGGGACGGTGAAGACCTCCGCCACCTCTGCCGGGGAGGGCCGCAGGGCGGCGAGCCCCGCGGGGGACACCAGCCCCAGCACCGGCCGGAGAAGAAAGCCCCGCTGGTTGCAGATAAAGTCCGGCGCGCCCAGGAGAGTCACCTCCCGCCGGGGGACCGCCAGCTCCTCCTCCGTTTCCCGCAGGGCGCAGTCCGCGGGGCCCTCCCCGGGCTCCATTTTCCCGCCGGGGAAGCAGACTTCGCCTCCCTGGCGGAGCTGGGGGGCCCGGACCTCAAAAAGGAGGCGGAGGCCGTCCTTCCCCTCCACCAGGGGGCAGAGGACGGCATAGCTCCCGGAGGCCCCCAGGAGGCCGGGTTCATGGCTTTGAAAGCGGCGGGCCAGCCGCGCCAGCTCCCCGGTCACAGCAGCATGGTCAGCCCCTGGCGGCGGTTTTCAATGTCTACCGCCGGGGCGCTGGGGGCGTATTCCCCATCCAGGGACCAAGGCAGGTCCTCCTCCGTCTCCAGATGGATGGAGGAGACGTGGCGGAAGACCAGGCCTTGACTGTCGTACTGCTGGTTCAGCAGGGCGTGGACCAGGCTCTGGAGGTCCGCCGCCGTCTTGGGGCTGGGGACCAGAAGAAGTTCAAAGAGGCCGTCGTCCAGCACCACCCGTTCCGGGTTCAGTTTCATCAGCCCGCCGATGGAGGTGGAGTTGCAAATTGCGCCGAAGAGGTATTCCCCGTCCAGGACCTCCCCGCCGGCGGTAAGGCGGACGTGATAGGGCCGGAGAGTGCTTAAATCTTTCATCCCCTCCAGAATGTAGGCAAAGTGGCCCAGGGCGTTCTTGGCGTTTTGAGGGGCGGAGTAGCTGGTCCGGGTGAAGGCCCCGAAGGAGGCCACGTACAGAAAGCTCCGCCCGTTCCAGAACCCCACGTCCAGAAGGCGGGGAACGTTCCGGGCGATGGCGGCGGCGGCCTCCGCCGGGTCCGGGGAGATCTGGAGGCTGGCGGCAAAGTCATTGGTGCTGCCCTGGGGCAGATAGCCAAGCAAGGGGGGCTTCCGGAGCCGGACCAGACCGGAAACCACTTCGTTCAGCGTTCCGTCGCCTCCGACGGCGACAACCAGGTCATACCGTCCTCCCTCCCGGCCGGCGGTTTCGGCGGCGTCGCCTGGGGCGGAGGTGATGTGGATGGAGAGGAGATAGCCCGCCTGGGAGAAAGCGGCGGCAGCGTCGAACAGGGGGCCCTTGGACTTGTTTTTCCCGGCCCGGGGATTGACAATCATCAAAAGCTTGCGGGGCTTCATCGGTACATGCCACCTCCTAAGGGGTCGTTGAGAGATACATACAGTATAGCACGGCGGTTATTAAAATACTGTTAAAAATGGCAGGGCGCCGTATAGCGCGGGAAAAAGAGGATTGCAATTCCCCCGGGCCCCGTGTAGAATGAAGGAGGAAAAGGAGGCGCGGGACATGGAACGGAAGAACCATTACATCAGCATGGGCGTAACGGCGTTTCTGACCGCCGCCGCCGTCATGTTGTTTTACGACACGCTCTTTGGGGGAAAAACGGTGCTGGCGCTGCTGAAGACGGTACAGCCCATTCTCTACGGGGCGTTCATCGCCTACCTGCTGGCCCCTATGGTGAATTTTTTTGAGCGGAGCCTGTTCCCCCTGCGCGCCGGACGGGAGCGGAAGCGGTCCCGGACCATGCTGGTCCGGACGGCGGGAATTTTACTGGCCTGGCTGGTGATTGTATGTTTCTTCTATCTCCTGGCCTCCGTGCTGATGCCGGAGCTGTATAAAAGCGTGCTTCAGCTCATCGATAATGCCGACAACTATTACCGGACCATCAGCGGCTGGGTCATTCACCTGCTGGAAACCAATCCCGCGGTGGCAAATTGGGTCAGCCAGCAGATGGCCGCTTATTTCCAGGATCTGGACAAGTGGCTGACCAGCGGCGTTCTCCCCCAGCTTCAGGCGGTGATGGTGACGGTGTCCGGCGGGGTGCTGAGCCTGGTAAACTTTGCCAAGGACCTGCTGGTGGGGATCATTGCCTCCGTGTACCTCCTGGCCACCAAAGAACGGTGCGCCGCCTATGGGCGGAAGCTGGCCTACAGCCTCTTTCCCCGGGAGCAGGTGGGCCTGGTTCTCCGGGGCGTGCGGCGGGCGGACGGCATCTTCTCCGGTTTCGTCCGGGGAAAACTGCTGGATTCCATTATCATCGGGATTCTGTGTTTTGTCTGCTGCTCTATTTTGAAGTTCCCTTACACGCCCCTGGTGTCCGTTTTTGTGGGCGTGACCAATGTGATTCCCTTCTTCGGCCCCTTCCTGGGGGCCATCCCCAGCACCTTCCTGATCCTCCTGGTTTCCCCCAGGCAGGCGCTCTACTTCGTCGTCTTTGTCCTGGCCCTTCAGCAGCTGGACGGCAACGTCATCGGGCCCAAGATTCTGGGAAACACCACGGGACTTTCCAGTCTGTGGGTCATCATCGCCATTCTGGTGGGGGGCGGTTTCTTCGGTATCGCGGGGATGTTCTTCGGCGTGCCGGTGTGCGCCTGCCTCAACAGCCTGGTTAACTTCTTTGTGGAGGCCCGCCTGCGGGAAAAGGGCCTCTCCCCGGATTCCGGGGACTACGCCGCCGGAGGGGCCCACGGCCCGGGGCCGGAATAAACTCCGTTCCATTTACCCAAAGGGCATGCGATGCCCGTAAATAAGAGGTAAAGCCGCCAACGCTCATCCGGCCGTCCGGCTTTGCCGGACATTCATTCCGCTTTGTTGATTCCGGCCCTGGTTCAAGGGGGAGCGGGCTCCCCCTTGAGGAACTCCTACTCCCTGCGGGGGAATGGGGGGACGGGGGACGGGAGAAAATTTGTGAAAAGTATTGCAATCTTTTTCGGCTTCGTGTACAATACGGCGTTGTGGGCGGTCCGGTTCACGGACCGCCCTTTAAACCTGCATTCACAGCCGTTGGACGCCGTCTGCGCGGTCTTTTTCCCGCCAGAGCTTCGTCGCTTTCCCCTGCAATCCGCCGGGATTGCCGCGAGCTCCTTGCCTGGGGAAAAATCCTTGCGCGTCCGGCTTCCCCAGCTATGGAAACAGGTTCTTATTTTGTCCGGGCGGAACATCATCCGCTCAACACTGACCCGGGACTACGGGCAGTGATACGAGGAGAATACCATGAAGACACGGAAGCTCTTGGCGCTTCTGCTTGCGCTGGGTCTCCTGAGCGCCACACTCTGCGGTTGCGGAGGCGGCAGCACAGGCACGACGGCGGAAAGCAAGCCCACAGACGGCTCCAACACCGAGGCCCAGGCCCCGGCGGACGCGCAGGGCGCGGCGGATCACCCCAACGAGATCACCGTCGGCATCGCCCAGGACCTGGACGAGAGCCTTGACCCCCACAAAGCGGTGGCGGCAGGGACCAAGGAGGTCATGTTCAACGTATTTGAGGGCCTGATGAAGCCCACCCCCGACGGGGATTTGATTCCCGCCGTGGCGGAGAAGTACGAAATTTCAGAAGATCAATTGACTTATACCTTCACCATCCGGGACGGCATCAAGTTCCACAACGGCGAAGCGGTGACAGGGGAGGACGTGGGCGAGTCCCTGGCCCGCTGCATAAATGGCGGCGACGGCATTCTTGAGGTGGAGGCCTTTTCCAATATCACGCATATTGAGGCCCCGGAGGGGGGCCGGACGGTTTCCATCACCCTTCAGGAACCCGACAGCGAGTTTTTGTCCTATCTGACCACAGCAATCCTTCCCGCAAATTACGACGGGCAGGACACCGCCCCCGTGGGAACAGGGCCCTTCCGGTTCGTCTCCCGGGCCGCCCAGGACTCTATCGTCCTGGAGCGCTTTGAGGACTACTGGGGCGAGAGCGCGTATCTTGATAAGGTGACCTATAAAATCATCGAGAATGCCGACAGCATTCTGATGAGCCTCCAAAGCGGGGCGGTGGACCTGTTCGCCCACCTGACCAGCACCCAGGTGGCCCAGCTGGGGGACGATTTCAACATTGAAGAGGGCACCATGAACCTGGTCCAGGCCATGTACCTGAACCACGCGGAAAAGCCCTTTGACGACGTGCGGGTCCGGCAGGCCCTGTGCTACGCCGTGGACCGCCAGCAGATTCTGGACCTGGCCTTCGACGGCTACGGCAGCTTGATCGGCTCCAGCATGTATCCCGCCTTCGGCAAGTACTTTGACGATTCCCTGACCAACTATTATACCCATGACGTGGAAAAGGCCAAGGCCCTTCTGGCGGAGGCGGGCTATCCCGGCGGCTTCTCCATGACCATCACGGTCCCCTCCAACTACCAGCCCCACATTGACACCGCCCAGGTGATCGTGGAGCAGCTGAAGGAAGTGGGCGTTACGGCGGAGATCCAGCTGGTGGAGTGGGGCTCCTGGCTGTCCGACGTGTACGCCGGGCGGCAGTATCAGGCCACCGTGGTGGGCGTGGACGCTTCCACCATGACGGCCCGGGCCCTGCTGGAGCGGTTTACCTCCACGGCGGGCAATAACTTTATCAATTATAACAACGCCGAGTATGACGCCTTCTTCCAGCAGGCCGTCTCCGCGGCGGACGACGCCGCCCAGACGGCGGCTTATAAGCAGGCGGAGGCCAACCTGACGGAGAATGCCGCCAACGTGTACATTCAGGACTTGGCCGACCTGGTGGCCGTCCGCAAGGGTCTTACGGGCGTGCGGTTCTATCCGATCTACGTGCTGGACCTCAGCGGCATCCGCTATACGGCGTAACAACTGGAAAGTTTGGGAGAGCGGAGTGTGGAGATTCGGATATGGTTCTTCACGCGCCGCTCTCCCCGCTTTCCCGAAGGGATATTGCCTTATGAAATATCTGTTCAAGCGGGTCTTGACAGGGGTGGCGACGATGCTGACCGTCTCATTCCTGACGTTTGCGGCCTTTTCTCTTATTTCCGGCGACACCGCCACCGCCATGCTGGGAACCTCCGCCACGCCGGAGCGGCTGGCGGCCCTCCGGGCGGAGCTGGGGCTGGACAGGCCCCTGCCGGTGCGCTATGGGGAGTGGCTGCTGGGTTTCTTCTCCGGGGACCTGGGGGTTTCCACCAGCTATAAGCAGCCGGTGCGGGAGATCTTGGCCCCGAAAATCAGGCTGACCCTGTGGCTGAGCCTGGTGAGTTTTCTGCTGATTACGGCGGTTTCCATTCCCCTGGGGATTTGGTCCGCCGGGCGGCGGCGGTTTGAGGGGGCCCGGACGGCCCTGAACCAACTGGGCATGGCGGTGCCGCCCTTTTTTACCGGAATCCTGCTGTCCTGGGTCTTTGGCGTGGGACTGAAGTGGTTCATACCGGGGCAGTTCCCCGATGCGAAGCAGGACTTCGCCGGGGCGGCGGTCTATTTGCTGTTTGCCGCCATCGCCCTCTCCATCCCCCGGATCGCCATGACGGTGCGGATGCTCCGCAGCACGGTGCAGGAGGAATTGGGGAAAGACTATGTGCGGACCGCCATCTCCCGGGGGAATGACCGGGGGCAGGTCCTCCGGCGGCATGTGCTGAAAAACGCCCTGCCCCCGGTGGTCACCTTCCTGGCCCAGACCATGGCGGAGATTGTGGCGGGGAGCATCGTGGTGGAGCAAGTCTTTGTGATCCCCGGGCTGGGTCAGATGCTGGTGACTTCCATTGGGGGCCGGGATTATCCGGTGGTCCAGGCCATTGTGGTGATTCTGGCCTTCTGGGTGGTGCTGGCGGGGACGGCGGCGGATTTGATCAATCAGCGCATTGACCCCAGGCTCCGGCTGGGAGGCGCGGCATGAGAAGACAAAACCGTTTTTTGACCGCCGGACTGATTCTGACCTGCGCCCTGGCGGCCCTGGTTCTTCTGGGCTTCTTCTGGACGCCCTACGACCCCAACGCCATGGCGGCGGGGCCCAAATTTGACGCGCCCTCCCCGGCCCACTGGATGGGAACGGACAACTTCGGCCGGGATATTTTCAGCCGGGTGCTTCAGGGGGCCGGGGCCACGGCCTCCATCGCCCTGGCAACCCTGGCCATCGGTGCGGCGGGGGGCTGTCTGACGGGGGCGCTCACCGGCTATTTCGGCGGGCCGGTGGACGAGCTTTTGATGCGCCTGAACGACGCGTTGACGGCCTTCCCCAGCATTCTGCTGGCCCTGGTGGTCATCTCAATCCTGGAGCCCGGTAAAAAAATCAACGTGATTCTGGCCCTGGGGCTGGTGTTTATCCCCAGTTTTGCCCGGGTGACCCGGACAGCCTTCGCCTCATTGCGGGACGTGAACTATATCCAAAGCGCCCGGCTGATGGGGGCGGGAAGCATCCGGATTCTGGCGGCCCACATGCTGCCCAACACGGCGCCGGTGCTGCTGCCCGCATTGACGATCGGGTTCAACAACGCGGTCTTGGCGGAGGCGTCCATGAGCTTCTTGGGCATCGGTGTGACGCCGCCGGACGCGTCTCTTGGCTATATGCTCTCCGAGGCCCAGGGGATGCTGTTCGCCGCCCCCTGGTACGCCGCCGGGACGGGCCTGGTCATCGTGCTGATGGTGTTCAGCGTGGGCTTGCTCGGCGAGGGCCTGCGCCGGCGGGACAAGGGGGTGCTGTGATGCTGGACATACGGGACCTTCATGTGAAGTTCCACAATCGGGACCGGGAGGCCGTGGCCGGTGTGTCCCTTTCCATTGGGCGGGGAGAGATTGTGGGCCTGGTGGGCGAGTCCGGGTCCGGGAAGACCGTCACCGCCATGAGCGTGGCGGGGCTGCTGCCCCGGAAGCAGTGCGAATACGCCGGGAATATTTTCCTGGACGGGAAAGAGCTGCTCCACGCGGACCGGGAGACTCTGCGGAAAATCCAAGGGAAAGAAATCGGAGTGGTGTTCCAGGAGCCCCAGAGCGCCCTGGACCCTCTGATGAAAATCGGCCCCCAGGTGGAAGAGGTCCTCCGGGTCCACACGGGCATGAAGCGGGAGGAGCGCCGCCGGGCGGCCCTGGAGGCCATGGCGGCGGTGGAGCTGCCGGAGCCGGAGACGGTGTACGGGAAATACCCCCATCAGCTCTCCGGGGGCATGCTCCAGCGGGCCATGATCGCGGCGGCGGTGATTGCCAGTCCCAAGCTGCTGCTGCTGGACGAGCCGACGACGGCCCTGGACGTGACCATCCAGGCCCAGATTCTGGAGCTCTTAAAAAAGCTGAACCGGGAGTCCGGCGTGTCCATGCTCTTCATCTCCCACGACCTGAACGTGGTGCGGAAGCTCTGCGGCTATGTGGCGGTGATGCAGCGGGGGCTGCTGGTGGAGGAGGGGGAGGCCCAGGAGGTCTTCCACCATCCCAGGCACCCCTATACCCAGCGGCTGATCGCCGCCATTCCAACCCGGAAGCGGAGGGAGGGAGAGGCATGAGCGAAGAGCTGGTCCTGGCTCTGGACCACGTGTACAGCGGCTACAGCGACGGCCCGGGGCTGTTCGGGAAACGGGAGCGCCAGGAGGTGCTCCACGACGTGACCTTCCACGTGCGCCACGGGGAGATATTGGGGCTGGTGGGTGAGTCGGGGACGGGAAAGTCCACCCTGGCGAAGACCGTCTTAGGTATGGTGAAGCCGGACCGGGGCACCGTGACCCACTACACGAAGCGGCCCCAGATGATTTTTCAGGACCCCTACAGCTCCCTGAACCCCTTCTACAGCGTGGAGTGGACCCTGGAGGAGCCCCTGCGGGTCTACGGGAAGTACGGCAAGGCGGAGCGGAAGCGCCGGGTCCGGGAGATGCTGGAGCGGGTGGAGCTGCCGGCGGAGTGCCTGGGGGCGAAGCCCGGCGAGCTCTCCGGGGGCCAGCGCCAGCGAGTCAGCATCGCCGCGGCGCTGATCCGGCGGCCCAGGTTTCTGATCGCCGACGAGCCGGTATCCGCCCTGGATGTGACGATTCAGGCCCAGATTCTGGACCTGCTGCGGTCCCTCCGGCGGGAGCTGGATTTGAGCTACCTGTTCATCTCCCATGATTTGAACGTGGTGTACCAGCTCTGCGACCGGGTGCTGGTGATGAAAAGCGGCCGCATCGTGGAGCAGGGGACGGTGGAGGAAATTTTCAACCACCCCAAGGAAGACTATACCAAGCAGCTGCTGGCTGCCGCGGAGTGACCATGAAAGCATGTTTCCAAAGGCATAAAAAACTCTATATCTGGCTGCTGGCAGACTGCGTTTTGCTGCTGGCCTTCTTCTCCCTCCGGGGACAGCGCGGGCTGATGAACGCGATAGCGGACGGCTTCACCGGACCCCTCCGGCGGAATCTGGGGCGGCTGAGCTATCTGGTCCCCTTTTCCGTCATGGAGCTGGTAGAGGTGCTGGCGGTTCTCTTTGGAATCGGGTATCTTGCCTGGAGCGTCATCGCTGTGGTTCGGGCCAAGGGACGGCGGCGGAGCCGGGCCTGCGGCGTGGCCCTGGGGGCGGCGTGCATTTTGCTGTCCGTCTGGGCGGGGTTCTGCCTGCTGTGGGGCGTGAATTACTGGACGGACAGTTTCCAGGACCGGTCCGGCATTTACGCCCAGCCTGTGATTCTGGAGGACCTCCGGAATGTGACGGCCTACTTTGCCGAAAAGACCGCTGAGGCATCGGGGAGCGTGGAGCGGGACGGGCACGGCCTCTTTGCCGTTCCCCGGGCGGAAATTCTGGAAAACAGCGTCCGGGCTTACGATGGAATTACGGAGTATTTCCCCTTCCTGGCCTTCGACGACCCCGGGGTGAAGCCCATGGCCTTTTCCCGGCTGATGAGCGCCCTGGATTTTACGGGGTTTTACAGCTCCTTCACCGGGGAGTCCAACGTCAACGTGGACAGCCCTGCCTGTATGCTGCCCTCCACCATCGCCCATGAGCTGGCCCACCAGAGGGGCTTTGCCTCAGAGCAGGAGTGCAACTTTTTGGCGGTGCTGGCTTCCACCACCTGCTCCGACCCGGCCTATCGATATTCCGGCTGGCTGATCGGGTATGTCTATCTGGGAAACGCGCTGTATTCCCAGGACCCGGACGCCTATTGGGCCATTCGGGAAACCCTGCCGGAAGAGGTCCGGCTGGACCTGGCGTACAACAACGCCTACTGGGCTCAGTTCCGGGACACGGCGGTCCAGAAAGCCAGCAACAAGGTTTATGACGGCATTTTGAAAAGCTATGGCGACGAGCGGGGCATCCAGTCCTATGGAACCGTGGTGGATTTGCTGGTGGTTTATTACGGAGGTTTGGCGGGGGACCGCCGGGCGTGAAAAGAGGCGGCATGGCTTTGCGCCATGCCGCCTCTTGCGTTACCCGTCAATCAGCATTCCCACCAGGATGCCCAGCACCGCCGCCAGGGCGGGAAGCTTGCTCTTCCAAAGGCCCGCCGCCTCGGGGAGCAGCTCGCCGAAAACCACGTAAAGCATGGCTCCGGCGGCAAAGCTCAGCGTGAGGGTCAGGGCCGTGGGGCCCAGAGTGCCCAGGCAGTAGCCCAGGGCCGCGCCCAGCACCGTGGGGGCTCCGGAGAGGGCCGCCAGACCCGCCGCCCGCCAGCGGCGCTCGCCCCCCGCCACCAGGGGGGCGGAGATGGCCATGCCCTCCGGGATGTTGTGGAGGCCGATGACCGCCGCCATGGTCCAGCCCTGGCGGACCGTGCCGCCGATGAAAGACGCGCCGATCACCATGCCTTCAGGCACATTGTGCAGGGCGATGGCGGCGGCCATGACCAGCCCCGCCAGCACCAGCCCGCCGGTGGGACGGCCGCGGTCCAAAAGGGCGTTCAGCCCCGCCGTAACGCCGCAGCCCAGGAAAACGCCCAGGGCCACCAGCTCCATAGCCCCCGGCGCCGCGGCTTCGGTCAGCAGGCCGAAGCAGGATACCGACACCATCACTCCCGCGGCGAAGCTTAAAAGCAGGCTGGCCTCCCGGCCGGAATCCCGGCGGAACAGCGTAGCCAGCGCGCCCCCCAGGCCGGTGCCGCCGATGCCCGCGAAGGCTGTGACCAGCAGGGTGGTCCATAGACCCATTGTGATACCTGTCATGTAAGTGTTATGTCCTCCTTTTTGCAAGCGATACCCTAACCAGTTTATTATAGCATCCTATTTTCCGCCTGTCCAGAAAATGTCGGCCCGGAGAGAAAAAAACCTCCCCAGCCGCCGGATCCCGGCGGCTGGGGAGACGAGAGCTATGCGAGCAGGAGTTCCGCGCGAGCTGCTCCGGCGCAGTCTGCCGCCGTCAGTGTTCCGGCGGCGTCCAGCAGGGCGGTATGGAAACTGCCGGGGCCCCGGCCCCCGGATAAGACCTCCGCCCTATGGGCGCAGGCCTTCCAAAAGGCGGCGGCGGTAACGGCGGCGGTGGAGAGGTCCGGCTCCACCGCGGCGAAAATGCCGCAGAGTACGGACAGCATGCAGCCCGTGCCGGTAACGCGGACGGCAAGGGGGCTTCCGCCGGAGATGTTCCAGAGGGCGCCGCCGCTGAAGACCACATCCGACCGGCCTGAGAGAAGGACGGCGGTCCCCCGTTCCCCGGCCAGGCGGCGGGCCAGCTCCGCCCGCTGGGCGAAATCGGAGTTGGGGCCGTCCACGCCCCGCTCCCCGCTCTCCAGATGGAGCAGGGCCTGGGCCTCCCCCAGGTTTACCCGGAGGAGGGAGGGGGTGAAGGCGTCCAGCAGCGCCTCTGTCCGCTCCAGCCGCCAGGGGCTGGCCCCCACGCCGACGGGGTCCAGAATGACGGGCCGGCCCAGCCGGGCGGCCTCCCGCCCCCGGAGAAGGCAGGCGCGAAAGGTTTCCTCCCCCGGCGTACCGGTATTCAGCACCACGGCGGAGGCGGCGGAAAAGAAGGCCATCTCCTGGGGCGCGCAGGCCATAACGGGACTGGCTCCCAGGGCCAGGGCCAGATTGGCGCAGTCGTTGGCGGAGACAATATTGGAGATGCAGTGAACCAGGGGGCGGCGGAGGCGGATGGATTCCAGAAGGGAAAAGTCGGGCGTTTTCATGGGACCTCCCATTTTGGGCCTATTCCCAAATAATCCGCGCGCATCCTGCCTGCGTCCTCTCCGCCGCACACCGTTGGGGTTGCCTTCCGGGCGGCGGCCCGGCCGCGAAAGAACGCCTTTGTCCGGCAGGAAACCGGACGGCGCGGCCTGCGCACTTTTTATTTCGGGATAGGCTCTTAGTCGAGTATCCGGCGTTCCAGATCAGGGTTGGAGAGAGGCGCGCATGGATTTCAGCACGCCGCTCTTTTGCAGGGCGAAGACCAGGGCCCCCGCCAGAATGGAGCCGGCCACGGTGGAGATCAGGAAAGGGACAACATAGGCGGTGAAAGCAATGCCGGCGGCGCTTTGGCCCATGAAGGCGACGGCGAGAGGATAGGCGGCCAGCCCGCCCACGACGCCAGTGCCCAGGACCTCAGCGATGAGCGTGGCAGGGAGGTTTTCGGTTTTTCGCCAGATCAGGCCGCAGAGCAGTGCGCCGCACATGCTGCCGGGGAAGGCCAGAAGGCTGCCCCAGCCAAAGAGGTTTCGCAGCAGGCTGGCCGCGAAGGCCGTGCCCAGACCGTACCAGGGGCCCAGGAAGACGGCACAGAGGATGTTGACCATGTGCTGGACCGGGGCGCATTTGCTGCCCAGCACCGGAAAGGTGAAGAACATGCTGCCTGCCACCGCCAGGGCGCAGAAAACCCCGGAGATGGCCAGCTTTTTAACAGAACGGTGATTCATCAATCAAGTCTCCTTTACAAAGTCGGACCGCAAAGAGAAACACGCGGCAGCGTTTTCCCCCTGCATGGCAAGGCCGGGCGGTGATCCGCCCTGGAAACATCGGTCGAGGCTCCCTGGCCTCCTCTCACGCCGGAACACGGCTTCCCATCGCTGCCGGGACCCGCCGGGCGGGACCCGCGTGTTGTCCGGCCCGGACGCAGGGCGCTCCCCCTCCGTCCGCTCCCGGCCCTCAGAGCCGGGACGCCGGTGTATGTCTCTGTGCGCGCACCTCCTTCACAAAGGATTTGAAAAAACAAGGCGGACCGCCGAAACGCGGGCCGCCGTTAAAAGTCCCAATGAACAGACTCCCTACGGCGGCATGATCCGCGTCAGGTGTAAGGGTCGGGACCTGAGTCCCCTCTCAGCCTTCCGGCTCCCCTGCTTTTCGGACTCAGCATACCACCGGGGAAAAATTTTGTCAAGGGGCTTGTCAAGCCGGGAGAAAAGGCGTATGATAGAAAAACAACAAAAGGGGAGTCCGCTGGCGCGGGCTGAGAGGGGGCTGTGAAAGCCCCGACCCGGAACCTGATTTGGATCATGCCAACGTAGGGAGATAGTGTGCGGCTTGCCGCGGACATACCAAGTTGGTCTGTCCGCGGATTTTTGCGTTTGAGGAGGAACCTTTATGAGCATTGACCGAGAAGCCCTGCGGCTTTATGCGGTTACCGACCGGGCCTGGGCGGGGGATGAGGAGGCCCTGTTCCGCCAGGTTGAGGCCGCCGTCCGGGGCGGGGCCAGGGTGGTTCAGCTCCGGGAAAAGCATTTGGACCGCGCCGCTTTTTTGGAGGAGGCGAAGCGCTTTGTCCTTCTCTGCCGCCGCCTGGGAGCTGTCAGCATCATCAACGACAGCGTGGAGATCGCCCTGGAGTCCGGGGCCGGCGGAGTCCACGTGGGACAGTCGGACCTGGAGGCCGGACGGGCCCGGGCCCTGCTGGGCCCGGAGAGGATCGTGGGCGTTTCCGCCCATTCGGCGGCGGAGGCTCTCCGGGCCAAAGCGGCGGGAGCGGATTACCTGGGCTGCGGCGCGGCCTTTGCCACGGGGACCAAGACGGATGCCAAACCTATTTCCAAGGAGACGATCCGGGCCGTCACGGCAGCGGCGGGGGAGATCCCCGTGGTGGCCATCGGCGGCGTGGTTCGGGAAAACCTTTTGGAGCTGAAGGGACTGGGCCTGGCGGGGGTAGCCGTGGTTTCCGGCATCTTCGGACAGAAGGACCCGGAGGCGGCTGCCCGGGAGCTGCTGGCCCTGGCCAAACAACTCTAGCGTCTGTTTTAAAACGGGCGGAATGGCGGATTGGGCCGGATTTTTCTGCCAGGCAAGGGGGGTGGCGCAGGAATCCAGACGGATTTCAAGCCGAGCCAACGCAGTCCTTGGCGGGAATAGACGCCCCAGGACAGCGTTTTAGCGGCTTGAAAACAGATTCCAGCCGGGATTCCCCTCCTCTCCGCCCAAAATCTGTTTTGGGCGGAGAGGGGGAATTTCCCCGTCCGGCGCGGATTTCCGCCAGGGGCGGGAAACGGAGCGGCAAAGGGAATATCCGACAAGCGGCAGATTGGGGGCACCACCTTCCGCCGCTTTATAAAACATCAATGCAAACATGTGAAAAGGAGAAATGACTATGAGAACCGCATTGACGATCGCTGGGACCGATCCCAGCGGAGGCGCCGGGATTCAGGCCGACATCAAGACCATGACCGCCAACGGGGTATTCGCCCTCACCGCCGTCACGGCCCTGGTGGCCCAGAACACCACCGGCGTCAAAAGTATCCGGGAGTCCACGCCGGACTTCCTGGCCCAGCAGCTGGACTGCGTCTTCACCGACATTTTCCCAGACGCGGTGAAGACCGGCATGGTTGCCAGCGTCCCCCTCATTGAGGTCATCGCGGACAAGCTGACGGAATACCGGGCGAAAAACATTGTGGTGGACCCGGTGATGGTGGCGACTTCCGGGGACCGGCTTATTTCGGAAGATGCGCTGGACGCTCTGAAAAGCCGCCTCCTGCCCCTGGCGGCGGTGCTGACGCCCAATATTCCCGAGGCGGAGATTCTCTCCGGGCAGACGATCCGGACCCCGGAGGATATGCTCCGGGCCGCCCGGACCATTGGGGAAGCTTACGGCTGCGCCGTTCTCTGCAAGGGCGGGCACCAGGTCAACGACGCCAACGACCTTCTCTGGCAGCCGGGACGGGAGGAGCGCTGGCTCTGCTCCAAGCGGGTGGACAACCCCAACACCCACGGTACCGGCTGCACCCTCTCCAGCGCCATCGCCTCCAACCTGGCGAAGGGTTATAACCTGGAGAGCGCCATAGAGCGGGCCAAACGGTATATTTTCGGGGCGCTTTCCGCCATGCTGGACCTGGGACACGGCTCCGGACCCATGGACCACATGTTTGATCTTCACAGCGGCTTCATTGAGGGGGAGGACGGACTGTGAAAAAAACTTCCACCATTCAAAACAGCCTGATCTGGTTTGGGGCCGGGGTTTCCCTGGCGGAAATCCTCACGGGGACCAGCTTTGCCCCCCTGGGGTTTGCCAAGGGCTTTGCCGCCATCGCGACGGGGCATGTGATTGGCTGCGTCCTGTTTTTCCTGTCAGGCCTGATTGGCGGGCGAAGCGGGAAAAGCGCCATGGAAACCGTAAAAATGAGCTTTGGCCGAAAGGGCGGGCTCCTCTTCGCCTTGCTGAACGTGCTGCAATTGGCGGGCTGGACCGCCATCATGATCTACGACGGGGCGCTGGCGGCGGAGGGCGTTTTCTCCGCCGGGCGGTGGGTCTGGTGTCTGGTCATCGGCGGGCTGATTCTGGTTTGGATTCTGGTGGGCGTCACCAACCTAGGCTGGATCAACAAGCTTTCCATGGCGGCGCTGTTCCTTTTGACCATGGTGCTGTGCTGGGTGATTTTCTCCCGGGGGTCCGTTGGCGGCGGGCGTGGCGAAGCCATGAGCTTCGGCGCGGCGGTGGAGCTGGCGGTGGCCATGCCCCTGAGCTGGCTGCCCCTGGTCAGCGATTACACCCGGGAAGCGGAAAAACCCGTTCAGGCGGCCTTGGCCAGCACGGTGGTGTACGGCCTGGTTTCCACCTGGATGTACACGATCGGCATGGGCGCGGCGATTTTTACCGGGGAGTCCGACATCGCGGTTATCATGGTCAAGGCGGGCCTGGGCATGGCGGCGCTGGTGATTCTGATTCTCTCCACGGTTACCACGACATTCCTGGACGCCTGGTCCGCCGGAATTTCCGCCGAGTCCCTCAGCGGGAAGCTGAAAGGGAAATGGACGGCGGCGGCGGTGACCGCTGTGGGGGTTGCTGGGGCCATCCTGTTTCCCATGGACGACATCACCGGGTTTCTCTATCTCATCGGTTCCGTTTTCGCGCCCATGGCCGCTATTCAGATCGCGGACTTCTTCTTTCTGAAGCGGAACCGCTGCGGCGTGGACTTCGACGGCAGGAATCTGGCGATCTGGGCGGTGGGGTTCGCCGCCTACCGCGCCCTGATGGGTGTGGACCTGATCGTGGGCTGTACGCTGGCGGATATGGTGCTGACGGTGGCGCTGTGCCTGCTGGCGGAGAAAGGGATGGGAAAAGCGGCGTGAGGGGAGGGCCCGCCTTTGCCAGAATGTCAAAAATGAGGGTGAAATTTTGGAGGCCGCGGCGGGGGAGTTTCCCTTGCGCGGCCTCTGGGCCTATGGTATCCTATTAAAAATAAAAAAGTGAGGGGGCGCGGCGTATGCTGGTATTGGATTTCATCAACGTCGGCAACGGGGATTCCATTCTGGTCCGGGAACTGGAGGAGGGCCGGACGCGCTTTGCCATGCTGGTAGACTGCGGTCATGACAGCCTGATCCGGGACGACCACCCTGGGGAGCTGGACCCCCGGTCCCGCCGGATTTACGCCGGGGACTTTCTGAAAAAACAGGGAGTCGGCCGGCTGGACATCCTCCTGGCCACGCACTTCCACCGGGATCACATCGGCGGTCTGGGCCGGATTCTGGAGGCGGCGGAAGTGGACCGTTTCCTTTCCACCTACACCCCCCCGGAGGGAAACGGCCCCCTGGACCCCGACGGGGACAACGGCCTCCCAGGCGCGGCCCGGAATCTGCTGCGGTGCCTGGACATCTACGCCGCGGCCCTCCGGGAGCACCCGGGCCGGGTGCGGGAGTTTGTGGAAATCCCTGGGGACAAGGTGGAAACCCTTCCCTTGACGGAGGACCTGACCATGGAAATTTACGCCGGGGAGCCCGCTTTGTACCCCCGGCAAAAGACGGTCTACGACGCGGCGTTCCGGGGGGAGCGGAACCGGCATGATTTGATGCGCTGGACCAAGTCCATGAACATCTCCAGCCTCCGCCAGAGGCTTTACTACCATGGCAAGGAGATCGTCCTGGGGGGCGACCTATACGGCGCGGCCTGGGACAACGACACCCTGACGCCCTGCGACATTTTGAAGCTGCCCCACCACGCCTCCCTGACCTCTTCCACCCGGAAGACAGTCAGCCGCCTGGCCCCTAAGACCATTGTGGTCTGCGTGGCAGCGGGGCGGCCCGACGAGCGGCCCCATCCCTTTATTATCTCCCTTTTAAAGGAGTACACGGAGGACATCCGCTTCACCGACGCGGTGGACATCCCGGGCCTGGTGGAGCCCCAATTCCACGAGTCGGTACATATTGAAATTGAGTAAGGCGAAGGCCGGGACAATTGTCCCGGCCTTTTTGGCCTTGCTGAATGGGGAGGGGCGGGCCGCCCAAGGGGGCGGCCCCTACGGAAGAACCCTGTAGGGGCCGCCGCCCTCGGCGGCCCGTTCCCCCGTTTCCCCCGTGCTTCCTGGTTCACTCGTGGGGGATTTCATACACCACGCCGGCCACGGAGATGCTGGCCATGTCCTCCAGGGGGATGATCTCGTCAAAGACCTGACCCTTGGAGCAGTGGGAGACATTGGCCTCGTAGTCCGGCGACATTCTGCCGCCGGAGCCGGTCAGGTCGATGACCGTGCCGTCGGTTTTGGTCAGGAGAATTTCGATGTTCTCCAGGAACTTCTGGCGCTGGGGCGCGTTCTTGGGGCTCTCCCGCCCGCTGGGGGCGTCGTCCCAGACCACCGCCAGGTCCGCCGTGTAGGCCACCTGGACGGCGATGGGGGAGATGGTGAGCTCGTCGATGGTGATGTTCAATCCGTCCTGGGAGAAGCCCTCCCCGCCGCCCAGGTGGACGGAGCAGTCCTCATAGTCCACCTCAAAGCGGAGCCGCCACTTGCCGGGGTAGAGGATTTCATCCCGGTCCGTCTCCGGGTTCCAGATTCGCAGGTCCTCATACTCCGCGTCGGCGGTCCCATGGGTCAGGGGCACGTCGGAGCTGGTGGCCTCAATCATTTGAATCCGGTCGTCCTCCGGGTCCTGGTCCACGAACCAGCTGGAGCCGATGGAACCGCCCCGGGCCCAGCTGGCCCCGCCGAAGCCGCCCATCATCAGCATCCGGTTGTCCAGATTCTCCCCCTCCGGGAAGAAGCGCTCTCCGTCGTCCCGGCTGATGGTGTAGACGATGACCGCGCTGTACTGGTCCCCCATGATGGCGTCCGCCGAGATGGTGATCCCCTTGCAGGAGTCCGAGGCCCCGATGGGATGTCCGATTTTGTCAATGACCTCCGTCTGGGCTACGGACCCGCCGAAGAGGGGGGCGAAAATCTCTGTGGGGCTGGGCAGCACCCCCGCCGCCCCGGCCCCCACCACCAGCACGGCGGCCACGGCGGCGGCAATCAGGGCCGTGCGGAACACAGGGCGGCAGCGCTTCGCCGTCTTTCCGGCGGCGGAGGCGGCGGCCTCCGCCAGGGCCTTCTTCTGCGTTTCCGTAAAGCGCAATTGGCTCATCTCCTTTTTGTAGTCAACTAGTTCGCTCATTGTCGGCGCCTCCTAACATATCTTTGAGCTTCGCCCGGCCCCGGGCCAGGCGGGTGTGGACGGTGGCGGTGGGCACGCCGAGAATTTTCCCGATCTCCGCCGCCTGGTAGCCCTCGTAATAAAAGAGGTAAATCACCGCCCGGTAGTGGGCAGGCAGGGCGTTTACCGCCGAGAGGACGGAGCCGTCCCCCGCCTCCGGGGCGGGGACCTCCAGCACCGCCTCCAGGCCGCAGGTGCGCCTGCGCCAGGGGCTCTTTAAAAGGTCCTTGCAGGCGTTGGCCGCCATGCGCAGGACGTAAGCCCGCTCGTGCTCGGCGCTCTCAAACTCCCGGGGCTCCGCCAGCAGCTTGACGAAGACCGTCTGGCAGATATCCTGGGCGTCCTGGGTATTTTTCAGATAGGTGTAACTGAGGCGGAGAATCGCGTCGGCGTAGGCGTTTGCCAGCCGCTCCGCCTGCTGGTTTGTGTTCATGGCGTCAACTCCTTTGGAGCGCTCTCGTTATGGATACGATTCGGCGGGGCGGATCCTTTCACCGGGGGAAAATTTTTCAAAAAAAGTCCGCCCCGATGTTCCGGGGCGGGTTCAGCGCGCCGATGAACTCGAAAGTCTCGGGCGGCGGAAAGGAAGGGTGTGTGCGGCTGCGCCCGCAGGCGCGTTTCGAAGCGCAACCGCCGCTTGCGGCGGCTCTTGGCGCGAAGATAAACCCAAGAGGGCTTTCCCGCACCATTGAAAACTTGAACAAAGGGGCGAAAATTGTTCGCCCCTTTGTTCAGCGCTCTATGTAGGAGAAGGAGCCCACGAACTGGGCGGGGGCGCCGGGGACGTGGCGGCTGCCCTCGAACTGGTAGTCGTAGACGGCGAGAATCGCGTTATAGGGCTGGTCGAAGCCCTTGGAGTAAATCTCCGTCAGGGCGGCGCACAGCTCCTCGCCCAGGGGTTCCGCCACTACGGCCGGGTCCTGGGAGGGGGTAGCGTTGAACTCGTAGTCGAACACCTCCGGCTCAAAGGGCCAGAGGTCGCCGTTGAAAAAGTCCTGGGTGAAGGAGGGGACCTTCTCGCCGTTCTCGTTCCGTTTAAAACGGTTCTCCGCGTAAAACGCCAGGGCTTCCTTGCTCTCAAAGTTGCCGAGCCAGATGGAGACAATGCCGGATTCTTCCATGGTGATTCTCCTTTGTCGTGATTTAGAACCTGTATTCACAATCGGGGAATGTCGGACCGGCAAGAACTTTTCCCGCCGGACAAGGAGGTGTTCCGCGGCCATACCGGCGTATGGCAAGGGAAAGCGGCGTGGCATGACGGGGAAAAACCGCTCAGACGGTGTTCAACGGCTGTGAATACAGGTTCTTAATGGAGTCAGCGCAGGACGGAGTTGCTGAGAATATAAAATTCCTCCTGACAGGGGAGGATCCGCTTTTCCATGGGCGGAAAGCCCTCGTCAAAGCGCCGGGCGGCCTCCTCGTCAAAGTGCATGACGGGGCTATCCCGGTAGACCCAGGGGCCGCCGTCCAGGGCATGGGGCGTCAGCTCTCTCACCAGCATGGCGGTGGGATAGCTGCCGTCCTCCGTTTGGACCTGATGCCGCTTGCAGCACCGGAAGCCCCGGCCCACGTAGTTGGCGGGCGCGCCGAAAATGACCACCGCGCCCCAGCCCAGCTCCGCCGCCCTGGCCAGAGAGTGGTCCATCAGGCGCTTTCCATAGCCCTGCCGCTGGCGCTCCGGCGCGACGCAGACGGGGCCGAAGGTCAGGGCTTCCCGCCGCTCCCCGGCTTCATTCGTCAGGCTGGAGCGGGTGTAGAGGATGCTCCCGATAATCTCCCCGTCCACTTCCAGCACGAAGTCCAGCTCCGGCACAAAGTCCGGGTGATCCCGCATGATATGAACCAGATAGTGCTCATGGCAGCCGGGGACGTAGAGGTTGTAAAAAGCCCGCCTGGTCAAGTCCTCCACGGCCCGGTAGTCGGCTTTGGTTTCATTCCGGATGTTCAGCATATCGCACTCCCCAAACTGGAATGGGCGGTTCGCCCTTGCGCCGCGGGCGGCGGGGACCTGCGCCGTCTCCCAAGCGCCGCCAGCGTGGCTGTTACTATTACTATACCAAAGGTTCGGCGGATTGTCCACAAAAAAACGGCGGTTTTCCGGCCCCGGCGGAAAGAGTTTTTGGAAGCCGGGACTGCCGCCCCGCCCGGCAAGATGCCAACAGGCGGGACGGCAGTCCCAGGTCAGACCTTGTTTGAAAATGGACAGGATGCCGGACCGGGGCGGATTTCTTCGGCAGCAAGGCGGCTTGGCGCAGGGATTCCGGCGGAGTTCAGGCCGGGCCAAGGCGGCCCCGGCGGAAAAGACGTCTTAAAACGGCGTTTTGAATGCTTCATGCAAGGCCTAAGCTTGCAGAATGTTTCCGCCGTAAGGGGCCATTTCCAGACGGATGAAGAAACCCTGGTCGTGGGAGCAGACGGGACAGGACTTGGGGGCCTGGAGGCCCTCTTGAATGTGGCCGCAGTTTAGGCACAGCCAGCCGCATTTCGCGTCGGAGACAAAGAGCTTGCCGGACTCCAGCAGCTCCGCGAACTTGGCGAAGCGGTTGCCGTGGGTTTTCTCAATCTTGGAAATCTGTTCGAAGGAGGAGGCCACCTGGGGGAAGCCCTCCTGCCGGGCGGTTTGGGCAAAGCTGGGATAGACAGGGTCGAACTCCTCAAATTCGTTGTGCTGGGCCTGCCGGAGGAGCTCCGCTACGTCGTTGGTCAGGTCCACGGGGTAGCCGCCGTCGATGTGGACGGTTTCTCCGGCCACTTCTTTCATGTGGTTGTAAAAAATTTCGGCGTGTTCCTTTTCCTGGCCCGCGGTGAAGGTAAAAATAGCCTCCAGGACATGGAGCTGCTGCTGCTTGCAAAGGCCGGCGGCAAAGGTGTAGCGGTTTCGTGCCTGGCTCTCGCCGGCAAAGGCCCGCATGAGGTTTTTGAGCGTCTCGCTCTCTTTCAGGTTTTTGGACATGAAAATACTGCCTCCCTACTTCAATAGAATATGGGGGCAGTATTTCCCATATCAGGGGGATTATACTCGCCCCGCCCGCAAAGGCGAGTATGATCTCAGCAGAGCTTCGCCCCGGCGGGGATGGCGTCGTCCACCATCAGGAGGTGGAGGACCTCCTCCCCCTTCTCTTTATGAACGGCGGAGATCAGCATGCCGTAGCTCTCCTGACCCATCATCTTCCGGGGGGGCAGGTTCACAATGGCCACCAGGGTCTTGCCTACCAGATCCTCCGGCTCATACCACTTGTGGATGCCGGAGAGGATCTGCCGGTCCGTGCCGGTGCCGTCGTCCAGGATGAACTTGAGGAGCTTCTCGCTCTTCTTCACCGCCTCACAGGCCTTCACCTTTACCACCCGGAAATCGGACTTGCAGAAGGTGTCGAAATCCACTTCCTCCGTCAGCTGGGGCTCCAGCTCCACGCCGGACTCCGCCTGCTTCGCCGCCTCCACGGCGGCCTCCAGCTCCTGGAGGGCCTTTTCCATGTCCACCCGGGGGAAGAGGTTTTCTCCCTTGGAGACGGCGGCGGTTTCGGACAGCCCGCCCCACCGGGCGGCGGAGTCCCAGGTGCGGACGGCCTCCTCCGCCCCGATCTGGGCGAAGAGCTTGTCCATGGACTCCGGCATGAAGGGGATCAGCAGGATGCCGCAGATCCGGGCGGCCTCCAGCAGGTTATAGAGCACGTGGGCAAGCCGCCGGCCGTTTTGCTCCATGTCCTTGGCCAGAGCCCAGGGGGTGTTTTCATCGATATACTTGTTGGCCCGCTGGATGACCTTGAAAATCTCCTCCAGGGCCTTGTGCGGGGCGAAGCAGTCCATCTCGGCGGCGTAGCGCGCCCGGAGCCCGCCCGCCAGCTCCTTGAGTTCCGTGTCAAAGGAAACGGGCTCTGCCCAGGTTCCGCAGCCCGCGGGGAGGGTTCCGCCGAAGTACTTGCCCACCATGGCGGTGGTGCGGGAAACCAGGTTGCCCAGGTCGTTGGCCAAATCCGTGTTGATGGTCTGGATCAACAGCTCGTTGGAGAAGTTGCCGTCGGAGCCGAAGGGAAAGGTCCGCATGAGGAAAAACCGCAGGGCGTCCACGCCGAACTGCTCCGCCAGGATATAGGGGTCCACCACATTGCCCTTGGACTTGCTCATCTTGCCGCCGTCCAGCAGCAGCCAGCCATGGCCGAAGCACTTCTTGGGCACCGGTTCTCCCAGGCTCATCAGGATGGCGGGCCAGATGATGGAGTGGAACCGGACGATCTCCTTGCCCACGATGTTCACGCCGGGCCACCAGCCCTGTTCGTAATCGTGATAGCGGTCGTTCTCATAGCCCAGGGCGGTGATATAGTTGGTCAGAGCGTCCACCCAGACATAGACCACGTGGCCGGGGTCAAAATCCACCGGCACGCCCCAGGAGAAACTGGTCCGGGAGACGCACAGGTCTTCCAGGCCCGGGTCGATAAAGTTCTTCACCATCTCATGGACCCGGCTTTTGGGTTCCAGGAAGTCCGTGTTTTCCAGCAGATCCCGGATGCGGTCCGCGTACTTGCTCAGGCGGAAGAAATAGGCCTCCTCCTCCG
>CAJTSM010000024.1 GCA_910578935.1 uncultured Oscillibacter sp. | reverse complement strand
TGGAAAATCTGACGGTGGGCATACCGTCAGACCATTATCCTTTTATGCCCTTGTCCAATGTAGTTCGTTTACCTGCCCGGTTTCGGACACGCAGAATCTGGAGGCGGCGGTTATGCTGGACGGGACGGGCTACCGGGTCCTGCGCTGGAGGACGGTCCCGGCCCAGGAGTGGCAAACGGACGAGACTCTGGACATCTGGGACGGAGCAATGTTTTAGGAGGGTGCGCAATGGCGGAATTATTGGATTATTTACGGCAGGCCGTGGAAGACGGGGCCTCCGACCTGTTCATCGTAGCCGGCGGAGAAGTGTGTGAAAAGCTGGATAAACGGCTGAAACCTATTGGCGGCCGTGTTCTTCCCGAAGAGACGGAAGAGCTCGTTATGGAGATGTATGCGCTGGCCGGACGGGACCCGGAACGTTACCGTCGGCAGGGAGACGATGATTTTTCCCTGTCCGTTCCCGATTTGGCCCGGTTTCGCGTTAATACGTACCGGCAGCGGGGATCTATGGCGGCGGTGATAAGGGTGGTCGCGTTTGATATCCCGGATTACCGGACGCTCGCTATTCCAGAAGAGATCATGTCCCTGGCGGAAGTTACGCATGGTATGATCTTGGTTACCGGCACGGCCGGCAGTGGAAAGTCCACGACCCAGGCGTGCTTGATCGACCGGATTAACCGGACAAGAGAATCCCATATCATCACGCTGGAGGACCCGATTGAGTTCCTGCACCGGGATCAGAACAGCATTGTGAGCCAGAGAGAGATCGCAATTGATACGGAGGATTACCTGTCGGCCCTCCGGGCCTGCCTGCGGCAGGCGCCGGATGTCATCCTGCTGGGAGAGATGCGGGACAGCGAGACGATCCACACCGCCATGACGGCTGCGGAAACGGGACACCTGCTGATTGCCACGCTGCACACCAAGGGAGCGGTCAATACGATCGACCGGATTGTGGATATCTTCCCCAGCGCCCAGCAGGCGCAGGTGCGGGTGCAGCTGAGCATGGTGCTGCGCACGGTGGTTTCACAGCAGCTCCTGCCTGATGTGAAGGGAAATTTGGTGCCCGCGTTTGAGATTATGCATGCGAACAGCGCGATCCGGGCTCTGATTCGGGACAACAAAACCCATCAGATCGATAACGCCATCGCCGCGGGGAGCGGAGAGGGCATGATTACCATGGATCGTTCCATTCTGGGGCTTTATAAGGCGGGAAAGATTACAAAGGAAACGGCAATGGGCTTTGCGGACAATCCGGAACAGGTGAAGAGGCTTATGGGGTGAGAGTTTCAAATGATCCAGGCGGTCTTTTGAGATACAGTTTCTGTAATCTATGTACGAAGCGGTCGGCAAAGATTTTTTAGACGGTTTTGGATTGTTTCCAGCCGTCTCCTCTCTGTTCCATTTATTTTCCGGCACCTTGAGAGGAGGGTAGTACATAGGATTCCTTTTTCTGGGCGGACAAAATAAAAACGCCCGCCCTCGACTTAGAACCAGTCAAGGGCGGGCGAAAAATCGCTCGCAGCGCCGCCTTGTTTTACGGCCCGAAATAGCCGCGCTCTCAGCGGAGTGCCAAATGCTTCAGGCAACTGACGCATGCACCTGTCACGGAGCGCTCGGCGGAACGCTTTTGCCTCGCCCTCAGCGGTCCATTTGCCGGCCTGTGTCTCGCTCGATTCCCAAGGACACGGGCTCTTTTTGGAGGCTTAGCCGGTTTGATCTCCGCTTCAACGGTTTATGCGTACATAGCGCGGGGCGTTCTCGCTGTCAAGAGTAAATTTTTTTGGAGCCTGTTTGAAATCTCCGGGCGCGCCATATGGGCGGTTTTTCCCTGCCGGTCAAAATGAATTTTTGTAGGCAGGTTGATGTCCGGCAAGAAAATTCAACGCAGAGCAATGGGAAAAGAACGGACCAGAGGTGCGTCTGGGGATTTTAAACGGGATCTTAGGTTCGCATTTTCTCCAACTGTCCCGCTCGCCGGAGGGCGGGAGTCAGGGCGGCATAAAGCACCGGCGCGGCAATCATCGCCGCAATGGCGTTGAGCAGGGAAGCAGGTAGTTTGCTTCCCATAGTGACTATGGCAGTTTCCATGGGATAGCCGTAGACAAACATCTGGAAGACAAAAGTTTTCAGCATGTACATTGCCACATAGGACAGAGCTCCGGCCACGCAGGCGGCGATGTTCCGGCTGTGGCTCTCAGCCTCCCGCCCGCCGGAAAAGGCGATCCGGGCACAGAGCCAGGCCATCAGGAACTTGGTCAAAAAGGTGATGGCGCAGTTCAGCAGATCATATCCGCCGAAAAGAGCGTCGTACAGGGTGGAGCCCAAACCTGCCGCCAATCCGCCGGCCAGAGGGCCCATCAGAAGGCCGCTCAAGAGGCACAGGGCGTTCGCGAAATGGATTTTGGAGCCAAAGAGGGGAAAGCGGAAAAACGTCACCGCGCATACCAGCGCCGCCAGTACGGCTGTATAGACAATTTTTTGCGTAGTCCAAGTTTGTTTCATGTTGCATGCCTCCAATGAAAAGACTTTATGACAGCATACCCCAAGACTGACCATCCGTAAATATCCAATTCCTGCATTTTTTATAAGTTCAGAATTGCGCCGGGCAGTTCTTACAAACCGCTTTTATAGGGTTAGCCAAGAGCAGGCTGCCCGCTGGACGCGGCTTTGGAATTTGTCTGGCGGCGGAATAAGGATCAAATCGGCTCCAGTTTCCCCGGCATGTTGAATTGCCAAGGGAACTTAAATTTTATTGAATGGAGCTAACTAGATCTATTTGCGCCATGGCCATATCCTTCGCGCCGAAGTTTATTTGCGTCATTGCACGCCAAAAATTTTCAGGGTCGTCCATGATGAAACGGCGGGCTGAAAATAGCGGCATTATGTGCCGGAGCAAATCCGTTCTATTCTTTGAAAACAGAGGAGCGTTCCTCCAGCCGGCAAACTTATCATGGAGGCTTTTTTGCCCAGCATCTCGTCAGATTCAGCTCCGGCTGTTCCGCCTTGTGATAGCGGCGGGCGGGGGCGCTGTTAGCCTCCAGCGCTTTAGCACCGCAGGCCCCGGGATCAGTCCCGCCAGCAGTGCCCTACTACTCATGGCGCCTGGAATTCACCCATGCCGATTCGCAGCAGTTTTGTGCTTAGGCCCTGTTTGAAAAATGCCAAAATGCCCAAACGGCGGATCTTTTTCCGCGGATGCTTCGTTGATTTCCCTTGAAATCCGTCAGGATTCCTGCGGAAAATCGACTCGCCCAGCGTAAAAATCTCTCGCCGTTGGGCATTCCGGCAATTTTCAAACAGGGCCTAATTTCCGCGCTTTGATTTTCGTAGAGCTTCATGGTACAGCTGGCGCGGGCATGCCTGCTGTTTCAGCAAAAAAGCGGCGGTGGAAGAATCCACGCCGCCGCTTATGGCAACCAAGAACTTACCGTCCGCAGCCTTCACAGTGGGCGCAGTCCGGGAACCGAGCCGGGGCATAGGCAATGCCATGGCGGTCGTAATAGTCCTTCAGCGCAGCCTTGATGGCCTCCTCCGCC
Organism: uncultured Oscillibacter sp.; assembly: GCA_910578935.1. Taxonomy (GTDB): domain Bacteria; phylum Bacillota; class Clostridia; order Oscillospirales; family Oscillospiraceae; genus Oscillibacter. Next base: position 32,279 of record CAJTSM010000024.1, on the reverse strand, counting down.
AGGACGGAGCAGTGGAGCTTGTGGGCCGGAAGGCCGTCCAGGGCTTCCGCTACCGCTTGGTTGGTCAGAGCCATGGCCTCTTCCACCGGCTTACCCTTGATCATCTCCGTAGCTATGGAACTGGAGGCAATGGCGCTGCCGCAGCCAAAGGTTTCAAACTTCACATCTTGGATAATGCCCTCCCGAATTTTCAGGTAGATTTTCATGATATCCCCGCATTTGGCGTTTCCCACTTCACCTACGCCGTCGGCATCTTTCATGGTTCCCACATTCCGGGGATTGCGGAAGTGGTCCATCACTTTTTCGCTGTATAAAGCCATGATTTTATCCTCCTTAGATAATATGCGGCAATTTTCCGCCCTCCAGGTCCCGCCATACCGGGGACATACTCCGCAGACGCGACACCGCGTCCCGGACAGCTTCCATCAGATACCCCACCTCTGCCTCTGTGGTTTCCTCATTGATCGTAAGCCTCAGAGAACCGTGGGCGATTTCGTGAGGCCGCCCGATGGCCAGCAGTACATGGCTCGGGTCCAGAGAGCCGGAGGTGCAGGCGGAGCCGGAAGAGGCGCAGATGCCTTTGTCGTCCAGCAGGAGCAGCAAAGATTCACCCTCAATGCCCTCGAAACAAAAGTTGGCGTTTCCGGGAAGGCGTTTTACCGGGTCACCGTTCAGGACACTGTGGGGAATTTCCGAGAGGCCCGCGATGAGCTTGTCCCGCAGAGCGGAAACCTTGACGGCGTTTTCCTCCAGCTGCCCGCACGCCTCCTCCAGCGCCGCCGCCATGCCCATAACGGCAGGGATGTTTTCGGTTCCAGCCCGAAGCCCCCGCTCCTGAGAGCCGCCCTCAATGAGACTGCACAAGGCTACGCCCCGGCGGGCGTAGAGCGCGCCAATACCTTTAGGGCCGTGGAACTTGTGGGCGGAGATGGAGAGAAGGTCGATGTTTTGGACTTGGACATTGATGGGCAGATGTCCCGCCGCCTGAACTGCGTCGGTGTGGAACAAGACCTCCATATCCCGGCAGACTGCGCCGATCTCAGCGATGGGCTGGACCGTTCCGATTTCGTTGTTGGCATACATGACGGTCACCAGGCAGGTATCCGGCCGGATGGCCTTCTTCACCTGTTCCGGCGTTACCAGGCCGTTTTCGTGAACGTCCAACAGAGTGATGGCAAAGTCTTCTTCCCGTTCCAGGCTTTTCAGGGTGTGTAGCACCGCGTGGTGTTCAAAGGCGGTGGAGACAATGTGACGTTTCCCCTTCCGGGCCCCCAGCTTGGCAGCGGAACGAATAGCCTGGTTGTCCGCCTCGCTGCCGCCGGAGGTGAAGGTCAGCTCCCTTGGATCACAGCCAAGACATCCGGCGATGCGCCCGCGGGCATCTTCCAGGGCCTTCTTTGCCCTCTGGCCGAAGGCATAGAGGCTGGAAGGGTTGCCGTAGAGCTCGCTCATATAGGGCAGCATGGCGCTGACAGCGGCCGGACTCATTTTCGTGGTGGCCGCGTTATCCGCGTAGATCATCATAAAAATCCTCCGTTTTATTTGCCTATTAATTTGATTGGTTATTCAAGTATAGCACTATTACCTATTTTGTCAATAGGTAATAGCAATTTAAAAAGATTCTTGTGGCAACCGCTTAGGACAGCGCTATAATGACCGCAATCTGATAAAGCAGGCTGTTGAAGCAAAGGCAAAAGTTGCTCATGCGCGCCGAGCGTCCGGGATAGTGAAACCTGGGCCGAGAGGCGGAAGGTCACAAAGGGTCACGAAGGGCGCGGCAGAAACGGGAGAGTTCCTCTCCGCCGGCAGCTTGGAGCGGGATGAATGCCGTGCCGGAGTTGGAAGAGGCCTATGAACGCTGTAGCACAGACTTCACTTTCCGGCCGGATCACCGAGGGCTCCGTCATCCGGGACGCCGGTGTCCGGACTCTGACCCCTGGAAGCACGGCAGGTAGAATCTTCAAGCTGGTCCGGGGCCTCCGGTGGGACGCGCATCCATACCCATGGTCTTCATGACCTACGTCGATGCGGTGTTCTTCTACGGCAGGGAGCGCCGCCCCTGTTTCAAGAGGTCCGCCAGCGCTATGCTGTCCAGGTATTCGTTGATGACCCGGTCCAGCCCCTGCCACAGCGGCAGTGTCGGGCAGAAGGCGGCTCTGCCACAAGGGGAGGCGTCCTCCTCCAGGCAGGCAACCGGGGCCAGAGATTCCTCCGTCAGCCGCAGGATGTCTCCCACGGTGTATTGCTCCGGGGGACGGGTCAGCTTATAACCGCCGCCCTTTCCCCGAACGCCTCTGAGCATTTTGGCTTTCACCAGTGTTTTGATGATGGCTTCCAGGTATTTCTCGGAAATTTCCTGTCTTTGCGCAATCTCTTTCAATGGAACATAGTCCTCCGCCGGATGCTCCGCCAGGTCCGCCATAACCCGCAGGGCGTAGCGCCCTTTTGTTGAAATCAGCATCATGTCCCTCCTAAAAGTGATAAACCTATTATAGAACATGGTTAATAGGGAATCAACCGGAAGATTCTTTTTCCGATAGTTTGATAAGTGAGTGTCCAAAACGGCGTTTGGCGCATATAGAAAGTACTGAATAAATTAACGTGTGCGGATTGCCAGCCAAATTTTTTGTTTGGCAAGGCAAAAAACCGCAGGAATCCTGACGGATTTCAAGATTTTTTAACGCAGTCCAGGCAGAAAATTTGGCAGCAGGACGGGCGCGGGGATTTATTCAGTGGTTCCTATATTTTGGAAAGAAGTTTTTAAACGCCCCTTGACAAACGGAAGGTGAAGGCATATAATCCACATTAACCCACTAAAGAGATTGGTATATGTGAAAGCTAGTTGCGCGTTCTTCCGATGTGGCTAGGCCTTGTTTGAAAATTCGCGAAAAAAGATGCCTGAAAACGGCGTCTTGCTGTTTTCATACAAGGCCTAATTTCACACAAGGCGGCAGTATGTCAACGAAAGTGGTTTAGGAGGAATTACACTATGAGCAAAATCTATACATCCGTTGACCAGCTGATCGGCAAAACACCCCTGCTGGAGCTGGTCCACATTGAGAAGGAAGAGGGACTGGAAGCCCGTATTCTGGCGAAACTGGAGCATTTCAACCCCGCCGGGTCCGTTAAAGACCGGATAGCCAAGGCCATGATCAACGACGCTGAGGCTCAGGGACTATTAAAGTCCGGTTCCGTCGTCATCGAGCCTACCTCCGGCAATACGGGCATCGGCCTGGCCTCCGTGGCCGCCGCCCGGGGATACCGGATTATCATCGTCATGCCTGAAACTATGAGTGTGGAGCGCCGCCAAATTATGAAGGCCTACGGTGCGGAGTTGGTTCTCACCGAGGGGATCAAGGGCATGAAGGGAGCCATCGACAAGGCGGAGGAGCTGGCAAAGGAAATTCCGAACAGCTTCATCCCCGGTCAGTTTGCGAACCCCGCTAACCCCGCCGCGCATAGGGCTTCCACCGGTCCGGAAATCTGGGAGGATACCGATGGGAAGGTGGATATCTTTGTGGCGGGTGTTGGCACTGGAGGCACTGTCACCGGCGTAGGGGAGTACCTGAAATCCCGAAACCCAGCTGTCAAGGTGGTGGCGGTGGAGCCCGCGTCCTCTCCGGTGCTGAGCAAGGGAATCCCTGGAAGCCACAAGATCCAGGGCATCGGCGCGGGCTTTGTCCCTGATGTACTGGACCCCAAGATTTACGATGAGGTGATTGCCGTAGAGGAGGATGACGCCTTCGAGGCCGGGAAGACAGTGGGGAGGAAGGAAGGCGTGCTGGTGGGCATCTCCTCCGGCGCGGCGGTCTGGGCGGCAGTCCAGCTGGCCAGGCGCCCGGAGAACAAGGGTAAAACCATTGTGGCCCTTCTGCCGGACACCGGGGACCGTTATCTCTCGACTCCGCTGTTTGCGGATTGAAAGAAGGCTGACAAATATTTCGGCTTTTTGATGTGGACCTTTGGCAAGTCCGACAGACTTTCCCTTTTTCTCGGTTTTCCATTGACATCAAGACTTTAAAGTGCTAATATACCCATAACCAAAATTAGGATGCAGAAAGGAGTGTGCGCAATGAATATCCAGGGTTTCCGAATGCAGGCCGGCATGTGCATGGACATGATGAATGTCCAGGATTCTTTGCGCTCGCTCGCCGCCTGCCCGAACTATTGGGGGATCGTTTGACCTGACGCGCCGCGCCACCTCAAAGACCGCCGACCAAAGCGGGGAGCTGTGAGCTCCCCGCTTTTTTGCGCCTAAAAGGAGGTATTCGCTTGATAGAACTGAACCATATTTCCAAGGATTTTGGCAGCGGGACCCGGCAAGTCCATGCAGTCCGAGATGTTTCCCTCTCCATTGAAAGAGGGGAGGTCTTTGGCATCATTGGGTTCTCCGGGGCGGGGAAATCCACCCTGGTCCGGTGCATAAACCTGTTGGAGCGGCCCACCGCCGGGACTGTAATGGTGGATGGGCAGGAGCTGACCGCCCTCCCGGCGAGGGAACTCCGGCAGGCTAGGCGGAAGATCGGTATGATTTTCCAACACTTCAACCTCATGCCTTCCCGGACAGTGTCCGGCAACGTGGCGTACCCCCTCTGGGGCAGCGGCCTGAGCAAGGCAGAGATTCAGGAAAAGGTCCGAAAGCTTTTGGACTTGGTGGAGATTGGGGACAAAGCGGACGCTTATCCCCGGCAGCTCTCCGGCGGGCAAAAACAGCGGGTGGCCATTGCCCGGGCTCTGGCCAATGATCCCAGCGTTCTGCTCTGCGACGAGGCCACCTCCGCCCTGGACCCCCAGACCACCAAATCCATTTTGCGGCTCATCAAGCGCCTAAACGAAACCCTGGGCATCACCGTGGTGGTCATCACCCATGAAATGGCGGTGGTGAAAGAGATTTGCGGCCGGGTGGCCGTGATGGAACAGGGCCGGGTGGTGGAGCAAGGCGAGATTTTCTCTATCTTTGCCAACCCCAAGGCCCCCGTTACCCGAAGCTTTATCCGCACCACATCCAATCTCCAGAAAATTGAGGAGCTGATCGCCCAAGACTCGCCCATTGTCCGCCTCCAGCCCGGGGAACTGGTGGTCCGCCTGACTTATGTAGAGCGGAGCCCCGCCGAGCCGGTGATCTCCGAAGCGTCCCAGCGCTACGGTGTGGTGCTGAATATCATCTTCGCCGACATTGAGATTGTCCAAGGCGCACCAATCGGCGGCACCGTGGCCATCATCGGCGGGGAGCGGGCAAAGGTCACGGCGGCGGTAGAATACTTGATTGAAAAAAACGTAGGCGTGGAGGTGTTGAAGGATGCAAGAGACGCTGGTTAATTGGATGCCCCATGTGGTAGAGCGGCTTCCCGACCTGTGGGAGGCGTTGACGGACACCCTTTTGATGGTACTGTGGTCCGGACTGATTTCCTTCGCCCTGGGTCTGTTTCTGGGGATACTGCTGACCGTGACGAAACCTGGGGCTATTTTGGAAAACCGTCCACTTTATCACATTGCCGACAAGACTATCAGCTTGTTCCGGTCCATTCCCTTTATTATCCTCTTGACCTGGGTGATGCCGCTTTCCCGGGCTCTGGCTGGAACGACGCTGTACGTTCGGGGTGCCATTGTTCCCCTGGTCTTCGGCTCCGTGCCTTTTTTCTCCCGGCAGGTGGAAAGTGCCTTGGCCGAGTTGGACCACGGTTTTGTCGAGGCGGCTCTCTCGATGGGTTCCAGCCCCCTGGAAATCATCTTCCGGGTTTACCTCCGGGAGAGCGTCGCCGCCATTGCCAGGGGGACTACCATTACCCTGGTAAGCCTCCTGAACCTGACAGCCATGGCCGGCGTGGTGGGGGCCGGAGGTCTGGGGGACTTCGCCGTCCGCTACGGCCATGACCGGAACTGGGGCGACGTGACCAACGTGACGGTGCTGCTGCTGGTAATCATCGTCTGCGTCATAGAATTTATTGGAGGCCGGATTGTAAAGAAAGCAACCCACTGAATCTTTGTTTACACACCATTTTACTAGGAGGAATTTATAATGAAATGCAAAAACACATTTGTGCTGGCCCTTGCTTCTGTTTTCCTGGTCCTGTCCCTGACCGCCTGCGGCTCCAAGCCCGCCGGGGACTCCGCCGCTTCTGGCGGAGAGCCCGTTACCATCAAGCTGGGCGTGGTCGGCGGCATTTACGAGGACCTGTGGACCCCCGCTCAGGAAGCCCTGAAGGCGGAGAATATCAACCTGGAGTTCGTCCAGTTCTCCGACTACGTGACCCCCAACAACGCCCTGGCAAACAACGAAATTGACCTGAACGCCTTCCAGCACCGCATTTACCTCCAGAGTGAGCTGGACAGCTATGGCTATGAGATTGAAACCATCGGCAATACCTTCATCATCCCTTTGAACATATACTCCGACAAGGTTTCCTCTGTGGAGGAGCTGAAGGACGGCGACGTGGTGGCCATCCCCGACGACCTGACCAACGGCGGCCGGGCCCTCAAAGTCCTGGAGGCGGCGGGGCTCATCGCGCTGGACCCCGGAGCTGGATTCAGCCCCACGGTGGACGACATCACGGCCTACAATACCGCCATTGAAATCGAGGAGCTGAAAGCCAACGTCATTCCCTCCGTCCTGCCGGATGTGGCTGCCGCCGTGGTGAACGGGAACTACGCCCTGGACTTCGGCCTGAAAACCGAGGAGGCCATCTACAAGGATTCCGTATTGGATGTGGAGGAGTACTGGTGCCTGGTAGCCGCCCGGAGTTCCGATCTCAGCGAACCGGCCAAGGTGGAAACCTACCGGAAGGTGGTCAAGGCCTTCCAGAGCGAGGCCACGGAGAAGGTTTTCAACGAGGACTACGGCGGATACTTCATCGCCGTGGGCTGGGACCAGGATCTGCTGGCTAAATAAGAACAGGGAGGAATACACTATGGAAATCAACCGGCAGGCCTTGCGAGAGATCGTCAGTGACGAATCCCGCCTGGTCTTTGACAGCATCCCGGCGGAGTATCTCACCGACGCCCTGGGACGCCTCCACGGCGAGGCTGCGGCGCTTATCTTTCCCCTCTCCACGAAGGAGGTCAGCGGCATTTTGCGCTACGCCCATGAGAACCGGATTCCTATTACCCCCCGGGGAGCGGGCACCAATCTGGTGGGCTCCACCGTGCCCCTCCAGGGCGGAATTATCCTGGATTTCAGCCGCATGAACCGGATTTTGGAATTGGACCGGGACACACAGACCATCACCGTGGAGCCGGGTATCCTGCTCCAGGACCTCCAAGCTTACGTGGAGAGCGAGGGCCTGTTCTACCCGCCGGACCCCGGCGAGAAAGCCTCCAGCCTGGGCGGAAACATCAGCACCAACGCCGGAGGCATGCGGGCGGTGAAGTACGGCGTCACCCGGGACTATGTCCGGGGGCTGGAGGTGGTCCTGGCGGACGGCACGGTTCTCCAGGTGGGCGGCAAGCAGGTAAAAGACGCCAGCGGCCTGAGCCTCAAGCACCTGCTCATCGGCTCCGAGGGCACCCTGGCGGTCATCACGAAGTGCGTCCTCCGCCTCCTGCCAAAGCCCTCCTGCTCCGTCAGCGTATTGGTGCCCTATGCGGACTTGAGCACGGGCATCCGCAGCGTCCTGACCATCCTCCAGGCCGATGCGAACCCCACGGCGGTGGAGTTTATGGAGCGGAAGGTGGTGGCTCTGGGGGAGGAATTCTCCGGCGTGAAGTACCCCTGCCCAGAGGCGGGGAGCTACATTCTCCTGACCTTCGACGGGCAGAGGAACGAGGTAGAGGCCAATCTGGAGCGGGTCCGCGCCCTTGCTCTTGCCAATGGGGCGCTGGATTACGTGGTGCTGGAGGACCCCGAGCAGGCGGCGGATATCTGGAAGGTACGGGGAGCCCTGGTGAAGGCCGTGGAGGCCGTCAGCGAGCAGGAGCCTGTGGACATCGTGGTACCCATCAGCCGTACGGCGGACTTCACCGCCTTTGTCAACGAGCTGGAGGCCGCTTCCGGCGTGCGAATGGTCAGTTTTGGCCACGCCGGGGACGGCAATGTCCACCTCTGTGTGGTTCGGGGAAACCGGGACGCGGAAACCTGGGAGCGGGAACTCCACGCCGTCATGGACCGGGCTTATCACAAGGCCTATGAGCTGGGAGGCGTGGCTTCGGGAGAGCACGGGATCGGCGTTTCCAAGCGGCGTTACTTCCTCCGGGAATCCGCCAAGGAGAACCTTACTGTTATGAATCAGATCAAAGACGCCCTGGACCCTCTGCATATTTTGAACGATCAAAAATCTTACATTGGAGGACATGACCATGCAGTGCCTGTCTGAGCGCACCGCCGGTTTTACCGACTCGGTGATCCGCCGCATGACCCGCATTTCCAACCAATACGGCGCGGTGAACCTCTCCCAGGGCTTCCCGGACTTCGACCCGCCCCAGGCCATTTTGGACCGGCTGGCGGAGGTTTCCCGGGAGGACTTTCACCAGTATTCCATTACTTGGGGCGCCCAAAACCTCCGGGAGGCTCTGGCGGAGAAACAGTCCCATTACATGGGCCACTCTGTAGACCCCAACGGGGAGATTACGGTTACCTGCGGAAGCACCGAAGCCATGATGGCTGCCATGATGACCGTGGCGAATCCTGGAGACAAGGTCGTCGTCTTCTCTCCCTTCTATGAGAACTATGGGGCGGACACCATTCTCTGCGGCGCGGAGCCGATCTACGTGCCCCTGACGCCGCCGGACTTCCACTTTGATCCGGAGGTTCTGGAGGACGCTTTCCGTCAAAAGCCCAAGGCGCTGATCCTCTGCAACCCATCCAATCCCTGCGGCCGGGTTTTCACTAGAGAGGAACTGGAAACCATCGCCGCCCTGGCGGAAAAATACGACGCCTACGTCATTACCGACGAGGTTTATGAGCATATTGTCTACACGCCTCATAAACACACTTACTTTGCCACCCTCCCCGGGATGCGGCAAAGGACAATCTCCTGCTCATCGTTATCCAAAACCTACTCCATCACCGGCTGGCGGCTGGGCTACACGATCGCCCCGCCGGAGATCACGGACCGGATCAAGAAGGTTCACGACTTCCTCACCGTGGGCGCGGCGGCCCCCCTCCAGGAGGCGGTCATTCCCGGATTGAAGTTCGGCCAGGACTACTACGACGGCCTGCTGGAGAAATACACCCATAAGCGGGAGCTGTTTTTAAAGGGCCTGGACGACCTGAAGCTCAGCCACACCACGCCGGAGGGGGCCTATTACGTCCTGCTGGATGTGTCCGAGTTCGGCTATGACAGTGACCTCCGCTTCTGCGAGGACCTGGCGGAGAAGGTGGGCGTGGGGGCTGTCCCCGGGTCCAGCTTTTTTCGGGAGCCGGTGAACCACTTGATTCGTTTCCATTTTGCCAAGAAAGATGAAACTCTGTTGGATGCCTTAAACCGCCTAGAGGACTTGCGGGATAAAATTCCGATGAAAGGACGGCGTACCTGAAAGGGAACGGCGGCTCCCCCTGGTTTGGGGAGCCGCCGCTTGATTATATTCTTCAGATTAACCGCACTTTTTTCCGGAGTGCATCGAAAATAGCCCGGATGAAGGGAAACGATATAATCGTGTCCTGTTCTGTATAGATACATGAAACAGCGAAGCTCTTTATGCACGTTACATGTTTTGTGTTTGCGGCCGGAGCAGCCTGGCGGAAATACTATGCTTTTTTGACAGGTTGGAGGAGGTTAGGATCAAGAGGACGCGGCAATACTTTTCGGATACTGCCGTGTCCTCAGAAGTGGGCGGTTTTAGCATACCCTTTGTTTTGACAGATGCGTTTGTATTCTGCTGTTATGTCAGTATTTTTCCCGCTTTAAGTCTTTCCATAGTTAAGTTCATGTTTCAAAAACAGCTTAATATACGGATTATTTTCCACACTCAAGGCCGGCATTTCCGATATTGTTCGCCGTCCAGTTCAAACGTATATCCCATAACACACTTTGGATTGCAGTCTTCAGGATCGATCAGTCGTTTACAAACAGATGCTTTTTTAATGTCCGCCTTCATCTTTTCTGGAAGACCGTTAAGAAAGTCTTGATATTCGTGTATGTGCTCGGGATAAATTCGGAGTTTCATTCCTGTTTTCCGGGAAACAAAAGTCGCTAAAGTCCTTTTTGTTTTGCCCAGAGTATAAGATACTGTATAACCGCTTTTTGCAGTCTTAATTTCACAGTTACATCCCCGCTGGATTAAGCAGTCATTGATTTGACCTACAAAATCACGGAAGCAAACGTCAACTGTCCCCATGAACAAATTAAATTTTTCTTCCATATGCTCCTCTTCTACGATTGCCTTTTCCTTACAGGAATCCATACCTCATACTGCGCATTTTGGGGATCTGAATTTAGGTAAACCTCAAGATCCGGTGCATCCGCATACTCATATCCAGAAGTGGGCAGCCATTCTGTAATAATGCGTTGTTCCAGTTTTTGAATTGAGTGGCTTGTGCCGGAACCAGGAAAGATTGCCCAAGTGGATGCAGGCACAGTGTATTCCTCAAATTCACCGCTATTTTTTGTGCTGGACACGGCAATAAAGTATTTCCACGCTTCATCATCATTACACGCACTTACGCCTAATAAACCCATGGGAGGGGCATCCATCATACCGGCTAATTTCTGAATTGTTCCATTCATAGCCGCGTCTTGCCACAATTGAGGAACCACCATAAAGTTTTGCTCAACCTCTTTGTGCAGCGGAGCAGATCTTCCAATGATCCGAAACGCATCTTTGGTTTCAATTCGATAATTTAGTGCGTCAGCTCCTTTAACGGCCATCATAAATGTAATGGGAGGAAAGGATTTTACAGGTACTCCTTCACTTTTTACTGCTGAAGGAACGACGCCATGGATACTTTGGAAAGCTCTATTAAAGGCAGTTGGCGAACTGTAGCCATATTTTTCAGCGATATCAATGATTTTTTTATGGTTGTCTTGTAAGTCCACAGCCGCCAATGACATCTTTCTTCTTCGGATATATTCCGCCAGAGTAACACCCGCCATATAGGTGAACATCCTTTGGTAGTGATAGGCGGAGCAACAAGCGATCTGCCCAAGCCGTTCATAATCAATCTCGCTGGTTAAATGTTCTTCAATATAAAGGATGCTCTGGTTCAGCCTTTCAACCCATTCCATTGAGATACCTCCGTTGTCAATATGATTTACTGCTATTTATTATAAGGCATTTGAAAAAATTTTTCCTCTCAATATTTGCACAAAAAAGAGAGATTGGGACGCTGCATTTATTTTACTCAGCAATAGCGCAGAGAAAAGAGAGTCTCTAATTCAAGATTTGCATCGCTATAAACAGGGAAGCCTGCGCGGATTTTGAAACAGCTTTCGATAACTTATAGCTGCTTTCCATTTGTCCTATTTACGTTCCGGCGTTCTTTGAAAACAGTATTTCCGCGTGTTTCATATCTGTCCGCGGCTGTTTATGTGGTCAGAAAAATTTTCGAGCCCGAAAACCTGCCCCGTACTTAGGCAAGCGCTGTGCAATGTTTGATAAACATTGATAGCATCCGCGGAGTGAATTTAAAGAGCGGGACGGCAAAACCGTCCCGCTTTTGACAGATTGATTTATTTGTCTTTCAGGAAATTTTTAAGCGTCTGCGCGGCCTGCGCCCGGGTTGCCGGGCCCTTGGGGTCCAGAATGCCGTCGCCTCTGCCGCTGAGCACGCCGTTCTCCACGGCCCAGCCCAGGGCCTCCCGGGCGTAGTCTCCCGCCTGGCCCGCGTCGGTGAAATCCAGTTCTCCGGCGGCGGGGCTCCCGGCGTAGCGCCAGAGCATCACGGCCAGCTGCTCCCGGGTGATGCCGCCGTCGGGGCGGAAGGTCCCGCCGGCATAGCCGCTGACGATGCCCCGCTCCGCCGCCCAGGCCACCGCCGGGGCGCACCACGCGCCGGGGGCCACGTCGGAAAAGCCGCCGCCCGCCGCGGCGGGCCTGCCCGCCTGATTGTAGAGGATCTGGGCGACCTGGGCCCGGGTCAGGACTCCGCCCGGACGGAAGGTCCCGTCGCCGTAGCCGTTCATCAGGCCCCGCTCCAGGACGAAGTCCGTGGCATCGTGATACCATTTGCCGGTGTCCAGGTCGGAAAACGCCTGGGAGGGACAGCCGGTCCCGCCGTCACAGTCCAAGACCCGGAAGGACGCTCGGACCGTCACGGACCGCTCCGGCATGGTGAAGGCGTATTTGCCGCCGCCCTTGCCGGTGAGTTTGACCGCGCCGCCCTGGCTGTCAGTGACCGTGAGATCCTCCAGCGCATAGCCGCTGTCCGGGGCCGCCGTCAGGGTGACGGTGACGCCGCGTTCGGCCTGGGTGTGGTCGGTAGTCACCGTGCCATGCTCCGATTTTTCCACCGTGACGGAGTAGATGGGCCTGGTCCTCCGGCTGCTTCCACCACCGCCGGACCCGGAGGGCTCTGAGGGCCTCTCTGGCTCCACTGTCCGCGTATAGCCGCAGACATTGCAGTTTGTGTCCCGGTCGTCGTCATAGACATGTTCCCCATAGCCGTTCTTTTGGCTGTCCTCCGTGACTTTGCACCCGGAGGCGGTGCACTCATGCCAGTGGTGAGTCTCGCTGGAGGTCCAGTCCTCCGCCCATTTGTGGGTGTGGCTGGGCTTTGGCGGCGTGGGCACGTTGTGCCGGCTGATGGTAAACGGTCCGTCGGCCACGATGAGGACGGACTGCCCGTCCCCGGACAGCATCGGGTCGTGGCCCTGGGGGATATAGCCCGCCGGGATACTGATCACCGCGTCCGGCCGGACAGGCGGATTGAAGCCGGCAGCGTTTCCGGAGTGCACGGCAATGACGAATTCCTTGCAGTTCGCGTTCAAAACGCCGTTTTCCAGGAGGGTGAACGCGCCCGCGAAGACGCCGCCGCTCATACCGTTGGCCGAGACGCCGCCGTGTTCTCCGTAGACGTTCAGCACGCCGCCGCCGCCCACGACGGCCCTGCCGCAGGTCAGCGCGGGGCCCATCGCGCCGCCTTGCACGGTCAGCGTCCCGTTGATGGTGACGGCTCCGTCCACTCCTCCGTCGCCGCAGACGGAGACGCCGCCCCGGACCTCCACCACAGCGCCTGCCGCCACGGTGAGGCTGTTGTTGTTTCCTCCGCTGACGTTGACCTGCTCTTCTATTTTCAGCGGCCCCGCCCCGGAGAGGGTCAGCGCCGTCTTCTGCGGGTTGCCGCCATTGACGGCCAGCTCTTGAATCGTGCTCTCCCCCTGCGTCACAACGGTTACCGTGTCGTCGGGGAGAATCACCTTCGTCGCGTTGAAGCCCTCCTGGAGGGTCAGGGTCTTCGTGTCCGCGTTCCAGGAGTAGCCCTGGGCCGCGTTCTCTGCGGTCCCGGCGGTCAAGTCCAGCTCCCCCGCCGGTTCCAGCAGCCGCTTGCCGGTGTTGGAGTAGGTTGCGCTCGGGGTAGCTGCGGGAATGCCATTTGTGTCCGTCTCTTTCACCGTCACCTTGCCGGTGCCGGTGAGGCCCAGGCTCCTGATGTATGCCGGGATATTTTCCGCGGCGACGGCTCCGTCCGCCAATATGATCTCACCGTTGTTGACGATGGTTCCGCCGTCCTCAATCGTTAGGCCTTCGGGCTCCGTGATCCACACCTTACTTCCAGTTTCAGTAATCGTCAGCTCCGCGCCGGAAGCAACCGTCAGAGTGTTGGTGCTGGCAACCCAAAAACGACCCAAGTAATAATCGCCTAATATCTGCTTCCCATAAATGAAAGAATGCTGCACGGGGTGGTCTATATCTGTCGACAGATCTACGGTCACCGTGGCGGTCAGGCTGACCGAGTCGTTTTTCTCAAACTCCTTCGCGTAAATTTTCGCCTCAAGGCTGCCGTTCCCGGTCAGCGTAACTTTGTTTTCGAGTAAGCGGAAGTCCGGGATCTTGTTCTCACCCACCAGCTCCAGCAGGAGATCCCCCTTATGGTTGATTGCGGAACACTCGGCGTTTTTCAGCGTCATTTTGGCGGTGCCTCCCGCCGCCGCCGGGGGCTCGTAGTACATCTCACCGCCGGTCCCGACTGCCCAGAAGGTTGGGACGGAAATATTGTCCAGAAAATGGGAGTCGTCTGTGGGGGCTTCCCCGCCGTAAGCCCAGATGGTCCCGCCGGGCTTTCCGGGGGCGGTGGGGATGAACACGGGCTTTTGGCGGTCGCTAAAGTGTCCAATACGAATCGGGCCGTCAGACGTAATCTTGTCCGTGTCCATGATGGTGGAGTTCTCCGAGTTCCACTGATCAAGCGTCACATCGCCGCAGTTTTTCACCGTCAGGCTTGGAAGAAGGGGGCCGGATTGAGTATTTCCGACGATGTAGACCTCCGCAGCGTTTTCTACCGTCAGGTTTTCCTGTGCCACAGCTACCACAGCTACCAAGCTCTCAATCCGAATATTGCCTCGCTCTTCGGAGTATCGAATTGTGCCGCTGTCAACGGCATAATCTGTCATAACATTTACAAGAGAAAGGCTTGTACCCGGGTCCAGGGTGAGGGTATGCCCCGCCAGAGAGAGAGCGGCGCCTGTTGCTTGGGAATCCAGCAGAATCAGTTCCCCCGTTCCATCCTCTCCGCACCGGATGGTCAGGTCAGACGTGACGGCCATCGAGCCGTTTATTGTCACGCCATCTGTGCCATAGACAGTCAGCACGCCGTCGGCGTAGGTCAGATATTCCTCCGGCGTGTCCGTATCCGCCGCCGCCTTCACGCCGCTGCCGTTTTCGCGCACCGGCACATATTTTTTCCCGGCCTCCAGGGTGACTGCATTGTTCCTCAAGTCCGTAATCGTAACCTGGCACTCCGCCGCCAGGGCGGTCCCCGGCAGGAGCACCAAACACAGAGCCAGGGCGGCGAGGATGCAGAACCAATTTCGTTTCATTTCATGGCCTCCTAAATCAAATGCAGTTTCAGGGCGGCGTCCTTCACCGCGCCCCGGTTTTTCACGCCCAGCTTCCGCAGGATGCTGCCCACGTGGGTCTTCACCGTGGGCAGCTTGATGCCCAGGATTTCCCCGATCTCGGCGTTGCTCTTGTGGTGGCACAGCAGCCGCAGCACGTTCAGCTCCGCGGGCAGCAGCGGCTCGGCCAGCTCCCCCCGGCAGCGGAGGAAGTCCGGGTACTGGGCCGCCTGCTTCCGGGCGGCGGCGGTCAGCCGGTCCAGAAAGGGACCGTCCCCCGTCCAGCCGCCCTTTTCCAGCAGGGGCAGGACGGCCGCGCCGTATTGGGACACGGGCCGGATGAAGGCGTGGTCCAGGCAGACGTCCAGCGCGCCGTGGAGGGGCGTTTTCCAATCCCCGTCCCCGGCCCGGAAGCGGCAGATGGCCGTCAGCAGGTCCAGGCAGATCAGGTCCATTACCCGGCGGCAGGCCGTGAAGTAGGGCCGCAGGGGGGCCAGGACCAGCAGGGCCTCCTGGTAATCTCCGTAGGCGATTTCCACCATGGCCCGGGTCAGGTACTGGTAGCGCAGCATGACCCGCAGCTTCAAAAGGTCCCTGGGGGCCTTCTCCCTGTACCAGCGGTCCACCGCCTCCTCGTCACCCTCGTACATGGCCACCCGGCACAGCAGCGCGTCCAGGTTCGGGAGGAAGCGCTGGCCCTCGGGCCGCCGGAACCGCTCCCGCAGGGCCTCCAGGTGTTCCCGGGCGTGGTCCGCCTCGCCCTGGTCGATCCTCAGGCGGACCAGCAGGCCGATGAGGGCAAACTCGATATCCGGCGTTCCCTTCTTCTGAATGTCGCCTTGGCGGGCCATCAGGTCCAGCACCCGCCCGGAGACGTCCTGGCCCTTTTCAAACTTGCTCTCCGCGATGGCGCACTCCGGCAGGGCCACGCCGTCCCGCCCCAGCAGGAGGCTCACCGGGACGCGGTACTTGCGGTAAATCTCGTCGTCCCGTTTGCTCCACGCGCAGAAGTCCTTGCCCCCGTTCATGATGCTGGGCAGGCGGCTGGTGACGGAAAACTCCGGTATGGTGATCTCCCGGCTGGCCAGCAGGCCCGCCACCCGGGGGAGCTTAGTCAGGATGTCCCCCACGTTCCGCTGGGGCAGGGCGATGTCCAGCCACGCCAGCCAGCCCCGGACGGATTTGTAGTCGGCGTCGGACCGCTTCAGCGTCCCGGCGAAGCGCTCCAGCTCCCGGTACCAGCCCTCCGAGTCGTCGTACTCCATGCAGATGGCGCACAGCATGCTCATCCCCGCCATCAGCGGGGGTGAGGACAGGATTTGCTCCCTGGGCAGGGCGCGGTAGTAGTCCTCCATCTCGTCATAGTGGGCAAGGCCCGGGTGAAGCCGGCTGTTTTTGACCAGCAGCTCGGACACCTTCTGGTGCTCTCCGCTGCGGGCGCAGCAGTCCAGGGCGCTTTTGTAATCGTCGTGCAGCTCATAGTAGAGGGCGGCCCGGCCATAGAGGCGCTTTTGTTCCTCGGCGCTGTACTCCCGTTCCTGCTGCCAGAGGAGGTATTGCCGGAACACCGGATGGAACCGGCAGCGGTGGAGATCGTCATAGAAGAACATGGAGGTGTCCTGCTGCAGCTCCCCCAGCAACTCCCCGGCGCGGCTGTTGCCGGAGAGGATCCGGGCGAACTCCACGTCAAAGGGCTCGAAGGGGGCCAGGTCCAGCAGCAGGCGGCGGGTCATAGGCTCAAAGCGGCGGTACACCGCCGTCTGGAAGTGGGTGAACAGCTCCCGCCGCACATCCGCGTCCACGGTTTCGTCATAGGGCCTGCCGCCCCGCATCTGGTGGCAGAGGATGCCGAAGGCCAGGGGATAGCCCTCGCAGTTTTTCCGGATCGCGGCCAGCTCCGCCGGAGAGGGGGAGACGCCGGAGAGGGCCAGCAGCTTTTCCGACGCCTCCTGATCCAGCAGCAGGTCCTGGGTTTCAAAGACCTGCATCCGCCGCTCATAGCGGAAGGGCGTCAGCCAGCCGGGGACGGGCCCGCGGCTCAAAAGGACGAAATGGGTTTCAGGCCGCTCCAGGATCCGGGCGCAAAGGGTCTGCTGGGCGTCGGGGCTTTTGAGGTTTTGCAGATTGTCCAGCAGCACCGCGTCGCAGGTGGGGTCCGGCTCCAGCGGCTCCAGCGGTTCGGACAGGGCGTCCCACCGGCAGACGGCGCAGGACTCCAGCAGGACGGAGGCCGCGGCGCTCTTGCCGCAGCCGCAGGGGGCGCTGAACAGGATGACCTGCCGCTGTGCCCATGCCGTCTTGAGCTTTTCCTGGAGCGCAGCCGTTAACACGATGTTTTGAACCATACCCCGCCTCCCCTGTTGTTCCAAGCGGCCTCCCAAAACAGCCCCCCGGCGTCACCGCTGAAGGGAAGCCGGGGCCTGTTTTCGTTTTCCCCGGCATCCGGCCGCCGCTTGGAGCGGACATCGCAAAATCAATATCCATTTTACTGCTGGCTGTATTTTACCATGCAGGGCTCTTTTTTGTAATCATCCGAAAGTATGAGTGGGAAGAATTTTTTCGAAATCTTCTCAAATTTCGTTGTTTTCAACAAGTGTCTCTCGACTTTCTTTTCGTATTCCAACAAATTGATAAACGGTACTTTTGGATACGCCCAATTGCTCCGGGATCTGAACGAAAGAAATTGTTTTCTCCCGCCACAGTATCCGTATTCATCCACCACAGCCGGAGGCGGAATGCCCGGCTTGCCCCAGCGCTTTCCCGCCGCTTTTGCCGCCGCGATTCTCTCGGCCTGCCGCCGGTGAATGGCCTCTCTCTCCTTTTGGGCAACATAAGCAAGTATCTGTAAAACAAGATCCGCCGCAAACCCGCCTGTCAAATCCTGCCCCTCTAAACGAGTGCGGGGAACCAGCAAGTGAAAGTCCATTACCACGCTATTCACGCTCTTTTTCCGGATGAGGATCCGCCATTGTTCCGGTATTTCGTCATAGTTGCATCCCAGCCGGTCAATGCTCAAAACACAGAGAACATCGCCGGGGTGCAGACGGCACAGAAAACGGCGGTAGGCGGGCCGGCAGACACTCGGATGGAACCACATAGTTCATGGGAATGTATCTCCACAATAGCAGGGGGCCAGCCCTCGTCCTGCACAAAGGTATCGTCCGCCCGGAGGTTCATGGTCATGGGCTTACCACAGATGGGACAGCGGGGGACAAGCTCTGACGGCACTTTCATATCCCGCTGCTCCGCGAACATCCAGCCCACGGTTTCTTCGTTG
Source organism: uncultured Oscillibacter sp. (assembly GCA_910578935.1). Taxonomy (GTDB): domain Bacteria; phylum Bacillota; class Clostridia; order Oscillospirales; family Oscillospiraceae; genus Oscillibacter. Next base: position 14,075 of record CAJTSM010000024.1, on the reverse strand, counting down.
TCATAGGTGCGCTGGTGATAGGGCCCCGAACACTGCTAAAGGCCGTAATCTCCCTGAGTGCAAAACAACCGCTTTTATCAAAACCTGCCAGTTGAAATTGGTGATCTACATTTGTTGTCAGAACAAAGTAGTCTTTACCCGTCAAAATGTAGGATTTTTCGAGTTCTTGCTTGCTGGGCCTGACAGGGGAGATTCCCGCAGCCATAAACCGACAGCCTTTTACAAAATCCCCTATGATTTGATAAGGAACCTTGCAAAAGGCTGTCGATGAAAAAAGGGGCGCAGACAACCTTGCGGTCATCCGCGCTTTTCTGTGAAGAGGATGGGGGAGGGGCCTGTCCATGCCGCCAAACAGACCAGACAGGCGGCGCAAAAGGCCAAATCATGGGTTATCAACGCCGAAAGCATGAAAAAAGAAAGGCGTCAAGAGAGCGGCCGCCGCTCCCTTGACGCCCTATTAGCGAGATTCTCTTGATACAAAAACGAAGTTGAGGGTTATCGGTTTATGAAATTTTTTATCATTTACAATGTGATGAATTTTGCCGTCCGTATGTTATGCAGCGGACATCAGCTCTTTTCTGACAAGAACGCTGCCCTCTCAATAGCAAATATGGGAAAGTTGATGTTTCATTCATACCACAGTTCAACCTCACGCAGTGAAAGCCAGTGCAATCCGCTGACCGTTTTTTATAATAAAATAGCTGCCCTCCTCATCCTTCATCAAATACCAGCCCGGAGCAAGTTTGTAACTGCCATCCTTAATGTTCTGCGTAACCGCAGCCAACTTGACGGCGGCATCCCGCAAGGGCAGCACATCATCCCGCAGTTTTGTCAGGCTGTCTATCGCCTCGTTTAACTGTTTGCGCTCGATTGCGCCGGTGATCGCGCTGGCAATGAGATCGGAAATGATAAAAGCGGCCCCGCCAATCACCAAACCAATCGCCGCACCTCCCAAAAATGCTCCAATAGAACTGGCAACGCCACAGATTGCGTTAATCAGAGCAATCGAAATGGAAATGCCCTGGAAAATATAGAAGCCCAGATAGGCGGCGGCAGAGGCAGCGGCTACGGTTTCAATGGCCTTGCACACGTTCAAAAGAGTAAGCTCCCCCAAATCTTCCAGCTTCGCGCCCTTATCTTTCCAATCATCGGGCAGCAGTTCAGTTATGCCGATGTCCTCCATCAATTTCTTCAATTTAGTGTCGGTTTCCGTTATTGTTTTATTGATCTCGTCAATGCACTCGCCAATGGGGTCTTTATCAATGTTTTTCTGGAGGGTGGGTAAGGTCATGCCATAGAACGGCGTATCTGGTTTTGCCGCCTGCCTGAACGCATCGTTCAGAAGGTTGGCGTTTTCGTTCCATGCACTTGTATACTGCTTGAATAAGGTTGTGATTTCTCCACGGAGATTGGCAACCTCTTGGCGGCGCTTGGGATTATCAGGGTAGAACAAATCATCAAAAATCATTTGTAATCCTCCTATGTCCGTGTATTATGCGGAGCAGCGGGCGTTTGTTTTGAATGGCGGCGGTTTCCGCATCGCAACTGCCGCCATCCATAACCGGCATACTTTCCCACCTCCCCGCTCCGCCGCATAAGCGGCCTGTCAGGATTGATACTCTTATATCCCGGTTCCAGCCGCCGGGTGACGGCTGGAACCGCTGATATATGGAAATATGTGCGCTTGGGCGCTAATCCCCGCTCTCCCTGTTTTCCAGGAAGTTTTTCAGCATTTGCGCCACCTGCGCGCGGGTGGCCCGCCCCTGGGGGCTTAACCGCCCGTCACTGTAGCCGTTGATGATGCCGTTCTCCACGGCCCAGTGCAGGGCCTCCAACGCAAAGCCGTTGATCTCGTCCGTGTCATTGAAGTGCAATTCGTTATTCGTGGCCGCTGGACTGCCGGCGTACCGCCAGAGCATGACGGCCAGCTGCTCACGGGTGATGGGGTCATTGGGGCCAAAATTCCCGTTGCCATAGCCGCCCGCGATGCCCTGGCTGGTGGCCCAGCGGACGGCCTCGGTGTACCATGTGCCGGTGGTCACATCCTCGTATTGCAGCAGGTAATTGACAACCGGCCTGCCCTCTTTGTTGAACAGGATTTGGGCAAGCTGGGCGCGGGAGAGGTTGTCGGTTACCCCAAACTGGCCGCTGCCGTAGCCGTCCATCAAGCCGTTCTCGCTGACGAACCGCACCGCGTCATAGTACCATGCGCCTTCCCGCACATCCGCAAAGGGATTGATCCAGGGCATTTCCGGTGTTTCAGCCGGTACAAAGACGGCTTCCACCTTGACCGTACCCGCTGGCATGGTAAAGGTGTACTTGCCGCCACCCTTTTCCGTCAGGGGTAGGGATTTTCCGCCGCTGGTGACGTTCAGAACGCCCAGGCGGTAGCCGTCCTCCGGAGTCACGGTGATGGTCACGGTGGTATTGCGTGATGCGCGAACGGGGCTGATTGTCAGCTTGCCGTGGGGAAATGTGGCCGGTGTGGTGATGGGGTAAGTGGCAACGCTGGGGGGATTGTACCAGCCGCCGCCCCCGCCTCCGCCGCTGTTCTGCGTCCACTTGGCATAGAGGGTCATATCCCCGGTCACGGTGTCAGCGTCAAAGTTCCACGCATTTGTGCAGCCGCTCTCCTTGTACCACCCGCCGAACGCATAGCCGCTCCTGGTGGGATTGCCGGGTTTCGCCGCGGTTTTCCCGTGGGTCACTTTGATAGAGTTGACCGTGGAGCCGCCCTGACTGTCAAAGGTCACTGTATGGACATTCGAAGTTACTTCGCCGGTGCCGGGATTTACTGTACCGCCGCCATCAGGAACCGTGATAGGGTCTTTGCCGGCCGGGGTAACAACAGTCCCGCCAGGGAGGGGGATGGTGCCGTCCGGGTTAGGCTTGACGGTGCCGCCGCCGCTGGGCAGGGTGATGGTGGTATCGTCAGGATCACCCTTTACCGTGACTTTGCCGCCGCCCTCGACGGTCACGCCGCCGTCGCTGCCTACGGTGCCGCCGTTCCCCGGCCCCACGGTGACTTCCGGCCCGCCATCACCGGGCTTGACAGTAGTACCCTCCGGGACAGTCACGGTGCCGTCCGGGTTGGGGGTCACTTCGCCGCCCGTGGGCGGAATGATGGTGGCGGCCGGGTCTTTGCCGGTTTGGATAGTGCCGCCCCCAGGAACGGTGATTTCACCGTTGCCGCCGACATTACCGCCGTTCCCCGGCCCTACGGTGATCTCCGGGCCGTTTTCCCCGGTCTGGACGGTAGAGCCTCCGGGAACGTCCACGGTGCCGTCCGGTTTGGGCTGGATGGTGCCGCCGCCCTCCGGGATGGTGATCGTGGTGCTGGGATTATTCCCCACCTGGGCGGTGCCGCCGCCCGGTATGGTGATCTCGCCGTTGCCGCCGATGGTGCCGCCATTTCCCGGCCCCACGGTAATCTACGGCCCGCCGTTCCCCGGTTTGATGGTGGAGCCTCCGGGGACGGTCACGGAGCCGTCCCCGCTCACTTCAACCTCGCTGGCCGGGGTGACGGTGGTGGTTGTGCCGTCTGTGGTAATGTTGACTCTCTCCCCGTTGTTGGTAATGGTGGTTTTCGGGGTTGTGCCAATTTCCACGCTCTCGCCGGGTTTTACGGTGGTGGAGCCGTCCCCGGCCACGGTAGTGACGGCCTGTGTCGTGCTGGCCGATTTGAAGCTGCTGCCGGTAGCCTTTACCCGCACTTGGACGGTGTACGCCGTTCCCGCTGTCAGGCCGGTAAAAGCCCCGGTATCATTCCAGCTTGTGCCGTCTGCGGAAAATTCACAGCCGGAATAGCTGTTGGTGATGGTAATGCTGTTTGCCGTCTTGGTGAGCTTCAGCGGCGCGGCGGGGCGGTCAGGCCGGGCCGGAATAGACAGGCTTTGCGCCTCGCTGTCCGAGTAGTCGCCATTCCCCGCCACTTTGACAATGGAGAGGGTCTTGCCGTACCAGCCCTCTTGAATGGCAATCGTGCCGCTTCCGTCGGCGGCAACTGTGGCCGCTGTACCGCCTGTGGGGGAGATGGAGTAGCTGGCATTAGCTGCCAGGCCGGTCAGCATTTCCGAACGGTAGTCAATGCCGGCACTGGGAATTTCCTCCCGCTGGGAGGTGACTTGGAAAGAGGTGATCTGCTCCGCTCCGGTATGGTTGTCCGTTTCCGTCACGCTTGCCTTGACATACCATGTGCCCTTGGCGTTAGAGGGATTCCACGCTTCGTATGTGCCGCTCTCCTGCTGACTGTAAGCGTAAGTAAGCGTTCCGAATATGGCCGTTGCGGAGGGGCTGGGCGTTTCTCCAAACGCAATGTTGCCGCAGGTCAGGCCGGTGATGCGGTTGCTGGCCTTGGCGATGGTAAAGTCTGCCGTTTGACTGCCGGTAAAATTGCCGCTGCCGGTGACGGTCAGGGTGTATGTTCCCGCGTCCGTCTGCTGGTTGTCGGACACGGTATAGGCGGCGGTCAGGCCGTCAATTGTCACCGATTTTACCGTCTGCGTCTGCTCTTGGCCGGTGTAGGTCAGGCGATCCCCCAGTTCAACAGCGGCCCCGGTGATGGCTTTCGGGCTGATAGTGGCGCTCACGCTCTGCGCCGCCACATCGCTGTAATAATCGTCTCCCGCCACCTTATAATACACAGTGTAGGCCTTGGCCTCGGTGCCGGTGGGAATGCCGGTGGAATAATTTGTGCTGTCTGTGCTGTACTGTAACGTGCCGTTTGTGGTAATCCCCGCGCTGATTAGCTCCTGGGTCGCGCCGGTGTAGGTCAGGCTTTTTGCGGTAGGCGCGGTCACTTGTGGCGCGGCTTTCTGAACCGTCAAAGTGCCTGTGCCGGTGCTGCCCGTCATAGCGGCGGAGCCGCCAAATTCGGCGGTAATGGTCTTACTGCCGGGTTTCCAGTTCTCCCCGGTGAGATTGACTGACAGCGTTGCCGCATTGCCGGAAACATTTGCCGTTCCGAGTGTTTCGCTCCCTATGGAAAATATCACGGTGTTCTGTGCCGCCGCCCGTAAGCCGTTGCTGTTCGCCGCCGCGATGGTGGCTGTGAGGGTGATTGTTTCGCCATAGGCCGGGGTTGCATTGGAGAATGTTACCGTAACCTTGGATATGTTTTCCGACCAATGGGCGTAAAGGGTCTGCACCGCTGTGACCGTTACTTTGGCCGTACTCTCTATCTTTGTCCCGCCGCTGGCCGCTGTGTACCAGCCGTCAAAGGTATAACCGTCGCGGGTGGGGGCGGGCAGGCCGCCGTAGGTGCTGTTATAAGTGACTTCCTTGGATGCGGGGGACACGCTGCCGCCGTTGGCGTCAAAATTTACTAGGACAGATAATTCGCCATCACCGTTGATAGTGCCATTGTTGATAATTGTTCCATTATTTATGAGGGTGCCGTTATTCGTTAGAGTTGCACTCTCCGCAATGGTAAGTGTGGTTCCGTTTGGAATAGTAAGAGACTTATCCAATGGAATTTCTGCATCCTCATACAGAGTAACATCACTGTATACCTTTCCACTGCTGCCATCAATAATAACACCTGCGGTGTCAGAGTTTTCTGTATAACTGGTGTTTCCAATGCTGGACGCCACAATAAAAGCGTTACCATTCTCGCCAGTGGAAAATGTTCCATGGGTGCCCTCGCCGCCATACTGACCAGCACCAATGCCTTGTCCCTTTTCACTGGTGGCTGTTACTACGCCGCCACTGATTAAGACATTGCCCCCGCCGCCATACAGTCCATCATGGTAACCTCCGCCGATCCCGGCGCCCTCAATTCCAGATGCACTTACAACACCGCCAGTAATGGTAATCGTACCGCCTGCAACACGGTCGCCTCCGCCAATGCCGGCTCCGCCCATCTGGCCACTTGAATGTATGTAACCTCCGTTGATGGTAATTGTACCGCCGGACGTTCTTTCTCCTCCACCGATGCCTGCTTGATTATACCCTCCTTTTGCGGAAAGCTGACCCATGCTGGCCCCGGTGCTTTGGGCGTAAATGGTCAGGCTGTTGCCCTTGGCAACATTGATGCCACCGCTCTCTGCTGTCAGCTTGTATCCGTCCACCAAAATCAGGTGAACAGCGCCATTGACTGTGATACGGCTCCCGACTGTGACGTTGCTGTTGACAACATACCAGCCACTATTCCATGTAGTCGTGTTGTTCTCCACCACTGTGGCGCTGGAACAGGTCTTGGCCGTCCAGTTTTGTCCGTTGGCGTCACAGTCTAAATACTGAATATTGCTTGCTGCCGCAAAAAACGTGGGAGTATCGTTCATCAGCGCCGCCAGCGCCGGCATGAGGGCCTCGTACCGGGCAAAGTCCAGCGCGGCCCGTTCTTCCCCGGAAAGCGCTTCGCTGGCCTCATCAATGGCGGCAAGCTGCGCCGCCGTTTCCCCGGCGTTATCGGCAGTGATGCCCTCCAGGTTGGGCAGGGCGTCAAGGAGGGCCTGCACCCGCTCCACGGCGGTCTGCTCCCGTGCCGCCTCCACGGTCACGGTGGCAGTGGGCAGCTCCACGCCCTCGTCCACGATGTAGGCGGCGGGCAGGATGGGGGTATAGCGGTACACGCCGGGGGCGGTGTGGCCGTACTCCGGCGACCCGGCCCAGGTCACGCCGGGAATGGTGATCTGCTGAATGTCCGGCTCCTGTTGTTCAATCGGTGCCGGGTCGTTCTCCGCTGGCGCGGCGGTCAGAACGTCCCCGCCGTCCTCCACAGGCGCGGAGGCGGCCTCGCCGGGGGCGGGCTGTTCCTCCGGGGCCGTCTGCTCCGTGGGGAGGATCACCGTTGTATCGTCCTCAATTTGATAGGCCCGGGCGGTCAGGGTGTCGGGCAAGACCGGCGCCCCGCCGCCCTGGGGGACGGTCTGGAACGCTGTGCCCTCGTCCAGCGGGTCAAAGGCCGTCACTGCCCATTCGGGCCGCTCTCCCTCCGCCGCCAGCGCGGGAATGGGGAACAGGCTTACCAGCATGGCGAGCGTCAGAAAACCGGCCAACAGTTTTTTCTTCATCATCAAAACCTCCGTGAGAGAAGTAGGACAGGAAGTGTCACCCCGCAGGGGTTCTCCCCGCGGGATAGGGGGCAAGTCCCTCTATCCAATGTCATTCTGACAGCACATACACAGGGAAATCCTTGCGGTAAACTCCCCGTTCTTCCGCTGGAATTGTGCGCTGCCGCCGTATTTTTCCGCGATAGCGGCCACGCTCCGCAGGCCCACGCCCTTGCGTCCCTTGCCCTTGCAGGAGGGGAACGCCTCCCACCCGGCAAAGTCCCTGCCGTCCTCTAAATTGCCGCAGGTGTTGACGATCCGTACCAGCAGCATGACGCCCATGGGGGCGATCTCGACGGACAGCCGCCGCGCCTCGGCTGGAAGGGGCCGCAGGGCCTCCAATGCGTTTTCCAGGCAGTTGCCCAGCAGCACCGTCATGTCCATGGCGTCTATGCTGCTGCCGCCGCCCTCCAGGGACACCCGGCACTGGGTGGATATTCCTTCCTCTCCGGCCTGGGCCAGATAGTATTCCAACACGCTGTCCACAACCGGGTCGCCGCTGAATTTCTGTTCCTCCAGCCGGTCGTAGACGGTGCCGTACTGTTTGAGGTAGTCCGCGATTTCCCCCTGCCTGCCCTGGGCGTTCAGCGCCCCCAGGGTGTTGAGGTGGTGGCGCATATCGTGGCGCAGGCGGCGGGTTTCTTCCATTCTCCGGCTGAGCTGCTGGTACTGCGTCTGCCAGACCGCCAGCTCACGGGCGGTTTCCGACTGCTTGCGTACTGTAGCGATCTCCCGGAAGAAGATAAAGTAAGCAGCCATATTCGTCACTACCAGGGCGGCAACGAAAAGCGGCGTATCCGGCATTGATTCATAGTGGGGATTGTAGGTTGCCAGACAGAAAAGCACGAACATGACACATAGATAGATCAGTCCCCGTCTGGCCTCCCGTTCCTCCAGAACGGGCAGGCTCTCCCGCAAAACGCGCCGGAGAAAATACCAAACCAGCGGCCATGTCAGCACCGTTGACGCCAAAAGACACAGGCAGAGCATCAAACTCCCGCTTTCCGCATTGACGTTTGTCACATAGTCCGCACCCAGCACAAACGCCGCGGACACGTTGCTCATGGCGTTGAGCATAGCGGCGTAGTGAAGCATCATGCCGCCTACCAGGAACTTTCGGACCGTCGGGACGCGGAGGACGCTGGCCCACCCGGAGAGGTAGACCGCAAGCACCGCCGCAAGGCTTATATCCCGCGCAATAATATTCCGCTGGCCCCCCGTACTGACAGCGGCGCTCAACAATGCCAGCGCCGCACAGCCAAAAATCAGATAGATCACGGAGAATAAATGACAGCGCCGCCGTTCTCTCCGCAGTTCCAAATCTGAAAAGGGGGCAAACATCAGCAGAGCTATGGGGATCGTCTGCAACCAGCGCATAAGAAGAAAAACAGGTTTAATCACAGGCCCGCCTCCTTTGCCCGGTTCATCCCCCGGAAGGCAAAATCATTGTAGCGGGTCAGTACCGTCTGCCGCTCCCTCCGGCTGATGGGCAGGGCCTCGCCGTTTTTCAAATGGCAGTCGGCGTTGCCCAGGTGCAGCACCTCATTCAGATTGACGATGCAGCTTCGGGAAATCTGCACAAAGTCGGCTTCGTCCGCTAACCGCTCCGCCGCCTGACGGAACAAGCAGGGGAACCACTTCCGCCCGGTTTGCAAATAGATCTCTATGCCTCTGTCCTGGCTCAACAAATAGCGTATCTGTTCCAGAGGGACTTGCCGCTCTCCCTGCTGGTCTGACAGGGTCAGGCAGCGCGGAGGGCGCTCAACGTGGGTGAAAAACCGTTCCAAAAGTTCTTTGAGTTTTTCCACCGTCACAGGCTTCATAATGTAGTGCAGAGCGTCCAGGGAAAAGGCTTCAACGGCAAAGTCCCGGCTGGTGGTCAGGAACGCGCAGGGAAGTCCGGGGATCAGGCCGCGCAGAACGCCAGCCGTTTTCATCCCGTTTTCTTCGCCCATATAAATATCCCAAACGGCCAGGGCGGGCTGCGATCCGCTCTCTACGGCTTCGATCAGCGCCGCGCCGGAGGAATATGCGGCGATTTCTATATCGGCGGACAACTCCACCGCCGCCGCTGTCAATGCCGCTTCTATGGCCTCCAACTCCCGCTGTTCATCGTCACAAATGGCAATCAACATAGTTTTACCTCTCTAAAAAAGTTATCAGGAGGTTTCATGTGCGTATATACGCACATGACCGCTGCATGTGCGGCGGTCATCCGTCTTTTTTAAATCTATTTTATCCTATCCCCAAAAGGTGCGCAATACTGCCTCCTTACCGCTCATGCACGTTTTCGACCGCTCATGCAATTTCTACATTTTGCACAAAGAATCAAACTCCGCTTTGTGTTGGAAATTTCAATCAAGCATAATGTTCTTAATCAAAGTTCAATTTCTCCCCAGAGCCGTTGCCCTAATCATGCCCCGCCGCAAGGCTACGTGTATTTTGGTGGGACGCGCAGATACCAGCCGCCGAAACAACGTTTTTTTATTATGCCGCTGTTCTGAGACGTAATGTATAAAGGGTGGTTTCACCAAGCCACTACATTACATTGACTGCGGTTCATTTGTGGCAGAATGGCACAGGCTGGAGGAGCGGTGATTTACCAGCAGGGGAGAACCGAAGCGAGAGCGTCCGGGGATGACCTGGGCGCTCCGTTCTCTTTGCCGGCCTTCTCGAAGAGCGCACTTACTCACCACCCGCAAGCGGGTGGCGATACTGCCTACGGCAGTCGTGCGCTCTCCGAAGGAGGCCCACCGGGCGTTCCTTTCCTGCCCAATATGGACCAGATGCTACCGGCGGCTTGTACATCGGACGGAGCTATGCCGATGCACCGGGGGCTGGGGGGGACGTTGGCCTCCAACAAGCTGCGCCGGGTATATACTGGGGCATTGCTTGCCAGCCAGTTAGGTGACGCACTGCAATGGGAGTTGAACACCGATTAACTTTGTGCTATATTTTAAAATGGGTTAGTTTAATAAATAGAGAGTTATGGAGGTTAATCGAGTGTGAAATGGTATATTGATATGACTGAAAAAGAAAAGCATGATTTTTGGAAAGTATTAGTTGTAAGTGTACTGGGAGCAATTAGTGTTTTGCTTGTACCTATATTCTTTCGTCAGTATTAAGGTGATAAATCCCGATTTGTAGGGGGTCTTTCATCTTTTGGGTGAAAGTCCCCTTGACAAATGTTCTCTCTTGGCAGAAGTGTTGAATATCATCAGGATGCGTCTGCCGGCACAATCGAAACGCTGCCCCTTACAGTTCCCAAAGCGCCGTCCGGGGCCTGGAGGTACAGCTGATAGGTTTCGGGCTTTGCTGCCGGAGGCCCAACGGTAAAATCCGCAATACATTCCAGCGGTTCGCCCGGCTGGCGCAGGTTATTCACTGACCAATAGGCAACATCTTCCTGCCCGTCCTTTGCGAAAAAGACATTCATTCTGTTCCCCGTTTTCGCTGAAATGTCATACAAAATTTCGTCCCCGCTGGACAACGTGTATTCCCCCAGGGAGATGGTTTCTCCCGCCGCTACGGTTTCAAAAACAGCGGGGATGATTTCCACATCGCTTTGATTAACCAAGCCATTCAGATCCCCTAACAGTTCCACCACTTCCGCCTCGGTCATATAGGAAGTACCGGTGATTTTATTATTCGTGTCACGGACAATTTTGATATTGACGGTTCCTTTTGGGTTCATATTCAGCGTGCGAAGGGCTCTGTTGGCTCGTATGTCTAAAAAGATGTTGATAAGCTGGCCCTGGTAGTAATAGTCCTTTCCATCCGTTGTCACGCCCGCGGCCCGGTATTGCGCTGCCTGCGCCTCATCCCATTCTTTTTCCTGCTGTTCTTCCAGCTCGTCAAATTCCTCTCCACGGTCCAGCTTGGCAAAGAGGATAGATTGAAATGCCCAGTTCCCATCTTCCAAAGCCCTGTCCAGCCAAAGTTCCAGTTCCGCCTCATCCATGCAGTCCGTCAAGGTAGAGAAAAACGCCATTTCTTCATCGGCATACGCTTTTTCAGCGAAGCCGGTAAGCAAAGCGGAATCTGTGTCAAGCCAACGCACAGCGACAGAGAAAAATGCAAAGTCTCCATCAGCATAGAACTGTTCAAGCCATTTCTTTTGTATATTTTCATCCAGCCGGGGAAACGTGATTTCAAACAGCGGCAGGCTGTCGGCCTCATAATACCGCTCCGCCTGGGCTGCATAGTCCTTGCTGTCTGTGTTCCCTTGCGCGGGCGTTTGATCCACAGCCGCCTGGGGCTTGCCTGCTGTGTGATCAACTGCCGCGGCAACAGAATAAACGCCAACGAAAGCCGCCCCGAACATCACGCACAGCGTCAGCGCACCCGTCAAAAGGCGTATCGCCGTTGATTTCTTCTTAAAATCCATAATTGCGTTTATCCTCTCTTTCAGTAGCTGTTTATTTTCGCTTAACGTGACGGCTCCGAGATGTTCCTTGTATCGCCCTATTGCCGCCATAGCGTCAAGCAAGGTTTTCCCATAGTCCTGTACGTTGTTGCTCCCCATTTTAGTGAGGACGGCTTCATCACAAGAAAATTCACAAGCCTTGGTAATTTCCCGGCTCATAAGATGAACCAGCGGATTAAACCAATGCAGGCAGGCGGTAACTTGAACCAGCCATTTGTAGAATATATCCCGCCGTTTGTAATGTGTCAGTTCATGTAGCACTATACACCGAAAATCCTTTTCGGGAATATCCGCGCTGGGCAGTACAACACATGGATGGAAAAAGCCAATCAACAGCGGGGAAGAAACCAGCGGATTAACACATAATTCAATCGGCTTTTTGATGCCCGACTGCTCTGCAACAATAGAAAGTTCGTCTAACCGCTGAATATCAGAAAGCGGGGTTAATCCAGCCTTGATATATCGTACAAAGCCCTGATAGATTGTTATTTTTCGTATCAGCAAACCCAGCGCGGCTACCAGCCACACCAGCCAGATATGATTGATGAACAACACTCCAATATCTTGAAGTGGGTGGGCAGTTGTTATATCATCTGCCGGACTATTCACCGTTTGATTGTGCTGTTCCGCCTCAACAGCGGGGGCAAAATTGTCTCCCGGAGCGTTTAGTGGGGACTGTTGCTGCGCCGGTAAAGGAGCGGCTCGGGATATTGCCTGATCGACAGCCTGATATGCCTTTCCCATCAGGCTTACCTCCGGACCGAAGGGGAGCAGCAGCCGCAAAATAACAACCAGCCAAATGTAATACTGCCATTGCCGGCTGATTTTATCTTTCAAAAACCGTTTTCCTAAAAGCAGAGCCAAAATAAGCAAGCTGCCGGAAACAGACATAGACAGGAAAATTTTCAAAACTGCGTTCATTGCTGCCCTTTTCCTTTCTCCAGCAGACGTTTCAATTCCTCGTACTCCTCGTCTGCCAGCAGGTCGCCCAAAATCAGATTGGAAACCAGACCTTTTGCGTTTCCCTCATAAATCTTATCCAGAAAATTTTTTGTCTGCGCTGTCTGATATTCCTTTTCAGAAACAAGCGTGGTATATTCGTTGCGGCGTCCGACTTTCCTGGCGCTCAAAAAACCCTTGTTCATCAGCCGTGACAGCAGCACAATCAGGGTATTCTTTTGACACGGTTTGCCCTTGGCCGCCAGCCCGTCCATGATATAGGGGAACAGCGTCACCTTCTCCGGGTTCCCCCATACGATTTTCATAATTTCCAGCTCGGCATCGGAAATTTGCTGTACCACGTTTTCAGCCTCCTTAATGTATAACATTATGTTGATGATTAAAATATAACACGTTGTTGTCTTTTTGTCAAGCAGGTTTTTGCAGATGTTGGAAATGAAGAACGCTAACGTAGCAAGCATATGAGGACCACGTTGCTGGTAAGCTGAACGATAAGCGGTTTCTAAAGCGGTCCCAGCACTATGAGGCCGGGCGGGAGCAGTTGGAAAGCGAATTGACAAGGCTGACCGCCGAACTGGAAACGATGCAGGAGCAAACCGGCAGGGTGGACAAGTTTATGGGCCTGGTTGATCGCTATACCAGTTTTGACGAGTTGACCACACCCATGCTCAACGAATTTGTGGAAAAGGTTGTAGTCGATGAGCGCGAGAGTGTAGGCCGCTATAAGCGTAAGCAGAGGGTTGATGTTTATTTCAACTTCATCGGCTTGGTGGAACTCCCTGGAGGACCGGACACAACACAGCCCGCCGCAGCGGAGCCGCCCAAGGAGAAGTATGTGGCGGCGAATACCAGCTTTGCTTCGCCGGGCGAGTATCTATCCCAGCAGACCGGGGATAGTGTTTCCCTTTCCTTTACGGAGGTTGAGCAGGTAATCAGCAAGCCTCTCTTATACCTGATTAGAGCCGCATAACAGAACATTTCTTAACAAAACCGGACACAGTGAAGGATTCGCTGTGTCCGGCTTTTTGCATTTATTTACAAAATATCCGAGACAAAACGCGCTGGAGGGCAACATCTTTTCACGTTGAACATGGGAGTCCACCATGATAATGATGGCTTCATCGTCGGTCAGCTCCCGGACGATGCAGGGCACCGTGGGCAGTTCCGCCAGTTTCGCCGCCCGTCCCCTGGGGTTCGTGCTGGAAAATGCTCTTGTCCGCCGTGCCGACCTCCGCCAGCCGATGTCCGCCACGATCTCGTTCATCACCGTAGCCAGGGTCAGCTTCAGGTCGTGGGGCTTGCGTCGGCCCAGCATCTTGGTCAGATCACCTTGGGGGTCTACGTCCAGCAGGAGAACTTTTTTCCTTCCAGCGCAAGACCGGTCCCCAGATTGTAGACGGTCGTGCTTTTGCCAACTTCGCCCTTTTGATTTGCCACGCTTATCACGTTCGGTTTCGCCATTTTGGGGTTCCCTCCTTTCATGGATTTAGCCGCCTGCGGCAAAACAGACGGCTATGTACGGGCTTAGAAAAAGCCGCCTTTTCCTTGCTGTCAACGCCAATTTGAAATTGTAAGAAAACGCCGAAGAAATTTTGTAGTTTTTCGGCGGGGGGGGGGGTAACAGAATCAGTTATTTC
>CAJTSM010000023.1 GCA_910578935.1 uncultured Oscillibacter sp. | reverse complement strand
GAGGCTGATGATCAGAGAGTTGGTGCACACGGACTTGCCGGAGCCCGTGGTGCCCGCGATGAGCACGTGGGGCAGCGTGCCGATATCCCCGATGACGTTCCGCCCGCCGATGTCACGGCCCAGGGCAAAGGCCACCTGGGACTTATGCCCGGCGAAATCCCGGGACTCGATGACGTCCCGGATGAGCACAGGGGTCACCTGCTTGTTGGGCACCTCAATGCCCACCACGGAAATTTTGTCGGGAATGGGGGCGATGCGCACGCCGGTGGCCCCCAGGGCCAGGGCGATGTCGTCCGCCAGGTTGGTGATTTTGGAGAGCTTGACCCCCTGTTCCAGGATAAACTCGTACCGGGTGACGGAGGGACCGTGGATCACATCGCCGGGGGCGGCGTCCACGCCGAAGCTGGTCAGGGTTTCCGCCAGACGGCGGGAGTTGTTTCGAAGCTCCGCCCCGGCCTCCACATGGTTCTCCTCCTGGTTCATCCGCAGCAGGTCCACCGGGGGATACAGATAAGCGCCGTCTTCGGAGGCCAGTTTTTCTTCAATCTCCGCGGCCACGGCGGCGGTTTGGGCCGCCACCTCCTTGGCCGTCTCGGCCTTGCCGCTGCGGGTGAAGGTTTCCGCCGTGGGGAGGGGTTTCTCCGGCTGAATCGGAGCGGGTTCCATCTCCGGGGAGACGGGTTCCGGACGAATGGGTTCTGCTGCGGCTTCCAAGGGTTCCGGTATTGCCGGGGAAGCGGCGGCGGGAATGGGTTCCGGTACCGGTGCGGGGGGCGGCACGGGAATGGCCGCACGGGGCCGTTCCGGTTCTGGTTCAGGAATGGGCTCCGGTTTCGGCGCAGGGGCCGTCTGGGCCTGGAGCACCTGGTCCGGCGTGGGCTGGGCGTCGGCCTTGTGGCGGAAGAAACCGGTGAATTTCCCGGACTTTTCCGGCTTGGCGGGACGTTCCTCACCATCCAGGGGGATGTCGATCTGGGGTTTGGGACCGGCCGGAGTCCGGCGCTTGGGCGGGTCTGTAGGGGTGATCCGGATGGCGGGCTCGGGCTGCTCCTCATACTGAGGACGCGTCCTCTGCCAGTCGGAAAACGCCGCCAGGGTCAGCCGCAGGGCCACGAAGAGCAGGGCCACGAACAGCACCGTGAATAAAATCACCGACGCCAGGGGAGAGAATACGGCGGCAGAACCGTTGGCCAGCACGCCGGAGACGGCGCCGCCGGATTCCAGAGCAATGCCGTCGGCCCAGATGGCTCCCAGCATTTTGAAGAAGGAGGGCTCGTAAACCTTCTTGCAGAAAACCAGGTGGGTGAGGGTCCCGAACAGCGGCGGCAGCAGCAAAGCGCAGGTGGTCCGCAGCTGGACGGGACGGCCGCGGTGAAAGAGCAGAATGAGTCCCGCCAACACCAGGGAGGGTCCCGCCAGCCAGTAGCCGTAGCCGAACAGACCCTTCAAGAGCTTGGCAAAGAAGTCCAGGAACAGGGCGGTGACGCCGAAATATCCCACAAAGACGCACAGTGCAAGCACCAGCAGCACGCCTCCGGTGACTTCCCGGCGGATCGGTTGTTTCTGGGGAGGTTTTTTGGCGGACCGGCTGCCGGATTTGCCGCCGGACCGGCTGGAAGAGGATTTCTTTTGTGATGTGGACGCCACGGTAATTACCTCCGAGGTCAGGAATTTGTCATTTCTGCATGAAAACAAGGGCCAGGGTGACCAAACCCGCCAGCCAGCAGTAGTAGGCGAAGAAACCGAACTTTCCCTTGTCCGCCACCAGCTTGATGAGCCGGATGCAGGCGTAGCCCACCGCGGCGGAAACCGCCACGCCCACCAGGTAGACGGGCACTTCCGCCCAGAGGATGTCTCCTTCCAGCGCATCCTTAAGGCTTAGAATATTGGCCCCCAGAATGGCGGGGATGGACATGAGAAAGGAATAACGGACGGCGAATTTCCGGTCGAAACCCACAAAACAGCCGGCGGTGATGGTAGTGCCGGAGCGGGAGATCCCCGGGCAGGTGGCCAGGGCCTGGCCCAGGCCCACCAGCAGGGCGTCCAGCATGGTGGCTGTCTTCTCCGTCTTCCGCCCCCGGCGCACATGGTCGCTGGCAAAGAGCAGGCAGCCGGTGGCCAGCAGGGCGGAGGCCACAAAGTACATGTTGTCCCCCAGAGCCTCAATGGTATCCTTCACCGGTAGTACGGCAAAAAGAGGCAGGGTGCCCACAATGATCAGCAGGATCATCCGCCGGGCGGGAGGCACCGGATCAGGCGTAGCGCCGCGGGTCAGATCACCGATTCCACGAAAAAACTCCAGGATCATGTCCCGGATATCCTCCCAATAAGCGGCGAAAACGGCGAACAGGGTGCCGAGGTGAAGCAGTACGTCAAAGAAAGGCGGAACTTGGCCGGCGTTGGAGATGTTCAGCAGATGCTCCGCAATGGCCAGGTGGCCGGAGCTGGACACCGGAAGAAACTCAGTTACCCCCTGGATGACGCCTAGGAGAACAGAAGAGAACAGGGTCAAAGGATTCACGCTCCTGACGTATGTAAATTTTCGGATGCGAGACATAGTATACCACAGACAGGCTGTAAATTCCAGTCATATTTCCAAAAGTCCCCCGGCGGCAGCCCGCCTGGGAAGATCTGGTTTGATTGGCGAAAAAACCTCTCACCCTTGAACATTCCGCTGGAGTCTGTTTTAAAACTGACGGAAAGCCGGATTGGGGCGGATTTTCCTGTCAGGCAAGGCGCTTCGGTGGGGGAATCCGAAGGGATTTCAAGCCGAAGCAACGCCGGCATGGCGGAAAAAGATATCCATGGACAGCGTTTTGGGAGTTTGAAGACGCCCTCCAAAGCGCCGCGGTATGTAAACGACAAGGCTTTCTGGGAACTTTACCGGGAACTTGGCTGATTTTACGATTGACGTTTGGGCAAAGAGCTGATATGCTTAAATAGTCTACTTAAGTATATCGGCTCTTTTGCGGCCCGGAGGTGCTGAAATTGGATTATGTCTATCGGTTTCCCGTTGTAAGGGGAATTCAGGCCGGCAAAGAATATTATATTGGCATGGTTCCGCTGAAAATGCTTATGCGGCTGTTCCCGGTAGACGAGGAGTATGTTCTGCCTGAATTTCGGGCACAGCGAAAATTAAATACCTCCAGAATTCCGGCAATCAGCCAATATATATTAAACAATCGTGAGAGTTATGTATTCTCTGCGCTGGCCGCTTCCGTCGACGGGGACTTCCGATTTATTCCAAATGGTAGCGGTTCCGACACGGGAGTTTTGCAGGTTTCTATGGAGGCCCGCTTTTTAATCAATGACGGGCAGCATAGAAGAGCGGCCATTCAGGCTGCGCTTCAAGAGGATGATTCTCTGGGGGACGAAACGATTTCGGTCGTTTTTTTTGCAGACGCAGGACTGTCAAGAAGCCAGCAAATTTTTACCGACCTGAATAAGCACGCCGTAAAAACATCAAATTCGATCTCGGAGCTGTATGATTCTCGGGATGCGTTGGCGGTTGCGACCAGGAACGTGATCGCGAAGATTCCCTTTTTGAATACATTTACGGATAAGGAAATTGATAATTTAGGGAAATATTCATCAAACCTCTTCTCTCTGAACACATTTTATAAGGCCAATAAGAAAATTCTTCAAGGCCATGTTCCCACGCCGGACGACGAAGCTTTTTTGACCGATTTTTGGGGGCTGGTTTCACAAAATATTCCCCAGTGGCCGGAACTGGAGCGCAAGGAAATCAGCAAGATTGACCTCCGGGAAAAATACATTGCGACCCAGGCCGTTGTAATTTTGGCTCTGGGACGAATTGGCGCACAGCTCTACCGGAATCGCGAACATGACCCTGCTGCCGTGCTCCCAAAGCTTGGAGACGTAAACTGGCGGCGAAATGCACCGGAGTGGAAATTGCGTGCGATTGGCCCTACCGGCCGTATGATTACCGGGGATCATGCTGTAAAAATGATCGGAAACCATTTGAAAACGATTCTGGAGCTGCCGCTGTCGGAGGACGAACGGCGTCTGGAGGAGAAACTTCTGAAAGCGAAGAGATAGGTGAAATCTATGCCTGAACAGACAACCCGGCGTCCCTCCGGGATTACCATAACGAAAGGCGCCATTGACGGCTTAATAGAAACCGTCAAAAACCTCTACCTTGCAGACAGAATTCCCTGGGTGATTGGCTATTCTGGAGGGAAAGACAGCACCGCCACCCTTCAACTTGTTTGGATGGCTTTAAAAGAGCTCCCTCCGGAAAAACGGGACAAGCCAATTCACATCATTCATACGGATACGCTGGTGGAGTCGCCTGTTGTGGCAAAATGGGCGCAGAACTCTCTTAAATGTATGGACATCTCCGCGAATCAGGAGGGGCTGCCATTTGAAACCCACCGGCTGACACCTGAGGCAAACAACACCTTTTGGGTCAATCTGCTGGGCCGCGGATATCCCTTTCCACGCAGAAAGTACAGATGGTGTACGGACCGCCTGAAAATCCAACCGGTCAATACGTTCATCAAAGAGAAAATCGCCCAGCACGGCGAGGTTATTTTGGTCTTGGGAACGCGGAAGGCGGAAAGTGCAAATCGCGCGAAAACCATGGCCTATTACGAACGAAAACGGGTTCGCGAACTCCTCAGCCCAAATCCAACATTGGCCAACGAACTGGTTTTTTCTCCCTTGGCCGAATGGACGGATGACGATGTTTGGTTTTTCCTAATGCAGCACAAAAATCCCTGGGGATACTCCAATCAGGAACTGCTGACATTATACCGCGGGGCTACCGCTGATAACGAATGCCCCCTTATGATCAGTCAGGATCTACCAACCTGCGGCAAAAGCCGTTTCGGCTGCTGGGTCTGTACAATGGTTGAGAGGGACAAATCCATGGAGGCGATGATCGCCAATGACGATGAGAAAACCTGGATGACGCCGCTGCTGGAATTTCGCAATGAATTTGGGGACGAGCAAAGAGACAGGGAGAGAAGAAGCTTTCGGAAGATGGGCGGCTTTTTGCAGGGCTCTTATGGCCAGCTTCATCATGGCCCCTATCTACAGGAATACCGCACCAAATGGCTGCGGAAGCTGTTGAAGATGCAGGTTGAAATTAACCGTGAAGGCCCGGAAGAGTTCTCGGATCTCGAATTGATCACGTTACCTGAGCTGCGTGCCATCCGCAGAATTTGGGTTTTTGATAAACACGAGTTTGAGGATTGCCTCCCCGGCATTTATCAAGAGGAAACCGGGAAGGAGTTCTATGACCCTGAGTGGATTGGTTCTGGAATGTTTGGGAAAGAGGAATGGGATATCCTCAAAGAGGTCTGCGATGAGGAACGAGCCGAATGCGGCGGCGACCTGCTCTTCGAGATGATGTATGGCTTGATTGATCTTGAGAACAGGGCGAATTCAATGAATCACCGGAAAGGAATTCTGGATTCCCTGCAAAATTGTATAACCCGCACTTTTTACAGCGATGAAACGGATGCCTTACAATATTATCAAGAGCGGCTTACCCGGAAGAGGAAATTAGGGGGGAAATATGATGAGAAATTCTTTGCCCATGTCCATGATGAGGGCGAAGAATTTACATTGGACGGTCAAGACCCCGGAAACGAAGGCGGCACATGATCATAACGCAACTTACCCTGCATAACTTTGGCGTTTACGCGGGGACGAATCAATTTCAGTTTCAAAACCAAAAGCCCGTGGTTCTCATTGGAGGCATGAACGGGCGCGGAAAGACCACTTTTTTGGAAGCGGTTTTGTTGGCGCTCTATGGCTCAAATTCCTTTGCATACGCGCAGAGCCGGGCCCACTCCTATGGTCAGTATTTAAAATCCTTTGTCAATCAATCCGACGGCACGTTAACCTCTTATATTGAATTATCTTTCAAAATGACAGAGCGGGCGGATGGGCAATATACCATTCGCCGGGAATGGTCCGGCGCCGGTCAACGGATACGGGAGAATATTTCGGTTCAAAAAGACGGAGCTGACGACTTGTTTTTAACGCAGAATTGGCCCATGTTGATGGAGAGTATTTTACCCAGCGGATTGTCCAGCTTTTTCTTTTTTGACGGCGAAAAGATCGCGGAGCTTGCTGTAGAAGACACCAGCGCTCAGATGAAGGAATCGATTCGGGCGCTACTTGGCGTCACGGTGCTGGACCGGCTCGAAAATGATTTGGGACGCATTCTGACGAATATAGCAAAAGCGTCGGCAAATGAACTGGATATGAATGAGCTGGACCGGCTTCGTTTACAGAGGGATCAGTCAAAAACAAACCTTCGGCTTGCCGACGAGGAAATTGCTGCTTTGGAACAACAACTTTCCGGCAACAAGAAGGAGCAGGAAGAGGCGCGAAACGCTTATTCCGCAAAAGGAGGAGATATAGTTGCTAAGCGGCGCGATTTGCTCAATCAAAAAACGGCGTTAGACGCGCAGGGCAGGCTGCTTGAGGAGAACTTGCTGGACGCGGCGGCAGGAGAGCTGCCGTTTTGCATGATCCGTGATTTGTTGGAATCCATTTGCATCCAGGCGAAGAAGGAATATGAACAGGGCGTGACAAAATCCGCTCTTGAAAAAATTGATTTCATGGCGGATCGTTTCCTTTCCTCAAACCGGGGCGATTCAGCGCCTATTCAATATTTTATAAATTTTATGAAAAGCGCGGCGCGGGAGGAATACGTTGAGCCGGTATATGAATTGACGGACCGGGCGTGGGATCAGGCAAAGCGCTTACAATCCGATCAACTTGAAAAAACGCGGAAGTCCACGACGGGGATTATGAGTCTGATTGTCAGCCTGCAAAAAAAATCGGATGAGATTGACAGCCGCCTGTCTGTTGATATCGATGAAAAAGCGCTGGCGCGAATTTATAAAAAGATTAAGGAATTAGAGCAGACAGAGATGGAACTCTCTGTGCAATTAGACGTGAAACGAAAGCGGCGCACGGCTCTTCACAGTGAGGCAATCCGAGCAAACACGAACTATCAAAGGTTTTCGGAATCCGTGCTCAGGAACCTGGAATATGCCGATGATTCCGGACGGATTACAAGCTACTCCCAAAAGGCGCTGAAAATTCTGGAAAAGTACCGAATCCGCCTACAGAAGGACAAGGTGGATTTACTGGCCAAGACCATGAGCGATTGCTATAAGAAAATTGCCAGTAAAAAAAATCTGATCGACCAAATTCAAATGGACCCGGTCACATTGGACTTTCAATATGTGAACGCTGACGGCGGGATCGTTCCCAAAGCATCGCTGTCGGCGGGAGAAAAGCAGCTGATGGTGATCTCTCTTTTATGGGCGCTGGCGATTTGTTCGAAATGGAAGCTTCCCGTTATTATTGACACGCCTCTTTCACGTCTGGATTCCGCTCACAGGCTGTCCCTGATGACCTCTTATTTTCCCAACGCCAGCGATCAGACAATTATCCTCTCCACGGACTCTGAAATCAACCGGCACGATTATGAGGCAATGAAGGACAGTGTTGGAGATGCGTTTACGCTTATCTATGACGATGAACGAAAATGTTCCGTTATCAAAAAAGGATATTTTATGGGTGAGCAGTCATGATTGCACGGCAGATTCGATTATCCAGCCAATCCAAAGAGCGGCTTTCCAGGCTGAAGGGAAAAACAGGGATCAAAAACTGGAACGTTTTATGCAGGTGGGCGCTTTGCTATTCATTGAGTGAAAATACGGTTCCAACGGATCTTGCAATCAGTGCCGACAGCAATGTCGAAATGTCCTGGTTTACGTTTGCCGGGGAATACGGCGAATTATATGAGGCGGTTATGAAAGCATGGTGCATCAAAATGGGATTGCCATCGGACGATGCAACGGCGGCTAAATATTTCAAACTCCATCTGGAGCGGGGGATCGCCTACCTTTCCGGCACGGGACTTATACGGAATTTAAACGACTTGCTTAAGTTAGCGACCGAGGCGTGACATATGAGCATTTATTTGGACTATAACGCTTCTGCGCCAATTGCCCCTGAGGTTCTGGAGTGCATGATTGACGTATATAAAAATCACACCGGAAACGCCGACAGCCGTACCCATGATTATGGAGAAGATGTACGCGGATTGGTTGAAGCGGCGCGGGGGCAGGCTGCGAATCTGTTTGGGGTAAAAAAGGACGAAGTCTTTTTCACCAGCGGAGCTACGGAGAGCAACAACATTGCAATTCTGGGATTAAAAGATTATGGGCTGAAAAGCGGGCGCAGGCACATTGTCACGACCGCCATAGAGCACAAAGCCGTTCTTGGCGCCGCAAGGCATTTGGAATCTGAAGGGTTCACGCTGGAAGAGGTCAATCCAGGGCAGGATGGCCGGGTTTCTGCGGCGGACATCCTTTCAAGAGTTCGTAAAGATACGCTGCTTGTAAGTGTCATGCATGTAAACAATGAAACCGGTGCGATTCAGCCAGTTGACGAAATTGGCGCGGCGCTCTCAGCGACAGACGTCCTATTCCACACAGATGCTACGCAAAGCGCGGGGAAACTTGTACCGGAAATCCGGAACCTGCATTTCAATCTCCTATCCTTCAGCGGTCATAAAATTCATGGTCCTCAGGGGGTGGGAGGACTGATTCTCAGGAAAAAACGCTACCGTCTTCCTCCTGTTTCTCCAATTATGTTTGGCGGGACGCAGGAGCACGGAATACGTCCGGGAACGCTGCCGGCAGCACTGATTGCTGGTTTGGGAAGAGCCTGCGAGATTGCCGGAGAAAAATATGCTTCCAATCAACGCCGCAACGCCGGTATTAAATCCAGGCTATTGGATTTGATCGCTTCGTCCGGTGTAACATACGAATTGAATGGAAGCTTGGAACATGGTGTACCTACAACCTTAAACGCCAGCTTTTTAGATATTTCATCGGAAGCATTGATGCTTGCGACAAAGCAATACTGCGGCATTTCAAATGGCTCGGCCTGCACATCCAGTAATTATCAGCATAGCCATGTTCTTTCGGCTATGGGGCTCTCGAGCGAACGGATTGAAAGTGCGGTTAGAATTAGCTGGGATGCAGACATTGATACGGATGAGCTGTTTGCTGAATTTGCCAACCTGTTAGACCGGATCCGAAGGTTATCCGTCTCAAATTAATCAAGCCCGGATCATTGGCTCGGTTCTGAGCGGGCTGCCATATTGAGAGCGGCAAGTTTAAAGCGTATGCGCAGGTCGGTTCGCCAGGGTCAAAAAAGAAGAACGGAAGCGACCGGGATGATGGCAGTGCAGTCTGGCGGACGATGGCGTGGTGTTTATGGAATTTCTCTTTTGGCGGTATGAGGCTCTCGCTGTCATCTGCATGTTTTTGGAGAGATGCAGACTTGACGGGAAAACGGAGGGCCTCCCTGCTTCCGGCGGCGGGAGAAATGGACCAGGGATGAAAGGCTTATTTTTCACGGCGGCAAGGGTAGGCATACCACCAGCTGAAACCGTCCGTCCCCGGCCCGGATTTCCAGGGACCCGCCCAGGCGCTCCGCAATTTCCCGCATTCCCGCCAGGCCGAAACCGTGGGATGTTTTGTCTGCCTTGGTGGTGGAAAGACCCGGGGGGAGTTCCCCGGCATAGGCGTTCTCCACCCGGAGCATGAAGAGCCCCTTTTCCACCCGGCAGCGGAGGACGACGGTCTTGTCCTCCGCCCGCTCCGCCGCCTCCATGGCGTTGTCCAGGGCGTTCCCCAGCAATGCGCACAGGTCCGCGTCCCCCAGAGGCAGACTTTTCGGCAGGGAGACGGCGAAGTCCGCCGTGAGGCCCGCCCGGCCCATGGCCTCCGCCTTGGCGGAGAGGACGGCGTTGGCCGCGTCGTTTTCGCACAGCCGCTTTCCGCCCCGGAGGGCGGAGGAGTCCGCCAGCTGGTCGATGTACTGAAGAGCCTTGCCTTCATCCCCCAGCTCCACCAGGCCCCGGAGGGCGGTCAGATGGTTCCGGAGGTCGTGGCGGAGAGTGCGGACTTGCCGCTCCTCCCGCCGGAGGCCCTGGTAGTAGCTCTCCCGGAGGGAGGCCAGCTTGTCGGCCTGCTCCAGCCGCTCGTGGTCCTCCAGCACCAATATGGCGTACAGCAGGGCCAGGGCGGTGAGGAAGACGAAAGGCAGCACCGCCACCCCCAGGTTCATGGTCAGGCTGTGGGCGGCGGAGTTTGTGCTGATCCCGCCCTCAAAGGTCAGCAGCACCACCGCAAGCAAGGCGCTGAAGGGCATAGCGGCCAGCAGGAGCACCAGCCGCCAAAACCGGGGAGAGAGCTGGGGCGGTTTCTCCGGCAGGCGCCTCCGGGTCCCCAGGTACAAACCGCCCCAGACGGCGAGGCGGATGAATTTTTCGGAGTAGTAGTACACGCTGTCCAGCCCGTAATGGGCCATGATGGGGGCGCAGTAGGTGTCCAGGGCGGCGTTGACGGGCATGATGAGGCAGAAGAAAATGACGGTGACCGTCAGCCGCCCCACCCGGTCCCCCTTGGAGGCCAGCAGGAGCGCGGGGACAAAGGCCAGCAGGGTGAACAGCAGGTTCGGGTCCCCCAGCCAGATGATCTGTCCGGAAATCACGCCCAGGAACACCGTCAGCCCGGCGCGCCAGCCCCGCCGGGGCTTCACCGGCAAAAAGGCGGAAACCAGGCGGTAAAGAAAAAAACCGCCGGCCAGCACCAGGAGGAACCAGGGCCAGCCCTGGAGGCAGATCCATAGGTATTCCTCCATCCGGGACAGGAAGTTCAGGATTCTTTCCACGGCTTAGCCCTCCAAAACCGACCGGGCCAACGCGGTCAGGACGGCGGACCGGCAGGCCCGGCTGATGGGGATGCCCTGATCCCCCACGAAGACCTGACTGCCCTCCATCCGGTCCACGGCGGAGGTCCGGACCAGGTAGCGTTGGTGGACCCGGACAAAATCTTCTCCCACATCCCGTTCCACGTCGTCCAGCTTGCCGTAAAAGACATAGGTCCGGTTGGCGGCGACGCAGGTGACCTGCCGCCGGTCGGAGGCGAAATAGAGAATGGTCTTCTTGGGGATGCGGTACAGGGTTTCCCCGCTGCGGCAGAGGAAGGCCTTGTCCCCATCCCGGAGCCGGGCCTCCGCCGCCTGGGCCAGCACCTGGTCCAGCTTCTGCGGCTGAGGGGGTTTCATGAGGTAACCCAAGGCCCCCACGGCGTAGCCGTCGAAGACGTAGTCCGTATACCCGGTGACGAAAACCAGCTGGAGTCCCTCATCAGCGGAGCGGAGGCGGCGGGCGGTTTCCATGCCGTCCAGCTCCCCCATCTCGATATCCAGAAACACCAGATCCAGCTCCCCGGCGTGGTTTTCCATCCAGCGGAGAAGGCCCTCTCCGGAGGAGAACTCAAAAAAGGACGCTTCCGCGCTTCGCCGCCGGTCCAGGGCCCGCTCCAGGGCGGCCCGGAGGGCGATCCGGGCTTCGGCGCTGTCGTCACAGATGCCGATTCGCAGCATCATATCATCTCCTTGCGGTTTGCTGTGACGATTATAACACACGGACTGAGATTCGCCAAACCAAATATGACGGCAAAACCGCCAAACATAACATCGTTTCCGCGATTGTCTCCAAACTTTACAACAGAGCGGCCAAAGAGCGCGGCCCCCTTTGCGGGGGCCGTTTTTTTGCGCTATTCTGGCAATGGAAACGGAAGTGAAGAATTTTCCGCCTGGCTTCCGTATCACCTGTATCAAAGTATAAGGAAGTGCTGTTTATGAACTGGAACGCCGTCCGCACCGTCCTGACCACCCCCGCCCGGGTCCCGGAGAGAGGCCCCAGACTGGCAACCAACCTGGACACGGATCTCTTAAAGCTCATTGCCATTATTTCCATGCTCGTCGACCACGTGGGCGGGGCCTTCTTCCCGGAAGCCGGGCCCTTCCGCTGGATCGGGCGGCTGGCCTTCCCGATTTTCTGCTACTGTATGACGGTGGGCCTGCTTTACACCCGCGACGTGAAGCGCTACCTGGGCCGGCTGGCCGTCTTTGCCGTGGTTTCCCAGCCCTTCTATGTCCTGGCCTTTCATCCCTACGACTGGATGGTGGACCGGAACTGGACCAACTGGAACATCTTCTTCACCCTGTTCCTCTCCCTGCTGGCGATGGTGGGGTTCAAGGAGCGAAAATGGTGGCTGTTCCTGGGGGCCTTCTTCGTGGTGAGCTGGTGGAACTTCGACTACTCCGGCATCGGGATTCAACTGATGCTGATTTTCTTCCTCTGCCGGAACCACCCCAGGATTGGCGCGGCCCTCTATGTGCTGACCTACCTTCCCTGTCTTTGGGGCGGTTATTTAGAGGATCCGCTGGCTTTGAAGCTGGGCGGCTTCGCCATTGACTGGGCCGTCTTCGCTCTGCTGGCCGCGCCGCTGATTTTCCTCCCTACCCATTCCGGCCTCAAGATTCCGAAGTGGTTCTTTTATGTGTTCTATCCCGCTCATCTGGCGGTGATCGCCGCCCTTCGATTTATGCTGTAAGAAAGGAAGAAGATTATGCTGACTGTGGAAAACCTGCACAAATCCTATCAAGTAGGAAAAACCTCTTATGAAGTCCTGAAGGGGGTTTCCCTTCACGTGGGCAGGGGAGAGTTCGTCGCCGTCATGGGCCCCTCCGGCTCCGGCAAGACCACCCTCTTGAACTGCATCTCCTGCTACATCCCCGCCGGTTCCGGCAGCATCCGTCTGGGCAAGACCGAGCTGGCCCGCCTGGGGGAGGACGCCCTGGCAGAGGTCCGCAACAAGCAGCTGGGTTTCGTCTTCCAGGACTTCCTGCTCCTGGACGGCCTGACGGTCCGGCAGAACATCCTCCTGCCCGCCATCATCGGCGGCGTCGTCTCCGATATGACGGAGGCCCGGGCGGACCAGCTCTGTGAGGTTTTCGGTATCGCGGGCATCCGGGACAAATACCCGGCGGAAATCTCCGGCGGAGAAAAGCAGCGCACCGCCGTGGCCCGGGCCCTCATCAACCACCCCCTGCTGATTTTGGCCGACGAGCCCACAGGCAACCTGGACTCCAAGTCCACCCGGGCGGTCATCCGCTCCTTCCAGCAGGCGAAAAGCGCCCTGGGGGCCACCATTTTCATGGTGACCCACGACTCTTACGCCGCCTCCTTCTGCGACCGGGTGGTGATCCTCCGGGACGGCGTGGTGTGGAGAGAGCTGGAGAAGGGCTCGACGGACCGGGAGAAGTTCCAGGACCTGCTTTTGGACGCGGTCCGGGAAATGGGCCGCGAGGAATAGAGGCATGGCGGTTCCGGGAAAAGGGGCCGGCCAGGGGGCCGGCCCCTACGGAAGGACCCTTGTAGGGGCCGCCGCCCTCGGCGGCCCGTTCCCCGCAAACATCCTTCAAAACGAAAGGTGATTTTGTATGAGACATTTTTCCGAAGTCAATGCCCTGATGCGCCGGAGGAACAAACAGCAATACGCCCTTCTGGCGGGGTGCTGCTTCTTCTCCGTGCTGCTCATCACGGCCTACGTCTGCATGATGCGGGCCCCCACCGTTTTGAACGTCCTCCCTGAGGGGGGCGACAGCCGGAAGCAGGTGATGATGATCTTCACCCTGGCGGTCATCGGCTGCGCTGTGTTCACTACCTATGCCTCCGGCCTCTTCTTCCGGCAGAAGTCCCGGGAAACCGGCGTCTTCCTGGCCCTGGGGGCCTCCCGGGCCCAGATCCGGGGGGAGCTGTACCGGGAGCTGGGAGTCATTTCCCTGGGCTCCTGCGCCGCCGGAGCCGTCCTGGGCGGGCCCCTGGCCTGGATTTTGTGGCAGTTTTTCCGCCTTGCCGTGGTGGACACGGAGGAAATGCGCCTGGTGTTCAACCCCTATGCGTACCTGTTTTCCCTGGCCTTCTCCGCCTTTGTCATCGTCATGATGTTCCTCCTGGGGAGCCGTTCCGTGAGGCGGACCAACATCATCGACATCGTCCAGGAGTCCCACAAGTCCGAGCCCATCCGGGACGTGCCCCGGTGGTATGGGCTAATTGGAATCGGCCTGCTGGCCCTGGGGGGGTTCCTGGGCTATATGTCCTCCGCCTTCTTCGTTCAGGTTCTCCACTGGTATCCTCCCGAGGGGCTGACCGCCGTCTTTTACGTCCCCGCTTTGATCGGCCTCTACATGATGCTGCTCCATACCGTGGTCAACGGCTGGAACGGGAAAAAGAAACTCTACAAGGACCTCATCGCCACCAGCCAGATGCGCTTTCAGGGCCGCCAGACGGTGCGGAACATGCTGGTCATGACCCTGCTGATCGCGGGGGCGTATTTCGGCAGCTTCTACACCCCCACGATGGGCACCGGGGCCATGATCGGCTATGATGCCCGGCCCGTGGACTATGTCTACAACTTCCGGGCGGACCAGGACATTCCCCTGGAGGAGGAGGTGCGGGCCCTGGCGGAGGAGTACGGCGTGACCGTCACGGACTTCGCCGCCGCCCCCATGGTCCGTCTGGCGGTGGACGGCGACGACCGCATTGAGGAGGAGGGTCCCATGGGCGTCACCTGGCGGAAGGAATACCAGGAGGTTATGCAAAGCGAGCTGTTCCTCTCCGCCTCCGGCTACGAGGCCCTGACGGGGGAGCGGGTGGACCTGGCCAGCGGCGAGATTCGGGGCGTTATCGATGCGGAGGGGAGCAAGCTGCTCTTCGACCCCAGCAAAAGCCTGGTGACCAACTACCTGACGAAGGAGCGGCTCCCCGTCACGTCCCTGGAGCCCCTGCGGTACGACAGCCTCTTCGGGCTCAACGTCATGAATGACGAGGACTTCGCCCGCTTGGGGGCGGGCCTCCCGGAGGAGTGGCGAGAAACCCAGGTATGCTTCAACGTGGAAAACTGTGAGGAAACCTATGACTTCGCCAAGGCCCTGTTCAACGAGATCGTGGACCGCTCCACCATGGAGGTGGCCCAGTACGACAGCTGGGACCCGGTCGTCCGGGACCGGGATATCGCGAAGGAGGGCTTCTACTTCCTGGACCCGGAGCACCTGGAGGAGGCGGGCTTCTCCGAGATCGACTACGCCCAGCGGGACAGCTCCGCCTTCCGGTTGGGCTGGCAGTACATGCCGGAGTTCCGGGTCCTGGACAAGGCGGACTTTGTGAAGACCGCGGCGGTGTTTTTAATCCTGTTCGTTTTCATCGCCGTGGTGTGCTTCGCCGCCGTGTTCGTCATCGCCTACACCCGGTGCCTGACCATTGCCCTGACAAACCGGAAGGTCTACGACGACCTGCGGCATCTGGGGGCCTCCAACGCTTACCTCCGCCGCTCCGTCCGGGGGCAGGTGAAGCGGGTGTTCCTGGTCCCCGCCCTGGCGGGCACGGGACTGATCTATGCCTTCTATGTCATGGTCATGTATTTCAACGGCAGCCCCCCGGGCATCACCTACAGCGAGGCGGCGGGCCTGCTGATGGCCCTGCTGGTCATCGCGGCGGTCAGCGCCCTTATGTACGGCGTGTACCGCCTGACCCTGGCCCAGGTGTGCCGGGCGCTGGATATCCGGCGGTAAGCGCTCCGGAAAACAGGAGGCGGCTCGGGACCATTTGGTCCCGAGCCGCCGGTTTTTGATCCTATATCTTTAGGCGCTTTGCTTGGCGTGCGCGGCCTGGGACTGCTGAGGGGACATGGCAAAGTAATCATAACTGACTTCGCTGCCGCTGTCTCCCCAAGTGGTGTCAATATGGTACTCTGTTCCGTCCAGGGTGGCCACTGTCCAGATATGGTCCCCCTGGATGACGGTGGAGCATTGAATACCTTCCAGCTTCAAAAACAGGTTATAGGCCCCGGTGTAGCCGTCGCAGACAGCGGAACCGTCCGCAAACAGGCTGTAAGGGATATGGCTGAGAGAGTCATCCCCGGCCTGATAATCGTATACGCAATGGTCACAGACCCAGCCATAGTAAACTCTGGCCTTTTCCAGTTCCGTCATTCCCAGGCGAAGGGTTCCGTTGGCCCACAATTGGTCGTGGACGGCGGCGGCGGCTTCCATGGCGGCGGCCCGGTACTTCTGGGTATGGCGGCCTGCCCCGGCGGCGGAAAAACTCAGCGTCACCAACCCCGCTCCCCGTGTGCAGCGGACCTCATTATATCCCTGCTCGCAGTGAGTTTTCATAAAGGTCAGGGAGCAGTCCATGAGCTTTCGGGCCTCCGCATCAGGGAGTCCCGGGTAGTAAAATACGATCTGGTCGCTGTCCCGGGCCAGCATATGGCGCAGGGAGCTCTCCAGCTCTTCCTGATTAGCGGGGGACAAACTGTAAGTGCCCGGCTCCACCAGGTCCGCCAGGGTGGTCCCGGCGGCGCTGTAAAGATGAGCCAGGTCCCATTGAGGTTGAATCCGCAGCGCGGGGTCCAGCATGCGGGTAAGCATGGCGGCAAGAGCGCCCCGGGTGATGGGGTCGTTTGGGAAAAAGGAACCGGTTTCATCGCTGCCGGCAGAAACGCCCTTGCGGTAGAGGCTCAGGATATCTTGGTAATAAGGGGTGTACTCATCCACGTCGGAAATAAAACGGCGGGAAGAATAACCCACGGTAACCAGTTCATCATGAAGGGGAGGAAGGACTTCCTCCGGGAGGATGTTTGCCAAAATGTGAGCAACCTGTGCCCGGGTGGCGGGTTCATACAGCTCCATGTACCCGTCTATAAATCCCAAGTCCAGCGCGCCCTCCGCCTGGAGATAACGCAGATACGCCAGGGCTGCCGGGGTGGTTTCCCGGCGGTGGGCCAGGGCGGCCTCCGGGCTGCCGGTCCGGTAGAGGCCCCGGACGCGTCCGGCAAAAATGACGGCCTGGCCCACCGTTACAGAATCCCCCAGGCCAAAGGTTCCGTCGTCTTTCCCGTTGGAAAGGCCGTATTCATAGAGGGCGGCGACATTGCTATAAAAGGGTGATTCCGGTGTCAGGTCGGCGAACTCCCCGCCATAGACCCGGCCGCGGGTGAAACCCGCCTCCTGGGCGGCGTGGGCGGGGAGGGTCAGCAACAGGCAGAAGGCCAGCAGCAGGGTGGAAACCTTTTTCTTCATGTAACTCCCTTTTTATGTTAAAATATTCAAATCTTCCGCTGTGCGGTCCTCGGTATAGGGGTTCAGGTGCTCGTTCACCATGGCCAGGACCTCCTCCTGGTTCAGGTAAATATAAGGGGATTTCCACTCCCCGGGCAAAGTGGCGAACTCGATGTTCTCCGTCCCCATGCCGGCCACAGCCGTGCCCATCCAAAACAAGTTGCCCACGGTCAGGTCCGTTTTCACATAGTCCACAAAGATTTTGCAGAAGTCGCCCAGCTTGTCCATATTGGCGGGGGTCATCAATTGCTTGGCCACGGCCTTGAGGAACTCCTGCTGGGTGTGCATCCGGCCGATGTCCTGGGAAGCATAGCCCTCCCGGAAACGGACCACCTTCAATGCCTCGGCCCCGGTCAGGTGCCGCATACCCTTGGAGAAGTGGATGGAGAGGTCTTGATAGGGGTCCTCATAGTCCATGTCGATGGGAATGTAGAAGTCTACGCCGCCGATGGTGTCTACCAGGGCCTGGAAAGCCTTCAGGTTTACCAGGACCGTATAATCTACAGGGATGCCCAGTTGGTCGGAAACTGTCTGGGCCATCAGCTCCATGCCGCCGGAATTGTAGGCGAAATTGATTTTGCAGTTTTCCCCATTCACCTGGGCCTTGGTGTCCCGAGCGATGCTGGCCCCAAAGACATGGCCGTTTGCCACGTCCAGGGCCACCAGAATGTTGGTGTCGCTGCCGCCGTGCCCGTCGTCGGCCCCGGAAACCAGAATGGTCCAGAACTCGGGCTTGCGCTCGTAGTGGGAGCGGAGAGCTTCCGCCTCCTCTTCGGAGAGGTCCTCTGAGATGACGGGACCGTTGACCCGCTGAATCATGACGGAACTGTCGGCGGTTTTCTGATCCGGGGCCCGGAAGTAGACCCGGACCACGGCGTAGATGAGGCCGATGAGGATGAAGAGCAGCAGCAGGGTGACAGCCCAGGGGCTGCGCTTCCGGCGGCGAAGTCTGGATGCCATGGGAAACCTCCTATGCGCCTGTTGTGTGGCGCGTATCATCAAAGTAAGCGCGGGAGCGGGGGCCCGTCCAAAGGCAGGACGGGGATATTTGCTTCATTATAAGGCGGTCCCCGGAAAAAGACAAGAGAAAAAATAGCGGCGCTGCCGCTATTTTTTCTGCCGGAATTTCGCTGTTTCTGTCATTTCTTACAAGGAAATTAAAATGTTTTCAGAAAGTTTACAACTTGGACAAATTTTCTCCACCCTTTTCCGGCTCTAAGGGGGAATCCGGCGGCGGAGTTCCTGACGCCCGGTCCACCGTCATTTGCTCCAGGAGGACTTTAATGTCTGCCAGGAGCTGATTCTGATAAGACAAAGCACAGCGGATGTAGTGCATGGCGGGCTCCGGCGCGGGGGAAGCGGCCCCGTCCTCCAGCGGATGGGGCCAGCGGCGGACCTCCGGTTCCGTATAGACCGGCGTGCCCGGAGTACGGGAAACGGATACCGCTCGGGCCGTCCGCCCGGCCGCCGGGCTTCGTCCGGCGGAGGAACGGCTGGGCCGGCTGTGTTGACGATTTGGCATAAGAGGTCCCTCCTCGTGCGGCGTCAGTCGCCGCGGTATTTTTTCCGGGTGGCGATGCCGCCGCGGATATGCCGCTGGGCCTTGTTCACGTCCAGCACTTCTTTTACCTGCAGGTACAGCGGACGGTTGAATAACGGCAGCCGCTCGGAGATATCTTTATGTACCGTCGACTTGCTGATGCCGAACCTCTGGGCGGCGGCCCGGACCGTGGACCGATTTTCTATGATGTAAAGAGCCAGGCGCTCCGCCCGCTCCTCCATGTTTCCCTTCAAAACATCCTCACTCCCTGCCTCTTGTTGGTCCATCCTATGCGGCGTGGCGGCGGGAAATGCGAAAAACTTCTTGACATGAAGTGGACTTCAAGTGTTATGCTGGGGAAAAGGCAGCGTGAGAGTGTTTTTCAAAGACAAGGAGGTACATCCCCATGCGATACCGTACATTAGGACGGACTGGGATTCAGGTGGGAGAGATCGGCATAGGCTGCGAAGGGTTTTTGGAAAAGACCCCGGAGCAGGTCAAGGAGTGGCTGGACGTGATGGAGGCGGCGGGCGCAAACTGCGTGGATCTCTATGCGCCGAATCCGGGTTTCCGCTCAAACCTCGGGCAGGCTCTTCGGGGGAGGAGGGAAAAATTTGTGCTCCAGGCCCATCTCTGCACCATTTGGAAAGACGGGCAGTATAAACGGACGCGGGACATCGCCGAGGTCCGGGAGGGATTTGAAGACCAGCTCCGCCGGCTGGAGACGGACCATGTGGAGATCGGCATGGTCCACTATGTGGATTCTCTGGCGGATTGGGAAGAAGTGAAAAATGGTCCTGTCATAGCCTATGCCCGAGAGCTGAGGGAGGAGGGCGCGATTGGCTGCATCGGCCTTTCCAGCCACAATCCTCAGGCGGCGCAGGCGGCGGTGGACTCCGGGCTCATCGATGTGTTGATGTTCAGCGTCAACCCCTGTTACGACCTTCAGCCTGCCTCAGAGGATGTAGAGGAGCTCTGGGCTCCCAAGAACTACGCCGCCCCGCTTTTGAATATGGACCCGGAGCGCCAGGCCCTCTATGAGTCCTGCCAGCGCCTTGGCGTGGGCGTTACAGTGATGAAGGCCTTCGGCGGCGGGGACCTGCTCAGCGACAGCCTTTCCCCGGCGGGGAAGGCCCTGACGGACTTCCAGTGCCTCCAGTACGCCCTGGACCGGCCCGCCGTGGCCTGTGTCATGTCCGGGGTCCGGAGCCTGGAGGATTTGAAGCGGAGCATCGCCTTTGAGGACGCGCCGGAGGCGCAGCGAGACTATGCCGCCGCTCTTTCGGCCCTCCCGAAGATCAGCTGGAAGGGCCACTGCATGTACTGCGGCCACTGCGCCCCTTGTCCCCGGGGCATCGCCGTGGCGGACGTGACCAAGTTCCTGAATCTCTCCCTGGCCCAGGGCGCTGTTCCGGAAACCGTTCGGGAGCACTACGCGGCCCAGCCCCATGGGGCGGGGGAGTGCGTCCGGTGCGGAGCCTGTGAGAAGCGCTGTCCCTTCGGCGTGCCCGTCATGGAGAATATGGCGAAGGCAGCGGAGTTGTTTGGGAGGTGAGAGTATGAGCTCCATTCGCACCGTGTTAATTCTGGACGGTCAGGGCGGCGGCGTGGGAAGTCGGCTGGTGAAGCTGCTGAAGCCCCGCCTGCCGGGGGACTGCCGCCTCCTCTGCGTGGGAACGAATGTGGCGGCCACCGCCGCCATGCTGAAGGCAGGAGCCGCCCAAGGGGCCACGGGGGAGAACGCCGTGGTGTACAACGCCGCCCGGGCGGATGTCATCCTGGGGCCTATCGGCATGGTGCTGGCCAACGGAATCCTGGGGGAGGTGTCCCCCGCCATGGCCTCCGCCGTCTCCGGAGCTGGGGCGGTAAAGATTTTGATTCCTTCTTCCTCCTGCGGCGTGTACGTGGCGGGGGTGGAGGAGTGCCGCCTGGAGGAGTACCTGCGCCAAGCGGCGGATTTGGCGGCAAGGGAGCTGGGGCTGTGAGTGAAGAGTTTCTTGAAATTGCCCGGAAGCACTGGGCGAAGTACCCCTTGATGGAGCCCCGGGACTTTGCCAAGCTGGCCTATCAGAGCGAGTTCGGCCCCGCCCACATGATCCAGAGCCCGGACAAGGTGCTGGCGGCTCTATTGGCGGAGCGGAAGGAGGCAGGGGCGGAGGTGATGTCCCCGGAGCCTATTGGAAACGGTCTGTGCCGCCTTCCCATTACCCAAGCCCTTTCCACGCTGTGGGAACTGCCGCTGGTCGGGCGGATGTTTACCCGAACCATGGCTCTGGCGGAGGGAACGGAGGCGGGGCTGCTGGAAAAGCTGGAGCAATTGTCCTCTCTCCCGGTCCCTGGTATGAGGGAGTATCTGGAGTTCTGGCGGCGGAAGGGCTGTCCGCCGGTGCGGCACAGCGAAACCTTTCGAAATGCTTACGCCCCACACTACCGGGTTTTGCGGCAGGAGTTTGCCCAGTTTCTCCCGGCGCTGGTTTCTCTGGAAAAGGTGGCCCGGGAGGCCCGTCAGGAGAGGACGGTGCTCATCGCCATAGACGGCCGCTGCGGCAGCGGGAAAACCGGTTTTGCAGCTCTGGCGTCCGGGGTGCTGGTTTGCTCCTCCGACGTGGTTCATATGGACGATTTCTATCTCCCGCCGGACAGGCGGGCGGCGGACTGGATGGAGATTCCCACCGGGAATATGGACCTGGAACGGTTCCGGAAGGAAGTGCTGTGTTTTCCCGGCCG
The DNA here is from genome assembly GCA_910578935.1 of uncultured Oscillibacter sp. Taxonomy (GTDB): domain Bacteria; phylum Bacillota; class Clostridia; order Oscillospirales; family Oscillospiraceae; genus Oscillibacter. The sequence continues at coordinate 20,415 of CAJTSM010000023.1, read as the reverse complement.
GGACGGCGGCACGGCCTATCGCCCCTATGATTGTCAAGCGGGCCGCTTAAAGGAGCCGGTGAAGCTGTGGGAGCCCCTGACGATTGTGGAGGGCACCTATTCTCAGCATCCATCTTTAGCGAAGTACTATGACTATAAAATTTTCCTCACCTGTGACCGGGAAGAGCAAACCCGCCGCCTCCGGGCCCGGGAAGGAGACTATTATCCTACCTTCGACCGGGTATGGCGGACCCTGGAGGAACGGTATTTCGCCGCCTGCGGCACGGAAGGGGCGGCGGATCTGGCGGTGGACACCACCGGGTTTTTCGATTGAAAAAGGACTTGGCAGAAGCCAAGCCCCATGGTATACTATCGTAAAAGCAACCTGCCGCCAGGAAGGCGGCGGACTGTCAGAAGACGGGAAAACGAATCAAAAGGAGTTTTTCCCATGAATCAAAGCAAGCCCCTAAAGCCGCTCCAAACTTTGGCCACAGCCGCCATGCTACTGGCGCTGGGCCTGGTCCTGCCCTTTTTCACCGGGCAGATTCCCCAAATCGGCAAAATGCTTTGCCCCATGCATTTGCCGGTGCTGCTGTGCGGTTTTCTCTGCGGATGGAAATACGGCCTGGCCGTGGGGCTGATTCTGCCGCCCCTGCGGTTTGTCCTATTCGGAATGCCGCCCCTGTTTCCCGCTGGGACCGCCATGGCCTTCGAGCTGGCGGCTTACGGCTTTTTGGCGGGTTTCCTCTACGCCCGGTCCCGCTGGCAGTGCGTCGCCGCCCTGTACCGCTGCCTCATCACGGCTATGCTGGGCGGGCGTGCCGTTTGGGCTGTGGCGCAGGTCATTCTCTCCGGCGTGTCCGGCCAGGCCTTCACCTGGCAGATGTTCCTCTCCGGCGCCTTCCTCACTGCCATTCCCGGCATCGTTCTCCAGCTGGTGCTTATCCCGGTGGCAATGGTGGCCCTGGACCGGACAGGGCTGGTCTGCTTCCGCCGGAGCGGGAAGGCAGTCCCGATGGTCTGAAGCGCGCTTTTTTCAGCGGGAGGTGGGAAAGACCTCCGACAGCAGGGCCTCCGCCTCACCGAGCCTCGCCGTGTCCAACCCCGCATAGTTCACCACCAGCGTGTGAGCATAGGCGGGATTGGGAAGTGCGGCGTACTCCGACAAAAACCCAAGACGCACACCCAGGCCCTCCGCCTTTTGGCGAAGGGCCTCGTCGTCTTCCTCCGTGTTCAGCCGGAGGAGGAAGTGGAGCCCCGCCCCCCGGTCAGTGAGGGAAGCGGCGAAAGGGCACAGCCGGAAACGCTCCAGCACCGCCTCCCGGAGGAGGCGGTATTTTTTCCGCATTCGGGAGAGGTGCTGTTCATATCCGCCGCCCCCCAGAAACCGGGCCAATACCTGCTGTTCCAAAGCGGGGACGGTGGAGGCATAGAACCCCAGCTCCCGCCGCCAGCGGTCCAGCAGCCGGGGAGGCAAGACCATGAAGCCCACCCGCATGGAGGGAGAAATCGTTTGCGAGAAGGTGTTCATGTATACGACCCGTCCCCGGCTGTCGATGCTTTGAAGAGTGGGAATGGGCCGCCCGGTAAAGCGAAATTCGCTGTCGTAGTCATCCTCGATGATGATGCCGTCCGTCTCCTCCGCCCAGCGGAGGAGAGCCTGCCGCCGGGCGATGGGGGTGACGATGCCCGTGGGGTAGTGGTGAGCGGGAGAGAGATGGACTGCCGTAGCCCCGGAGGCATACAGCGGCTCCAAGGCCATGCCCTGGCCGTCCAAGGGAATAGGACGACAGGCGGCGCCCCACTTGCCGTAGACCTGGCGAATTTTCGGGTAACCGGGGTCCTCCAGGGCGAAGACCGCCTTCCTGCCCAGGAGCTGGGCCAGAAGCAGGTATAGATACTCTGCTCCCGCGCCTATGACGATTTGCTCCGGGGACACCGCCATGCCTTTGAAATCCCGCAGGTCCCGGGCAATGGCTTCCCGCAAGGCGGGAAGACCCTGGGAAGGAACAGGAGACAGGTGTTCCCCCTCCGAGAGAACCTGCCGGGTCAGCCGGGCCCAAAGGGCGGAGGGGAAACAAGCCGGATCGGTTCGCCCGCTTTTCAAATCCAGCCGCCAAGACCGGGGAGGCGCTTCCACGGGGAATACGTGCTTTTCCGCCGCCGGGAGGCGGCGGTCTACCCGCGAGACAAAAAAGCCCAGCCGGGGCCGGGCTTCCACATAGCCTTCCGCCTCCAACTGCCGGTAGGCCCCTTCCACGGTGATGACGGATATCCGCAGGTGCTCCGCCAAGGCCCGCTTGGAAGGCAGCCGTTCCCCCGCCGCCAGGGCCCCGCTTAAAATATCGTCCCGGATCCGGCGGTACAGGTACTCATAGAGGGAAAGTCCTTCCCGGGTTTCCAGATCATATGTCAGCATAGCGCGTCCTCCCGCTGGTTTGGAATGGGAAAGCCCCCGGGGCAAAGCGCCTCGGGGGCCGGTTTTCAGGGGTCAATTCAAGCCGTCCGGGGCATTCCATCCGTCCCAGGGGCCGGGCTGGGGAGGCTCCGCCTCCAGACCCACGCCGGAAGTCCGCTTGGCGGTGTCGAAATAAGCCAGTTGGACGCAGATGTAATTGGGGTAGTAGAAGAGGTTTACCGCCAGCGTCCACAGGCCCAGAATGAGGTCCAGGGCGATCAGGGGCAGGCCGAAATATGTATCCGGAGCGGGGATACCGTAGAACATCTCGGCGGTGACGTCCCGAGCCACCTGCTGGATCAGAAGGGAGGAGGGGAGCCGGGCCAGCAGGACCCAGCCAATGTAACTCAGGTCCAGCATGAAAAGCTGGGACTTATAGCCCAGGGTCTGCCGCTTGCTCATGTCCAGGGCCTCCATGACGCCGATGCCGGGATTTTCATAGAGGTTATACCGGGCAAATTGGTAGCGGTAGGCGGCGATGATGCCGGGGACAATGAAAAGCAGTGTCCAGAGGAAGATGAAAAAGCTGGTGATGATTTCCAGCATAATCAGCTTTCCCACAAAGGAGAATCCGTCAAACAGCGTCAGGTATTCCGCCCGCTCCCCCCGGCGGACAGCCATGCAGTACAAGACAAAGCCCGCTGCCAGGACGGTGCCCAGCAAAGAGGTCAGGATGGAGATGAAAATACCCAGGAAGCCGCTGTCCGCCAAGGAGGAGATCAGCCCCAGCGCCAGAACCAGCGCCATGTAGAGGGCGGTCATGCCTTTGGGAGAAACCTGGGCGTCCCGCAGCAGTTCCGCCGCCTCCCATTTGCATTTTTTCCGGTCGATTTGTTCGAATGTCATCATGAGAACCTCCTGAAAGGTGGTGGTGTCTTTGCCTTAGTGTAGCACAATCCGGGCCGGATGGCAAGCGGGAAAACGGACCCGCCGTTTCGGCAGATCCGTCCATTTTATGCCAATTCTCCCTGAGGGGCGTCCAGAAGCTCCAGCTCCTGGAAAATCTGGGCTTCCAGCTCCTCATAGGCTTTCGGGCCCCGGGAGCGGCGCATCCGGCCCCCCAGGCGCTCGCCGTTTTCAAACAGGTGAATCAGATAAAACCACACTTCCTTCATCCGCTGGGAGGCAGGAGCGGCCTGTCCGTCGGGGGCGGTCTGGGCGTAAAAGTCCCGGTATGCCCGGTAGAGCTCCGAAGTGAACGCCTGGAGCTCTTCCTTCGTGGCGGCGGCCCCGCCCCGGAGCCGCCGGAACAGCGCCGGGTCCGCAATGGCCCCCCGGCCGATCATGGCAGCGTCCAGCTGGGGGAACCGGGCCTCCAGGGCCCGGACGCCCTCTACAGAGGTTAGGTCCCCATTGTAGCATACCGGGTTTTTGCTCTCCGCGCAGGCCCGTGCGAACTGGTCCATATGCACCGCTCCCCGGTACTTCTCCGGCCGGACCCGGGGGTGGACGGTGAGACAGGCAATGGGATAGCGGTTGAAAACCTCCAGCAACCGGGGGAACTCCTCCGGGACGTGGTAGCCCAGCCGGGTCTTCACGGAGACGGGAACCCTCGTGCCGGAAAACACCTGCTCCAAAAAGCGGTCCAGGCGGTCCGGGTCCATCAGCAGTCCGGAACCCTTCCCCTTGGCCGTAACGGTGCCGGAAGGACAGCCCAGATTCAGGTTGACCTCCACATAGCCCATGTCCGCCAGGACCTCCGCCGCCCAAACAAAATCCGCCGCCTGTTTGGCCATCACCTGGGGGACCTGGGGCAGGCCCTCCGGGTTCTCCAGCTCCCGGCGGTCCCGGGGGGTGATGATCTGCTGGTCTGTGGGAGAGATAAAGGGGATGAAGTACCGGTCCGCCCCGCCGAAGTGCCGGCGCCAGACTTGGCGGAAGACCCGCTTTGTGATGCCGTCCAGGGGGGCGAAATCGAATCGGGTAATCATCCCAGATGTTCCTCCCACTCCTGGGGCTTGAAGCCGGTGAGGACAAAGCCGTCCCCCACCAGAATGGGCCGTTTTACCAGCATCCCGTCGGTGGCCAGCAGGGCCAGTTGCTCCTCCTCATTCATGCCGGGGAGCTTGTCCTTCAGGCCCAGGGCCTTGTACTGGAGGCCGCTGGTGTTGAAAAAGCGCTTCAGAGGCAGGCCGCTGGCCTGCTGCCAGCCGCGGAGCTCCTCCGCCGTGGGGTTCTCCAGCTTGATGTCCCGGACTTTGCAGTCCAGGCCCTTTTCATCCAGCCATTTTTTCGCCTTCTGGCAGGTGGAGCACTTGGGGTACCAGAGCATGAGCATGGGAATTCCTCCTTTGTGTTACAGGACGGTCAGGCCTTTGGGGGCCTTTGTCAGATTCCGGCAGCCTTCCGGGGTAATCAGGATCACGTCCTCAATACGGACGCCCAGTTTGCCGGGAATGTAAATCCCCGGCTCCGCCGAGATCACCGCACCGTTGGGGAGGGGGGTTTCGTTGGAAGAGGCGGCGTTGGGGGCTTCGTGGATTTCCACGCCCACCCCGTGGCCGAAGCTGTGGGTGAAGTATTCCCCATAGCCCGCCTCTATAATGACGGTCCTGGCGGCAGCATCCACCGCCTTGCCGGAAACTCCGGCTTTGGCGGCGGCGATGCCCGCTTCCTGAGCGGCCAGAACGGTGTTGTAAACCCGCTCCATCTCCTCCGTCACAGCCCCCACCGCCACGGTCCGGGTCATGTCGGAGCAGTAGCCCCCGTAGATGCACCCAAAGTCCATGGTGACGAACTCCCCGGCCTGTATTTCTTTTCCGGAGGGCACGCCGTGGGGCAAACTCCCGTTGGGACCGGAAACCACGATGGGCTCAAAGGACATGTCCGACGCTCCGTAGTGCAGCATGAGATACTGGAGCCGGGCGGCAATTTCCCTCTCCGTCACGCCGGGGCGGACTTCTTTTAAGATATCTTCCAGCGCCCGCTCGGCAATGCCTTGGGCGGCTTCCATAGCGGCGAGCTCGTCCGGGTCCTTGGTCTGCCGGAGTTTTAAAACGGGCTCGGAGGCGGGGACTAGCGCACAGGTGGGACGGCCCTCCTCCGACAGGGCCTTTTCCAGCCGCCGGAAGGACTGGACGGACATCACCGCGTCCTCAAAGCCCAGGCGGCGGATGCCTTTCAGGAACACCAGCTCCCGGAGCTGGTCCATCAGTCCCTTCCCGGGCCTCACTTCCCGGAGCTCCACCCCGTCCAGATGGCGGGCGGCGGCTTCCGTGTACCGGGCGTCGGTGAGAAACACGGCGTTTTTTCGGGTTACAAGAGCCGTGGCGTCGGCGCCGGGGGTGAAAAAGCCGGAGGCGTAAAAGCGGTTGGCCTCCCCAGTGAGGAGGACGGCGTCCAGGTTTTCCGCCTCCAGGGCGGCGGCTATGGCAAGGTAGTGATTCATAGAGCAGCAGTCCTTTACTCGCCCATTCGGGCGGGGTAGATTCAGCTAGGATGCTAGCTGGTGCATTGGACCCCCCATGTCGTCGGAAGAAACTCCGCCCACTCTGCTTCCGCCTGACGGCGAAAGCTCCGCTCTGCTTCGTTCTTCCTCCTCTCCCCACCGGACCCGCTTCGCTGGACTCCGGCGGGGGCCCCTCTTTTCCTTCCAGAAGGAAAAGAGACTGCGTCCTAAGACGCGTGCCGGAGGCCAACCGCCGCAAAGCGGCGGCTCTTAGGCCGGAGACAAACGGACCGTCCACGGTCCAAAAGGGAAAAGGAACTATAGGCCCTCCGGGCCAATTTTTTATCCTTCTCCCGGCAGAACACCCTGTAGGGGCCGCCGCCCTCGGCGGCCTGTCCCTCCGGGCCCACCCTTCTCCCGGCAGAACACCCTGTAGGGGCCGCCGCCCTCGGCGGCCTGTCCCCCAGGCCCTGCTTCCGGCCTACCAGTCGTGGCGCGAAGAATACATCCAGTTTGATTCCAGCACGCGCAGAATTTTTTCAATCCGCTGAAAGCATTCCGGGTCGTCCAGGGTGTCGTCGTCCAGCGTGCGCTGGATTTCCTCCACGATCCGCACCGCCCTGCTGTCCACAGCTGCGTAGATATCCTTCAAGACCCCGGCATCTCTAAAGTAGGCCAGGACCGCCTGGCCGATGACCAGCGCCGACATGTCCCCCCGCGCGGACAACTGGAAATCCAGATCGTCCTCTTGCGGGACTTGCAGTTCTTCTCTCATCAAAAAAACCTCCTTTTGACCTTTAGTGAATGTCAAGTGTTTCCCCTTAATATCATAAAATGAAATAAGCAGTCGAATGACAATCACTAAAGGTCAGGGCGGGGTTTTCATGTATAAAAATCGGGCCCCGAATGGGAGGTATAATCTTTGCGGAAGCTGGGTAGCCGCCCTGCGCAAAACGAAAGTGCCAAAGCTGTCCCAGCGGGCCCTTGCGGACCTGCTCCAATTGAACGGCCTGGACGTAGACAAGAACGCGGTCCAGCGCATTGAGAGCGGGGAGCGGTTTGTGACGGACATCGAGCTGAAAGCCTTGGCCCAGGCATTGGGCGTGACGGTGGAGGAATTGTTGGAACCGTAGGAGCTCCGGGAAGCCGGAGCTCCTGTTCTTTATCCCTTGAGCGGGGAAGCCCCCGCCCGGTTTGATTTATCCCATGGACCCGCTGCCGCCCATGAGGGCGGTCATCTCCTCGATCCGCTCCAGCGGGAAGGGCGGGGCGCACAGGGGCTTCATGGCGATGCTCATCAGCTTCATGGGGTTGTCGTCCGCCGCCACCCGATTGGAGTTTAGACTGCCGCAGCGGCGGCAGCGGTGGACCACGGCCCACTCGCCGCCCTTGCGGACCCACACGGCGATGGGGTCCATGACCCCGCCGCAGTCCGCCGCCCGGTCACCGGGCTCCACGTCCAGGTGGACGCTGGAAAGGCAGTTGGGGCAGTGGTTGCGGTGGTCCCCGCCCGCTCCCGCCGGGGTGACCAGGCGGCCGCAGACCCGGCAGGTGAAAGCGTCGGTGCAGGGGTGGGTTTTGTAGTAGCCTTTTTCGTATTGCTTCCGTTTATTTTCACGGTTCATGGTGTTCCTCCTGAAGATGTTCCAGAGCTTCCGGGAGGAATGGCGAGTACAGATTTGCCAGCCTCCCGGTCAGGAGACACTCTCCGCGGCAAAGAATTTCAGTTTCATAAGAGACTCCTTAGTTTTCGTTTCCGGTCCTCTCCGCCGACGCCTTCACGAATCCGTAGAACAGCGGATGGGGCCGGTCGGGGCGGCTCTTGAACTCCGGGTGGAACTGCACGCCCACGAACCAGGGGTGGTCCGGCAGCTCCACGATCTCCACCAGGTGCCCGCTGGGGGACAGGCCCGCCAGGATTAGGCCCTTGGCCTCCATCTCCGCCCGGAAGTCGTTGTTGAACTCAAAGCGGTGGCGGTGGCGCTCGGAAATCTCGGCAACGCCATAGAGACGGCGGCTCTCCGTGCCCTCCTTCAGCTCGCAGGGGTAGCGGCCCAGGCGCATGGTGCCGCCTTTGTCGGTGACGTTCACCTGATCCGGCATCAGGGCGATGACCGGATGCTGGGTAGTTTCGGAGAATTCGGAGGAGTGGGCGTCGGCATAGCCCAATACATGCCGGGCGAACTCGATAACCGCCATCTGCATCCCCAGGCACACGCCGAAGTAGGGGACTTTGTTCTCCCGGGCATAGCGGACGGCCTGAATCATGCCTTCGATGCCCCGGTCGCCGAAGCCGCCGGGGACGATGATGCCGGCGCAGCCCCCCAGCTCCTCTTCTATATTTTTTTCTGTCAGGGTTTCGGAGTTCACCCAGCGGATGTCCACCACCACGTCGTTGGCGGTGCCCGCGTGGTTCAGGGATTCCACCACGGAGAGGTAAGCGTCGTGGAGCTGGACGTATTTGCCAACCAGCGCGATTTCCACATGTTTGCGGGCGTTCTTCTCCCGCTGGACCATGGCGGTCCACTCCCGGAGATCCGGCTGGTGGGTGATAAGGCCCAGCTTCCGGCAGACCACCTCGTCCAATCCCTCTCTGGCCATCAGAAGGGGGACTTCGTAGAGGGTTTCGGCGGTGGCGTTTTGAATCACACAGTCGGATTCCACGTTGCAGAAGAGGGCGATCTTCCGCCGCACATCGGCGGTAATGGGAGTGTCGCAGCGGCAGACCAGGATATCCGGCTGGATGCCCAGGGAGAGGAGCTCCTTGACGGAGTGCTGGGTGGGTTTGGATTTCAGTTCGCCGGAGCCGGGGATTTCCACGATCAAGGGCACGTGAATGAACAGCACGTCCCCCTGGGGCCGCTCGGCCCGGACCTGGCGGATGGCCTCCAGGAAGGGTTGGGACTCGATATCGCCCACGGTGCCGCCGATCTCGCAGATTACCACGTCCACGTCCTCGCTGGCCATGGCGTAAACCCGGCTTTTGATCTCATTGGTAATGTGGGGGATGATCTGAACGGTGGCCCCCAGATAATCTCCCCGGCGCTCCCGGTTCAGCACGGACCAATAGATCTTGCCGGAGGAGATGGAGCTGTTGCCGGACAGGTCTTCGTCCACAAAGCGCTCGTAGTGTCCCAAGTCCAGGTCGGTTTCCGCGCCGTCCTCGGTGACGAAGACCTCGCCGTGCTGGTAGGGGCTCATGGTGCCGGGGTCCACATTGATGTAGGGGTCGAATTTCTGGTTCCGCACCCGGACGCCCCGCTGTTTCAAAAGCCGCCCCAGGGAGGCCGCGCAGATGCCCTTGCCAAGGCCCGAAACCACGCCGCCGGTGACAAATACATATTTGGTTGCCATACCGCTCTCCTATTCTTTCGTTCTGCCCGGCGGGCCATCCGCCGGACTGCATATACCAATTCATATTATCATCTGGGCCCCCGCTTGTCAACGGCGCGGAGGGCCGTAAAGGGGGAAAAGAATGGACGAAATCGGCCGGCGCGCGAACATAAAGAATCCCCCCGAAAGGGGGGATTAAGGCTTGTTTGAAAAATGTCAAAATGCCCAACCAGCAGATCTTTCGTCCCAATACTTCCCGGATTTTTCTTGAAATCCATCCAGGATTCCTGCGAAAAATCCTGTTTGTCTTGGGACAAAATCCCTTACCGCTGTGCATTCCTCCATTTTCAAACGGCGCCTAGGAGAGGCCGCCGCGGAAAAGCGGCCGGCTCTTTTCCCAAAACCCGGCGCGCGGCCCGGCAAAGCGGCTGTGGGTTGGGGAAGAGGAGCAAAGGGCAAAGGAAGGAATCCCCGCAGGGGCCGCCCGGAGGAAGGGCCTTCTTTTCTCTCAGTTTCGTTCCCGGGCGGAGCCGATCATGAAATCGAGAAAGGCCGGCACATCCCGGGCGTCCGAGAGACTGATCCGCAGGCCTTCCTGTCTGGGGCGCATGGCCAGGAGCATTTGCCGGGCGGTGTGATCCTTCTTTAAATCGCAGCGGACGCCGTCCGGCAAATGGAGCAACACTTGTCCCCGGCTGTGCGCCACCACATTTAAAAAGTTGTCCGCGTCAGGGAGCATTAAAATTTGGAACATAAGCGGCCTCCTCTTAAAAAATTCGAATTTGCTCTTGTGGTTTTCGTTGGATTCTGATAGGATGATACCACCAAAAACCAGAAGACGGTAGAAAGAAAACGCCAAATTCCTGGCATAAAACCGTCAGGATGGAGGAAGCCATGGCTTTCAGCCTCTGTAATTCCATCACCGACCGGCAGAGCCGGGAACTGGTCCGGCACGGCACGCCGCCTTTTCCCCTGGCCTGTTACCGGCACGACAGCGAGTCGGTGAACGCGGTGCCCTGGCATTGGCACGACGAGCTGGAAACGGTCCTGGTTAAGAAGGGACGGGTCACCGTTTTTGTGGAAGGGGAAAGCCGGGAACTAGGACCGGGAGAGGGCTGCTTTGTCACTGCCGGGGCCCTTCATCACGTCCGGCGGGAGAGGGAGGAGCCGGTGGACCTTCACTCTATGGTCTTTCATCCCCGTCTGGTGGGAGGAAGCATGGAGAGCGTCTTCTGGCAGGATTATTTACAGCCGTTGTTGTCCGCTGCCAACCGGTGCGTCTGGCTGTCGGAGGGCGTCCCTTGGGAACGGGAGGCTCTGGAGGCCATGGAGACGGCCTGGCGTGCTTGCGGGGAAGAACAGCCGGGGTTTGAGTTTCAGGCCCGGGAAGGGCTTTCCCGGCTGGTGTTCCTTCTCTCCGCTCACTGCCCGGCGGCGAAGAAGCCCCCTTCGGAGAAAGCCCTGCGGGAGGGGGAGCGGATCAAAGCCATGCTACGCTACATTGAGGAACACTATAGCGGGGAGTTGACGGTGGCTCAAATTGCCCGGAGTGCCGCTGTCAGCGAGAGCGAATGCCTCCGCTGCTTTCGAAATATGATCGGCGCGGCCCCGATCCAGTATGTCAAGCAGCTCCGGATCCGGCGCGCGGCGGAGCTGCTGGAGTCCACGGAGGAAGCGGTCGCGGCGATCGGAGCGGCCTGCGGCTTTCAGGAGATGAGTTATTTCAGCCGGACATTCCGGGCACTGAAGGGCTGTACGCCCAGCCGCTACCGGGAGGAGAGGCGGGCGGCTGAAGCGGTATGCCGGGCAGTGGAGAACGGCGGCCCGGCAGAAAAATAGGGAAAAAAGGGGAAGAAACGGATGCCTCTTGTAAATTGCGGAGGCCTGTGGTAGAATTATAGGGAAACTTTTGAGAGGGAACGGTAGCCGTATGGAAAATTATTCCTTTAAAAGCGTGGCTTTCGGCGGATTTGACAAGCAGGATGTGGTGCGGTATTTAGAGCAGTCTTCGGAAAAAGCCGCCGCCATCCAGCGGGAATTGGAGACGGAAAATGAAACCCTCCGCAAGGAGGTGGAGGAACAGACGGCGGAATTGGAAACGCTCCGCGCGCAGGTAGAGGAACTGGCCGCCGAACGGGACCGGGTCCGGGAGCGGCTGGAGACGGAAACCGCCGCCCGGGCGGATTTGGAACCGCTGCGGGCCTTGGAAAAGGATGTGGCCAGGCTCACCGCCGAGCGGGACGCCCTCCGGCCTGACGCGGAGACTTACGCCCGGTTCCGGGAGCGGTTGGGCGCCATTGAGTGTGAGGCTCGGAAACGGGCCGACGACTTGGAGGAGGAAGCGGCGGCCCAGACCCGCCGGACGGTGGAGGCGTTCCGGAGTCAGTACCAGCGGTTGATGAGCGCCTTTGAGTCCACCGCCGGGCACGTGAACGGCGAACTGCGGAAAATTGAGGTGGCGCTCAGCCAGCTGCCCCGGGCTCTGGACCAGACGGGGGCGGAGCTGAATGAGCTGTCTTCCCGCTTGGAGAAAAAGTCGGAAGAAAAGGACTGAGAATGAAAAAACGCGGCCAGGGAAAACTACTTCAAACGTTTGGAAGGAGCGATTTTCATGGCCCGTTTGAGCACCTATTTTTCCCTGGAGAACCCCGGGGACAAGCACGACGAGAAGCTGCTGAAGCAGGGGCTGGACATGCTGCCCGGCGTAAACTCTGTCAGTCTCAGCGGCCGGGGCTGCGTGGCGGTGGACTACGATTCCACCGGTGTCCGCCAGGAGCAGATCCGGCAAAAGGTTCAGGAGCTGGGATACCAGCTGAAGTGTGAGGACTGAAAAAACTTGACACGGCGGGCAAGTCTTGCTAATATACTAAGAGAGTCAAGTGAATACCGCGATGATCGGAAAGAGTAACGGCTTACCCGAAGAACAGAGAGGGCGCGTCACCGGCTGCAAGCGCGCCTGCGGAGGGAGCTGCGAAGTGCGTCCGTGAGCGGGAGGGGAGATCCCTCCGCCTGGTCCCCGTCAAGGGCCCCTTGAGTGATAAATGAGAGTGGAACCGCGATTCGTCGCCTCTCGTACTTCGGTACGGGAGGCGTTCTTATGTTCTCCCGGCCTGGCAAGGAGTGATGTATGATGGATTTGACTCGCCTGAGCGGTCTTCTGGCCGCCTATCAGCGCCGGGACCCAGCGGCCCGGAGCAAGTTGGAGATTTTCCTCCTCTACCCGGGGGTCCACGCCCTGCTGTGGCACCGGGTGGCCCACTGGCTGTATCTCCGCCGCCGGTATTTCCTGGCCCGCTGGATTTCCCAGTACGCCCGGAACCGGACCGGTATTGAGATTCACCCCGGCGCCACCATCGGGCGGCGGCTGGTCATTGACCACGGAATGGGCATCGTTATCGGCGAAACCGCCGAGATCGGGGACGACTGCCTGCTTTATCAGGGAGTGACCCTGGGGGGCACCGGGAAGGATCAGGGGAAGCGCCATCCTACTCTGGGAAACCATGTGATGGTGGGTTCCGGGGCCCGGGTGCTGGGGCCCTTCAAGGTGGGGGACAACGCCCGTATCGCCGCCGGGGCGGTGGTGCTGCGGGAGGTGCCGCCGGGCTCTACCGCCGTGGGCGTTCCCGCCCGGATCGTCCGGCTGGACGGCTGCCCGGTGTACTACGCCGACGACGTAGACCAAATCAGCGTACAGGACCCGGTGCGGGAGGAGCTGGAGCGGTTGGCCCGGCAGGTGGAGGAGCTGGAGCGGTCCGTGAAGGGCCCCCATCAGAAGCGCCCCGCATAATGGTAAAAAGAGGGCCGCCTCCGGCGGCCCCATAAAATGGAGGATGAAGCCATGTATCTTTACAATTCCGCGACCCATAAGAAGGAAGAGTTTAAGACCCACACCCCCGGCCGGGTAGAGATGTACACCTGCGGGCCTACGGTTTACCACTTCGCCCATATCGGCAACCTTAGAAGCTATATCATGGAGGATGTGCTGGAGAAGTATCTCCGCTTCGCCGGGTATGACGTGAACCGGGTCATGAACATCACCGACGTGGGACACCTCTCCAGTGATGCTGATACCGGAGAGGACAAAATGCTCAAGGGGGCCAAGCGGGAGAACAAGACGGTGATGGACATCGCGAAATTCTACACAGACGCCTTTTTTGACGACTGCCGGAAGCTGAACATCAAGACGCCCGATGTGGTCCAGCCCGCCACCGGGTGCATCGACGAGTATATCAAGATCATCTCCAAGCTGGTGGACACCGGCTATGCGTATCTTGCCGGGGGAAATGTATACTTCGACAGCTCTAAGCTGGAGCGGTACTATATTTTCAACGACCATGACGAGGATGACCTGGCCGTGGGCGTCCGGGAGGGCGTGGAGGAGGATTCCAACAAGCGGAATAAGAACGACTTCGTCCTTTGGTTCACGAAGAGCAAGTTTGAGGACCAGGCCCTCAAGTGGGACTCTCCCTGGGGCATAGGCTACCCCGGATGGCACATCGAGTGTTCCGGTATCTCCATGAAGTACAACGGGGAGTATCTGGACCTTCACTGCGGCGGTGTGGACAACGCCTTCCCCCACCACACCAACGAGATCGCCCAGTCCGAGAGCTATCTGGGCCACCCCTGGTGCCCCCACTGGTTCCACGTGCACCACCTGAACGACCCGGCGGGGAAGATGTCCAAATCCAAGGGGGAGTTTCTGACCGTCTCATTGCTGGAGGAAAAGGGATACGACCCCCTGGCTTACCGCTGGTTCTGCCTCCAGAGCCACTACCGCAAGACCTTGGTGTTCAGTTGGGAGAACCTGGACAACGCCTCTGCGGCGTACGGTAAGCTGCTGAACCGTATTGCGGCCCTGAACCCCGGGGGGGATGTGGACAAAGCGGTGCTGGGCGAGTACCGGGAGAAATTTCTTCAGCAGGTGGGAAACGACCTGAACACTTCCATGGCGGTGACAGCAGTTTTTGACGCGCTGAAGGCGAAGACGAATGACGCAACCAAACTGGCTGTCATCGGGGAATTCGACCAAGTGCTGTCCATGAGCCTGCTGGAGAAAGCGGCGGTCCTCCGGGAGAAGGCGGCTCAGGTCGTCCGGACCGGGGGCGGAGACTATGTGATTACCGGCGAGGGTGATCCGGAGATCGACGCCAAGGTCCTGGCCCGCTATGAGGCCAAGAAGGCGAAAAACTTCGCGGAGGCGGACCGGATCCGCGATGAACTGAAAGCTCAGGGCATTGAGGTCACCGATGTGAAAGGCGGGGCTACCTGGAAAAGAGAATAAGATTTGGAGCGCCCCTGCCTTCCGGCAGGGGCGCCTTTATGTGGAAAGGAGGGTAAAGGAAACTGCATGAACGGCATTTCCTTCAAATACGCGGGGACCGTTCTGCCGGGCATTCCTGAGATCACCCCCTTTATCACCACCCTTGTCATCATGCTGTTCTGGCTGGTGCTGAAATTCACCACCCTGGGTCCTGATACCCAGCCGGTGGGTATCAACGTGAATTCTTTAATTGGACCCTTAAAAGATCAAGCTGCTCACCTATGTTATTCTAAGTGTGCGCGTGGCGGCGGCAGACTTCATCCTGGTCAGCCGCGGTGGTTCCATCAACTACTCCCGCGTCGCGGAAAATATCGAGATGAAAACTACCCTGGCGGTGGCCCTGGGAAGCAGCGCCCTGTCCGTCGGAAAGTTTGACATCTACGGCTCCGTGTGTCGAGCCCATCCTGCCGGCGCCGGACCTGCCCATGGCCCGGGTCATGTGGCAGGCAGAGTCCGGTCTGGCCACCGTCGTGGAGTCCGGATCACGGCGAGAGGAGCCCATCATACCGCCCTGAGCTGCGACGTGACGGCGGAACAGACGAAAGACTGGGCTGACATGATGGATATTGAGTTTGTCAACACTTCCAGGGACCCCAAGGCGGAGAGCCGCAGGATCTGTTTCTTTCAGACCTAGTCTGGAAATTGAAGCGAGCCATATTTTTGAGTGACGTGCGCCGCAGGGGCTGCCGGGGCGGCGGCCCCTGCGGGTGCATAACATATAATGGAAAGTATCATGACCATCCAAACCGGTATCATGCATCGCCGGGAAGGCGGTAAAAACACAAGGCGCCAAAGACAATCCAACAGAATACCTTCAAAGCGGCTGCTTTCCCATTGTGGAAACAGCCGCTTTCGCATTCTCTGAGATAATTTCAAATTGCGAGAACCCATGGCTCCTTTAAAATAAAGCTATCAGAAAAAGGAGGAGCGATATGGAATACGGATATGTTCGGGTTTCTACCAAAGAGCAGAACGAGGACCGGCAGATGGTTGCCATGAGGGAATTCGGCATCAAAGACGGCGGCATCGTTCTGGATAAGCAAAGCGGCAAGGACTTTGAACGTCCGGGCTACCGGCGGCTGGTACGAAAACTGAAAGCCGGAGATACCCTTGTCATCAAGAGCATCGACCGGCTGGGGCGCAATTACGATGAAATTTTAGAACAATGGCGGTTGCTGACCAAAGAGAAACTCGTCGACATCGTAGTGCTGGATATGCCGCTGCTGGATACCCGCCGGGGCCGGGACCTCACGGGGGTATTAATTGCGGACATTGTACTACAGCTCCTGAGTTATGTGGCGCAGACGGAGCGGGAGTTCAACCGCCAGCGGCAGGCCGAGGGAATCGCGGCGGCGAAGGCCAGAGGCGTCCACTTCGGGCGGAAGTTCAAGGAACGGAGCGAAAACTATACGTCTATCATGGCCGCATGGCGCAGGGGCGAACTGTCCGGCAGGGCGGCGGCAAAGGAGCTGGGCGTAGCCCATGGAACGTTCCAGCGATGGTGCAAGGAGTGATATTCGGATAGTAAAGCGTGGGTTGCAGTCCACACAGAAAGAGCCATGGTGTTGAGCAAGATGACATCGTTTTCGGGGACAGTGTGCCTTACTCTTGTCTATTTTGACAGAGAAATTTTAGCATATTAGGCAAAATAAAGCAATAGGGAAAATGGCTTGCAACCCCACAGGTTACGGGCCGCTGCTAATACATGGTGTGCGTCTGTAAAAGGCACCCATTTTTATATATTAAAAAAATACGAAAGAAGGAGATTGGAAGTGAACAGAAAGTTTAGAATCATGATGACAGGTATTTTAGCGGGGAGTATGTTGATTGCTTCCGTGCAGGCGGCATCTTTTCCAGATGTAGCCGCAGATGCAGATTACGTAGAGGCGGTAGATTATGTAAGTGAGCAAGGCATTATTATAGGAGACAGCGCTGGCAATTTTAATCCGGCTCAAACGGTGACAAGGGCGCAGATGGCAGCAATCATCTGCCGCATGTTGGGAGAAACTGAAAATCTGGAAAAGGGGAATGTCTTTAACGATGTACCCGCCGATCATTGGGCAAACACCTATATCAATAAGGCGGCGGAACTTGGTATTGTTGGGGGATTTAAAAACGGAACCTTTGGCCCCTCCCAAACCGTGACTTATGAGCAGGCAATAACAATGATCATTCGTGCTGTAGGCGGAGAAGAAGTTGCCCAAGCAAGCGGCGGATATCCAGATGGGTATCTTCTTGCTGCCGAAGAAAATGGATTTCTGGAAAATATTAGTACCAAATTCGGAAGCCCGTTTCCAAGACGTGATGTTGCAGTAATTCTTTACAATTATCATGTCATGAGTTCAGCTGTTGGTGGATAAGTGTTAAAAACATAAAAGGAGATATAAATGAAAAAAGACTGATTTGTGTCGTTCTTGCTATTTGCATGCTTTTCTCTTCGTCCGTGACAAAGGCAGCGGCAGCTTCTGACCAAACGGAAGCTGTCATCACCGCAATCACAAATTATGCGGAGCAGAAGACTTTTAAAAGCAGTTATTGTGGAAAAGCATGGGGCTGCTTTGCATTCTGCAATTATGTTTGGAAAAACGTGTTTGGACATGATTACTATTCCGGCAAGCTTACTACTATATCTACGCGTGGTAAATCAAGTAATGTTTATCAATTCCCATCTCAAAATCAGGCAAAAGCCGGGGATATATTATGGTGCCATTCACCAAATAGTGGAAAAGAAAGCATTACCCATAATATGATTATTTTGAAATACGACTCATCCGGAATTTGGCTTTCTGACGCTACTTCAGCAGGAGAGCTGTGGCATAATAACGAAAAAATTAACTATGATTCTCCAGATTATAAAGATAATTTTAACGGCAGCTGTATTTTAACGCTGTATAAAATCAGTGATAATCTGTGGAATAGTGTCTCACCAACGTCAGCTTCGATTGAAAAAAACCAGAACCCTCCATTGGAAAAACATCCAAGCCCTCTGTATCGGTCAACGGACAATCCGTAACCGTTTCCTGGGATTATTCAGGGGGCGCTTCCAAATTTGACGTATATCTTGTTCAGGCTCCATGGAGATGGGAAGATATCACATGCAGCTTTTCCACTACGTCGAAAACCTGCACATTTACGAATATAGCGCCGGGAGAATATTGTACCTTTGTCATCGCCAGACCGAATGCAGACACGGAGCAAAGCGAATGGGCTAAAGTTATCATTTCTCAAGAAAGGGGGAAAACGGAGCCTTCACCTTCAAAATGCACAGTTATATTTGATGCAGGTACTGATGAAAGAACTTCTCCCGGCTCCTTGTCTGTTGCCGCAAATGGAGTCTATGGCACGCTTCCTGTTCCCACACATCGCCTACCCATGTACGCTTTCGCTGGTTGGTACACATCCCCCACGGGAGGCACAGAGATAACTTCAGAAACTCAATTAGCAACAAATTCCGATCATACGTTATATGCCCATTGGAGAATCCGGTATGTTACCGTAACTTTAGACCCTGTGGGGGGCGATGGGGGGTATGTAGATGCCCTAAAAGTTAACGGAAAAATGATGAGCTTACCACCTTCTGTTAAACATGGATACGCCTTCAATGGTTGGTATACTGAAAAATCCGGTGGGGAAAAAATAACTTATATTGCCCCGGGCGAAAATTTTGCCTAGGACTGCAATTATACACTATACGCCCATTGGACAGAAAAAGTGAACTATACTGTGTATCTAGACAATGTTTATGATAATATGGGTTATTTAATTACGGAAGAAATACAAGTAGCGGCAGGAGGAACTTACGAGGAGTTACCTATTTTGCCAACACGCCCTGGATATACTTTTGACGGGTGGTATATGTATAATGGAGCTAAAATTACTAACAGTTCCCCAATTGCAGTAAATGAGGACCATAGGCTCTCAGCGCGTTGGATTAAAGATAATTAGGACTCCTGCTAAAGTATTTAAATGCTAATAGTTCGTTGGTATTGAGATGCCAGACATATAAAAAGGCAGAACCGCCCGGCCCGAAGGCCGGGCGGTTCGATTTCTAATTTGAGGTGGCACCGATGGACATACATGATTTAGAAGAGTATCTTAGAATGGTGGTGGATCTGGAAGGGAACGTTTTTCTGCAAAAAAACTCATAAAGGAGTTGCAGCTGAAAATCTCCTTTTTAGGAAGGGCTAGATATATTGCGGAGCCCGTTCCGCCTAAGAAATCTAAGGTTATAGAGATAGTGTCTACTTCATTACTATATGCAGGGATGTTTATCGTACCCATTATTTTATGGATGATATTGAGAAATTTTCTAGTCGGATTTCTTAGGTATTTAGTCGGATTTGTTGCAATTTTTGCCGCTTTATATGTTGTGCTCGAAATACTTGATGAAAACGGGAGGGAAAAAGCAAAGAAAAAAGCTTATGAAAAAAGTTTTAAAGAGTATCAACATGCGTTAGACTGCGATAGCGCTCGTTTGGTGAAAGAGGAACGTCAGAAAAAAATTTTGCAGGAAAACCTGCGGCAGCTGGAGGAGCAGAACAAGTCCATGGTCCAAACCTTGTCGAATCTGTACTCTTTAAATATCATATACGAAAAGTACCGCTCTTTTACGAGGGTGTGCACTATATACGAATGTATTTGTTCCGGACGCTGCACCACGCTGGGAGAGCGGTTCGGAAACGATGGTGCTTATAACCTTTTGGAGCAGGAGGAACGGCAGGAAAAAATTATCCTGAAGCTGGATCAGATTCTGCAAAAACTGGATGAGATCAAAGCCGGACAGTACATACTTTATCACGCCATCCAAGAGGGAAACCAGAAAATGGATGCGATTCTGTCCGGGATCCATCTGATTTCCAATCAAATCGACCAGGCGGCATCCTCAGAAGGGACTTCCTACCGCCTTGAGGAGTTGGAGAAGAGTTCTGCCGTCGCAGCTTACCATGCGGAGAGGATTGATAAAGGGTTGTCTTATATGAACCGTGTGAATTACTTCTCTGGAAAATACGACCGTGCTGGTATGTTCCGGCAGCGGCCTCCGGTGTGATTTATAACCGTGAAAACAGTTGGCGTTAGTCCTAAATATATACACGATATACTCACACGTAAGGAGATGTGCCGTATGAAAAAGAGATATGCTTTACTATTACTTACAAGTATCTTATTTTGTTTTTTGCTGACTTCCTGTGGTGTCCCAAAGCCTCCAAAAGCAGAAAAAATGAACCTTGATCTTCCACTTGAAGTTAAAGAATTGGTTGTGGAAAATCCATTTGATGCAACGAATGCAGATGTATACGATATGGAGGCGTCCGTAGAGATTGATAAACGGCAAACCAGCGAAAAGGAGGACATTGTATATCGTGTACTAGGCCTTGTTTGAAAAATAGAGGAATGTGTATTAAATTAACAAAATAGCGATAGAGGCAAGGTGAACGAAAGCGAGAAAAGAGGCATCCAATTTGTCATATCTGGTGGCGATCCTGCGAAACCATTTGAGCTTTTGGAAGAAGCACTCAACCAAATGGCGCTCTTTATACAGCCACCAATCTACCGGCCATGGATTAGAAACATTGCTTTGTGGCGGGATCACATAGGCAGCCCCCTGTTCTGAGATATACGCTCAGATCGTTTTTGCCCCATAAGCACGGTCTGCTAACACATTACTGCCGCTGATCTCTACCTTTTTCAGTAATTCAACAGCATGGACGCAATCATGGTCATTCCCCGCAGACAGCATAAATTCAACCGGGTTCCCCAGTCCATCCACAATAGCGTGCAGCTTTGTATTCAACCCACCTCTGGTTCGTCCAACTGCCTTATCCGCCGTTTTTTCCCCCTCCGTTGGCACTTTCGTGAACCTTGATACAGGTGGAGTCTATACTCAGGTTTTCCATATCCGCATCCGTGGACAATGCGTGAAATATGGCTTCCAATGTG
>CAJTSM010000022.1 GCA_910578935.1 uncultured Oscillibacter sp. | reverse complement strand
GCTGGCCAGCGTGACCCGGGGCCTTGTGAACGTGGAGGGCGTGAGCTTCACCCGCTTTGTCCGGAAGGACGTGATTCGGGTTTATGACGAGGGCAGCGAGTTTGAGATCGGCAAGGGCGTGGTGCTCCACGAAAGCGACAAAGACCAGGCCGCGATTATTACCTCCGGCATCATGGTGGACGAGAGCCTGAAGGCCTACGAGGCCCTCCAGGCGGAGGGGATCAACGTCCGGGTGATCGACATGTTCACCTGGAAGCCCCTGGACGAAGAGCTGGTGCTGAAAGCCGCGAAGGAAACCGGGGCCATTGTCACGGCGGAGAACCACAACACCTGCTGCGGTCTGGGCAGTGTTGTGGCCAACTGCCTGGCGAAGAACTGCCCGACGGTGCAGGAATTCGTGGGCGTGCAGGACGAGTTCGGTCAGGTGGGTCCCCAGGCGTTCCTGATGGACACCTACGGCCTCCGGGCCGCCAACATCGTCGAGGCCGTCAAAAAGGCGATTTCTCGGAAGTAATTTTGGGCATCCCCCACTGTGGCGGGGACTGATTGAACATGCAGGGGGAACCCGCCCTGGTTCCCCCGCATACACCCCCTTCTTCGCGTATGCCAGAAGGGCTCCGTTTGAACCTTGATCTGATTCTCAGCAAAATGACGAAATTTTGACGTGAAATTATAAATATTAAACAAGGAGACTGATTCATTATGGCTCAGAAAATGGACGCTTTTTCCGCCGCTCTGATGGCCGATAAGCGGGAGATTATCTTCGCCCCCACCGTGTACAAGTTCGATACCTTCGCCGCCATGGCGGAGGAGTTCAAGCTGGGCGAGCGGGACGTGGTGCTGACCAACGAGTTCATCTACACCCCCTTCATGAAGGAGCTGGGCCTCAAGTGCCAGTTCGTGTTCCAGGAAAAGTTCGGCGCGGGCGAGCCCAGCGAGGCCATGATCCAGACCATGTACGACGCGATTCCCTATGAGAGCTATGACCGGGTCATCGCCGTGGGCGGCGGAGCCATCATGGACCTGTGCAAGCTGCTGGGCTGCAAGCGCCCGGACACCGTGCACAACCTGTACTTCAAGCGCTTCCCCGTCCAGCATGAAAAGGACGTCATCGCCATCCCGACCACCTGCGGAACGGGCTCTGAGTGCACGAACATCTCCGTGGCGATTGTCAAGGACGAAAAAGACGGTGTGCTGACCGGTGGCGAAACCAAGCTGGGTCTGGTGTCCGACGACATCATCCCCAACAAGGTCTGCCTGATTCCGGACCTCATCAAGACCCTGCCTTACAAGCCCTTCGCCTGCTCCGCCATCGACGCGCTGGTTCACGCCACCGAGTCCTTCCTGAGCCCCCACCGCAAGACCATGACCTCTGAGCTCTTCTCCGAGAAGGCCATGGACATGATCCTGAAGGGCTTCAAGCTGATCGACGAGAAGGGCCAGGACGCCCGGTTCGAGTATCTGGACGAGTTCGTCACCGCCAGTTTCTACGCCGGCATCGCCTTCCTGAAGGCGGGCTGTGGCCCTGTCCACGGCATGAGCTTCCCCCTGGGCGGCACCTACCACGTGGCCCACGGCGAGAGCAACTACATGCTGTTCGGCGCCATCATGGACTACTACGATGAGAAGAACCCCGACGGGGAAATCATGCGCTTCAAGGAGCTGGTGGCCGGGATTCTGGGCTGCGAGGCCAAGAACGCCATCCCCGAGATGAACGCGCTCCTCCAGCGCATCCTGCCCCTGCGTCCTCTCCGCGACTGCGGCTTTACCGAGGAGGACTTCAAGAAGTTCCCCCAGTCCGTGGAGGCCAACCAGCAGCGTCTGATGACCAACGCTTACTACCCCTTCGACCTGGAGAGCGAGGAAGCGATCTATCGCAAGTGTTTCTGAAATACTTGATAGGAGGAAAAAGGCCGGTCCCACAAGCAGGGACCGGCCTTCTTCATGTAAAGCAGCGGCGGACAAATCGACGGATGCACCATTTACCGGGAACAGATAGGATGGATGGCAGGACTTCTTTCAAACGCTGTACAATACGAGCTCGCCGCAATTGCTGCCCGGTTCTTGTAATCGTTGGTTCTGGAAGCTCTTATCACCTGGAAGGGAAATATGGCGGCTTGTTTAACCGCCGGCTACCTGTTTAACCTTTTCTGCAATATCAAGCAACTGCGGCTATGCCGCAGTGCTTCATTGACAGCTGTCCTTTTCCAAAGGAAAACACGCCGCTCCATCTCCAGGAAAGGCTTTCGCTGGTTGAGCACGGCAAATATCAAGCGGATTTTTATCCAGATGGTGAGTTTAATGCACAGGATGTTGTATTCGATCCCAAATCAGTGGATATCACAAAAGCGGAAAAGATCGTTAAGGATGTGTGCCGCAGTTACAATGTCTCGCGGATCAATCCCCCGGCTCCTGCTGAGATAATGTTAACCAGAAGGACCTGCCGCTTGTGCGGCGGGTCCTTCTATGATTTCAGGGAAATGGAGGAAAAGAATCATTATGTCGGATTTTGCAGAGGACGGCGTCCGTCCGCGCCATATTACAGATATCCAACATAATTGCAAGAAGTACATAAAGAAGGAGTGTCAGGCGGTCTTGCCATACTTCCATGCCTTGCTTACCATGGGGACAGTCCGGCGCTGCGGCCCAGGTCCTCTATGCTGGGTGAAAACAGCACATGCGATTAATATTCCCCTTTATCTGTCCGGATCATCCGGCTTGTCCGGCTGGCAGGGAGATTGGCAAACCTGACTCTCTATATACGCATTTGCCCTTTTCAAGGAATGAATTATATTTTGAACGGAAAGCGGATAAGGGAGGGACGTCATCCCGCCTCCCTCAGCGACGGTTTTTTCAGCGGCTTGCAGCCATTCGTCCCAAGAAATATGCTCCAGGCCAATCTCTGCGAGAGAAGAGGGAATGCCGGTTTGCCTGCAAAATGCAAGGTAGCGGTTAATGACAGCGGGGCTGGCGCCTTGATACAGAAGCATCGGAATTGTCGCAAAACCCACGCGCAGACCGTGAGGAACCTTGTGCGCCGCAGGAAAAGACAGCATAATTTCATCCAAAACATGGGCGAACCCAAGTCCGCAAATTGCCCGGAAGGGCCCGCAGTTGTGAAGAATCAGGGAAAGCACACATTCAAACGCGGGGTTGCTTTTGTGGGTTTTGACAGCCGAAAGGGCGTCGGTTCCACAGCGCATGACAATATCAATGGCCAGGCGAATTCCCTCTACGGAGAGGAGGGAATTTTTTTCTTTGCTGTGGGTCAATGCGACGCTGCAAAGCGCTTCGTAATAAGTACTGATGATATCTCCCATGCCGGAGGCTAATATGGAGGGAGCGGTATCCAGTAAAATTTCCGTATCCGCCAGTACGAGCTCCGGCGCCGTGTCCATCTGCCAGTATTCTCGGATTTTTGATCCGTCATCGATGTAAATCACGCTGCACTGTGATATGCTGGCATTTGTCGCGGCAGTTGTAGGGACCAGGATGACTTTGACAGGAGTAAAGTGGGTAACGGCTCTTGCAAAGTCCAGCCCTTTGCCTCCGCCGGTGCCTACGACCACGTCGAATTGGCGGGCTTTAACATACGCGGCCAGGGTTTGGGCGTTCTGCGCGTTAAGCACTTTGTTTCGCACGTCAATAAAAGAGTATTCCATTCCTCCCTTCATAGCGTCGAAACGGCAGCCCTGTGATACGTATGCGGCATACTTTGGACTCTCATCAATCAGGGACTTATTAAAAGACGATGCGCAGGGCTGTATAAAACTTTCCCGTATATCGTTCTCAAGGCGGGCTTTGACCGTATTGCTGGCCGTAATGATAAGGAGCCTTTTTCCGATGGGGCAAGCGTACCTGGCAAATTCGCGCAGCGCTCCCGGATACTGCACGTAACGTTTGGCTGTCTGAAATTCATAGTAGCTCATGAAATCACCTCTTAAGCAATTTTGGAACGGGAAAAAAGAGAAGCAGATGTACACAACACGTACTACTGCTCCTCTTTAATAGTTGCTCTATAAATGTGTGGCGGACAACCCGGACAGTTTATCCCAGCAGAAGTCCGGGAAGCCAATTCGTGAGAAAAGGAACGTAGGCGATGATCAGCAGTTCAATAACAGAAATCGTAATCAAAGGCAGCACGCCCTTTGAAATTTTCTCCATGGACAGCCCTGAAATACCGGAGGCCAGGAACAGGCAGGAGCCAACAGGCGGCGTTATGACGCCAATGGTCAACGCGAAGCAGACGGTAACGGCCACATGGACAGGAGACATCCCGAATCCCGACATAACTGGGAGCAGGATCGGCGCCAAAATCAGGGTTGCCGGTGTGGGATCCATAAAAGTGCCCACAATCAGCAGGAACACGCAGATCATCAAAACGCAGACCGTCGGATCATTGGAAATGCGCAGCATAGCGGCGATAATTTTTTGAGGGATCATTTCAGCTGTCATGATATACCCAAACAAACTGGCCGTGGACAAAATAATCATGCAGCCGCCAATGGTCCGGACGCTTTTTTTGAAGCATTCCCACATCTGCTTGACGGTCATCTCACCAGAAATCAGCACATAACCCATGGCATAGACTACCGCCAGTACGGCAGATTCCGTCGTTGTAACGATACCGGTGCAAATACCCACCATGATTATGACAGGAAGGACCAGTGTGGGCAGGCCGGACAGCAGATAATGCAGGCTTTCTTTCACCGTCAGTTTTGTGCCGTTGGGAATCTTGTCCCGGTGCTTTTTGCTTTTGGACAGGTAAAGGATATAAGCCATTTGAAACAGCCCCAGCAAAATACCGGGAATCACGCCGCCAATAAAGATCTTGGAGATGGATACATTGGTGGTGCAGCCGAACATAATGAACAGCATGCTGGGCGGAATAATGGCGCCGATTGTGGAGGAGCCTACGGTAATGGCCGTAGAAAAAGACGGCTCATAGCCTTCTTCGTTCATGGCGGGGATCAGAATGGAACTGATCGCCACTGTGTCGGCAGCCGCCATGCCCTGTACCCCGCCAAACAGCATGCTGACGACTACACTACCCGGCAGATAAAAAACTCCGGGATTTCACCCAGGAGGAGTGGAGAGCCCTGCGCATTGGCCCGGACAAGCCGCTGGTGATGGATTTTCTTCGGAACAACACCGGACAGGTATCTAAACTGCCCTATGAAGGTGTGGTGACCCGTTTTAACCGGCTGTATCTGAACCGGGATATCTCGGGCCTTAAACAGGAGGTCCAGAGGGAAGCTATGGCTTTCATCCGCCGCCGCCCCTGCTCCAGCTGCGGCGGAAGCGGACTGAATCCCAAAGCGCTGGCCTCGAAAATCAACGGCTATAGCATCTCCGACTATTATGCGATGCAGGTTAGCGACCTTTTGCCCGTGCTGGAGGCGATCGACGATCCTCTGGGCCGCTCCATCGCGGGACAGATCAGAAATTGTCTCCGGCATATGGTCCAAGTGGGCCTGGGCTATTTGAGCCTGGACCGCCGGACGGACACGCTCTCCGGCGGTGAGGCCCAGCGGCTGAAAATGGTCCGCCACCTGGGCAGCAGCCTCAGTAACATCACCTATATTTTTGATGAACCCACGGCGGGACTTCATCCCTCGGACGCCCACCGGATTGGGGAGCTGCTGCTGGACCTTCGGAACCGGCATAACACGGTGCTGGTGGTGGAGCACAGCCGCCAAATACTGGAGCTGGCGGACCACGTGATCGAGCTGGGCCCCCTGGCGGGGAGCCAGGGCGGCGAGATCGTCTACCAGGGGAATCTGGAGGGCTTGAAAACCGCCGGGACCCTTACCGCCTCCGCCATGCGGGAAAAACCCGTTCCCAATCCCGCGCCCAAGCCTTGGACAGAAGGCTATGCGATCGAACACGCCAGGCTACACAATCTCAAAGATATTTCCACGACGGTCCCCAAGGGCGTCCTCACCGCCGTCACCGGTGTGGCGGGATCAGGCAAGAGCAGCCTGATCTGCGGCGAGTTTGTCGCCCGGCACCCGGAGGCCATAGTCATCGACCAAAAGCCGGCCGGCGTATCCAGCCGGTCCACGCCAGCCACCTATACCGGAGTCATGGACGAGATACGAAGGCTCTTCGCCAAAGAAAATGGCGTGGGAGTCCAGTGGTTCAGCTTCAACTCCAAAGGCGCTTGTCCTGTCTGCAAGGGCAAGGGGGAAATCACACCGGACGTGGCCTTTGCCGACCCGGTCGCGATCCGCTGTGAGGAATGCGGCGGCCGGAGATACAATCCGGCGGCACTGGGATATATCTATCAGGGCAAAAATATCGAGCAGGTCATGTCCCTGACCATCGACCAGGCGCTGGACTGGTTTACGCAGCCAAAGATTCGGAGGCCGCTGACGGCGCTCCAGGAAGTGGGCCTGGGCTATATGACCCTGGGTCAGCCCACCAGTACCCTCTCCGGCGGCGAAATCCAGCGGCTGAAGCTGGCAAGCGAGCTGCAAAAGACCGGGAATATCTATGTGCTGGACGAGCCCGCCGCCGGCCTTCACAGCCGGGACGTGGAAAGACTGCTGAAGCTGCTGCGCCGCTTGGTGGTGCGGGGAAACACCGTAGTGATCGTGGAGCACCGGCCGGAGCTGATTGCCGCTGCGGATTGGGTGATTGACATGGGCCCCGGCGGCGGAAACCAGGGAGGAGAACTATTGTTTGCGGGAACGCCGGAGCAATTGTGCCGCTGCCAAAGGTCAGAGACAGGAAGATATTGCACATACCTTTTCGGAAAAGCGGAAGGGTAAAAAGCTGCGTAAGAAATTGGGCGCCGAATATGCGGCTCTCAAAATAGGCGGATAGAAATTTTCCAGGAACCGGGGCGGCAATTAGGGGCTGTTTAAAAAATAGCGGAATGCCCAACGGCGAGAGATTTTTTCGCTGGGCAAGGCGATTTTCCGCAGGAATCCTGGCGGATTTCAAGGGAAATCAACGAAGCGTCAGCGGAAAAATATCCGCCAATTGGGTGTTTTGGCATTTTTCAAACAGCCCCTAAATCCGGCGGTAAATTGCTGAATTATGATAGCAATCCTCAAAAATGCGGACAGCAGTTCGGCAGATACAATCGGCACATAAGTACGGCTTCTTCCACCGTATGGACGGACTCCGGCTCACCCGCGTGCCGGCTCTTCCCATGCTCGATGGCTCTGGAAAGACCGGTGTCCTCCTATTGATATTCTTTGATTAGTTCCTTGAAGACCGGCAGGCTTCGCAGGAGCATTTCGTGAGATACACAGGTGCTGGCCCGGAAGTAGTCGGGGCAGCCGAAATCGCCGCCGGGGACCACCAGGAGGTTCCGCTCCTTGGCCCGGTTGGAGAAGGCCTGGGCATCCCCGCCCGGGGCCTTCACAAAGAGGTAGAACGCGCCGTTGGGCCTCACGCACTGATAGCCGTAGGAGGTCAGCGCGTCATAGAGGGCCACGCGGTTGCGGTCATAGGCTTCCAGATCGGGCCGGGAAGCGGCGCAGGCGGCCACCACCCTCTGCTGGAGGGAGGGGGCGCACACATGGCCCAGGGACCTGGCAGCCCCCGCCGCCGCGGCGAACAGGAGCTTGCTGTCCGCTGCCCGGTCGGGGACGCAGACATAACCGATGCGCTCGCCGGGCATGGAGAGGGACTTGGAGTAGGAGTAGCAGATGACGGTGTTGGGATAGAGATCCGGAAGGAAAGGGACCTCGGCTCCGTCGTATACCAGCTCCCGGTAAGGTTCGTCGGAGATGATGTAGATGGGATGCCCAAACTCCCGGCTCTTCCGGGTCAGAACCTCCGCCAATTTCTCCAGAGTGGGCCGGGTGTAGACGACGCCGGAGGGATTGTTGGGGGAATTGACGATCACCGCCTGGGTGTGGGCCGTGACCCGCTCTTCCAGGGCGGCGCAGTCGATCTGAAATTTTTCTCTGTCGGCGGGAACAGGGACGAAGGCGGCTCCGTTGCCCTCCACAAAGGGGCGGTACTCGGCGAAATAAGGCGCGATGGCCAGGACCTCCGCCCCTTCCACCGCCAGGGCCCGGACGACGGACGTCAGGGCGGGAGCCGCGCCGCAGGTGAAAAAGATGCTCTCCCACCGGAGATTGGAGCCGTAACGGCTGTTCAGCTCCTCCGCCACGGCCTGCCGGGCGTCCATGGCTCCAGGAGCCTGGGTGTAGCCATGGACCGAAAGGCTGTCTGTATTTTGGAGGATTGATACAAACGACTCATTGACCTCCGGCGGCGCTGGGATGGAAGGGTTGCCGATGGAAAAGTCGTAGACAGTCTCCCCGGCGGCTTTTTGCCGGATGCCGTACTCGAACAGCTCTCGAATACAAGAACGGGTTTGGCCCAGGGCCAGCATGTATTGATTGACCATTTTTTCGCCTCCTTAGCGTTTGTTGGACCGCCGCCAGATTCTCTGTTCCCGGGCGGCGGCAATGAGCTCGTCCCGGAAATCGGGGTGGGCAATGGAAACCAATAGCTCCGCCCGCTCCCAGGTGGACCGGCCCACCAGGTTCACCGCGCCGTACTCTGTAACGATGTAATAGGCCTGGCTCCGGGGTCCGGTGATGATGTCCCCGGCGAAGTGGGGCAGGATGCGGGAATGGCGGACGCCGCCCTTGTCCACGAAGGAGGAGGTCATGCAGATGAACGCCTTTCCACCCCGGGACATGGCCGCGCCGGTAAGATAGTCCAATTGGCCTCCCGTGCCGCTGATATGCCGCAGACCGGCGCTCTCGGCGCAGGTCTGCCCGTAGAGGTCCACGGCGATGCAGCTGTTAATGGAGATCATGTCGTCCAGCTGAGCGATGGTTTCCGGGGCGTTCACGTATTCCAGGGGAGCCACGGTCACGAAGGGGTTGTGGTCCACCCAGTCGTAGAGGTCCTGAGAGCCGAAGACAATGCCTGTCATGCCCTTGTTTCGGTGAATGGTTTTCCGGGCGTTGGTCAGCTTCCCGGCTTTGTAGAGTTCGAAATAGGCGTCGCCGCAAAGCTCCGTGTGCATGCCCAAATCCTTCAAATCCGACTGGGCCAGTAAAGCGCCCACCACATTGGGCATAGCGCCGATGCCTAACTGGAGGGTGGACCCATCCCGGACGAAGGGGACGATCTGCTCCGCGATTTTCCGGTCTTCCTCCGTGGCTTTCGTCACCGGGAACTGGGGCAGCGGGGCGTGGGGACCCTCCACCACATAGTCCACCTCCGAGAGATGGATAAACTCGTCGAAGCCGCCCAGAATGTGGGGCAGATGCTCGTTGACCTCCAGGATGACGATATCCGCCTTCTCAAGGATGCCCCGGGCGATGCCTGTGGCGCAGGAGAGGTTGAAGTAGCCGTGCCTGTCCATGGGCGGGACGCACATCATGGCCACGTTCACCGTCAGGAAGTGACGGTAGTAGGGCACCACGTTGCGGAAGATCATAGGGATGTAGTTGCACAAATCCCGGTCGCAGAGTTTCCGCTCGTAAGCGGAGCAGTGCCAGGAGTTGTAGAGAAAATGCTCCCGGCTGGGGTCGCACTCCACCACTTGAATGGGACCGAAGAGCAGGTTGCCCCGGATTTTCACGCCGGTCAGCTCGTCCCGGCGCTTGGCCAGGGCAGCGTCCAGAAGGGGCGGAAAGCAGACGTTGGAGGTGTAGTCCACCCAATCCCCGCTTTTCACTGCCTGGACCGCCTGGTCCGGGGTGCGCAATTTCTGCCGGTATAGGTCCTGTAACATGGCCGTCCTCCTTATTTCACCGCAGCCCGGCCCGCCCGGTAGGCGGCCAGGTTCAGTTCCAGGAACCTCCGGGGGACCACTTTGGAAATCACGGCCTCCCAGTCGATGTGGTCCAGCTTCAGGGTCTTGGCCATGGCGCCAAAGAGCACCACGTTCATGCACTTGGCGCTGCCCAGCCTCATCGCCTCCGCCGCCGCGTCCAGGGTTATGCAGCGGAAGTGGGCCTCCATGGCCTCCAGGCACCCGGCGGGGTACGCGCAAAGGCCCGCCGCGATGGTGGAGGAGGGCAGCTCGTAGTCGTTGATGACGGCCACACCGCCGGGTTTGAGGAACTCGGCGTACCGCACCGCCTCCATTTTCTCAAAGGCCACCAGAATGTCCGCCGCGCCGGGACCGATGACGGGGGAGTAAACCTTCTCGCCCCAGTGGACCTGGGTGGAGACGCTGCCGCCCCGTTGGCTCATGCCGTGGACCTCGGACATTTTCACGTCATAGCCTGCCTCCATCAGTCCGGCCACCAGGATCTTGGCGGCCAGGATGGCCCCCTGGCCGCCGACACCAACCAGTAAAGCGCTCTGCCGTTCCATTATTTCGTCTCCTTTCTGGAAATCGCCCCCACGGGGCAGACTTGGGCGCAGACTGTGCAGCCTACGCATTGCGTGGCGTCGATCTGGCACCGGCCCTCCCGCATAGAGACGGCGGGACAGCCCACCTTCAGACACTTCTTGCACCCGATGCACTTTTCCTGGTCTGCCGCGCACAGCCCGGTGTCATGGGGAATGCGCTTGATTAGGAGGCAGGGGTGGCGGGTGATGATGGCCGCGGGAACCTCCGATGCTAGAGCGCCGTCCACAGCCTTCTGCATGGCGAATAAGTCCAGGGGGTCCGCGATGAAGATGTTCTGATAGCCCAGGGCCCGGAGGACGTTTTCAATCTTAATGGCGGCGGCGATTTCTCCCTGGAGGGTATAGCCGCTGCCGGGGTTTTCCTGGTGCCCGGTCATGCCGGTGATGGAGTTGTCCAGCACCACGGGGATAACGTTTCCCTTGTTATAGAGGATTTCCGCCGCGCCGGTCATGCCGCTGTGGAAGAAGGTGGAGTCCCCCATAACGCCAAATACCTTCTTTTTCTGTCCCGTGGCCGCAAAGGCCTTGGCCATGCCCATGCCTACGGAAAAACCGCCGCCCATACATACGCAGGTATCCAAGGCGCTGAGGGGCGCGGCCGCGCCCAGGGTATAACAGCCGATATCGCCGGTGACCACGTAGTCCTTCCCCTTGGACATGATGTAGAAAAAACCGCGGTGGGGACAGCCGGGACACAGCGCCGGGGGACGGGAAACCGCCTGAACGCCCACGTCCGTCCTGGGGGCGGGGGTTTTGAAAATACGTTCTGCCAGGAGCTGGGGATTCAGCTCGTAGAGCCGGCCGGTGAGTTCCTTGCCCGCGCAAGGGATTCCGGCGGCTTTAATCTGCTCCTCCATGAAAGGCTCCAGTTCCTCAATGACGTAAAGAGTTTCCACTTTGGAGGCAAAGTCCCGGATGAGCTTCATAGGCAGGGGGTAGGTCAACCCCAGTTTTAAGAAGGAGGTATCCTCAGGGAAAGCATCCCTGGCGTACTGGTAGGCTACGGAGGCTGTGATAACTCCAATTTTGTTTCCTCGGAGTTCCATCTGGTTCAGGACGCAGACTTCCCCGTATTCCGCCAGCCGCCGAAGATTTTCCTCTACCTTAGGGTGATTTTGATAGGCGTTGGCGGGGACGGAGACATATTTCCGGGCGTTTTTTTGGTAGGGCGTCACACTGGTTTCTTCCCGCTGGCCGGTGGCAACCAGACTTTTGGAGTGGGAAACCCGGGTGGTGACGCGAAACAACACCGGCATGTCAAATTCCTCGGAGATGTGATAAGCCTCTTTCATGAAATTTAAGCACTCCTGGGAATCGGACGGTTCTATCAGGGCGATCCGGGCGGCCTTGGCATAAAGGCGGCTGTCCTGTTCGTTCTGGGAGGAGTGCATACTGGGGTCGTCCGCCGCCACAATGACATAGCCTTTGCCAACGCCGTTGTAGGCGGCGGTAAAAATGGGGTCTGCCGCTACATTGATCCCCACATGCTTCATAGCGCAGAGACTCCGCACCCCGGCGATAGATGCGCCGTAGGCCGTTTCCGTCGCCACCTTCTCATTGGGGGCCCATTCGCAGTACAGCGACTCTGCGTATTGGGGCAGGTTCTCAAAAATTTCCGTGCTGGGCGTGCCCGGATAGGCGGAACACACCCGCACCCCGGCTTCATACGCTCCACGGGCAATGGCTTCGTTGCCGGACATGAGTATCTTTTCCAAGGTTTCAGACCTTCCCTTCTATAAGTTTACTTTAAACGCCAAAAGAGGACTTGCTCTTTCAGCCTGGCGGCCGAAAGAGCAAGTCCATTTATCATGTGATTTAGTTGCCGCTGCTCTACCGGCCATGATGTACCGATGGGGACAGTTTATTTGCTTTGCTTGAGAACCTCGCACAGGAGCTGGTACGTCCGCGCGGAAGAAGAGATGCTCAAGTGCTCTCTGGGAGTATGTACGTCGGCCATCTCCGGACCGATGGATACGCAGTCCAGGTCAGGGATGCTGTCGGCGAACAGGCCGCACTCAATTCCGGCGTGAACCGCTTCCACGGAAGCGTCCTTGTGGAAAAGCTCTTTGTATACGCGGACAATGGTGTCCTTAACCACAGAATGAGGGTTATAGGACCAGCCGGGATAGCTGCCGGAAAACTCCGTGGTTCCTCCGGCCAGCGCTACAATGGCGGCCACCCGCTCCAGGACCCACTCCTTTTGTGTGGTCATGGAGCTGCGGACCGTGTTGGCCAGGAACAGCTCCGTCTCGTCCAACCGCAGGATACCGAAATTTAAAGAGGTCTGCACCAGACCGGGCATATCCACGCTCATGGCCTGCACGCTGTCGGGCAACGCCAGCAGTACCCGCAGAACTTTTTCCGTATCGGCGGCAGTCAGCGCCGCGGTTTTGGCTGTGGTTCCAACCTTAGCGGAAACCGACATGCCGGGCTCCGTGGCGGCGTACTCCTTTTTCAAAATGCCCGCCCAGCGCTCCGTTTCCGCCACGGCTGCGGCGGCATTTCCGGCAATACCGATCACGGCGGAGGTCTGAGAGGCAATGGCTGTCTCCCGGCTTCCGCCCTCCAGCTTGACCAGGCGGAAGCCGCCCTTTGCCAGCAGCCCTTGAAGAAGACGCCCCATCAGAACGTTGGAGTTGGCCCGGCCCTTGTTGATCTCCACGCCGGAATGCCCGCTGGTCAGGCCGGAAATCTTCAGGTCCACCAGGGTCAGTTCCTGTTCTTCCCGGCAGACGGGAAGCTTGGAATAGGCGTTCGCGCCTCCGGCGCAGCTGCACATCAGCACGCCCTCGTATTCAGAGTCCAGATTGATGAGCTTATGCCCGCTGAGCTGAGAACAGTCAAAAGCGAAAGCGCCCAGCATCCCGATCTCTTCATCGGCGGTCAGCAGAACCTCCAGAGGCGGATGGGGCAGATCCTTGTCATCGAGAATTGCCAGGCACATGGCTACGGCAATGCCGTTGTCGCCGCCTAATGTGGTGCCGCCGGCCCGGAGGGTGTCGCCGTCCACAATCAGTTTGATGCCGTCCTTCGTGAAATCGAAATCCAGGCCGGGGTCCTTCTCGCACACCATATCGGTGTGGCCCTGTAAGATTATGGTTTCCGCCTGCTCATAGCCGGGGCTGGCCGGCTTGCGGATTACCAGGTTATCAGCCTTGTCCCGGTACCAGGATAATCCCCGTTCCTCCGCGAAGCGGACGCAGTAGTCTACGATGGCGCCGGTGTTCCCGGAGCCGTGGGGGATGCCGCAGATCGTCTCAAAATAGGAGAACACATTCTGAGGCTCCAGGTGGGATAAAACGCTCATGGCGTTGTCTCCTTTCGTTCTACGATTCGCGTACCCCCGGCAAACGCCGGGGGCCGCTCACAGAAAAGATTTCTGCCGGAAAACGGATCAATAGCGGACCTGCGCGCCCTTCATGCCCACCCGCTCCAGCTCGGGTAGCCAGCAGGTGTAAGCCTTGTGGTCCTCGTTCCACCAGTTGGGATGGGCGGGAGTCATCGTGACCAGAATGCGCAGGCCTTCCTTGGTGTCGGCGTTGGTCAGGGGCATCAAGGTATCCAAATCCACCAAACCAATGCCTTCAGGGGCGGTCAGGCAGGTCTTGCCGGCCTCGTCACGTAGAATCAGGTTCTCGTTTTTGAAGTCAATGTAATACTTGTGACCATCCTCGCCCTTGACCACGGTGGTTCCAAAGTCGAAGCCGCCTTCCGCCTTGATGTCCAGTTTCTCGATCGTGCCGCGGCAGAACTCCCGTACCTCCATCACCTTTTTCAGCTCGTCCATCAGATCCGTGCCGTTGGCTTTGGCCGCGAAGAACGCCTTGCCAATGTTTTGCGCTTTGGTGACGCAGCCCACGTCCAGGGCTTCTTGCATCTCGGCCTTGTTCATGCCCCAGGTGGCAAAGCCAATCCGCATTTTGTACAGCATGCACATCTGCCGGGCAATCTGCTCGCCGGACTTGTCGTTGATAGGATACACGGCGATTTCGTCGCCGTTGAGGCTGCCCAGGCCCATGGGCGTGGGGGGATGATCGTAATAGCTGTTCAGCGTGGTATTCAGTTCGGGAACGGCCCGGCCATTGGAATCCACATCCAGGAACTTAATGCGCTTGGCGGGGTCCTGATCGGAGAGAATGGCCACCAGCATGGGGACGAAGGTGTTGAAGCCGCCCATCTCGCCGGAGTAGAGATACTTGCAGTCCTTGCCCTCGCTGATGAACGCCTTTTGGAACGCCCGGAAAGCGTGGACAGCGTCGGGGCCGAACATGGGCATATCCGGGTCCAGCATAGCAACAGGGGAGCCCAGGCCGGCCACCATTGCCGCATATTCGTTGTCGCCGATCTCCGCCAGGTCCAGCAGATCCAGCTCAATGTTCTCGCCGTTCTGATCCAGGTGCTCCAGCATGCCGAGTCCCTGGGAAAGGGAACCGCCGCCGCCGGCGCCCAGCAGGGTTGCGCCATACAGAATTTCGGTAATGTCCTGTTTGTGCAGCTTTCTCATAGTGTGACCTCCTGTTGAATAAAGATTATCCCTTCACGACCCTGACCCGGATCGAAAATGGCCGAATGAACAAACCCGGTATGCAGATAAATTAATGATTATACATCTTAAATTCAATCGAATTTGTGCAGAATATCAAAACTGTCAGCTATGAGTATAGTCGCTTTTGTCGAAAATGTATTTATCTGTTTGGACAAAAAAGAGCCTCTCCGTTTGGCCCGAAGGGCTAATCGGAGAGGCGTTCAGTTTACTTATTTATCCAGTATGCGCATAAGCGCCACTGCGATGTAAAGCGGATACGCGTCCGGCATTTGAGAGGGCGCGTATCCCAGGAGGTCCTGCGCGCTGCGGAGCCGGTATTTGATTGTGTTCAGATGTACGAATTGCAGCTTAGCCGTTTTCGCCATATTGGAGTCGGCGTCCAACAGATATGCGGATACCGTGGAGACGATTTCCGGGCTTGCCTTTTTTAAATGCGCAAGGATGGGCCAGTACTGGTCCAAAGCCGCGGGCGTGTCAATGATTTGCTTGCAGGTCATCGCAAACAGTATATCGCTCATGTGAAGAATCCTTTTTTGAGGATATACCTTTCGGGCGACATCAAAATGCTGTGTGCTGTTCAGGTATGCGTTTTGTACCTCAGTAATGGTATCCAGGCAATTGCAGCAGACAATTTCATAAGGGGCTTTTAGGTCTGTCATGCACTGGACCAAGTCCTGCTCAACGCTTTCGCGCTGGGATGCTGTGGAAGACCCATGCGCGAAGGCAATCAGGTTTTCCTCGTAATAACTGATTAAAAAGACGGTCGAGCTGCGGGAGAGACAGTCCGTACAACGCTGCAACAGCTTTTCATCGTAACCGTTTTGTTCAGATTTCGGCAGGAATATCCACATCTGGTCCAGGTCCTTGACTTGAATATGAAACACTTCTGCAAGACGGTTCATTTGAATCTGATTCCCGTTGATAATAGCCCGGATTAGCTCTGCCGTCACAAACTTCCCGTGATTTTTGTTCCAGATATGGATAAACAGACGGATCAATTC
This sequence comes from uncultured Oscillibacter sp., assembly GCA_910578935.1. Lineage (GTDB taxonomy): Bacteria > Bacillota > Clostridia > Oscillospirales > Oscillospiraceae > Oscillibacter. The sequence continues at coordinate 31,955 of CAJTSM010000022.1, read as the reverse complement.
GCTGGCCTGCCACAGAATGTCGTCTGTCAGCAGTTCGTCGAATTTCAAAAGGTAGAGTTGAAGATCATCCGAATCACTCAGCAGGGTGGGGCAGCGGTACAGCCAGCCGGTTTTATCCTCAAGAGGAACGGAAAACTTGTTGCTGCCCGCCACCTTTTTGATCCAGTCGGGCACGTTATCTGAAACAACGTCGGCCATGATCCGGGGCCAAAAGACCGCAGTGTCTAATTTCCCCTTTCGGTCCGTCAGGATAACGGAGGCACGCAAGTGTTCGCTCAGCATATGCAGGAGCGTGCTCATATTGCGCTGCTCCGGCGGAAGGCCGGAGAGCCGGTCCAGAATCGAGCTGACAAAAAACCGCTCCTTTTGCTGTTCCCGGAAAATGGAAAACAGGACCTCTGTCAGGACCTCGCTGTATCTCAGGTCCATTTTCATGGGCGGCATGGAGATTAAGACGAAACCCAGCTCGTCACATACATCAATCAGCCTTTGGTTGATCTCCGGCATGATGATGCCCACATAGTACACAATGACTCCCACGGAGCCGACGGCGTGGTAACGCCGGATATTGTCGCACTGTGCATTTACATCGTCCCGGATATTGGCGAAGGCGGTGACCACCAGTTCATTTCCTGAAAAAATATTGTTTCGGAACAGCTGATCCAGGATAGCGGTAGTCGCGCCGTACTCCAATACGGAAATGGATTCGACGGGGTTGGAGAGGCCGGCGTGGCCCGCAATTACCTCGGCTCCCACCATAGAAGGAAGTTTCATAACATCCGATACGGTCAGGCCCACTTCCATCCCTCCCAAATTCGGCGGACCTCAAATTGCGGAAAAGGTTTTGAGGAGCGCTTTGTTAATCTGGAATTATAGGACTATTTTTTGCCGCTGTCAAAGAAAAACACAAATTTTAAGATGTAGAAATTAGAGACTCAAATTTGGTTGTCCAAATGGATAAATGAAGCGTTTTCTTTTTGTCCAAAGAAATAAATACAAGTTCTTTCCAATCTTTTATAATTTAAAAGGCAGATTGAATTCTGTAATAAACTTAGAGGAGGTTCCTGAAATGGCTGTGGTTTTAGATTTTGAAAGACTGCAAGCATTGATTTACGGCGCAACGTTTTACGGCGCAGGTGGCGGCGGCTCAATTTCTGGCGGCCTGGCTTTGCTGAATGAGCTGGGTGAGTCTGTTAAAGTTGAAATGCTGGAAATCGGTGAAATGCCGTCCGGTTCATGGTCTACAATGGTCGCGGGTTTGGGATCACCCATCGCAATGAAGGATCTTAACTTTGGCCCGCTGGCGGTCAGTGCGGTTGAAGGTATGATTTCCATTGCCAGATCTCTGCAAAAGCGAGAAGTCTCCTGTATTTATTCTGGCGAACAGGGTGGCTTCAATACAATGGTCCCCATTTATGCTGCGGCCAAATTAGGCCTCCCGATTTTGGATTTAGACGCCAACGGCCGGGCGGTGCCGGAACTTAACACGGGCCTGAATCCCGTTTACGACATTCCGCTTCCGCCCTTGATCCTGTCGAATCAGGCTGGAGACATTACGGTTGGCCTTCCCAAGAATGTTCAAGACAATGCCGCCTGTGAAACGCTTGCCAGAACGGTGTCTACTGCTTATGGAGGCGTTGGATTCTCCGCGTGGTTGATGAACCAGAATATGCACAGAATGGTTTCTGTCCTTGGGCAGCTCAGCCTGTCCATGGAGGTGGGAAGAATCTTCCTCAAAAAACCGGCGAATTCGAACGAGCTGGTGGAAAGACTGCGGAACCTGGGCGTTGCGGCAAAAGTGTTCACTGAGGGCGAAATTACCAACATAGATGTTAAGGTCGAAGACGGCTTCGACTATGGAAAGACGGAGATTACGGAAATTGGCGGCAGGAACATATTCCAGGTTGATTTCAAAAATGAGAATATGATTATCTGGGGACCCCAGAAAGAGGCTCTGCTGGTGGTGCCTGAGCTGATTATTTTAGTGAATTTGGAGACGATGGAACCTCTTTCCAATGCCGACACGGCGGTTGGCCAGCATGTTTTGCTGTTAGGAGTCCCCGCTCCCCAGCAGTGGTGGAGCAAACCAGCAGGTTACGATTGCTGGGCCAACATTCTTAAACAGATTGGCTATTGTGAGATTGGGCCCGCTGTCAGGCTTTAAGACTAATATACCATTTTGAGAGGGAGAAATTCTGATATGGCAAAAAAGACAATTGAAACTTCTGGCTTGAGTGAAGTCAGGCAGGAAGATAAAAAGCACTGGTGGGAGATTGCGTTTATCTGGGCGGGCTCTGTCTGCTGCGTCCCCGCTTTGATGGTGGGCGGCGGGATCACGATGGGGCTGACCTTCTTTGAGGCGTTCATGGCCATGCTGACTGGATACGGCATCTGTGTGGTCATGATGATTCTGCTGAGCATTCAGTCTTCCGATCTGGGCATTCCCACGGTCGTGGCCGCCTCCGGCGCGTTTGGAAAAAAAGGCTCCAGCTATGTGATCGCAGCTATCATTGCTTTTTGCTTTATCTGCTGGTTTGGATTCCAGGCAGTCGTGTGCGGCGAGGCTTTTGCCGCTATTCTAAATACCTTTGGGATTCCCCTTTCGGGCATGGTGTCTACCATTTTGTGGGGGCTGGTGATGTGCATCACGGCTGTGATTGGAATCAATATGATCAAATGGTTGAATATGATTTCCGTTCCTGCGCTGATTATCATCCTTGTTTACGCCATGATCGTAGTTTTCCGGGACCCTGATTCCGTCCAGGCCATCCATAACTATGCACCGGCCGTAAAAACTCCAATGGTCATTGCGATCGGTTCTGCGGTAGGGGGCTTTGCTTCGGGAAGCGTCCTCTCAGGTGACACGACCCGGTACTGCAAAAGCCGCCGTGACGTCATCATCTCCAGTATCGTGGGCGTTATCCCCATGGGAGTGGGTACGCTCCTGGCCGGCGGCGTTCTGGCAATCCACTCCGGTGTTCTGGGCATGGACACCGGCAGCATCGTCACGATGCTCTCCAGCATCGGAAGCCCGATCTTGGGTTTGCTGATCCTAGTGCTGGCTACATGGACTACAAATGTTTCTAACGCTTACTCTGCGGGCTTCGCACTCCTCAGCCTCACCGGGGCCAAGGACGACAAGCGGATGATGATGACGTTGCTGTCAGGTATCGTAGGTACGCTCCTGGCTGTGTTTGGAATTACCAACTATTTCAATAGCTTCCTCAATGTCCTATCCGTTGGCATCCCTCCTGTGGCAGGCGTGGTAATCATGGACTACTTCGTCCGGCACAAAGGTGACCCCAAGGACTGGACACCGACAGAGGGTGTGAACCTGGCCGGGTTAATTGCCTGGCTGGCCGGGGCCCTGTTCGCTCTGCTGCTCCCCTCCTTCCTGATTCCGACCTTAAACGCCATCGTCATTGCCTGCGTTCTCTATCTGGTCCTCTATCCTGTTTTGTGTAAGAAAAAAGCAGAGTAAGAATCTTAAAACGCAACGGCTAAAATGTGAATGAACAGCGGGGCCTGAATTTTCGGGCCCCGCTGCTGTTATAAAAAGAGGAGTGCCCTGGCCGAAGCGATCGCAGCGGTTTGCTCTTTGAAAATTTTGTTCGGCAAATAATCCTCCTGACTCTTTCTGACGGATTCCCGTTGGCGCATAAACGCCGCTTCTTCAAGCGGCTGCACTCCCGGAGATGCTTGACTGCATTCGGAAGTATTTTTCCCTGGACACGGAGTTCAGCACCTCCCGGGTTAAGGCGGGAACGCCATGTATGGAACGCTATGCAGTCCGGAACTTCTCCGGCTGGGCAAGGAAGAGGGGGACAAGGGCTGTGACGGCATGTTCACCAACTGCTGCGGCAATCCGGCTGTAGGAGCGGCCAGGGAGGCCTGTACATCCTCCGCCGCGTTGATCATAGCCGTGCGTCCCAAGGAAACCGCCTGTGCTCCATCCTCCCCGGACGTGTTCAAGGGCTCCCGGACCAAAGCGGCGGCTTTACCATGCTGCCGCAAATCCAGCACCGGGATATCCACAAAACAAACACAGCAGACACGCCTGCCGAAGGAAGCCTTTGTCGCATTCCCTTCCATCAGGGAAACCACGTTTTTCACAACGGTGACGGTGCCAATCTTGTCCGCCAAGCCCATGCCCAGGAACATAGAGGGTTCGAAGCTGCCGAACGCCGGAATGTTCACATACTCCCCCAAATCCCAGAGATATGAGACTCTGGTGGCTAAAGCGGCTCAGGTGACAGTTATGTCTTTGGAAGTGGAAGCGAAAATGCAACGGCTCCAGCGCCGGATTACTTACATGAAACCTCCCCCAAAATAATATCTCCCTTGCGAAGGAAGACCAGCCTGCTTGAAAAGCAGACAGGTCCTCTTCGGATCTGCGAATTTGATAGAGGGAATAGAACTGTGCCGCTGCCAGCACTTGTGCGGCCCCTGTTCGTTGAATTAGCGATCCGGCAGATAATCGGCCAAGACATTGATATTCAAAGACCTTGTTGTTCTGCCCGTTGGAAAAACGGTTGTGTTCAGGGCCGTTTTCTTGGGATGCGGTCCCACAGATGATTTCAAGTTTCGCATTTAGATTTGGATAAAATATCTCTGCTTTTCAGTCTGCCTTTGTCCGGCCCGCCATTTTTAGAAATTCCACCTGTTTTCGCCGTTCGGTCCCTCTGTGTGTACACAGCTCTAATGAAATTCTTTGTACAGCTGACGTTTGAACAGCGCAGCTGCAATCATTGCGGTCAAAATATCCGCGATTGCCTGAGATAAGATGATTCCCATGTATCCCAGAATGTTGTATGCGGCGACAAGGACGACCAGGAAAACGGTTCCCTGCCGGCTGCTGGAGAGAATAAACGAGCCGGCTACTTTCCCCATAGATTGACAGATGATGGTCATCAACAGGATAAAACCCACAAGTACCATAGTAATGACCTGCCACCGGAGCATGATCGTCCCATCGCTGATAATACTCTCATTTTTCATAAAGCATTTCATCAAAAAAGGAGCGGCCAGAAAGACGATTGCAGTTAAGAAAACGGCGGTGAAGCCAATAAACCACAGACAAAAATGGAGCAGTTCGGACAGCCGCTTTTTATCTCCGGAGCCATAGTAATATCCGAAAAGAGGCTGCCCGCCAAAGGCAAAACTTATGAGAAGCAGCAAGGCGATCATATTTATTTTCAAAACAATCCCCATTGCGGCAATCTTGTCGTTGCCGAAAGGCAGCAGAAACTGATTCATCAGAACGACGCTTACGCTCTGCATCAGGTTTGTAATAGAGGCGGGAATGCCAATTCCGAAGATCTGTCCCATATGCGCTGCGGATATTTTTACCTCTCTGGGATTTATGGATAATAGTTTGCTTTTTTTCGCAACGGTCACGACAAAGAAAACGTCGGAAAACAGATACCCGATTACGGTGGCAATGGCGGCGCCGCTGGCTCCCAGGGCTAAAAAAGAGATAAAAATAGGGTCTAAAATAATATTGATCAGCGCCCCGGCGACGGTTCCGGCCATCGATTCTTTTGACATCCCCTCAGAACGCAGCAAATTTGAGTGGATGAAGGAAAGCATAATAATTGGCGCGCCAATCGCCAAATAGGTATAGTAGTTGGAGGCATGGGCAAAGGTTTCCAGATCGGCCCCAATTACACACAAAAGCGGCACACGAAAGACCATCATAACAGCGGCAATGACAACACCGGTCAATGCCGTCGCGTAAAAGCAGAACGCACTGACATGGCGGACGCCCTGTTTATCCGTCTGCCCCAGCAGGCGGGAGATCAAAGAACCTCCGCCCTGTCCGAAAATATTTCCGATGGCCATAAGCAGGGTAAATACCGGCATACCCAGGGAAACCCCCGCCACAATCTGAGTGTCATTGGTCCGGGCCACAAAATAGGTATCTGCCAAATTGTAGATCAGAGTGACTACCATGCTGAAGACAAGGGGCATGGATAAGCGGATATACGCCTTTGATATTTTGGATTCCTGAAAAACTTCTGGTTCCATGTGTTTACCTCACTTCACACGTTTGACCCGATCATAGCAGGATTGATTGATTTTTTCTGTGCCATGTGGCACAATAGGGCTTGCAAAGTGAGGTGGAACCGTTGGAAGAGATCCATGATAAGACGCAAATCGAGCACTGGATTGGAAAAGGAAATATCCGCGGTTATTTTGACACTCCGAATGTAACCTTTCACGCCTACCGCTATGAAAAAGGCGAGTATATCACCGTTCCGGATCAGCGGATGGATAAAATTTTATTCCTGATTGAGGGGACGGTCCAGATTTACGGAATCCGTGAGGACGGAAGCCTTTCTCCAGTCAATGAGGTTGAAAGCCCCGCACTCATTGGGGACCTGGAATTTCCCGACCAAGGGATCACTCCGCTTTTTACAGAAGTAAAAACGCCAACGGTCTGCCTGGCATTGTCCACGAAAGAATACCGCGGGCAACTCGAACATGACCTGCGCTTTCTCCATATGCTTTTGCGGTCTTACGCAGATAAATTGAAAATTTTTTCCGCGGTGGATCCCGTTACAGCGATTCTTGAGGAACGGGTCGTGCTGTATATGAAGAATATCTGCCAGTCAGGCGAAATCAACGGAATTGAAAGGGCGGTTTTTCAGCTCCGCTGCAGCCGACGGCAGTTGCAGCGTGTATTGAAAAAGTTGTGTGATGACGGACGGGTCAGGAAAATCGGAAAAGGCAGGTACAAACTTGTCGTTTAAAAGCGGCTTATGCAATTTGCCGCAGCTGGGACGATTTGAAAAGTTTAGGCCGTCTGTGCGGAGCGGGGACGGTATGAACGTCCTCACCAGCGCATATATCCGTTGCCTATGCCAACCAAATTTTTTCACGGCAAATCCTATAACGAAAGAGAAATGCCCTGCTGCTATCTGATGAAAGAAATCAGGAAATATTTAGAAGATAAATTTAGGCGTTGTTTGAATATTGCGGGCCCTGAATCAGGGTGGAAAAGGCGCCTCCGGGCGGCGTCTTGCTGCTTTTCATACAGGGCCTGGCCAAGCGGAAAATACGAAGACACTCCCTTGGGATTAAAGTGGATTGAGAATCTCAAAGCGATTGCCGCTTCGAAACCAGGGGGCCTATAGGGGTTTGGAGCGGGAGAACTATTGTTTCAGGAAGTGCCGGGAGATAAATGGAATACATCAAAACGGCCCATCGGAGTTATCCCGGCGGGCCGTTTTGATGTATGTACTCTGTTTTCTGATTTCGGCCGTTGGCCCCGCCCGGGCGTCTAAGGGCATTTTGGCGGCGGCCGCGGGAAGCGGCTTTTCACATCTGCGCCTTAGCCCCGTCAAGAACGGCAACGCACTCTAGTGCCGCTGGAAAAAGCCGGGACTCTCTTTTGCAGGGAGGCGGCGGGATGACCAACTCGGCGCTGCCGTTTGCCCGCCGCCGCTCCCTTCCGTGCCCTATGCGTTTTCGAGCTTGTTGGTGATGTAGGGGATCAATCCGCCCTGCTCCACAATGGCGAAAATGTGATCTGGGATCGGATTGCACATGTAGGTTTCACCGGTTGTTACGTTTTTGATAACGCCGGAGCGGTAATCCACCTCCAGAATATCGTCCTTGCTGATCTTATCCGTATTCGGACATTCCAGGGCAATAATGCCGACGTTGATACAGTTGCGGTAGAAGATGCGCGCATAGTCCATAGCAATTACAATACGCACGCCCAGCTCTCTCAAACACAGAGGGGCTGTTTCCCGGCTGGAACCGGAGCCCATATTGTGCTCGCAGACAAGCAGATCTCCTTTCTGGAATCCACTGGCAAAGGTGGGGTCCAGGTTGTTCATACAGTATTTCGCCGCTCCCTGGATATCCAATTCCATGGATTCCGGAGGCGTGATGATATCCGTATTGATATTGTCCTTATACTTCCAGACTTTTCCACGTTCCATATACTCAAGCTCCTTCCATCATCTCTCTCGGATCTGTGAGCCGGCCGGTCAGCGCCGTTGCCGCCGCAGTCAGCGGAGAAGTCAGGTACACTCCGGAGGACTTACTGCCCATCCGTCCCAGGAAATTGCGGTTGGTGGTGGACACGCAGACCTCCTGATCACCGATGTTTCCGGAATGCACGCCCAGGCAGGCTCCGCAGGTGGAGCCAAGGATTGTGCAGCCGGCGTCGGACAGCGTCTCCAGGATGCCGTCCCGCATGCATTGATTATAAATGTCCTTGGAGGCCGGGGAAACCAGTACCCGGATGCGGGAATCCACACACTTTCCCCTCAGGAGCTCCGCCGCCGCTTTCAGGTCATTATAGCGTCCGCCGGTGCAGGAGCCGATGTATACCTGGTCTACCTGGACGTCATCCACATCGGTGATATCAAATACATTGTCCACTTCGTGGGGGCAGGCAACCTGCGGAACCAACGCCTCCGCCTGGAAGTCCAGCTCCCGGCAGAACACCGCGTCCGGATCCGAGTTGTACTGCGAGAAGTCTTCCGTAATGCCAAACTTCTCCTTCAGGTAGCCGGCGGTAATCCGGTCAAAGCCGATCATGCCGGCCTTGGCTCCAGCCTCTACCGCCATGTTGGTCAGGCACATCCGCTCGTCCATAATCATGGAGCGGATGGTATCGCCTGTGTATTCCATGGCCTTATAGGTGGCGCCGGCATGGCCCAGCTCCTTGATTGTGCGAAGAGAGATGTCCTTGGCCATAACAAATTTGGGCAGGGTGCCGTTCCAGTTGATGTGGATTGTCTGGGGGACCTTCATCCAGGTCTGCCCTGTTGCCAGCACACCGGACATTTCCGTCGAGCCGATGCCGGTGCTGAAGCAGGCCACAGCGCCGTAGGTGGTGGTATGGGAGTCGGTGGCTACCACAACGGTGCCGGGCAGGGCGTGACCCTTGTCCATCATCACTTGATGGCAGGGACCTGCGAACTCATAGTAGGCGCGAATGCCGTTTTCCGCCGCCCACTCCCGGGTGAACTTTACGATATTGGCCTGCTTGATGTTGGCCGGCGGAGTATAGTGGTCTGAAATGATGACCACTTTGTCCGGGTCCCAGACTTTTGCGCCCATCTTTTTCAAATTGTCCGCGATTTCCACCCGGGGCCCCAGGATATCGTCCATCATGGCTTTGTCAATATTGACCCAAACGATATCGTCCGCGTGAAGCGTCTCCCGTCCCGCCGCCTTAGCCAGGATTTTTTCACTGATCGTCATTCCCATAGTATTACCTCCCATTCCGTCAGGCGAAGAGGCTGAAACCGCCCAGGAAAGCAAAGATGGAACAGAATACCACGCCAAGGATCGCCACGCCGAAGAGACTGGCAAAGAGCTTGCGCTCTTCTTCCTCACTGCACCCTGTCTGAGAGCAGTAGGAGGCCAGCCCCATAGAGCCGCCGGTGGAAATGGGAGATACGCCGGCCGTATGGGCCGTCGCCGTAATGGCGGTGACCATGGCGGTGGCGGTGATGGAAGTCGCGCCCATGCTGGAGAGCAGAGGAGCGATCGTGGGAATCAGTGTCGGCATGACTACGCCGGAGGTGGAGCTGAACCAGCTCATAATGCCGGCCGTAATGGCGATCAGAGGAATCGTGGTGCTCTCGCCCATTATAGAGGCCAGAGTGTCCGCCAAAAGGTCGATGCCGCCGGCGGTAATCACAATGTTCATCAGCACGTTGATGCCGCACACCAGCAGCAGCGTGGCCCAGGGCACGCCCTGAATCGCCTTTTTCTGGTCCGCCGTTTTCAGCAGCAGAAGGACTACGGCGGCCACGAAAGAGCAGAGGCCCACATCCAGCTTGAAGGCCAGAACACAGACGGCAACCACGAGAATCGCGGCACAGCTGAGCTTTTGCTGGCCGGTCATCTTGGGGATGTCAGACATTTTAATGGGGTTTTCCGCCTTGATCTTATAGCCCTTCAGCACAAAGTACAGCACCAGCGCGAAAAGCGTACTGCAAAGGAACTGACCCATCATCAGACCGAAACTGACATTTTCCGTAATGCCGTTTTCCGCTGCCAGCGTTGCGCCCAGAATACCGGTGGTGGTCAGCGGAGAGGTGCCTCCGCCTTGAGCGCCCAGCAGGCCCATGGGAATCAGCAAAATGGGGTTAACGTGCATTTCTGCCGCCAGCGCCGCGCAGAATACCGCCATTAAGGACATCACCGGCACGCAGCCACAGCCGATGGCCGCCATGAATACCGCGACGAAATAGACAATCAGAGGCACCAGATTGGTGCGCTTTCCCGCCATGGCCACCGCCCGCTTGGCAATCAGCTGGAGGGCGTTGTTTTCACTGGCGATGGAGAAAAGCAGCATAACGCCGGTGAGCTGTACAAACAGCGTTGTAGCGAAGCCGGCAATGATCTGCTTGTCCTTCATGCCGATGAGATGGCCCAGGATCATTGCGCAGGCGATGCTCAAAAGGCCGGTATTGATCTTGGACTTATAGCCGGTGACCAGGATACAGACCAAGACGAGCAACGAAATAACTGCAAAATTCATAACAGCCTCCTTTAATGAATGCAGGGCGCTTCCGCAAGCTCGTCTATGGTATTTGCCACGCGGATATTCGCGCCGGAGTAATTTCCATCAATGCATTTAAATTCCCGTTTTGCCGCCGAGAGAATTTTCCGGAAGTCAATGCCGGTGTCATAGCCCATTTCCTCAAGCATAAACACAAGGTCCTCCGTGGAGGTATTGCCCGACGCACCGGGGGCGAAAGGACAGCCGCCCAAACCGCCCAGAGTGGACTGTACGCCGTCTGCGCCGGCCTCAATGCCTGCCAGCGTACAGGCAACGCCAAGGCCCCTGGTGTCGTGAATGTGAATTTCGATCCGCACGTCTGGGAATGTCTCCCGGGTGGCAGTGATAAACTCCCGCACCTGCCGGGGGTCCGCCATGCCGACCGTATCGCAGAGATTGAAGGTCCGAACACCCAGATCATATGCCCGCCTTTCAAAGGCCAGGAGCGGTTCCACCTCCCGCTGTTTTCCCTGGAAGGGACAGCCAAAGGCCGTGGCGATATCCAGGCACGCATTCAGCTCCGGCAGTGCGGCGGTGATCTTCTCCAGCTCCGCAAAGCTCTGGTCGTGAGTTCTGCGGATGTTGGCCATATTGTGAGCGGAGCTGAGCGAAATTACATTGGTTACTTTGCGCAGTCCTGTTTCCCAGGCATTCTGCGCGCCGCGGAAGTTGGGGACCAGCGCGAACAGGTCCAGGTCCGGGTGCTTTTCCAGCACCGCGGCAGCCACCTCCCTCCCATCCCGCAGCTGCGGAATGGCGGCGGGGCTTACAAAACTGGTGATTTGCATGTGCCGGACGCCTGCGCCGATCAGCTCTTCAATGATCCGAATCTTCTCTGCCGCCGGAATGTATTCCTTGAGATTCTGGAATCCGTCCCGCGGTCCGACTTCAATAATTTCCACTTGTCGATTCATCATATACCCCTCAAATTGTGCCTTCGGCCTTCAGACGGTCCAGCTCCGCCTTGTCCAGTTTCAGCAGACCGCAGTAGACGTCTTCGTTATGCTGGCCCAGAAGAGGCGCGCTGGCCTGGGGCGCAGCCTCACGATGCGTGAATTTCAGCTGGTTGTTGGTCACGGTGACCTTTCCCGCAACAGGGTGCTCCACATCCACGAACATCTTTCTCGCACCGGCGATCTGAGGGTCCCGGGCCACCCGGTCAATGGTGTTGATGGGAGAGGAGGGAACGCCGATTTTGTTCAGGCGGTCCGCCACCTCGTCCACCGTCTGCTCCAGGGTCCACGCTTCAACGTATTCCTTCATGGCCTCATGGTTGGCCACCCGGTCCGACACGGTACGGAAGCGGGGGTCCTCCAACAGGTCTTCCCGGCCCATCTCCTGGCACAGCAGCCGGTACAGCTTGTCATTGCCGGCGCCGATGATTACATCGCCGTCCTTGGTTTTGAAGGAATCATAGGGATAGGTGGATTCGTAGCGGTTGCCAATCCGCTGGGGGATGCGTCCTTCGGCAAAGTAGATCATGTTAATGTTCATCATAGCCGACACCACGGAATCCACCAGGGAAATGTCTACCTTTTCCCCTTCTCCAGTGGCATGCTTGTTGTTCAGTGCCGCCAGTACGCCGATTGCCAGACTCAGTCCGCCGAGAACATCCCCCATGGGAGTTCCCGTTCTGGTGGGAGAACCGCCGGGCCAGCCGGTGGTGCTCATCAGCCCGCCTGCCGCCTGCCCGATAATATCGTAGCCTGCCCGTTTGCTGTAAGGGCCGGTATGGCCGTAACCCGAAATGGAACCGTAAATCAGGCCCGGATTTGCCTCTTTCAGCGTCTCATACCCCAGGCCCAGTTTTTCCATGGTTCCGGGCCGGTAGCTCTCCAGCAGGATATCCGCTTTTTTCACCAGCTCCAGAAAAAGCTTTTTGCCCTCCGGCGCCTTCAGGTTCAGCGTACAGCCCAGCTTGCCGCGGTTGCAGTTGATGTAATACACACTTTCACCATTTTGAAAAGGTCCCATGGAGCGGCTGTCATCGCCGCGTCCTGGCTGCTCGATCTTGTAGACTGTGGCCCCCATATCCGCCATCAGCGCTCCGCAATAGGGTCCGGCCAGAACTCTTGTTAAGTCCAGGACCACCACACCGTCCAACAATCCCATGCCCATAGAAACATTCCCCCTTTTCCGATATTGGGCTTTCTCCTGTGCAATATGTGCAATTAAAATTGTAGAACCAAGGAAAAATTGTTTCAATAGTCAAAAAAATAGCGGGATATTTGTATTCAGGTGTTTCATATGGCGGAAGCATTTGCCGGCTTGCGACATTTCAGCTCAATTTTTACGGAAATTTTATGACTATGGAAGAAAGGCCGCTTTTTGTATATGATAAACTAAATATGATGATATAGATGGATTTCAGGGAATTCGCATTATGGAAGGGAGACCTGGCATGGCGTTACCGTATAAGCTCTGCTTTCTTGGGTATGGACAGCTGACCGTTCTGGCGCAGCAGGTGGTACAGGAGCTTTCTTTCGACGACTGTGAAATCGAGGTAGTAGACTGCCTGTCGGATCATGCGACAGAACTGGTAAGTCAAATGACGACCAAAGGGTTTGAAGTATTTATTGCCGGAAGTGCCAATGCGGCGATGATTTCCAGGCACTCTCAAGCGCATTTACAGGAAGTTTTTGTCCGGGATGTGGACTATTTGACCGCTCTGAAAAAAGCCGGAAGCCTTGGCAGCCGGATCGCGATTGCCTGGCACCGGTTTTCCAGGGAACCGGATTTAAACCTGCTGGTGGAGCTGTCCGGCATTCCGGCGGAGATTCTGCCTTATGAGGAGACGGCCGAACTATTTGATCTGATCCGCGACTCTGCTTACGATGTCATTGTCGGCGCGTCTCAGGCGTGCAGCTACGCCGCGGAACATCACAAAAAAAGCGTACTTGTCTATGCGGGGAAGGAAACGGTCAGGCGCTCCTTTGTCAAGGCCCGGCATTTGGCGGTGGAGCTGCGGAAGGAGCAGCGGTATCGGGCCATCAGCCAGGCGCTGATTGGGAATTTGCCGATCGGTATTATTGTCACAAATGAAGAAGGCCGGATTACTTCGATCAATCAGCTTGCCAGAAACCACCTGAATGTATCCGCTAATTTTGCCAGGGGACGCCTCCTCTCCGATATTGCCGCGAACCTATCCCCCGCTGTTTTTTTGGAAAAAGGGCTGCAAAATCTTGAAACCTATAAAATCCTTAACGGCGTTCGGTTCCGGTGCCAGCAAAACCGCCTTGTGGCGAGAGGACAAGATATCGGCGTGATTACCAGCCTGCGCGTGGACAATACCAGGCTTGCGGGGAAGACTGTGCCGGGAACCGCCTCCGGCGCCGGAAAGTGGAGAGAGTTGGTAGCGGTTTCAGACAGCATGCAGCGTGCGGTGTCCCTGGGGAAAAAATATGCCTCCTCTCCCCTTCCCCTTGGACTTGTGGGAGACGTCAGCGCACACCGGCAGATTTTCGCAGAATGTATCCATACAGGCGGCCCGCGTGCCCAGCAGCCGCTGATTATGGTGAATCTTCCGCAGATATCTGCCAGTGACGCGGGGCGGCATCTCTTGGGCAGCAGCGATATCTGTGCTCCCCACACCGGCCTGATTGAACTGGCGAACAACGGAACGCTGGTTTTGAAAAACGTACAGGATGCCTGCCCGGCGGTGCAGGATATCCTGCTGGATGTCCTGGCCCACAATCAGATCATTCCCACCGGAGGGTATCAGCCCGTTAAGGTAAATGTCCGGTTCATTTCCATCTTTGATCAGCCTCTAGCAGAGGGAAAGATTCGCCGCGACCTGTTGCAGCGCCTATGCACACTGCGGATTGACCTTCCGTTTTTGAGCGAGCGCGGAGAGGACCTGCCGGTCCTTTTTTACAATGCGCTGTCCAATCTGTACGAACGGGATTTTCACATTTCAGAATATAAAAAGGCTGTGGATGTCCTCAAGCTATACAGCTGGCCCGGGAGCACTTCGGAGCTGGAAGCCGTAGCCGGCCGGTTTGCCATGACGCTGAATGACGGAGCAAAGATTACGCCGTACACGGTGCAAAGCATGCTGATCCAGGCCATAGGGGAAGACCAGCTGTACCAGGAGCTTGTGCGAAAGCATCCTTGTCTCTCGGACGGGAAGCCGAAGCTTGAAGCGCTGCGGGCCGCCGTGGGGGACATTAAATATTATCTACAGTACAACAACGAGATGATTGCCAAAAGACTCGGCATAAGCCGTTCATCCCTGTGGCGGGTCTTGCGGGAGACAACGGAATAAACAGTGAGCGCTGTGGGGCTTTTGAAATGAATCGCTGTCTCTGGCGGAACATAGGCGTGTGTTCCGCGGACAAAGAGAAAGGCTCCGGCAGTATGAATTGCCGGAGCTCTGGAGTCTGTTTTAAAACCGTCAAAACGCCGTCCCAGAGTGCCTTTTCCTGCCAGGACGGCGTTGAGTTGACTTGAAATCCGTCAGGGCTCCTGCGCCAAATCGCCTTGCCCGTCAGAAAAATCCGCCTCATTCCGGCCTCCCGCCGGTTTTAAAACAGACGATGGAGTTTGAAATCTCTCTCTGGCGGATCTGCGAGTGAATCGTTTTGCCGCATGTCCTCTGGTATACCGCCTGAGTGCGGAAATAAAGAAATGGAGCAACCGCAATGGATAAAAAAACGCTGGCCTTTAAAATCGGCGCCCGTACAGAAACGATACAAGTGCCGTCCGGAAATCTTTTGGACGTTCTGGAACCCAACAAGGTCCGGTCTGCACACACCGGGGCAGACGCCATACGCTTTGCTTTGAAAAACCCCATCGGCACTCCCTGCCTGGGGGAGATCATCCGGCCTGGGGAGAAAATAGCCGTTGTCACCAGCGACATCACCCGTCCCATGCCTACCTGGGAGGTTATGCCGGCATTGCTGGAGGAGTTATACGCTGCGGGGGTTTCCCCGGAAGACATTACGCTGGTGTTTGCCCTGGGCAGCCACCGGGCCCAAACCGATGAGGAAAAGCGGCGGCTGGCGGGAGAGCGGGCCTGGCGGGAAATCCGCTGTGTCGATTCCAACCCGGCGGACTGCGTACATCTGGGGACTACAAAAAGGGGCACACCGGTGGATATTGACCGCCGTGTGGCGGAAGCGGACCGGCGCATCTGCCTGGGCAACATTGAATATCACTATTTTGCCGGGTATTCCGGCGGAGCCAAGGCGATCATGCCCGGCGTATCCACCCGCGGGGCAATCCAGGCCAACCACAGCCGTATGGTCTGTCCGGAAGCATGCGCCGGCAGGCTGGAGGGCAATCCGGTGCGGGAGGATTTGGAAGAAGCGGCTGCGATGGTAGGGGTGGACTTTATTCTCAATGTGGTGCTGGACGCCCATAAGGAGATCCTTTACGCCGCGGCGGGGGATATGATCAAGGCGCACAGGGACGGCTGTGCGTTCTTAGATACCCTGTACCGCAAGCCCATTGCCCAAAAGGCGGATATCGTCCTGGTGTCTCAGGGAGGCGCTCCCAAGGACCTGAACCTCTACCAGACGCAAAAGGCTCTGGACAATGCCGGGCACGCGGTGAAGCCCGGCGGCGTGGTGGTACTGATGGGCTCTTGCAAGGAAGGACTGGGAGAGACGGTTTTTTCGGAGTGGATGACCTCTGCGCCAACGGCCCATTCTCTAATCGAACGCATTCAAAGAGAGTTTCGGCTGGGCGGACACAAGGCTGCGGCGATTGCCATGGTGCTGGAGAACGCCTCGATTTTCCTGGTTTCGGATCTAGAAGACGCCCTGGTAAGGCAGCTTTTTATGGAACCATATCACACGCCCCAAGAGGCCTATGATGCGGCAGCCCGGAAACTCGGTCCCGGCGCTACGGTGCTGGCGATGCCTTACGGCGGCTCGACGCTTCCTTCTGTGAAAAGTTCAAATAACGGCCCGGCCTGACCGGCAGATTCTTCTTCCCAATAGAGCCCGCCGTACGGAATTCCCCCAATTTTTTACCTATTGACTGCGGAAAAGCGGATGGTTCAAATCTGACCATCCGCTTTTCCGCAAAACCTATAGATGCCCGCTTACTCGACAACCATCAATACCGCGCCGGGCTTGACCTTGTCTCCGACGTTTACCCGAATCTCTTTAACCGTGCCGTCTACAGGGCAGGCGATGGGCTGCTCCATTTTCATGGCCTCCATAACGCCCAGAACTGCCCTCGTTTTTACGCTGTCGCCCACCTGAACATTGACGGCAACCACCGTACCGGGAATTCTTGCTTTAATTTCCATACGCTATTACTCCTTTTTTCGGCTTACAGCCGTAATTATTATTTCCGAATTTAAAATTCGAAATAATAGATTTGATTTCAGCCGTTTTGCGCGCCGCCGCAAGCGGCGGCAGCCGCAACACGTGGCGCCTATTACTTCCGAGCTTTTAGCTCGGAAGTAATAAACAGATGTGTTTGCAGGAAACCGCCGGCTTAACCGATGAGGTGAATGGTGCTTACAAAGATACCGGCCGCAATGGCTGAGGTGATGACGCCGGAGATATTGGCCCCCATGGCCACCGGCAGGATCATGGCGAAGGGGTTTTCATCCATGGCCGCGTGCTGAGCCAGCTTGGCGGTGGAGGGGACGCAGGAAACGCCCGCAACGCCGATCACCGGATTGAAGTCCTCTCCCCGGCGCTTGTGAATCCAATACATCAGTAGCCCGCCCAAAAGTCCGCCTATGGCAGAGATCGCCAGAGCCAGGATTCCCAATACCAGGATAACCAAAACCGTGGGATTCAAAATGGTGGACGCCTCGCAGAGCACTCCCAGAATTACCCCCAGGAAAAACGTGGCGAAGTAGGACAGCCCCTCTTCCAGCAGCTCCGTGTACTTGTTAATCTCAGCTTCCTTCACCGCCATGCCGATGAAGAAGGAAAAGATCAGCGGCGCGGCCACCGGCAGCAGCAGGCAGAGAAGGAAACAGGTGACAACGATAAAGATGAATTTGGATTTCTGGGAAACCTCCGGCACTTCCACATACATGTCGATGCCCCGGTACTTCTTGGGGATGATCGCCTTGATGAGGAACGGATATCCGCCGTAGGTCAGGCTGAGATACAAATATGCAATGATGGAGATGGGGACGAAAAGCTCCGGCGCCAGCATCAGGGAAGTAAACAGCACCATAGGACCGTCCGCGCCGCCGATCGTGGCGACGGCCGCCGCGGCCTGGGGTGCCAGACCGAAAGCCCAAACACCTATGACCAGTGTGGCAAAGGTGCCCAATTCCGCACAGATGGCGATCACAATGGAGCTCCAGGGCTTGGCCAGGAGGTAGCTGATTTCACTGCGGGCGCCAATGCCCATAAATACCAAGCAGGCGATTAGACCGTTGGAGAAGGTCAGATTGTAAATGGGCTGGAGGAAGTTGATCTGCATGATGTTGACCAGCTCTACCGCGTCGGAAATCAATGGGTCCACAAACATGTTCCCCACCGTCCCGGCGCTGAGAAACAGCATTCCGGCGTTGACGGACATCATGGCAATGCCCATGGGGACCATGATAAGCGGCTCCAGCGTGCGCTTAAATCCAAAATACGCCAGGAAGAAGCCCAGGACAATCAGCACGATGCGGGCGATGGCGACGGCAGGTTCCATGGCGAAGAAAGTGCTGATCCCGGGGAACAGTTGAGCGAGCAGTTCCGTCATGACGATTTCTCCTTCGGTGCTGAACAGAGTTTATTGACCAATACGATAACGCCAACCACGGCAAAAGAGATGATGGCGGTTGCCAGATAAGTCAGCAGCGCGTATAGCAGTACGTTCATAACGCATCCTCTTCCACAGCGGGGTGCAGACGGTCGTAATCGGCGATGACCCGGGGCAGAATCATCTGATGATGGGGGCAGATGGTTTTGGGATTCTGGTAGGCTGCGGCGGTGAAGGCCCGGAGGTATGCCCGCAGGCCGTCCATCCGCACCACTTCGTCTACTAAACCGGCCTTGGCACAGTAGTCTGCCCGGGATTTGGCGGCGTAGTCGGCGATCAGCTGGTTCATTTTGTCGATAGTGGGCTGGAGATCCGCACCGGCGGCCTGATCCTTCACCAGCTTTCGGGCGTACATGGCGGAAGCGGCGGTTTCGCCGTGCATTACATAGATTTCCGTAGCAACCGTGCCTAGGGAGAAGGCGTTGGTGTCATTGCCCTGGGGGCCGCCCAGGACGTAATGAGCTGCGGCGCTGCCCTTGCGCAGGGTGATTTCCAACATGGGAAGGTCGGAGTTTTGAATCGAGTAAATCAGGCTCTGTCCCAGTCCCAGCAGTTCCGCCCGTTCCGCCTCGTTGCCCACATCAATTCCGCTGGTGTCCTGAAGCCAGATCATGGGAAGGCGGTCTCGGGCGCACAGCGTCACAAACTCACTCATTTTAATTAGTCCCTGGCGGTACAGCTTGCCGCCCACGCCCAGGGAGTCGGTCCGGTATTCGGGATAATCCAGGAAGAAACCCTGGACATTGGCTACGATGCCCACCGGCAGGCCGTCAATTTTGGCGACGCCGGTGATGATCTCCGGGCCATAGCCTTTTTTATATTCCATAAAGGCGGAGGCATCCACCAGCCGGGCAATGACATCGCGTATTTCATAGGGCCGCTTTTGATTGGCGGACAACAGGGAATAGAGGTCCTCTCCGGGATAGGCCGGCTCTTTTGGGGTATCCACCCGGAAGAACTCAGGATTGAATGCCGGGCTGTAGCCCACGTACTTGCGGATGGCTTGCAGTACTTCTTCCTCGGTGTCATAGACCTCCCGCATAAAACCGGTTTCGTCGTGATGAATGGAAACCGTGCCGGGGACGCTCCTGCGCAGGGCTTTCTGGGCATCAATCATCGCCTGGGCGGCTTCTTGATCCACGTGCCCCGTGGGAGACATACCGCCCACGATGCCCGCGCCGCCAACCGCCATGTTGGCGTCCTTGTGGGCGATCAGCACGGTGGGGCTGATGGAGTGATAGCCTCCGCCGGCGGGGTTGGTGCCATAGATGCCCACAATGACCGGAATACCCATCTGGTTCAGCTCTGCGTTGCGGTAGAAGGGGGTTCCGCCTCCCCGGCGGTTGGGATAGACTTTCTCCTGCTCGTCCATCTTCACGCCGGAGCAGTTCAGCAGATAAATCAGGGGAATTCTCAGCCGCTTGGCGGTGTCTGAAGCCCGCAGCAGATTTTCCGCCTGACCGGGCACCCAGGCGCCGGCCATTTTTTTGTTGTCGGAAGCTACGATCAAAACCCACTTCCCATTGACTTGGGCCAGGCCCTTAATAATGTTGGTGGAGCCGTTGGCATTGTCCTGGGGATTGAACAGGCTGTTAAGGGGCAGCCAAGTGCCCGCGTCAATCAGCTTTTCAATCCGCTGCATGGCACAGAGCTGGCCGGAGGTATTCAGCGCTTCGGTGGGTTTCCCGGCGTCCAGGACAGCGGCAATGCGGCGGGAAATTTCCTTCTCTGCCGCCTTGAGAGCCTGGGCGTTCTCCTCATCCACGGCGAAGAGCTCTTCGCCAATTTGAGGGAAATGCTGGAAATAGTGGGGCATAGAATATTCGTTCATGATTGCAGCGCCTCTCTTCCTTTTATGTGATAAAGCAGAAGAAACCTTCTCTGGAACGGCAGGAGCTATTCCTTTCCGATATAGACCCGGTCGGGGTCCAGCTGCGTGCGCAGGATTTCCAAGCACTCCGGCTCCGGCGGAATGGACTCTACCGCCCGGGACACGTCAATTTCAAAGCCGGTGTTCTCCTGAATTTCTTTCGTGGTGACGCCTGGAAAATACTCCGCCACATACATGCGCCGGGTTTCTTCGTCAAAACGCATCAGTCCCAGATTGGTGATGACGGCCCGGGGGCCGCGGTCGGCCGGAAGGCCCTTCTTTGCCCGCCCGTCCGGCCCGTCAATCCAGCCCGGACTGGTGAGGTAGTCCACTTTTTCCACAAAGCGGCGCTTTTGATGCTGCATCATCAAAACGGTATCGACAAAGGTGGCGATGCCGTTGGCTCCGCCGCTGCCGGAAAACCGGGCGGAGGGATGGTGGTAATTGCCGATGGAGGTGGAGTTCAGATTTCCATAAGGGTCCACCTGAGCGCCGCCCAAAAAGCCGATGTCCATCATTTTCTTGCGCAGGGAGTTGTTTTGCAGGCCAAAGTAGCGGAAGGTTTCTCCCAGTGTGGAGGCGCCCTGAGAAAAGCGCAGGTCCGCCACACTGGTGGGAGCCTCCATAGGCTGCCCGTCCACCATGCCGCTTTCCACCAGAAGGCAGCAGTTGGGGGAGTATGTGCGCTTGGCCAGGGACGCGCCGATCAAAGGCAGTCCGGTTCCGACGATCACCCGCTGTCCGTCCTGAATCTGCCGGGCGATCATGACCACCTGCATCTCCTTGTTTGTGTAGGTCATACCCTGGTCCCTCCTGTCTCCGCTGGAATGGCGATATTCATGCCGGGGCGGACCCGCAGGTCCATCAGCCGTTTGACCCCCAGCTTTTCCAAATACGCGTAGTGGTCCGCCGGCCCACGTACCCATTCGTCCAGATATTCCTCAAAGAGCCCGTCCTCCCGGCCGACGCGGTCATAATATTTCAAATAAGCCCGGTCATAGTCGTAATAGTTGCAGACCTGGGAGGGGTGGGCGCCGTAGGGGGCCAGCACGATGGCGTCTGGAATGATGCAGGAGATCTGGTTCAGACCCGGTTCCCGCCGGATCTCCTCATTGGTGACGATCTCCTCACAGCTGACGATGACCCGGCGGCTTCCAAGGGCCATATCCAGGTCGTTGAACACTGCGCCCTCAATGCGGCAGGTGCCGTCCGGCGCGGCTTTCTGTACGTGGATCAGGGCCACGTCGATGTCCGGAACGGGGATATAGCAAAGCTTGTCCCCGGGATGGAAGGGGTTATCTGCAATCATGCACTTTTGAGGCGGCAGCTTGGGATGCTGGGCCCGGACCTCTTCGCTGATGCCCACTTTTTCGGTGAGGTCGCTGCCCAGCATGTGCTTTACGGCAATGAAAGGGAAGCCCAGCGCGGCCGCGTGATACAGCGCGGCGTGAATGTCCAAAGAGTAGTCCTCCAGCAGGATACGGCCTTCTTCCACATACTTGCGGTAGCGGCGGGAGACGTTGGAATAACCGGAGTTCGCGCAGTAGGAGTTGATGTAGGCGGTGCAGCAGTCTGCGCCGATGAGCATGTCGGCGTCGCCGCCTGAGGCCGCGCCATGGAGATAGAGATTTTTGCGGCCCTGACGGATGATTTCCCGGACCAGGGCGTAGGGCTTGCGGTTGGTGGTGCATCCACCGATGCAGAGGCTGTCTCCGTCGTGGACAAAGGAGGCCACAGCATCTTCCAAAGACATGATCTTATTCACAGCAGCCTCCGTTATTTCCCCTGGAAGTTTGGCGCCCGCTTCTCCAGGAAAGCGGAGGTAGCCTCCTTCTGGTCTTCCGTGGCCCACAGTTTGCCGATGCACTCCGCCTCAAAGGGAATGCCGGAGAGGCGGTTTTTCTCCGCTTCAATGACGCACTGCTTGGCGTAGCGAACGGCCAGGGGAGATTTGGCGGCGATTTCCTCCGCCAATTGGCGGGCGCGGTTCATCAGCTCCTCGCGGGGAACGATTTCGTCCACAAAGCCGATGCGCAGCGCGTCTTCGGCGGTGATTCGTTCCCCGGTGTAGATCATCTTCCGGGCGGAGCCGTTGAAACAGCGGGCGATCATGTGCTGGGTCAGGCCCAGGGTGCCCATATTGATCTCGCCAAGATTAAACTTGGCTTCCGGCACGGACAGCCGGATATCGGCGCAGATGGCCAATCCCGCGCCGCCGCCGAAGGCAGACCCATTCAGGGCGCAGATCACCGGCTTGGGATAGTTGTACAAATAAGCGCGCACGCCATTGTTTCGGGCGGTATACAGCGGGCCGCTCTCGCCGTCCAGCTTCATGAATTCTTTGACATCGGAGCCGCCCACAAAAATTTTCTCCCCGGCGGCAGTGAGGATCAGCACCCGGACCTCCGGGTCCTTGCTCAGCTTGTAGAGCGCCTCATACAGTTCGCCATACTCATCGGACCCCATGGCGTTGACCGGGGGTTTGTCGATGGTAATCACGGCAATATTTTTTTCAATTTCCACGCGGATGGCTTCAAATTTCATAATAACCCCTCAATTCACAGTATTGTTGGTGGGGACGCGCCGGCTCCTCCACTGGAGAAGGAAGACCAGCGCCACCATGGCGATCCCGAAAAGGTCGGTAATGTGCTCCGGATAGAGCATCAGGAATCCGCCGGCAATCAGCAGGATGCTCTCCAGAACTGTGGCGGTCCGCAGCAAATATTTTTGGAACCCTCCGGAGATGGAGATGACGCCCAGCACGCTGGTTACAAGTGCAATGACCAGTTCCACCGCCTGCACGTTCTGAAGAATCAGCACCGGCTGATAGACAAACATGAACGGAAGGACAAACAGGACAATGCCCATTTTACAGGAGGTGACCGCTACCGACAGCGGTTTGGACTTGGAGATTCCGGCTGCTACATAGGATGCCAGGGCTACCGGCGGGGTAATGTTGGACAAAACGCCGTAATACATGACAAACAGGTGCGCGGCAATAGCGGGGACGCCCAGCTTGACAATGGCCGGGGCCGCAAGCACAGCCAGAATGATATAGCAGGCCGTGACCGGAAGACCCATGCCCAGGATGACGCAAGCAATGGCGGTGTACAGCAGGAGGAGGAACAGCGAGCCCCCGGCCAGATCCACCAGTGCGCTGGAAAGGGTCAGGCCCAGGCCGGTGAGGGAGATGACGCCCACGATGATTCCGGCGCAGGCGCAGGCGGCGATGATGGAAACCGCCTGCCGGGAGCCGTCCACCAGAATGCCAAACATCATTTTCAGATAACCCTTGACGTCCTTTTCCTTGCCGATCTTCTGCACCGCGTACAGCACCACAATGGAGAGGAAGCCCCAGAAGGCCGCTCTCTGCGCGGAGGTTTTGGCAATGCAGATAAAGTAAATCAGGATCAGCATGGGCAGGATATAGAGATAACCGCCTTTCACGACCTCTGTGAATTTGGGCAGCTTTTCGGGGGGCATTCCCGTAAGTCCCTGCCGCCCGGCGATGAAGTCCACTGTGAACAGCAGCGCCATGTAATACAGCGTCGCCGGAAGAATTGCCGCCAGCACAATGGTCGAATACGGGAGGCCCAGGTTTTCCGCCATGATAAAGGCCGCCGCACCCATAACCGGCGGCATAATCAGCCCGCCGCTGGCGGAAACCGCCTCTATGGCGCCGGCGTCGTCGGCGGAATAGCCGGCTTCCTTCATCATGGGAATGGCGATGGTGCCCACGCCGGCCACATTGGCCACCGCGCTGCCGGAGATCATGCCCATGAGGCCGCTTCCTACCACCGCCACTTTGGCGGTGCCGCCCCGAAAACGCCCACAGACACTGTATGCCAGCTGGAGGAAGAACTGGCCGCCGCCGGTCTTTTCCAGCGCCGCGCCGAAAAGCACAAAGAGGAATACGGTGGTTGCACTGGCGCCGATGGTCGTGCCGAATACGCCCTCCGTCGTCAGGAACAGGTGGGTGGAGAGCCACTCCAGATCAATCGGCCGGTGCCGGAGAAAACCGGGGAGGTTCCCCAACAGGGCGTACACAATGAAGACCAGGGCGATGATTGGCATGGCGGCGCCCAAGGACCGCCGGCAGGACTCCAATACCAGCAGTACGGCGATGCAGCTGACAACCACGTCCATCGTGGTAGGGTTGCCGCCGCGGTAGGCCAGCGCGTCCAGCTCATGGATGAAATAGAACGCGCAGAAAATGATGCCGGCCGTAAAGAGCAGGTCCATGATAAAGAGCCCCGGGTTTTCTTTCGGGTCGGATTTTCCCTCTTTGCTTTTGACAATGGGGAAGATCATGAAGGCCATGCCCAGTCCGAACGCCACGTGCACGGCCCGCAGCATCTGAGTTGCCACGGGGCGGACGCCGCTGTACAGCTGAAACAGAGCCAAAAGAAAGCCCAATGCCGTCATAATATAAACGCGCCATTTTTTTGCCATAGTTCTACCTCCTTTGGTATGGGTTATAGGCTTCAGACATTCCCTGCCGCGCAGATGTTCTGCTCCGGCAGGGAAGATGTCTGTGCGCATAGGGGAGCGCCGCCGGTGCGCGCCTTGTCAAAGATGGCGGAGCGGCAAGCTGCCCAAATCAGGCAAGCGGATCTTCCAGGGTGATGCCGTGGTCGGCAAACCACTTCACGGAGCCGGGATGCGGCGTGATGGTGCAGCCTTTGCCCAAGCCTTCCTCCAGGGTGTATTCCGCGCCGGAGGTGGACACTTCCTCCAGCTCGTCGCTGTGCTGGTAGATGGCCTCCAGGATGGAGTAGACCGCATCGTCGGAGACGTCTTTGTTTACGGTAAAGGCGGTGATGAAGCCGGCGGTGAGCACGTCCTCCGTCTGTCCGCGGTAGGTGCCGGCGGGAATGGTAACGTATTTCATAGCCGCGGCCATGGCGGGGTTCGTTTTCTCCATACCGGCAATGGAATCCTCAGGAATGGAGAGGATGCGCACGTCCATGCTCTGGGACAGATTCAGCAGACCGGAAACCAGGATGCCGCCGGAGTAAACAGCGGCGTCGGCCGTGCCGTCCTGCAAAGCCTCGGTGCCCTGATCCTGGTTGACGGAAATGATCTGAATATCGTCCAGCGTGACGCCGCCCAGCTGGATAAGGCCGTTTCCGACAACATGGCGCACGCCGCTGCCGGGCACGCCGATGGCCACGCGCTTGCCCTTCAAATCCGCGATGGTCTTGATGTCGGAATCCGCGGGCACGGCGATCTGGCCGATGCTGTAGTGGCCTCCGCAGAGGTAGCGGAGATTTTCGTAAGCTTCGCCGTCAAACAGGTCCTGTCCTTTGACCGCGTCGTAGTCGGCGGGAGGCTGGGTCATGCCGATGTCCAAACGGCCCGCGCCGGTGAGCCGCATATTCTCCACGGTGCCGTTGGTGGAAGAGGCCGTCATATTGATATTTGTGTATTTGGTAACCAGATTGGCAATGGCGCTGCCCAGAATATACCAGGTTCCGCCCGCGCCGGCTGTTCCGATGACCAAATCCGCAGAGGGACTGTCGATCTTTTGGATATCTCCGGAGGAGGCGTCGGGCAAGGTTTCACTCTGACTGGGGGCGGGGCCGCTGTTTCCGGAGCTGTTGTCCCCGGAGTCGCTGTTTCCGGAACAGGCGATCAGTGACAAGGCCATTGCCAGGGTCAGGAATAAAGCCGCGATACGTTTCATTTTAATACCTCCGTTTTTTAGATGAGTAGGTGGGGTTGGTGAGGGGATACCCCCGCGGCCGCCGGAGGTATCTGTATTTATACCTGCATTTGTTTGTCAGGATATAAATCGTGTCTGCGGCAAAGGACAGGCGCAAATGAGTGCTCTTGAAAAGCCGCCATGCATCTGTTATATTTAGAGGGTGGTCTTTCCCGGAGGGGCTGGTTCACGCTGCCGGACTGCGGAGACAAATTTGTGCAAACTGTCGAGAATCCGGGTTTCTTAGCATTTAGTATACGGTATAATCACGAAGAAGTAAATTTTATGATATCTACTGATTTGTTAGTTTTCATTAAACGTTGCGGGCGCGGCCCGGGAGGATTTGTATGGAATTGACGCAGCTCCGGTATTTTGTGGCTCTGGCGAAAAACGGCAATCTGACGCAGACCGCCAATGAGCTTTTTATCACTCCTCCCTCCCTGAGCGTCAGCATTTCCAATCTGGAAAAGGAATTGGGCATCTCTTTGTTCGACCGGGTGGGCCGCCGCCTGTATCTGAATACTTACGGGCTGACCTTCTTCAACCGGATTGATCCGCTGCTGTCCTCCCTGGCATATGCCAAGGCTGAAGTTCAGGACCTGGAGAAGGCCAGGGATGCTACGGTGACGGTGGCGACCACCAGCCCGAATGTTTTTCAAGGTATTTTTTTCTCTTTTTTAAAAGACTATCCGGAGTACAAGCTGTCTCAGACTTCTCTGCGGCTGGATCAGATGGACAGCGACGACCTGATCCACAAATATGACTTTCTGCTGGCCAGTCCCCTGGACTTCGTCGCCCCCCGGGAGCTGAAGTTCCGGACTTTGTACAACAATGACTATGCGATTTTGGTACTGCATCCGGACCATCCATATGCCAATTGTAAGGAAATTGCCCTGGCCCAAATGCGGGACGAATCTTTTGTGGCTCTCTCCCCGGGATATTCTTCCCGAAAGTTTTTTGACGAAGTGTGCGCCAGTGCCGGGTTTTCTCCCCGGGTGGTGCTGGAATGCGATTACACCATGCGGTCCTATATGGTGATGCAGAAGGTGGGGATGACCATTGCCACCGCTCATACTAAAAAGCTTGGCTACTGCGGCGAGGCGGCGTCGATCCGCATTGACCCGCCGTTTACCTTGCGGGTCCAAAATATTTATTGGAATCCAATCCGGTATCAGAGTGTGGCCTCCAAAGCGTTTTTGTCCTATATCTGCAAGTATTTCCGAAATGTGTCCTTTGAATTTGACTGAGTTGTAGTTACACGCAGTTTTCCCCCAAAAGCGCCGGAGCGTTCACTTTGAGCACGGCTCTGAATGCGAATAAAAAGCACGGAAATTCGTAGAATTTCCGTGCTTTTTTCTGAGTTTCTGGAAGGACCGGTGCTGTGCCCTACCGTTGACCCTGTGACCGGCGGGGAGAACCCGGAGCCGTGAAAGCTGAACCGTACTACGCAGCCTTTTGCGGGAGCGATTGCGATATGGGTCCGGCTGACCGGCCGTGCCGTTTGGACTGCGGCGCAAGGCGGGGCGCGGTGGAGGCAGGCCTTGTTCGGTCTGCTGCTGTGATGAGCCGCTGTTCTGCACGTATACGCAAGAAATGGTCAATCACAAAGGTCCTCTATGGGAATCTGAATGCAGACGACATAGTTTTGCTGGTTGCTCTCCAAAAATTGATCGATAATATTGATGCAATACGTCTTGTCCGCGAAGAGATACTGGGAATATGCCTGCCGCAGCTGGACGATTCTGGGAAAAACTTCGGAATAGGGTCCTTTGTGGTAGCTGACGAGAAAGCGTTGGGCAGGGATACATACGACGGGCCCCAGCTCAGGGTCCTCCTGCGCACCGCCGCTTTCCAGATACGCGCCAAACTTTGTAACGTAGTGATTTGGAATATTAGACGGCTGGTAACAGACGATGGTGGGATACCGAAAGGCGCTTTCATTCAGTCCAAATTCCAGCTCACGCCCCACTTTCGAATAAAATCTCTCTGGAAAATATTGAATGTGCACATTGTCAAATGATATGTGTTTGGATTCCTGCTCCGTGAATTCAATTTTACGCTGTAGGATGTCAATGATTTTGGAGATATCCGCACACTGCTGGTAAAGCCGCTGAATATAGTCTTGCAGCGTCTCAATATTTTCCTGCGCACTGGCTGACTTTACATAAGTTTGTATGTCTCGAATGGGCATTCCCGCTTTGCGCAGGTAGTGGATCATCGTCAGGGTATAAATTTGGTTATACCGGTATTTGCGGTAGCCGTTCTCCTCACGCAGGTCCGGCACAAGGATTCCCTCTTTATGGTAATAGCGGACGGCCTGGCTGCTGATGTTGAACAGCTTCGCCATTTGTGAGACGGAAAATACGGTGGGTTTATCCTCAACATACTCAAGCATATGATTCGGTTTCCTTTCCAAAAAATTCTTCAGCAAATCTATAAACTTGTTCTTGACTTTATACTTAGTATAAGGTTTAAGCTGAATAATGTCAAGCCGCGGCACTTCTCAAGTCTGCCGCAAATTTATTGGAAGGGAGCACCAATTATGAGCCGAACGCTGATGAAAAACGCCTCCGCAGTTGTGACCTGTGATGCAAAAGACCAAGTCTTCCGAAACTGTGATATCCTGATCGAGGGCGCGGAAATCCTGCAAATTGCCCCCGGAATCTGCTGTGAGGAGTGCGAGGTGATTGATGCGGCTGGAAAGATCGTATACCCCGGCCTGGTCAACACCCACCACCATCTGTTCCAATCGTTTGTCCGTAATATTAAAAGCATTGACTGCCCCAACATGGAATTGGCAGAGTGGCTGGACCGGGTCTACCGGATTTTTGTCACGCTGGATGCGGAGGCTATTTATTATGCTTCGCTTGTCTCCCTCTCCGACCTGATTAAACACGGCTGTACCACGGCGTTCGATCACCAATACTGCTATACGCCGTTAACGGGGACCAGCCCCATTGACCGGCAGATGGAGGCGGCCCGTGAGCTCGGAATCCGTTTGCATTCGGGGCGGGGAACCAATACCCTGCCCCGGCAGGAGGGAAGCACCATGCCGGACGGCATGTGTGAAACCACGGCAGGCTTTATTGCCGACGCAAAGCGGCTGATCGACACATACCACGATACGTCCCGATTCTCCATGCGTCAGATCGCGCTGGCTCCCTGCCAGCCCATCAACTGCTATCAAGAAACCTTCACCGAGGCAATCAAGCTGGCGCGGGAAACGGGCGTCCGGCTCCACACCCACCTGGCGGAAGGAGAAAATGCGATTATGCAGAGACGGTGGGGAATGCGGACGCTGGACTGGTGTAAAAAAATAGGTTTTGTGGGGGAAGACGTCTGGTTTGCCCACTGCTGGGAGCTGACCGACGATGAGTGGAAGAAGATGGCCGACCTGGGAAGCGGCGTGGCCCACTGCCCCGAAGCCGCCATGGTATCCGGCAACGCGGTTCTTCCGCTGAAGCGGCTGAAAGAATTGGGCGTGACCGTCGGCCTGGGTTGTGACGGAAGCGCTTCGAACGACGGTTCCAATCTTCTGGAGAGCGTCCGTGTCGCCTATCTGATGCAGACTCACTACAGCAAGCAGCGGGGCGGTTGTGTCAATCCCTATGATATTTTGAAGGCGGCCACAACCGGCAGCGCGAAACTTTTGGGCAGAACAGATATCGGCTCTTTAGAAGCTGGAAAAGCGGCGGACCTGTTTATGATTGATGTATCCCAGCTGAATCTGGTGGGCATCAGCCACAATCCGCAGGAGCTGATTGGCTGCGCGGGAGTTACCGACAATGTTTGGCTGACTATGGTCAACGGAAAGATCGTCTATCAAGACCACCGGCTTTGCTTTGTCGACGAAAAGGAATTGGCTAAAAAAGCGGAGAATCTCTGCTACAAAATTTTGGAAAATGTACCGGGCGTTTTGGACGAGCCGGAAGGCTGATAGAAAAAGGAGGGAGTAATGGCTGTTTTTCAAGACATAATCAGCGGGCTTGTCGGCGCGCTGACCAGCATCAATCAATCTGTCATGGCGATTTCCTTCGGGTTTGCAATGTTTCCGTCCATGCTGGCATACTTGGTCGGCATTTTAGGCTGCATAATTTTTCAATCTCCGCTGCCAATCTCCTTCCAAGCCGAAACTCTGGTAATGGCTGGCACAATGGGACGGGACCGGAGAGAACGGCTTTCCATCGTTTTGTTTGCCGGTCTGGCTATGGTGGTGATCGGCGCTTTAGGCGCTCTGGATCTCATCTTGGGCGTCGCGGGGGAGGCGCTTACCTGCGCGATGAAAGCCGGCGTCGGCTTTTCACTGTGCCGGATTGCCGTGGAGATGGCAAAGGAAAACAAGCTGACCGGCGGTCTGTCTCTCGTGTCCTGTGTTGTCGTGTATCTGCTGACCGGGAACGTGGGCTATGCCAGCTTGGTTGCCTTCTTCCTGTGCATTGTTGCTGGAAAAGTCTTCAAGCTCCAGAGCGAGTCAACGGTGGAAATTGACGACCGATTTAAACTTCAGCGGCCTACGGTCAATTTTCAGGTCATCCGGGGAGTTCTGGCGGTAATGTGCGTCACCATTGGCGGAAATATTGGCGCGGCCAGTGTTACCGCCGGAATATCCGGTCTTGCGTGCAATCCAAACCAAGTTTCCATTTACTCCGGCTTGGCGGACGCCATGTCCTCCATGTTTGGCGGCGCGCCCATTTCCGTGGTCATTTCCCCCACGGCCGCTGCCCCGCATCCCATCCCTTCCGCAGTCATTCTCATGCTTGCCATGGCGGTGCTGCTTGGATCTAAGCAGCTTCCCAAGGTTATTAAATTGCTGCCTCCGGCGTCGGTTTCCGGTGTTTTGATGGTGATCGGCCTTTTCTTGACGCTGCCGGATAATCTGGCTGTGGCCTATTCCGGGGCGTCGCCTGCTATGGCGCTGGCGTGCAGTTCAACCTTCATGGTAACAATTGTAGGCGATCCCTTTATCGGACTTGTTGCGGGTATGGTGATGCGGGCTCTGGCCGGAACCCTGGGCCTGGGCTGATCGATCTCGCGGAAATACAGGCCGCCGTAAATGGGGGCCGGGATTGCGGATGGAAGTATCCATATTGGTAGGTGATGTTTTTGCATCCTCGCGGTTGCGGTATTTGGTTTGCTATGCTTTCAGCGGTTCTGTATGGTTTTACACCGGTTCTGGTGCGGACAGCGGATCAAGGCGGAGCGAATCCTGTCACAATGGTATTTTTTCGGTCCGCCCTTGCGATTCCCCTGCTGTTTCAGCTGGTTCGCCGCCGTGGAGTGCCGTTTGCCTTAGAGGCGGGAGAGCTGCGTAAAATCATCATTCTTGGGACGGCCGGAATGACAATGGCAACCGCTCTTTTGTACGGTTCCTACCGCCATATTCCCGTTGGGATTGCTACGGCGCTGCATTTTACGTATCCGCTTTTGGTCAGCATAGGGTGTTTTTTCCTTTTCCGCGAACGGATTGGATTTATAAAAGGAGCGGCGCTTATCTTGGGAACGCTGGGCATTCTCTTCTTTCTGGACGCCGGCGGGACGGCGCGGCTCACCGGCATCGCAATGGCGCTGCTTTCCGGTGTATGCTATGCGTTTTACGTGGTTTACTTGTCTTGGTCCGGTCTGGAGAATTGCGATCCGTTCAAGCTGGCTTTCTACCTCAGCGTAGTCATTGCGGCAATATCTGGGCTGTATGGGTGGGTTACCGGAACCCTTTCCTGTTCCCTGACCCCCTTGGCCTGGCTTTGTACCATTGGCGTGTCGCTCTGTATTTCGGTCGCCGCCCAGACGCTGTTCCAGTTGGGGTCCGGTTCGTCGGCGCATCCGCAACGGCAATTCTTTCCATATTGGAACCGATTACAAGCGTAATCACAGGATGGTGGTTCTTTCAGGAAACTCTGACCATTTACAAGTTTCTCGGATGTGCATGTATTATCTCTGCCGTCTTTTTGATTGCGCTGGAAGAGATCTTATCTGCCCGCAGCCAAACAGAAGGCTGAAGGCGTGATTTGCATCGGCGGAATTGCTGCATAGCAAAGGAACGGGTGTTTGATTCTGGGACAAGGCTAGGGGCCGTTTGAAAAATGCCAAAACACCCAATCGGCGGATATTTTTCCGCTGGCGCT
>CAJTSM010000021.1:20198-48331 GCA_910578935.1 uncultured Oscillibacter sp. | reverse complement strand
TGCTGACCGAGGCCATCCGTGCTGCGAAAGCTGCGAAGTGATACTTTCTTGAAACTTGAAAGAAAGTATCCAAAGAACTTTAGGTCCGCTCTGGTTGTCTGGCAATAGACCAGGCCGGAGCGACGGCAACCAAGTTTCAACGTAACGAAAAGACCGAAGGGTGCGAGCCCTTCGGTCTTTTTACGTTGGGATTTGACAATTTCCTCTACATCCCCTATAATGAAAACCGCCGGGCCCGTCAGGGCACGGCGGCAGAAGGACACGGCTGTGGATTTAGGCGGTTGGCCACTCCCTTGAGAAAGGGGGTGAAGCGAGTGTGGAAGAATCGTTTGTACTTCGTACTGCGGTTTCTCGTATGTCTGGCGTTCGCGCTTTACATACTGACCATAAACGCGCGTTGACCGCTTGGATGGCTCCCAAGCGGTCAACTTTTTTAAGTTGAGCAGTGAGGGCTGACCGTCTTGCGGCGGTGTCCCTTCTGCTGTCATTATACCGTTCCGCTCCCCCGTTGTCAAGGCGGCGGGGCGCTTTTTATGTCGGTTCTCCGCCTCCCTCAGGCGGATGGAAATGCCCCCATACCGCCTCCGCGGCGGGCCTGGGCACCACTGCCGCCAGGCTCTCCACGTCCGCTTCCCGGATGGCCTTGATGGTCCCGAACTTCTTCCGCAGCTCCTCCCGCCGCTTGGGGCCCACGCCGGGGATGCCGTCCAGGGCGGAGCGCAGGGCACTCTTGCCGTGGCTCTCATGGTGGTAGGTGATGGCGAAGCGGTGGGTTTCCTCCTGGATCTGCCCGATCAGGGAGAACACCGCCTGATTCCCCACAATGCCGATCTCCCGGCCCTCCGGGGTCACCAGGGCTCTTGTCCGGTGCCGGTCGTCCTTCACCATGCCGAAGATGGGGATGTTTACCCCGAATTCCTCCGCAACGCCCAGAGCCGTCTGGGCGTGGGTGACGCCGCCGTCAATCAAGAACACGTCCGGCAGGGGCAGAAATTTTTCGTCCCCGTCCGCCGCCCGCTGGAGCCGCCGCCGGAGCACCTCCCGCATGGAGGCGTAGTCGTCGGGCTTGCCCGTGAGGTCCTTGATGCGAAAGCGCCGGTAGGCGCTCTTCAGAGGCCGGACGCCGCTGTAGACCACCATAGAGGCCACAATATCACTGCCCCCGGTGTTGGAGATGTCGAAAGACTCCAGCCGTTTCGGCGGGGCCGGGAGGTCCAGCATTTTGGCCAGCAGCTCCAGGGTGTGGGCCACCCGCTCCTCGGCGGTGGTGGCCCGCTCCGCCTCCTCTGCGGCGTTCCGCTGGGCCATGGCTCGCAGGTCCGCCTTCTCCCCCCGCTGGGGGACGTGAACCCAGACCTTGTGCCCCGCCCGTTTCGTCAGGACCTCCGAAAGGTTCTCGCAGTAACCCTCCGCCGCAAAGGGCAGTAAGATCTCATGGGGCAGGATGGCCCGGGGCAGGTAGTACTGGGCCGTTAAGGCGGAGAGCATCTCCTCCCCCGGCTCTTCCATAGGGGCGGAGAAGAGCTCCGTCTCCCGGCCCGCCAGATTCCCCTCCTCCATGTGGAGGACGGCGTAGCAGCACTTGCCCGCGCCCCGGTATAAACCCCAGATGTCCGTGTCGGCGCAGAGCCCGGCGATGACCGTCTGCTTTTTGGAGAGGGCGCTGATGGCTCCGATCCGGTCCCGGAGGGCCGCCGCCTGCTCAAACCGCAGGGCCTCCGCCTCCGCCTCCATCTCCCCGGTCATGTCCCGGAGGAGCTCCTTGGCCTTTCCCTCCAGCATCTGGGTGGCCTGGCGGATGCGGCGGTTATACTCCTCCGCCGTCATATCGGGGCGGCAGAAGCCGTCGCACCGGCCCATGTGGAAATTGAGGCAGGGCCGCTCCGCCCCGATGTCCCGGGGAAATTTCCGATTGCATGTGGGGAGCCGCAGGGCGGCGCATACCGCGTCCAGGGCCTGCCGGGTTTCAAACCGCCCGCCGAAGGGGCCGAAGTATTTTGCCCCGTCATTGGCCCACTTATGGACCATGGTGAACCGGGGATAAGTATCCCGGGAGAGCCGGACGAAGGGATAGCCTTTGTCGTCTTTGAGCAGGATATTGTATCGGGGCATGTGCCGCTTGATGAGGGAGTTCTCCAGTACCAGAGCCTCAAACTCGCTGGAGACAAAGATGGTGTCAAAGTGATCGACCTGGGAAACCATCTGCCGGGTCTTGGCCGTGTGGGAGGCGCTGTCCTGAAAGTACTGGCTGACCCGGTTCTTCAGTTTTTTCGCCTTGCCGACGTAAATGACCTTCCCGGTTTTGTCCATCATCAGATAGACCCCCGGCAGAAGCGGCAGGTCATTGGCTTTCTCCTTCAGCTCGTCCCTGGTCATGGGTTCGCCTCCTCTCAAGGTGGGATGTATTCCGGCAGAAGGGCCGGCTATCCTTGTGGGGCCCGGTCCCCAGACTCCACACGCCTTCCGTCGGCAAAACACCCTGTGGGACCCGGTCCCCTGACCGGGCCATTTCCCAGGTTTGCTCTTTTTCCGCTGGAATGCAGGGAGCGGGCCCCTTGCGGGGCCTGACCCCCTGGTCAGGCCAAGGAAGGGCCCAATAAAAAAAGACCACCCCGCGCTGACGGGCAGCACGGGGACGGTTCATTACTCTCCGAAGTTGTCTTTCACCAGATCCACCAGCGCGGTGACCGCCTCTTTTTCATCGCTGCCGTCCGCGATTAAGGTGATGGGGGTGCCCTTCACGATGCCCAGGGACAGCACGCCTAACAGGCTCTTGGCGTTGACGCGGCGATCCTCCTTCTCAACCCAGATGCCGCTTTTGAACTCGTTGGCCTTCTGGATGAAGAACGTGGCGGGGCGGGCGTGCAAACCAACTTCGTTGTTGACCGTGATTTCCTGCGTATACATGTTGCAGCTCTCCTTTTTTGTGTCGAATCAAAATGGAAATGGTTGCCCACGAGTCATTACTTTACCATCATAACCGCTTTTCCGTCTCCCGTCAATGGACAATTGCACAAACATTTTAAAAATTTTTCCGTAGCAGTAAAGTTCTTTTTGTCAGTTTACACCAATTTTATAGAAAATTATACGTCATTTCGCTGAAAATTTAAGGACTTTTCAAGAAAAACTCCACTCGCCGGCCTCCTTCCCGGCTCTTCATTTCCGGCGCGCGCCCTTTTTTATATGTATGTTCTCGGGCGAAGCTTCATGCGGCAGGGCGGTTGTTTTCCCAAAAAAGCCGGAGCCTCCAGGAAATCCCACGGTTTGACAAAGGCAAGCCGGGGACAATAACGCCTGGGTATCGCGGACGCGGAGCAATTTTCTGTCCCGCGTACTGTCAAAGAGATTCAGGGGCGTTTGCCTGTGAGGGTCTTTGACGGGGAGGTTCCCGGCTCTGCCGTTCCGGCGGAGCCGGGAACCGGAAAGATCGAAGGAGGAGTATCTCATGAAAAATACTCTGATGTTTCTGCTGGTGTCGCTGCTGCTGGCGTTCAGCCTGACCGCCTGCGGCGGCGGCAGTCAGACCAACGGCGATGCCGGCAGCTATGACTCCGCCGGCCAGGCCGGAGGAACCGACGGCGCCGTCAACGGAAACGACGGCTATAACGGCGGCAGCGACGGTTACAGCGGCAGCGACGACGGCTATGACGGCGGTGTGATGGAGGATGCCCGGGACGCCATGGATGACGCCGGGCGGTCTGTTCGTAACGCTGTGGACGACGCCGGGGACGCCATCGACCGCGCGTTTTAACGCCTCTTCTCGCCGGGCCGCCAAGGGTAAATCAGGTTTTTTGCGGCGGCCCGGCTTACATCCGGGACTTCCATTTTCCCCCGGCTTCCTGTATAATATGCGCCGGAGGGAAAGGAGGTTCGCCCATGCCGCGAGAATTTTCCATGAAACCGGTTGCCCATATTCACAGCGACTTTTCCAGTAAGTTCGGGGTTCCCCGCCAAAGCGGCCTGGCAGAGGCCCTGGAGGCCCTGGTAGTTTTTGAGCCCGCGTACCGGGACCCTGCCGCTCTGCGTGGGCTGGAGGGCTTTTCCCATGTGTGGCTGATCTGGGTTTTTGACCGGGCGGTTCGGGACGGGTGGTCCCCCACGGTCCGTCCGCCCCGGCTGGGGGGAAACGTCCGCCTGGGAGTGTTCGCCACTCGCTCCCCCTTCCGGCCCAACCCGGTCGCCCTTTCCGCCGTGGCCTTGGCGGGGATGGAGGAGACGAGGGAGTGGGGGACGGTGCTTCGCGTCCGGGGGGCGGACCTGGCGGACGGCACGCCCATTTTGGATGTGAAGCCCTATCTGCCCTATGCCGACTGCCTTCCTAACGCCGTGGGAGGGTTCGCCTCCGCTCCCGCCGGAGAAACCTTGAAGGTGGAGTGCCCGCGGCCGCTCTGGGAGAAGGTTCCCCAGCCGAAGCGGGAGGCTCTCCGCTCAGTGCTGGCCCTGGACCCCCGGCCCAGGTACAGGCAGGACCCGGAGCGGGTCTACGGCTTCGGCTTTGCCGGACTGGAGGTGCGTTTCTCCGTGGAGGGAAGGGTTCTCCGGGTGCTGGAGATTGAAAACGGCCCTGAGACTTAGAATCGGTATTCACAGCCGTTGAACGCCGTCTGAACGGCCGTTTCCCCGTCATACCGCGCTCCTTTCCCTTGCCATACGCCGGTATGGCCGCAGAAAATCTCCTTGCCTGGCGGGAAAAATCCTCACCCACCCGGCATTCCCCAATTGTAATTGTGAAAGCGCATTTTTAAGGAAGCGCTGAATAAATCCCCGCACACATCTTCGCGCCATAGATTCCGTCTGAACTGCGTCAGGAAACCTTGAAATCCGTCGGGATTCCTGCGTGTTCCCTCTTTCTCAGACAAAGCTTTTGGCGCAAATCTGCGCACGCTGATTTATTCAGCGCTTCCTTAAAAAGGGCGGACGCACAGGTCCGCCCTACGGGTTCATCCAGCGGCGGCTGAGGAAGGGCTTTGGCCCCTCCGCTCTTTCGGCTGCCCGTTTCCGGCAAACCGGTCATTCCAGTTTCCGCACGAAGTTTCCAAAGACCCGGACACGCTCCTGGACGGTGACGAAAGCGTGGTTGTCCCGCGCATGGACCGCGTGGAGCAGCTCTTCAATCTCAAATTTGGACAGGCACACCACCAGAACATGGAGGCCCTTGCCGCTGTACGCGCCGGTGCCCTCCCAATAGGTGACGCTGCGGCCCAGCTTCTCGATGATGAAGCGGCCCAGCTCCTTTTCATCCTCCTTGGTAAAAATCATGGCTTGGACATTCACATTCTGCTGGTGCATCCGGTCCAGCACCATGGCGGAAAAGAAGTTGTAGATGACCGAATAAATGGCCACTTCCGGAATGAAGAGGATGAGGCACGCGGCATAGAGGAAAAAGTTAAAGGTCAGGGAGAACTTTCCCACGGTGAAGCGGCTGCCGCGTTTGCTCAGGCACAATCCCACAATGTCCAGCCCGCCGCCGCTGCCGCCGCAGGTCAGCACAATGCCGCTGGCGGTGCCCACGATGATGCCGCCCAGCAGGCAGGAAGTGAGGTAATCGTCCACGATCGGAACCGAGGGCGAGGGAATGATGCTGTAGAAAAAGGAGAACGACACCGTGCAGGCGATGGTCTTGAAGGTCATCGTCCGTCCCAGGGTCTTGTAGCCCAACAGCAGGATGGGGACGTTGCTGATAAAATAGAGAATGCCCGCGATGTCCGCCCCGCCGAAGCTGAGGCCCAGGTTTTCCTGAAGCAGGGTGCGGATCAGCTGGCACAGGCCCATCAGGCCGCCGGAGTACAGATTCAGCGGCACAATAAAGAGATTCAGCGCCAGGGCGACGACGCCCTCTCCCAGCATGGCGGCCAGCAGCCGCAGCCAGCGGTGATGCAGGGAATTGTACATCATGTCTTTCATGTCGTTCCTCCCGGTCCGGCGGTCTTTTTATAGTGGAAGCACTGGCTATGATTATACTGTCTTCCCGGCGAAACCGCAAGAGGAAAAGGGGTAAAGAATGGACGAATCCCAAGGAAATATCTTCCTTTTATCCGCCAAAACTTACAAGGCGTAACGCAGGAAGCGGTAGAGCCGGTCCTTTGCCCGCCGGAGGGTCCGGGAGACGGTGGAGCGGTTCAGGCCCAGCTCCCGGGCAATTTGGGGAGTGTTCAGCCCGCGCTCGTAATAAAGCTCCAGAATCTGCCGCTGGCGGGGGGTCAATTCCTGTTCCCTGGCTTGGCGGAGGTTCCGCCGGAGCCGGTCCAGCCGCTCGCTGTTGTCTCCGGCATTTTGCCGGTTCCAGGCCGCCAGATCCCCGATCCACTCGCTGGCTCTGGCGTTGAAAGGTCCCTCATAGCGTGTATTTTTCATGCTTATGATAACTCCTGTCATAGTAGTGGGCGGTCAAGGCCGCCAGCTCTCTGGCTTCCCGCCAGAGGGGGGTCAGGTCGTTGATCCGGCGGCGGAGGCGGAAGGCCTCCTCCGGGTCGGCCTGGGCCCGCTCCAAGGCCCGCAGCTCCGCAATGCGCTCGTGGATCACGGAGGCGCTGTTCCGGTAAGAGACGGACATTTCCAGCAGCGTCATGGCCGCGCCTCCTTTCCGCGGACCTCCCGGCAGGGAGCCAGCTCCCGCCGGGCCAGGGCTGGAAAACAGTCCCCGCAGGCCAGATGGCCGTTGCAGGCCCAATACTCTTCCCCCGGGAGAATTTCCCGGCCGCACAGCGTGCAGCGGAAGGCCCGTCTCCCGGGGCGGTGTCCAGTTGCCGTCATATGAATTCTCTCCTTTGAAAAAACCACAAAAATAGGAAAAATTTTTGTTGACAAACGGAAATCCGTCTGCTAAAATAAACACTGCTGTTGGAACTGCTGGTGTAGCTCAGTTGGTAGAGCAGCTGATTTGTAATCAGCAGGCCGGGGGTTCGAGTCCGTCCACCAGCTCCACAAGTTCATACTATACATGGGGGAATTCCAGAGCGGTCAAATGGGGCAGACTGTAAATCTGTTGTCACTGACTTCGGTGGTTCGAATCCACCTTCCCCCACCAGCTCAGAAATTTCCACCACCGTTCCGTTTCCGGCTTCGCCGAAAACTGCACTCTGGTGGAAATTTCTTCGCTTTCAGCCGTGAACCACGTTGTTGGGTTCACGGCTGATTTTTTACGGGGGACGAAGGACTGGGGACGGGGGATGTGCCGCGGCGCTGCGCTGGCGGCGGGGTGGGACGCCGCGATCTCTTTCGGTTGGCAGAACGCTTTGCGGGGGACGCCGCCTCCGGCGGCCCGTTTTCCTCCTGCCGGTAAAATAATATAGAGGCGGATCTATGCGTCTTCCCTTCCCTGGGGCCTGGGGATTGGAAGGGCTGGGGGGATGGAGGGGAATTACAAGAAACTTGCGGCTGAATTTAAAATAGCACATATGTTCGACAAAGTCAAGGGGGATTTTACAAGATTCTTGTAAAATTAAATTGACAGAAATTTGACGGGCTGGTAAAATGGGAAAAACGGAAAGGGGGAGCGGGGATGTCGTTCGGAGAGAGGGTGCGCAAGCGCCGGGGAGAGCTGGATATGACCAGGTCAGAATTGGCGGCGCTGCTGGGAGTTTCTCCCTCCGCTGTGGGAAATTATGAAACCGGGGTGAGCTTCCCCAAGGAGGAGATCATTCTCCGGTTGTTTGACTCCTTGGAAGTGGACCCCAACACTTTGTTTCAGGACAGCTTTCAATACCATAAACAACCCCTGGACCCGAAGGAACAGAAGCTGCTGGAGGGGTACCGGGGCTTGTCCGCCCTGGGGCGGGAGACGGTGCGGACCATGGTGGACGCGCTGTGCGCCTATCGGGACGAAGCGGAGGCCGGGCCTGGGGCGGCGGAGCCCCGGATAATTCCGCTCTATCGGACCCCGGCTGCCGCCGGGTATGCCGCCCCGGCCTTTGGAGAGGATTTCGACTACATTCCCGTGACAGGGGACGTACCTCCGGCGGCGGAATTCGGCGTGCGGATTCAGGGGGACTCCATGGCCCCCTATATTGCCGACGGGTCTGTGGCGTATGTGAACCGGGACCCCCTGAAGGCGGGGGATGTGGGGATCTTCTGCGTGGACGGGGATGTGTTTTGCAAACAGTATTACAAGGACCCGGCGGGGATTGTGTATCTCTTTTCTCTGAACCGGGCCCGGGCGGACGCCGACGTGGTGCTTTCCTCCGCCGGGGGACGGTCTTTGGTGTGCTTTGGGAGGGTGATTATACGGTCCTTCCCCCTGCCGGGGCGGTGAGGGCGAAAAAGCGCCCCGGAGCCTCTTGACAACTCCGGAGCGCTTGGGTATACTGAACATAGAAAGGGCGCTGCCGGCAGACGGCCGGCCCGGACAGTTGCTAAAAAAGGAGTAACCGCGTGCTTGCAGGCTGGGCGGTTACTTCTTTTTGTATACCTGAAGGTACAGGCCGCAAAGTCCAATGATGACCAGACAGAACTGGAAGCGTTCCGAATATGTAATCATATGGGCAGCTCCCCTTTCAAAGGATCAGGGGGCAAGGAGCTGCCCTCTGTCAAGGAGGCCGACCGTCCGCCGTTTTTCAGCGCCGGAATGATCCTATCATACCCTTCCGGGACATGTAACCCGTGCGTGAGCCTGAGTGGGTAAAATCCGTGGAAACCGGTTGACAATCCCGCCTGGGGCGGATAAAATAATGTAGTTATTTTTGGAATCTCAAACAGGAAAGGAACGAGAACGCTATGGCTACGGATAAAAGACAGGTGGACGCCATCACAGCCCGGGATGTGGATTTCGCCCAGTGGTACACCGACGTGTGCAAAAAGGCGGAGCTCATCGACTACACCTCCGTCAAGGGCATGTTCATTTACCGGCCCTACGGCTACGCCATCTGGGAAAATATTCAGAACGAGCTGGACCGCCGCTTCAAGGAGACGGGCCACGAAAACGTTTACCTCCCCGTGCTGATTCCCGAATCCCTGCTCCAGAAGGAGAAGGACCACGTGGAGGGCTTCGCGCCGGAGTGCGCCTGGATCACCATGGGGGGCAGTGAGAAGCTGGAAGACCGCCTCTGCGTCCGTCCCACCTCCGAAACCCTCTTCTGCGAGCACTATGCCAGCATTATCCACTCTTGGCGGGACCTCCCAAAGCTCTATAACCAGTGGTGCAGCGTCCTGCGGTGGGAGAAGACCTCCCGCCCCTTCCTCCGCCACCGGGAGTTCCTCTGGCAGGAGGGGCACACCATGCATGTGGACGAGGCGGAAGCCCGGGAGGAAACCATGCGGATGCTGAACGTCTACGCGGACTTCATGGAGAACTTCCTGGCCATGCCCGTCCTTCGGGGGCGGAAGACCGATAAGGAGAAGTTCAAGGGCGCGGAGGAAACCTATACCGTGGAGTGCATGATGCACGACCACAAAGCCCTTCAGGCAGGCACCAGCCACTACTTTGGCGACGGCTTTGCCAAGGCCTTCGACATTACCTATACCGGGAAGGACAACCAGCTCCACCACCCCCACCAGACCAGCTGGGGCGTTTCCACCCGGATGATCGGCGGCATCATCATGACCCACGGAGACGACAACGGCCTGGTCCTGCCCCCCCGGGTGGCCCCCATCCAGGCGGTGGTCATCCCTGTGGCGGCCCACAAGCCCGGCGTGCTGGACGCGGCGGCGGCTCTCCGGGACCGGCTGAAAACCGCCGGGGTCCGTTCCAAAATGGACGGCAGCGACAACTCCCCCGGTTGGAAGTTCGCCGAGTACGAGATGAAGGGCGTGCCCCTGCGGGTGGAGATCGGCCCCAAGGATATGGAGAAAAACCAGTGCGTCGTGGCTCGCCGGGACACCGGGGAGAAGGTGACCGTCCCCCTGGCCCGGCTGGAAGAAACCGTGAAGGAGCTCCTGGACGCGGTCCACGACAACATGTACGCGCAGGCCCTGAAAAACCGGGAGGACAACACCTTTGACATCGCCTCCCCCGAGGAGGCCAAGGCCATCGCCGAGGGGAAGGGCGGCTTCCTTCGGTCCAAGTGGTGCGGCTCGTTGGAGTGCGAGCTGGCCATGAAGGAGCGGGCCGGGGTCAGCTCCCGCTGCATGCCTCTGAAGCAAAGCGGCACGGAGGGTGTGTGCCCCGTGTGCGGCAAGCCTTGCAAGACCGATATTTACTGGGGAGTGGCTTATTAAAATTTCCCCGCCGGAGGCGGCGCGGCGCGAAGGCCGCTCCCCACAAAAGGATATGTAGGGGCCGGGCTCTGTCCCGGCCCGTTTTCTCCCCGCAACGCCATACCTGGAAGGAGGCCCCAACGTGGAACGCCGCCGATATCAAGTCTTAGATACCATCCGGGGCTGCGCCCTGGCCAGCATGATCCTCTATCACGCCGCCTGGGATATGGTCTACCTGTTCGGCGCGGACTGGCCCTGGTATCACGGCT
Source organism: uncultured Oscillibacter sp. (assembly GCA_910578935.1). GTDB lineage: Bacteria > Bacillota > Clostridia > Oscillospirales > Oscillospiraceae > Oscillibacter. The sequence continues at coordinate 37,931 of CAJTSM010000021.1, read as the reverse complement.
TTGCCGCCCACGTCTGGCAGCAGAGCATCTGCTGGACCTTCATCCTCCTCTCCGGCTACTGCTGGGCTCTTGGCCGCCATCAGTTCCGGCGGGGGCTGACGGTGTTTTTCTGCGGAGCCCTTATCACTGCCGTCACGTGGGTTTTTATGCCGGAAAACCTGGTGCTGTTCGGGGTGCTGACCCTGCTGGGGTCCTCCTCCATCCTGTTGTGCCAGTTCGAGCCGCTGCTGCGCCGTGTCCCCGCCCGGGTGGGCCTTGCGGGGAGCTTTCTCCTTTTTATGCTCCTCCGGGACGTGAACGCCGGATACCTGGGGTTCGAGGGGAACCGGTTCTTCCGGTTCTGGGACGGAGCCCGAAATTTGGCCACGGCCTTCGCGGGCTTTCCCCCGGTGGATTTCTTCTCCACGGACTATTTTTCCCTTCTCCCCTGGTTCTTCCTCTTCCTGACAGGGTATTTCCTCTTCCGCCTCCGTCCGGAGGAGGCGCGGGAGGTCCGGCGGGTTCCCGTCCTCACGGCCATGGGGCGGCATTCCCTCCTCATCTATATGCTTCACCAGCCGGCCGTCTACGCCCTGCTTTGGGCCCTGTTCCGCGCCGGGCAGGGCTGACGGGGCTCGCAGGCAGGGCCGCCGGGGGCGGCGGCCCCTACAGGAGGTATCACGATGAACAAACTGGTCATGGGCGTCCTGGCCCACGTGGACGCCGGAAAAACCACCCTCTCCGAGGCCCTGCTCTATCAAAGCGGGGCCATCCGCCGCCTGGGCCGGGTGGACCACCGGGACGCTTTCCTGGACACCGACGAGATGGAGCGGGAACGGGGCATCACCATCTTTTCCAAGCAGGCGGAGTTTTCCTTAGGGGACCTGGAGGTCACCCTGCTGGACACGCCGGGTCACGTGGACTTCTCCGCCGAGGCGGAGCGGGTCCTCCAGGTGCTGGACTGCGCGGTTTTGGTAGTCAGCGGTTCCGACGGGGTCCAGGCCCACACCCGGACCCTCTGGCGGCTGCTGGAGCGGTATGCCGTGCCCGTCTTTTTGTTTATCAACAAGATGGACCTGGCGGGCACGGACCGGAAGACGCTGATGAAGGAACTGAAAACCCGTCTGGACGGGGGGTGCGCGGATTTCTCCCTCCCGGCGGAGCGGCTGGCGGAGGAGGCCGCCGTCTGTGACGAATCCCTGCTGGAGCGGTATCTGGAAACCGGGGAGGTTTCCAGGGCGGACTTGACGGACCTGATCGCGGGGCGGAAGCTGTTCCCCTGCCTCTTCGGCTCGGCGCTGAAGCTGGAGGGAGTGGAGGCCCTGCTGGAGGCGCTGGAGCGCTATGCGCCGCTTCCCGCCTATGGCGGAGACTTCGGCGCCAGGGTTTTCAAAGTTTCCCGTGACAGCCGGGGAGCCCGGCTGACCTGGATGAAAATCACCGGCGGCACGCTGAGGACCAAGGATGTCCTGACCAACCGCCGGCCGGATCTGCCGGAGGAGGAGGCCTGGGAGGAGAAGGCGGATCAGCTCCGGGTGTATTCCGGGGTGAAGTTTCAGCCTGTAGAGGAAGCCCCCGCCGGTTCTGTCGTGGCCGTCACCGGCCTGAGCCGGACGCTGCCGGGACAGGGCCTGGGATTTGAGCCCGCCTGGACCATTCCCGCGCTGGAGCCGGTGCTGGCGTATCAGGCGGAGTCGGAGGCGGACCCCTCCGCCGTCTTGAAAGCCCTGCGGCTGCTGGAGGAGGAGGACCCCCAGCTCCGGGTGTCCCAAGCCGGGGGCGGTATTCGGGTCCGGCTGATGGGAGAGGTCCAAATTGAGATTTTGCAGCGCCGCCTGAAGGAGCGGTTCGGCATTGAGGCGGCCTTCGGCGCGGGAAGGGTGGTGTACCGGGAAACCATCGCCGGGGCCGTGGAGGGCGTGGGCCATTTCGAGCCCCTGCGGCACTATGCGGAGGTCCACCTGCTTTTGGAGCCCCTGCCCCGGGGGACGGGCCTCCGGTTTGCCACAGTCTGTCCGGAGGACCAGCTGGACGGCCACTGGCAGCGGCTGATTCTGACCCACTTGTGGGAAAAGCCCCATCTGGGGGTGCTCACCGGCTCTCCAATTACGGACATGAAGCTGACCTTGACCGCAGGCCGGGCCCATGAAAAACACACCGAGGGCGGCGATTTCCGCCAGGCCACCTACCGGGCGGTGCGCCAGGGCCTGATGAGCGCCCGGAGCGTGCTGCTGGAGCCCTGGTATGCCTTCCGCCTGGAGCTGCCGGGAGCCCAGCTGGGCCGGGCCCTGAACGACGTGCAGCAGATGGGCGGAGAGACGGAGCCCCCGGAAACCCTGGGGGATGAGGCCGTCCTCACCGGGGAGGCTCCGGTGGCCGCTATGGGGGATTACGCCCGGTCCGTGGCCGCTTACACAAGGGGCCAGGGCCGCCTGAGCCTCCGCCCCGCGGGCTACCGGCCCTGTGCGGACCCGGAGAGCGTCATTGCCTCCACCGGTTACGACCCGGAGCGGGACGTGGAGAACACGCCGGACTCCGTCTTTTGCGCGCATGGCGCGGGCTACACGGTGAAGTGGAGCGAAGTCCCCGCCCAGGCCCATGTGGACAGCGGCCTCCGCCTGAATCGTTCGGAGCCGGAAGACGCCCCCCGGCGGACGGGGCCCTCCCCTTCCTACGCCGGGACCATCGAGCAGGACAAGGAGCTCCAGGCCATCTTCGAGCGGACCTACGGCGCGGTAAAGCGCCGGGACTTCCTGCCCCCCAAGGCCCCCCGGCGGCCCGTCTCGCCGGAGGCGGCGGAGCGCCGCCCCGCCGGTCGCCGGCCGGAGGGCCCGGAGTATCTGCTGGTGGACGGATACAACATCATCTTTGCTTGGGATGAGCTGAAGGACATCGCCCGGGAGAGCCTGGACGCCGCCCGGAAGGCCCTTTGCGATCTGCTTTGCAACTACCAGGGCTACCGGAAATGCGAGGTCATCGCCGTCTTCGACGCCTACAAGGTCCGGGGCGGACAGGGGTCCGTGGAGAAAGACCACAACATCCACGTGGTCTATACGAAGGAGGCGGAGACGGCGGACGCCTACATTGAGCGGGCTACCTACGAGCTGGGGAAGCACCACCGGGTGCGGGTGGCCACCTCCGACGGGCCGGAGCAGCTGATCATCCTGGGTCACGGGGCCCTCCGGGTTTCCGCCTCCGCCTTCCGGGAGGAGGTGGAGCAGGTTCAGGGCCGCATTGCCCAGATTCTGGCCAAGAACAACCGCCGGGGCCACGGGGCCCTCCGGGCCGCCATGGAGCAGGCGGAGGAGAACAAGCAGCGGGAGGAATCGCTATGAAAACCGTATTTACCGCGCTGGCGGCGTATTCCGGCTGTGCCGCCGCCCGGCGGTATCTGGACCGAACCAGCTTCCGGAAGGAGGACCGCCTGGGGGGCCGGGTCCGGCTGAACACCCTTTGGAACGAGGGGGCGGCTTTCGGCCTGCCCATTCCGGCCGGAGCGCTGCCTGCGGCTTCGGCGGCGGCGCTGGGGCTGCTGTGGGCCCGGCGGCGGCGCTGTCCCCTGGGGACGGGGCTGATCTTGGGCGGAGGGCTCAGCAACTTCCGGGAACGGCTTCAGTCGGGGAGGGTCTGCGATTATATTCAGTTCCCCCGGGCGCCCAAACCCCTGGACCGCTATGTCTTCAATCTGGCGGACTTGTGCGTCTTCACCGGCGGCATGCTCTGCCTTTGGCGGAACCGCGGGGGCGGCGAAGGTTCCCGGCCCTCTTGACTTTCCGGCGGCTTTGTGCTAAACTTGCACAAACAATAGGCCGCTTCCCCTCAGCGGGCCCGGCGGCGCGTTCAAATTCTATCAGATGGGAGTAACGATCATGAAGAGAATCAAGACCCTGGAAACCCGCAGCCTCTGCGAGAGCGCCAAGAAGGGCGGCTGCGGCGAGTGCCAGACCTCCTGCCAGTCTGCCTGCAAGACCAGCTGCGGCGTCGCAAACCAGAAGTGCGAGCAGAAGTAAAAACCTGTATTCACAGCTGAAGCGCCGCCTCTCAGGCGGCGCTTTTTCCGTCACAAGACTGCCGCCCCTTCCGGGCGGCTTGGGAGGAACTCATGGTACATCAATACAAGCTGAACGGCTACAACATCGTTTTGGACAGCTGCTCCGGCGGCGTCCACGTGGTGGATGAAGTGGCCTATGACGTCATTGCCCTCTATCCGGACCGCCCGGCGGAGGAAATTGTGAAGACCCTGCTGGCCAAGTACCCGGACCGTCCCGACGTGACGGAGGCGGAGATCCGGGAGTGCCTGGCCGACGTGGAAACCCTGGTACAGTCTGGGCAGCTTTATACGCCGGATACCTTCGCGGATCTCGCCGGGACCTTTAAAGAGCGCTCCGGGGACGTGGTAAAGGCCCTGTGCCTTCACGTGGCCCACACCTGCAACCTCAACTGCTCCTACTGCTTCGCCAGCCAGGGCAAGTACCACGGGGACCGGGCCCTCATGAGCTTCGAGGTGGGAAAGCAGGCCCTGGACTTCCTCATCGCCCGCTCGGGAAGCCGGACAAACCTGGAGGTGGACTTCTTTGGCGGCGAGCCGCTGATGAACTGGCAGGTGGTGAAGGACCTGGTGGCTTACGCCCGGACCCGGGAAGGACCCTGCCACAAGCGTTTCCGTTTTACCCTCACCACCAACGGAATGCTGATTGACGAAGACGTCATCGATTTTGCCAACCGGGAGATGGACAACGTGGTCCTCTCCCTGGACGGGCGGAAGGAGATCCACGACGCCCTCCGGGTGGACTATGCGGGAAACGGCAGCTATGACCGCATCGTCCCCAAGTTTCAGGAGCTGGTGGAGGCCCGGGGGGGCACCCGGTACTACATGCGGGGTACCTTCACGCACCGGAATCCCGACTTCACGAAGGACCTTTTCCACATGGCGGACCTGGGCTTCAGCGAGCTTTCCATGGAGCCGGTGGTCTGCGCCCCCGGGGACCCGGCGGCCCTGACGGCGGATGACTTGGAGATTGTCAAGAACCAGTACGAGCTGCTGGCCGTGGAAATGCTCAAGCGCCATAAAGAGGGCCGCCCCATCACCTTTTACCATTATATGTTGGACCTGACCGGGGGGCCCTGCGTCTACAAGCGGGTTTCCGGCTGCGGCTCCGGCACGGAGTACATGGCGGTCACCCCCTGGGGGGATCTGTATCCCTGTCACCAGTTTGTGGGGGAAGAGGCGTACAAGCTGGGAGACGTGTGGCAGGGTGTGACGAATACCGCCCTGCGGGAGGAGTTCCGCTCCTGCAACGCTTACGCCCGGCCCGAGTGCGCGGACTGCTGGGCCAAGCTCTACTGCTCCGGCGGCTGCGCCGCCAACGCCTACCACGCCTCCGGCTCCATCCGGGGGGTCTATGAGGCGGGCTGCGAGCTGTTTCGCAAGCGGATGGAGTGTGCCGTCATGCTCCAGGCCGCTCTGGCGGAAGAGGCGGAGGAAGTATGACCACCCCCTTGGCGGATTTTCTCCGCGCCTACGCCGCGTCCGGTACGGCCCGCCTCCACATGCCGGGGCACAAGGGCTCCGGGCCCTTAGGCTGTGAGGCGTGGGACATCACGGAAATCTCCGGTGCGGACTCCCTGTACGAGGCCTCCGGCATCATCGCCAAGAGTGAGCAAAACGCCGCCGTCCTCTTCGGCTCCGCCGCCACGTTTTACTCCACCGGGGGCTCCAGCCAGTGTATCAAGGCCATGCTGTTCCTGGCCCTCCAGAACCGCCCGGCAGGGGCTTCGCCGGTGATCCTGGCCGCCCGGAACGTCCACAAGTCCTTCGTCCACGCCGCCGCTCTGCTGGACTTTGAGCCGGTGTGGTTATGGCCGGAGGGGAGGACGGGCTCCCTCTGCGCCTGCCCCGTCACGGCGGCGGGCTTGGAAAAGGCCCTGGCTTCCCTGCCCGCGCCGCCCGCCGCCGTCTATGTCACCAGCCCCGACTACCTGGGAAACCTCCAGGACATCCCGGCTTTGGCGGGGGTCTGCCACCGTTACGGGACCCTGCTTTTGGTGGACAATGCCCACGGGGCCTATCTCCGGTTTTTAAGCCCTTCCCTCCACCCCCTGGACCAGGGGGCGGACCTCTGCTGCGGTTCTGCCCACAAGACTCTGCCGGTCCTCACCGGGGGAGCGTATCTGCACATTTCCAAGACCGCCCCGACGGCGCTCCGTGAGAACGCCAGGGCGGCCCTGGCCCTCTTCGGCTCCACCAGTCCGTCGTACCTGACCCTGGCGTCTTTGGACTTGTGCAATGCGTATCTTGCCGGGGAAGGACCGAAGCGGATTCAGGCCGCCGCCTATGGCCTGGCGGAGGTAAAGCGGGAATTGTCCGCCCGGGGCTGGAGCTTCGCGGGGACGGAACCCCTGAAGCTTACCTTTGACGCCTCCCGCTCCGGCTGGGAGGGTTTTGCCCTGGCGGACCTTCTGCGGGCCGGGGGCGTGGAGCCGGAGTACGCGGACCGTGATTTCTGCGTTCTCATGGCCTCCGGGTCTACGGATGAGGAAGCCCTGGGAATTGCGGCCCGCGCAGTGGGAGCAGCCGTCCCGGGGCCCGCCCGTCTCCGTCCCGCCCGAGCCCCGGCCATGGGGGAGCGGGCGGCGTCCGTCCGGGAGGCCCTTTTCGCCCCCCAGGAAACCGTCCCGGCTGAAAAAAGCCTGGGCCGGATCTGCGGTGCGCCCACGGTAGCCTGCCCCCCGGCAGTGCCTGTGGCCGTGTCCGGGGAGCGGATCGGGGAGGAGGCCTTGGCGCTGTTCCGGTATTATGGTGTGGAGGCCGTGGATGTGTTAAGAAAGCGCTGATTCAGGCTTTGTTTAAAAATGCGAAACGCCGTCTCAGAGTGCCTTTTTCCGCCGGGACCGCGTTAAAAAACGTTGAAATTCGTTGGGATTTTGCGGATGTTTGCCTTGCCGGGCGGAAAATTCGGCTGGCAATCCACACATATTGATGGGATCAGTGCTTCTTTAAAAGATTGAAAATCAAAAAATGAGGCACACTAGCCGTGCCGCCCCGTTCCCTTGGGACGGGGCAGATTTTTTGATCGGATAGGAGACATTTTTATGAACGCGACGGTTAACGAAAGCTGCATCGGCTGCGGCCTGTGCGCCGGGAACTGCCCGGAGGTATTTTCCATGGGGGATGACGGCTTCGCCCACGGCGGGGAGATACCCGACGGGATGCTGGATGCGGCGCAGTCCGCCCGGGACGAGTGCCCGGTGAGTGCCATCAGCATTGGGTGAGGAGATACCCTTGCCAAGGGTGGGGCTGGGGCCCGCCCTGGCGGGCGGGGCGGCTTTCTGCTCAGCGATGGCTGGTTCATTGCACCCCCCATTTTCTCTTTTCATTCCCGAATGAAAAGAGAAAACGGGCCGTGCACGGTCCAAAAGAGAAAAGCAAGGGGACGCGTTTACGAGAGCGCGCAAGAGCTATCCCTCCGAGTACGCATGTCTTCTGCCCGCGGCGTTGTGCAAGCGGGAGTTTTGGAGGTCATCGAATGGACCAGCTCCTCTTTTTGCTGCCGCACCTTGGCAATTGATGAAGAAAGAGGGTCTACCGATCTTACTCGGTAGACCCTTCTGCTTTATAAAGCGCCAGGTTAGCGGCAGCGAAGACGGGAGAGCGGGCCTTGCATCGACCTCCAAAGCCCCCGCTCAATCTACGCCGCGGCCCGAAGACTTGCGTATCAAACGGTCTGTATCCCAGCCGCGCCCCTGTTTTCTCTCTTCCACCGTGCACGGCGCATTCGTCTGCGGCCTAAGAGCCGCCGCTTTGCGGCGGTTGGCCTCCGACACGCGTCTTAGGACGCAGTCTCTTTTCACAAAACAGGGGCCCCCGCGCGGCCTGCCGCGTGGGGAGAGGAGGAAGGAATGGAGCGGGTGGAGTCCTCGCCGTCAGGCGGGGACGGAACAGAGCGGAATTTCTTCCGACGACATGGGGGGGTGCAATGAACCAGCCATCGCTGGCATCCAATCTCCCCCGCGCGTCAGCGCAAGGAGAATCCCCGATGAGGTTACTCGTCGAGCTTCAGCACCGCCAGGAAGGCTTCCGTGGGAATCTGGACGCTGCCCAGGGAGCGCATTTTCTTCTTGCCCTCTTTCTGCTTTTCCAGCAGTTTCTTCTTCCGGGTGATATCACCGCCGTAGCACTTGGCCAACACGTCCTTCCGCATGGCCTTCACCGTCTCACGGGCAATGACCCTTCCGCCAATGGCCGCCTGTACCGGCACTTCGAAGAGCTGCCGCGGAATGTTCTCCTTCAGCTTCTCGCAGAGCTTCCGGGCCCGGGGATAGGCCTTGTCCTTGTGGGCAATGAAGCTCAAAGCGTCCACCTGGTCGCCGTTTAAGAGGAGGTCCACCTTCACCAGCTCGCTGGGCCGGTAGCCCGACAGCTCGTAGTCCAGGGAGGCGTAGCCCTTTGTGTTGGCTTTCAAGGTATCGAAGAAATCATAAATAATCTCGTTCAGCGGCATCTGATAGTGGAGCTCCACCAGATGGGTGTCCAGGTACTGCATGTCCTTAAACTCCCCCCGGCGCTCCTGGCACATGGGCATGATGTTCCCCACGTAGTCGTTGGGGCTGATGATGCTCACCTTGACATAGGGCTCCTCCGCCCGATCAATGGAGGCCGGGTCCGGGTAGTTGTGGGGATTATCCACCCGGACCAAACTGCCATCTGTTTTATAGACGTCATAGATTACCGAAGGTAATGTAGTCACCAGGTCCAGGTCAAACTCCCGCTCCAGCCGCTCCTGAATGACCTCCATGTGGAGCATGCCCAAAAAGCCGCACCGGAAGCCGAAGCCCAGAGCAACCGACGACTCAGGCTCGAAGGAGAGGGACGCGTCGTTGAGCCGGAGCTTTTCCAGGGCATCCCGGAGATCCGGGTACTTGGACCCGTCCTCCGTATAGATGCCGCAGTAAACCATGGGCTGGACGGGCCGGTAGCCGGGAAGGGCCTCCGCCGCCGGGTTCGCCGCATCCGTTACGGTGTCGCCCACCCGGGTGTCCTGAACGTTTTTGATGGAGGCGGTGAAGTAGCCCACCTCCCCCGCCCGGAGGCACTCGCAGGGCTCCATGCCAAGGGGCAGCAGGTGCCCGCACTCGATGACCTGGTAGCTTGCGCCGGAGGCCATCATCTTCACCGTCTGCCCCGCCCGGAGGCTGCCCTCCATCAGGCGCATGTAGACGATGACGCCCCGGTAGCTGTCGTACTGGCTGTCGAAAATCAGGGCCTTCAGGGGGGCGCTCTCGTCCCCGGAGGGGGGCGGGACGTTCTTGACAATGTCCTCCAGCACCGCGTCGATGTTGATCCCCTGTTTGGCGGAGATCTCCGGCGCGTCCAGGGCGGGGAGGCCGATGATGTCCTCCACCTCCTGCTTGGCCTGGGCCGGGTTGGCGGCGGGGAGGTCGATCTTGTTGAAGACCGGGAGAATCTCCAAGTCGTGCTCCATGGCGAGGTAGGTGTTGGCCAGGGTCTGGGCCTCCACGCCCTGGGTGGAGTCCACCACCAGCACCGCCCCTTCGCAGGCGGCCAGGGACCGGGACACCTCATAGTTGAAGTCCACGTGACCCGGAGTGTCGATCAGGTTCAGGGCGTAGTCCTCTCCGTCGGCAGCGGTGTAGTTCAGGCGCACGGCCCGGGCCTTGATGGTGATGCCCCGCTCCCGCTCCAGGTCCATGTTGTCCAGGAGCTGGCTCTCCATCTCCCGCTGGCTGACGGCGTTGCACTTCTCCAGAAGCCGGTCCGCCAGGGTGGACTTGCCGTGGTCAATATGGGCGATGATGGAAAAGTTGCGGATGTGGTCTTGGTTTATCATAGAAAAAAGCCTCCTTGGGGAAGTCTTGATGGTGTCATACTTGCGGAAGATGGGGATACACCGCCGCCCACACGCCGGTGTCCGGGTCCCGCTCCAGGACTAGAACGTCGGGACTTGTCCCCCGGTCGAAGTATATCCGTTCGGCGGAATCATCCGGTTGAATGTCAAACCTGTATTCTGACCCAATGCTGCTGTTCAGCCCGCCGAAGCAGCTGTAAAAGGAGCAGTGGATCTCATCGCCGAACTGCTTGGCCTCCATGGCCCGGATGAAGCCCATGGAACCCTCGGGAAACGTCTGTACCGTGACGATGGACCCGTCGTCAGAGACAGAAAACTTTTGCAGATTGATGTCCGTCCTCTTATGAAAGCCCGGCATGACAAACAGTGCTCCGGCGGCCGCGCCGATGAGAAAAGCCAGGACAATGGGCAGGATTTTTTTCATGGGGCCCTCCTTTTTCAGCTCTTGCACCAGTCCGGCGGCTGGTCATGGTCCTCGTACCACCGCTCCCAGAACTCGCCGTCCCACAGCGCGTCGTAGTCGTAGTGTATCACAAACTCCCGCCAGTCCGCCAGGGTCTTCTCCACGTCCTCCTCCCGGAGGAGGAATTTCTCGGCGCAGACGTTCCCCAGCACCCACTTCCCGGCCTCGCCGGAGTGGTGGATGTAGTCGCAGTAGTTGTTCAGCTCCGTCACCATGTCCTTGGCAAAGAGCGGCGCGTGAAGGCGGACGTTGGAGTGGCGGTTCAGCGTGTGGCAGGCCACGCTCAGAGCCCGGATTCGGGCGTCCAGGTCCCCGCGGCGGAGGCAGCGGTCCCAGGAGAGGATGCTGTAGGGGGAGAGGAAGATCTCAAACTTCGTCTCCGGGTGGTCCTGGAACCAATCCTCCATTACCGCCAGGTTTTCCTGTGTAAATTGCAGATAAGCGTTTTCCGGCGCCCGCTCCTCCGACACCGGGGGCCGGTCGTAGGTCCGCAGGGCCTCGTACCTGCCCCAAAGGGAGGTCTTGTCCCAGGTAAAGCCCTCGTCCAGGGTCTGCCCGCCGCCCTGGCGGGCGGTCATCATGGCGTAGAGGCTGTAGTAGAGGGAGTCCTTGTTGAGAAGATACTTCACATCGTCCAGGGGATTCCGGTTGTAGAGATAGTCCGGCATGGCGTCCGTCACATCCCGGTCGTCCCGGATCAGGGTGTTCAAATCCAGGGCGAACAGCACCCGCTCCGGCGAGTGCTCCCGGAAGAGCAGATCCATCACCTGGTCAAACTCACAGAAGTACCCGTCGGGGATGGTGATCCGCAGGCCCGTGCCGCCGTAGAACTCCTCAATCCAGCTTGCCCGGTAGTTGGCGGCCATGGAGGTGCCCAGGAGGACGGTGCTTGCGTTTATGTTCCGGGCCATGCCCGCCGCCTGGTAGCGCTCGTTGAAGAAAGCGGGGAGGCGGTCCTCCGGCATCCGGTAGTACAGGCATGGGTCCACGGCGTATACGATCCCGCCGCACAGGGCCAGCGCCGCCAGCAGGGCTGCCAGGAAGCGGCGGGCCCAGCGTTCATAAGTCTTGTTCATTGGTCGGCCTCAAAAATTGGAATAGATGAAGGTGGTCACCCCGGTGAAGGACAGCAGGGACCAGGCGCAGAGCCCGGCCAGGACAACCGCCCGCGGTCCGGTGGGCTTAAAATCGTCCATCTGCCTCCCGGTGTTCCGGGGCCACAGCGCCGCCAGCAGGGCGGCAGCGAAGAGCCCATAGGTCAATGCCGGAGCTATCCGGGCCCGGAGGGCGGGGAACAGCATTCCCAGGGCCTCCGCCTCCTTAGCGAAGACGCCTTCCATCAGCCACACCGCCGGGAGGCGAAAGTCGGCGGTGACGGCGGTCTTGAGCAGGGCCAGGGCCTGAGAGACGCCGGGGGCCCGGAAGAACACCCAGGCAGCGTTGACAAAGGCAAAGGTCAGCGCCCAGCGGAGGAGCCCCGGCAGCCGCTTCCGGCCCGGGCCCCAGATGCGCTCCACAATCTGGCCCAGGCCGTGGAGCCCGCCCCAGATCAGGAAGGTCCACCCCGCCCCGTGCCAGAGGCCGCTGACCAGGAAGACGATGAGGATGTTCAGATAGGCCCGTCCGGTCCCCTTTTTACTCCCCCCCAGGGGGAAGTACAAGCACTCCCGGAGGAAGGAGGTCAGGGTAATATGCCACCGCTTCCAGAACTCCCCCACGGAGAGGCTGCGGTAAGGGGAGTCGAAGTTGAGGGGAAGCCGGATTCCCAGCAGCCGGGCACATCCGGCGGCGATGTCGCAGTAGCCGGAGAAGTCGAAGTACAATTGCAGGGTGTAGCCCAGAATCACCAGCCAGGCGGCGGGAGCGGAGAGCTCCTCCAGCCGGGCCCAGCCGTTGCTTACCACAGTCCCCAGGTTGTCCGCCAGCAAAACTTTCTTCGCCATGCCGGAGGCGATGGCGTAGAGAGCGGCGGCGAAATCCTGCCCGTCCGGGTTCAAAAAGCGTTCCCCGTGAAGCTGGGGGAAAAAAGCCTGAGGTTTTAAAATCGGCCCGGAAACCACCGTGGGGAAGAAAAAGGCGTAGAGGGGCAGGACCCGCCGCTCCGAGTCCGGGCGGAAGCCGCCGGTGTAAACCTCCTTCAAAAGCCAGAGCTGCTGGAAGGTGAAGAAGCTGAGGCCCAGGGGGACCCAGCCCAGGGAGAACCGTCCCCCGGTGAAAAAGCCCGCGTACTTGAAGACCGCCAGCACCCCCACGTGCCAAGCCGCCGCCAGGATGAGGCAGCGGCGGCGCCGGGCGTTGGTCCGGGGATAGGCGTAGGCTGTGGGCCCGTCCCCTCCCGGCTGGATGCGGAAGTCCGGCGTGGTGAGAACCCGCACGGCGGCGGCGGACACCGCCAGTCCCAGAACCAATACCAGCAGGGCGGCCCAGCCGCCCCCGATCACATAGAAGACCAAACAGGCCAGGGTCAGGCACTCCGCCGAGATGGAACGGTCCCACCGGGCTGCGGCCAGGCAGACGCTTACCGTGACCAGAAGAAAGGCCAGAAAGCCAAAAGATTGGAAGCTCATGTCAGGGCTGCCTCGAAAGAGCGGTGAGCCGTGCGTCGGCGGTGCTGAGGACCTGAGTCAGGCTCTGGCAGCGGCCGGGGTACGCGGCGTTGATGGCCGGGGCGGAGAGATCGGGGAACTCCGCCTTTTTGGCTTTCAAGTCCCGGAGGGCGGCGGCATACCGGGACTCGGAGAGCTTTCGGTCCGCGTCGGCAAGACCCAGGATACAGACATTCGGGTCCAGGGCGAAATAGCCTTCATTGGCCCCGGAGGCCCGGTAGAGGTGCCGGTAGAGCTGATAGACGGCGCTGCCAAGGTACGCGGCGGCGGCGTTGATCACGGCTTTGTCTCCCAGCTTGCCCAGGAGCTCGAAGAGGACGCCTACCGCGCCGGAGAGAAGCTTGCTCTGAAGGGTGGCCAGAACGCTGCCCCGGAGATTGCTTTTGGGTTCTGCGGCGTCCAAGATGTCCTGCTCCGTCAGCATATTGCCCTCTCGGGAGAGGGTGCGGCCCAGGATAAAGTCGGCGGAGACGCCGTAATAGTCGCAGGCCCGAACGACGAAGAGAAGGCCCGGCTCCCGAATGCCGTTCTCATAGTGGGAGAGAAGAGCCTGGGAAATGCCCAGCTCTCCGGCGGCAAGGCGTTGACTGACGCCTTTTTCCTGCCGCAGCAGGGAAAGAGTACGGGAAAACTCTGAACTCATAGTCGGACGCTCCTTTGGTTTGTTCTTAATTACGTACCGTATAGTTTATCAAAAGAGTTACGAGAAGTAAAGAGATTTTTTTGAGGAAACGATACGGGATGTGAAATGCCCCTTGTAAAAGGGATGAAGATGGTGTATGATAAATTCGATTTTGGAACAACAGGAGGAAGCTGTTATGAGCAAAACCGCGAGCATGGTTATGAAGATCATCGGCGCCAGCCTGGCCTTCGCCGCTTTTGTGTGCCTGCTGATCGGCGGCTGGCATGACCTCAGCGTCGGCTGCTGCGGCATGAAGAAGCGCCTGAGAGAGAGATTCAGCTCCGAATACGACGACTACGCCGACGAGGAACTTTACGAGTAAGCGTCTATCCCGTCCCGGAAGACCGGGACGGGATATTTTTTTGCCTCCGCCCGGTTGACAAAGCTGCGGTTTTCCGGTATGATATCTTTTTGAAAAAATGGAAAGGAGAGCGTCTATGCGTCTGCTGCTGACCGGCGGGTCCGTCTTTTGCGGCGGGGGCTTCCAGCCCCTGGACATTGCCGTTTCCAAGGGCCGTATTGTTTCCGTTTCCCCCAGCCTTCCCCGAGACGGCGCTTCCGTCATTGAATTGAATCACTGCTTCGTTGTTCCAGGTTTCGTTGATGTGCATGTTCATCTTCGGGAGCCTGGATTTTCTTATAAGGAAACCGTGGCTTCGGGCACCGCCGCGGCGGCGGCGGGAGGCTATACCGCTGTCTGTGCCATGCCCAACTTGGACCCTGTGCCCGACTGTCTGAACCATCTCCGGGCGGAGCTGCGGGCCATTGAGCGCAGCGCCCTGGTCCATGTCTATCCCTACGGGGCCGTCACCCGGGGGGAGAGAGGAGGAGACTTGGCGGAGCTGGCCGCCCTGGCCCCTTATGTCTCCGGGTTTTCCGATGACGGCCGGGGCGTTCAGTCCCGGGAGATGATGCGGCAGGCCATGCTGTCGGCAAAGGCGCTGGACAGGCCCATCGTGGCCCACTGTGAGGACGAGTCCCTTTTGACCAAGGACTGGTGCATCCACAGCGGGGCGTTTGCCCGGAAGCACGGATTTCCCGGCAACGACCCCGCCAGCGAGTGGAAGCAGGTGGAAAGAGATATTCAGCTGGTTCGGGAGACGGGCTGCCGCTATCACGCCTGCCATATCTCCACCAAGGAGAGCGTGGCCCTGATCCGCGCCGCCAAGGCAGAGGGCCTCCCCGTCACCTGCGAAACCGGGCCCCACTATCTGGTCCTCTGTGATGAGGACCTCCAGGACGACGGGCGCTTTAAGATGAATCCCCCCATCCGCTCCGCCGCGGACCGGGACGCGCTGGTGGAGGGCCTGCTGGACGGAACCGTCGACTGCATCGCCACAGACCACGCCCCCCACTCGGCGGAGGAAAAAGGCAGGGGCCTCCGGGGAAGCCTCAATGGGGTCGTGGGTCTGGAGTGCGCCTTCCCGGTGTTGTACACGGAGCTGGTAAAAACCGGAAAGGTCCCCCTGGAGGTGATTCTAAAAGCCCTGTGCATCAATCCCCGGCGGATATTCGGACTGCCTGGCGGGAAGATGGAAGCGGGACAGCCCGCTGATCTGACGGTGCTGGACCTGAACCATGAGGGGGTTGTGAACCCGGAGGACTTCCGGTCCCTGGGCCGGGCCACGCCCTTTGCCGGACGGCGGGTGGACGCCGCCGTCTGTATGACGTTTGTGGGCGGAAACATGGTCTTCCCGGAGGGACTGAACCCGTCCCCCAGCGGAACGATTGGAATTGTCCGGGGCTTTGACCGCCGGTCAGGAGGGGAGTCATGAAAAAAACTCTGTTTACCCTGGAACGCGTCCGGCGGCTGGCCGGGGACATTTGGGAGCTTCGCCTGTCCGGAGATACCTCCGCCATCACCGTCCCGGGGCAGTTCGTCAACATTGAGCTGCCGGGAAAATTTCTCCGCCGCCCCATTTCTGTCTGTGACTGGGGCCCGGGAAGCCTGACTCTGCTGGTAAAAGAGGCCGGGGAGGGGACGAAGGAGCTGGTTCGCCTCCCCGCCGGAACAGAGCTGGATGTGCTGAGCGGCCTGGGCAATGGCTTTGATCTCACCCGGGCGCCGGAAAACGCCGTCAATACATTTCTGGTGGGCGGAGGCATCGGCGCTGCGCCGCTGTACGGCCTGGCCAAGCGGATGCTGGCGGCGGAATGGAAGCCGGCCCTGATTCTGGGCTTTCGTTCCCAGGAGGACGCGTTCTATCTGGAGGAGTTCGCCGCCCTGGGCCTGGAGGTCCACGCGGCCACGGAGGACGGGAGCCTGGGAACCAAGGGCTTTGTCACCGACGTGCTGAAAACCCTCCCCGGCTGCGCCTATCTCCTGGCCTGCGGCCCCACACCCATGCTGAAGGCTGTCCACGCCCTGCCCCGGCTCACCGGGGGCCAGTTCAGCTTTGAGGCCCGGATGGCCTGCGGCTTCGGGGCCTGTGTGGGCTGTACCATCCAGACGAAAAAGGGACTCCGCCGGGTCTGTAAGGATGGACCCATATTCCACAAGGAGGACATCGTATGGTAGACCTGTCTGTATCGCTGGCGGGAGTGAGCCTGAAAAACCCCATTATCCCCGCCTCCGGGACCTTCGGCTACGGCCGGGAATTTGCGGAGCTTTATGATTTGAATATCCTGGGCTCCTTCTCCTGGAAGGGCACCACCCGGGACCCCCGCCCCGGAAATTGCCAGCCCCGCATCGCCGAAACCGCCGCCGGGATGCTGAACGCCGTGGGCCTCCAGAATCCCGGCATGGACGCCGTCCTCCGGGAGGAGGTCCTCCATATCGGCGAAATTTTCCGCGGCCCGGTCATCGCCAATGTCTGCGGCTTTTCCCTGGAGGAGTATGCGGAGAACTGCCGGGCGTTGGAGGATGCGGAGCAGGTGAAGATTCTGGAGGTCAACATCTCCTGCCCCAACGTCCACGCCGGGGGAAAGAACTTCGGCTCGGACCCCCGAAGCACCGCCGCCGTCACCCGGGCCGTCCGGGGGGCGACGAAAAAGCCTGTCTTTATGAAGCTCAGCCCCAACGTGACGGACATCGCCGAAATCGCCCGGGTCTGTGAGGAAGAGGGGGCCGACGGCCTGTGCCTCATCAATACGCTCCTGGGAATGCGCATCGACCTGAACACAAAGCGGCCCCTGTTGGCCAACCGCACCGGGGGCCTCTCCGGCCCCGCCGTGTTCCCGGTAGCCCTGCGGATGGTGTGGGACGTGTACGAGGCGGTTCCCAAGCTGCCCATCATCGGCTGCGGCGGCGTGGCCTCTGCGGAGGATGCCGCCGAGATGATGCTGGCGGGAGCCTCCGCCGTGGAGGTAGGAGCGGCCAACCTGCGGGACCCCTGGGCCTGTAAGACCATCATAGAGAACTTGCCCGGCGTGTGCGCACGCCTGGGCGTGGACCACATTTCAGATTTGACAGGAGGAGCGCATCATGGCTAAAGATGTAATCATCGCACTGGATTTTCCCACCCGGGAGGAAACCCTGGCCTTTCTGGACCGCTTCCCCGAAGGGGAGGCCAAGCCCTTCGTGAAGGTCGGCATGGAGCTTTACTATGCGGCGGGCCCGTCGGTGGTCAGGGAAATCAAGGCCAGGGGACACAAGATTTTTCTGGACCTGAAGCTCCACGACATTCCCAACACGGTGAAGCGGGCCATGGCGGTCCTTTCCGGGTTGGATGTGGACATGGTAAATCTCCACGCCGCCGGAACTTCCGCCATGATGAAGGCGGCTCTGGAGGGGCTGACCCGTCCCGACGGCGCCCGCCCGCTGCTGATCGCCGTCACCCAGCTGACCAGCACGGACGCCGCCGCTCTGCGGGACGAGCTGTTGATTGAATCCCCCATGGCGGAGACAGTTTTGTCCTATGCGCAAAACGCCGCCGCCAGCGGGCTGGACGGCGTGGTCTGCTCCCCCCTGGAGGCGGCGCTGGTCAAAGAGCGCTGCGGGGAGAGCTTCTGCACCGTCACTCCCGGCGTCCGCTTCGCCGGCGGGGACGCGGGGGATCAAAAACGGGTGATGACCCCGGAGCAGGCGGCGGGAAACGGCTGCGACTATATTGTCATGGGCCGTCCCATCACCCAGGCCCCCAGCCCGGTGGAAGCTTACCGCCGGGCGGTGAAGCAGTTCCTGGGGTGAAGCCCCGG
>CAJTSM010000021.1:0-20099 GCA_910578935.1 uncultured Oscillibacter sp. | reverse complement strand
GCGGCGCGGCGGGACCGGCTGCCTGTATGCGGCTTTGCCGCTTACAGACAGCTCAGCCCCTTGGGCAAAAGATACTCCAAGACTGTGTTTTGGGAGTTTGAAGACTCTAGGAGTACGCAGGGGAAACCGTCCTCCAGGTGCTGAGGCGGCTTCCCCATGGAAAGTAAGAAAGGAGTCCTGCACATGACCCGTGAACACACCATTGCCCACGACCTCTTGTCCATCGGAGCGGTGTTCCTCCGCCCGGACGAGCCCTTCACCTGGGCCAGCGGCATCAAGAGCCCCATCTACTGCGACAACCGCCTGACTCTCACGGCGCCAACGGTCCGGACCCATGTGGAGGAGGGCCTGGTGGACCTGATCTGCAAACACTACCCCAATGTGGAGGTTCTCATGGGCACCTCCACCGCCGGCATTGCCCACGCCGCCATCGTGGGGCATCTCATGGGCCTGCCCATGGGTTACGTCCGCTCCAGCGGCAAGGACCACGGACGGCAGAACCGCATTGAGGGCAGGCTGGAGCCCGGAGCGCGAGTCGTGGTGGTGGAGGACTTGATCTCCACCGGCGGAAGCTGTATTGATGTGGTGGAAGCCCTGCGGGAAGCCGGGGCGGAAGTGCTGGGCATTGTGTCCATCTTCACCTATGGCCTCCGGAAGGGCCTGGAGCGGCTGGCGGCGGCGAATGTGACCAATGTCAGCCTGTCCAACTTTGACGCGGTGTGCGACATCGCCGCGGCGGAGGGGAAGATCCGGCCTGAAGATATTGACCGGCTGAAAAAATTCCGGGCAAATCCATCGGATGAGAGCTGGATTGAGTAAGATGCGGTATAAAAAACACGGGCGTTCGAATGTCTTGGTTTGCCTGGAATTTGCCTTGGTTCTCCTGCTGGGAACCGCCCTTGTCTGGTCGCTCCGGGGTTTTCCGCCGGCCCAGACGCATCTGGGACTGTGGCGGATTCTTGTGATGTCCCTGACCACGATGGCGCTGCGTGCCGTGTGGAGCCGCAGGAAATGAATCCCCTTGACTTTTTTGCTCAGAAAGGAGCCTATATGCCCAGAAACATCATTGATGTCACCGACCTCACGGTGGAGGAAATCGGCGAGCTGATCGACACGGCGGAGGATATCATCGCAAACCCCGCTAAATACCAGGACGCCTGCGCCCACAAGCAGCTGGCCACCCTGTTCTTCGAGCCCTCCACCCGCACCCGCCTCTCCTTTGAGTCCGCCATGCTGGCCCTGGGGGGCAGCGTCCTGGGCTTTTCGGAGGCCGCCTCCAGTTCCACCGCCAAAGGGGAAACCGTGGGAGATACCGTCCACACCGTCAGCTGCTATGCCGACGTGATCGCCATGCGCCACCCCAAGGAGGGCGCGCCCTACGCCGCCGCCCAGTTCAGCGAGGTCCCCATTATCAACGCCGGAGACGGGGGCCACAACCACCCCACCCAGACCCTGACGGACCTTCTCACTATCCACCGGGAGAAGGGGCGGCTGGACGGCTTTACCATCGGCTTTTGCGGGGACCTGAAGTTCGGCCGGACGGTTCACTCCCTGGTAAATGCCCTCAGCCGGTATGAAAACATCAAATTTGTCCTCATCTCTCCCGCGGAGCTGAAGCTTCCGCGCTATGTGAAGGAGGAGGCCCTGAAAAAGAGGGGCATCCCCTACCGGCAGACCGACAGCTTGGACGCCGTCATCCCGGATCTGGACATTCTCTATATGACCCGGGTCCAAAAGGAGCGGTTCTTCAACGAAGAGGATTACCTCCGCCTGAAGGACAGCTACATCCTCACCCCGGAAAAGCTGGAAAACGCCAAACAGGACCTGTCCATCCTCCACCCCCTGCCGCGGGTGAACGAAATTTCCGTGGCGGTGGACAAGGACCCCCGGGCCGCCTACTGGAAGCAGGTGAAAAACGGCAAGTTCATACGCATGGCCCTGATTTTAAAGCTGCTGGACATCCGCGTCTAAAGGAAAGGGGAGCACTCTATGAACATCGACAGCATTCAAGACGGCGTGGTCCTGGATCACATTCAGGCGGGCAAGAGCATGGACATCTATAAATATCTTCACCTGGACCGGCTGGACTGCTCCGTGGCCATTATCAAGAACGTCCGCAGCGGCCGGATGGGGAAAAAGGACATCATCAAAATTGATTCCCCCCTGGACGTAGATGTGGATGTGCTGGGCTATATCGACGACAAAATCACCGTCAATATCATTCGGGACGGCCGGCGGGTGGAAAAGCGCCGCCTCCAGCCCCCCAAAAAACTGGTGAATATCATCCGCTGCAAAAACCCCCGGTGCATCACCGTGGCGGAGCCCCAGCTGGACGCGGTGTTTCTCCTCAGTGATCCGGAGCGGCATGTTTACCGCTGCGCCTACTGCGACACGGCCAAGGGAAAGAAAAATTTTTAACATGCCGGGAAGACCTGCCCACCGGCCGGGCCGGAGCGGCGGAAACGGAGGATCGGCCTGACAGAAATGGAACATTATGACCTGATCCGATCCAGGCGGAAAACCCTGGCCCTGGAGGTCACCGCAGACGGGCGGCTGCTGGTCCGGGCCCCCCTGCGCTGCGCCCAGGCGCGGATTGACGCCTTTGTTTCCGCCCACGCCGCCTGGATTGAAAAACACCTGACCATTCAGCGGGAGAGGGCCGCCAGCCGCCCACCCGCCCCCACAGCGGCGGAGATTGAGGCCCTGAAGGCCCGGGCCCGGGCGGAACTGCCGGAAAAAATCGCCCGGTGGAGCGAAAAAATGGGCGTGCGTCCCACCGGCTTCAAGGTGACGGCGGCCCGAAAGCGCTACGGCAGCTGCTCGGCAAAAAACAGCCTGTGCTTTTCCTGCTTTCTGATGCGCTGTCCGGAGCCCGCCGTGGAGCTGGTAGTGGTTCATGAGCTCTGCCACATCCGGGAGAAGAACCATGGACCGGGGTTTTACGCGCTGCTGGCGCGGTATCTCCCGGACTGGCGGGAGAGGAAGAGGCTGCTTTCGATGAACTGAATTTCAACACGGAGGTTGGATATGAAAAAACTGAATTTATCAGACCTGCTGAAAGGCAACTCCTACCCCGGCCGCGGGCTGGTCCTGGGGAAGAGCGCGGACGGAAAGTATGCCGTGGCCGTGTACTTCATCATGGGCCGGAGCGAGAATTCCAGAAACCGGGTCTTCGCACCCACGGAGGACGGCATCCGCACGGAGGCCGCGGATGCCGCCAAGATGACGGACCCCAGTCTCATTATCTACCACCCGGTCCGCAAAGTGGGCCGGGACCTCATCGTCACCAACGGGGACCAGACCGACACCGTCCGGGACTACATTTTAGAGGGCAGGACCTTTGCCGAGGCGCTGAAGAGCCGTACCTTCGAGCCCGACGGGCCCAACTACACCCCCCGCATCTCCGGTTTGCTGAGCCCCGACGGCAGCTTCCAGCTCTCCATTTTGAAAAGCGCGGAAGGGGACCCGGCCTGTTGCTGCCGGTACTTTTACCACTATGACGCGCCCCTTGCCGGGGAGGGCCGCTTTCTCCACACCTATTTGGGGGACGGGAATCCCCTGCCCTCTTTTGAGGGGGACCCGGAGCGGGTGGCCCTGGAGGCGGAGAGCCCCGAGAGCCTGGCGGAGCAGGTCTGGGAGGCGTTGGACCCCGAGAACAAGGTGTCCTTGTTTGTCCGTTTTGTGGACCTGGCGGACGGGACCCACCGGGACGTGATCCGGAACCGCTACTAATATGGAGAGGCTTTTGACCCGCGGCCTGCGGGCGGCCCTGGACGAGCCGGACAAGCTGAACATCGGCACGGCAAAAGAGCGTCTCAGAGAGGCCCTGTACCATACGGAGGAAGTCTATATCTCCCAGAGAGAGGACGACCCCGGCGACTCCCCCGAGTCTCTGGAAAAATAGTTCCTCCGGCAATTCCCGCCCCGCTTCACAGCCGCGAAGGGGGGCGGCTTTTTTTCGTTTCCCCCTTCCCCCCGGCGGCCAACTGCGGTATACTGGAGACATCGAAACCACGAGCCCTCCCTGGGCGGAACGGAGGAACCCATGGAACAGCTGTGCCAAAATATGACCCGCGCGTTTCAAGAGGAGGCTTTTTTGCGAAAGCTCTCCCGCCCCCGGGCGGATACGGAGGCTCTGCCGGGCAGTCCGGACTGGCCCGCCCTGCTGGCCCCGCTGCTGCCCATCCGGGAGCGGATCTCCTGCGAACGGGCTTTGAAAGCCTTTCGCCCCGCGCTGGACGCCGTCTCCCCAGAGCCCCCGGAGGGCTGGGCCCTCTATGCTTACCGGACGGCGGTTTCCCTCCTTTATCCCCAAGAGGACTCTGACCACACCCCCAGGCAGCGTGACGGGGCGCTGTGCTTTCTTCAATTTCTTCAGATTCTCTTCGACGCAGAGCGGGAAGCCCTGCCCTTCGACTTCTGGCTGGACTTTGCCTTCTGCACGGAAGAGGAGCTGAAAGCCTCTGCCGTGGCGGAGGAGTACCGCTCGTTCCTCCGCCGCTGGCGGGAGGAGTATATCTATGAGCTTCTCCGTCTGGGGCGGGAGGCGACCCCCTTCCGCACCTGTGAGCACATCGCCGGAGTTCATCACGTGTCCATGATGATGGCCCGGGCTTTCAAGGCCGGAGGCGGGAAGATCGACCTGGGACTCATCTCCGCCGCCGCCGCGGGCCATGACATCGGCAAGTTCGGCTGCAAGCCGGGGGAGCGGGTGCCTTACCTCCATTACTATTACACGGACCAATGGTTTGCCTGGCGGGGTCTGGGGGCCCTGGGCCGCATTGCCGCCAACCACTCCGTCTGGGATTTGGAGCTGGAGAACCTGTCCTCCGAGTCGCTGGTGCTGGTCTACGCCGACTTCCGGGTGAAGCAGGAACGCCTTCCCGGCGGCGGGGAGGGGGCGAAGCTTTTTTCCCTGGCGGAGGCCTTTGACGTGATTCTCTCCAAGCTGGACAATGTGGACGCCGCCAAGCGGCGGCGGTATGATTATGTCTATTTGAAGCTCCGGGACTTCGAGGGGTATCTCCAGACCTTCGGCGTGGACGTGACCCTGTCCACGGCCGGGGGCCCGCCGCTGCCCCGGAAAGACCCCTCCTTGATGAATGAGGACGAAGTGGTCCTGGGGCTGCGGCGGACGGCGGTGGACCACAATATCCGCCTGATGCACCGCCTGAGCCGGGAGCGGCTTTTCGTGGCGACCCTGGAGGCGGCGAGAGGCGAGAAGGACCCCGCCCGCATCCGGGCCTACGTGTCCGTTTTTCGGGAGTACTTCACTTATTGGACCGTAGAGCAGAAAGAGCAGACCCTGGAATTCCTTTATGAGCTGCTGCTTCAGCCGGACGGGGACATCCGCCGCCAGGCGGCGGGGCTGATGGGACAGATTCTGTCCAAGTTTCTCTCCGGCTACAAAAAAGAACTGCCCAAGGGAACGGCGCCCAGTTCCCAGGAGGAGCGACCCTTTGAGCTGTGGGCGGAGTATTTGGAGAAACTCATTCACCCGGACCGCCGCCTCACTCCCCGGCAGATCAGCATGATCCGCTACCAGGCCAAGACGGCGGCGGACGCCTTGCTTGGCGGTTGTACCGACGAGGATTTCCCCCGTTTTTCCGAGCTGCTCTTCCGCCATTACCAGAACCCCGCCGCGGAGGACGCGGAGGGAGCGTTTGCCCTGCTGAACACGGCGCTGAACTTGCCCATGGAGCGGATTGCGCCGCAAGACACGGAGAGTCTTGCGGGTTTTGCCGCCTGGTGGCTGAAAACCGGCGAGGCCCCCCAGAAGGCGGCGGCCATGCGCCTTGCCCGGCGGCTTTTACCGGTGCTGGAAGCCGGTTCCCCGGAACGGAAAGCCATTGCCCTGGCTGTGGAGGCGGCGGACTGCCGCTCCTCCACGCCCCTGCTCTACATTCGGTTTCGTCTTGGCAAGCTCCTTGGCCTGGATGTGTCCGCAGATCAGGAGCTGCTGGACCAGGGAGAGGCCGCCAGCGGCGTCTTCCTGGACAATCTGAAAACCGCCACGCCCTGGGTGCTGAAAGCCGTGGGCGTGGAGTATCTGCTGGACCAAGCCCGGCGGGGGGAACCCGCCGCCGCCCTTCATATCGCCACCCACTTCTCCAACCTGATGAAGGTCAGTGAAAATGTGGTGGTTCGCCGCCTGGCGGGCAACGCCCTGCTGGATGTGGCTCCCATGCTGACGCCTCCCCGGCGAAACGAGGTGGCCGTAGAGCTGTGCGAAGCCCTGGAAACCGGCCAGTCGGAGATCTCTCAGTATATCCCCCCCTACCTTGGGCAGTTCCTCCTGTGGCTTACCCCGCGGGAGCTGGACGAGATTTTAGACGAGCTTCTCCGCTTCCTCTCCTCTTCCAGCGCCAACGTAGCCGCGGCGGCGTTATCCACCGTGGGCGCGCTGCTGGAGCATTACCGGGTTTACGGAAAGCGTTTCCGCGAGCCGGAGGAAGACCTGAGCCGCCGCCGGAAGCGAATGGCGGGGCTGCTTCTCAAGGGCCTGGACTCCTGCATGGAGCCGGTGCGGCAGGAGGCCCTGCGGGTCCTGGGAGAGGGGCTGTTCGCCTCCCCGTTTCTGAGCTATGAGGATAAAACCAGCCTATTTACCCTGGTTGCGAAAAAGCTGCTCTTCCTGATCGCCGAGCAGCCGGGGGGAGAGCTGACCTTCTTCCACACCGCCGCCGCCCTCTCCCATATTTACCGCTTCGCGGTCAAGCACCGCATTGAGAGCGGGCCCTTCCGCTTTGAGTGGCGGGACAAGGCCGCCGCTTTCTTCCCCGGCACCTTTGACCCCTTCTCCCTCTCTCACAAGGGTATTGTCACCGCCATCCGGGATTTGGGGATGGAAGTCTATCTGGCGGTGGATGAGTTCTCCTGGTCCAAGAAGGCACAGCCCTCCCTGATCCGGCGGCAGATCGTCAGCATGTCTGTGGCCGACGAATTCGGTGTGTACCTCTTTCCCCACGACATCCCCGTGAACCTGGCAACCCCGGAGGACCTTTCCCGCCTGCGGCAGGTCTTCGCAGGGCGGGAGCTCTATCTGGTGGTGGGCTCCGACGTGGTGGCCAACGCCTCCTCCTATAAGGTTCCGCCCAGGGAGGGGTCCGTCCACTCCCTGAACCACATTGTATTCCGCCGCTCCAGCGACGCGGAGGGCCGGGAGATTGACGCGGATCTCAGCCGGATTACCGGCCGCGTGATTCAGCTCCAGCTGCCCACACACTTGGAGGACATCAGCTCCACCCGAATCCGGGAGAATATTGACCTGGGCCGGGATGTGTCCAACCTGGTGGACCCCACGGTGCAGGACCTGATTTACCGGAACAGCCTTTACCTCCGGGAGCCTCAATATAAGCAGCTGGTCCGGGCCAGCCTTCTGGACTTTGTCCGCATCGCCTCCCCGGATCGCGGACTGTGGGAGGAACTGGGGAAGGAACTGGGCCCCCTGCCCCCCATGGACCCCCGGGACAGCGTGTTCCTCCTCCGGGCCTCCGGGCCCCGGCCCCGTATCCTGGGCTTTTTGACGACCCGGGTTGTCAACTCCGGAGAGCTGTACGGCGCTTTCGGCAGCGAGGAGCTGGCCCACTGGGTCCGCACCCGAACGGCGGGACGCATCCAGCTGCTGACGGGCCTCTGGGCCGCCCGGACGCCCCGGGGGAGTTACGATGTCCGCCAGCTCCTGCTGACGGAGGTGCTGACCCGGGCGGCGGAGGAGGACTGCGGCTATGCCGTCTGGTGGGGCCCGTCGGACCCCGCGGGCCTGGACATGCTCCGGCGGCAGGGCTTTGTCTCCGCGGAGCCGGGAACGCCGAAGCCTCTCCTGCTGGTGGACATGCGTTCCCCGGCGGTATTGGTGCAAAATATTCCAACCACCTTGAAAGAGCCCTTTGCCTCAGACCGGCAGGTGGCGGCGGCCATGGGGGCGGCCCATCTCCGCCTCCAGGAGGCGGTGTGCGGATTGTACCCCGGCGCCCTGGTGCTGTCCCTCAACGCCGAGGTTATCTACCACCGCCTGGTGCGAAAGCTGACGGAGGAGAACGGCGTTCCCGCCGAACCCCAGACGCCCCGGGTGCTGGGCCCCAAAATGTGCGTGCCCTTCGGTAAAATTCTTCGGGGAAATGCCGTGCCCAACACGGTGACAAAGACCATCCACACCGACAAGGTCTTTGCCCCGGACCTTCACTCCTTTTCCATCGCCCCCTTCCCCGGCTATGCCCCTTTGGAGAGTCAGATCCGGACGGTCCGCTCCTTCCGGCGGCCCGTTATGCTGGTGGATGACCTGCTCCACACCGGGAACCGGATCAATGCCCTGGACCCTCTTTTCCGGCGGGAGGAGTTGGAGATCGACCGCTGCGTGGTGGGCCTTCTCTCCGGCCGGGGCCGGGATTTGATGGCCGCCCGGGGCCGGAAGGTGGACAGCGTCTACTTTGTGCCGGATCTTCGGGCCTGGTTTGTGGAGTCCACCATGTACCCGTTCATCGGCGGCGACGCCGTGGACAAGGCGATTCCTTCCGTGCCGGGGCTGACCCCGGCGGTGAACCTGATTTTGCCCTATGCGTTTCCCAAGTTCTACCGGCAGTGCGGCCGGGAGGCGGTATTCCGTTTCTCCCGGACCTGCATTGAGAACAGCCGGGATATTCTCCTGGCTCTGGAGCGGGCCTATCGGGAGCGCTTCTCCCGGAACCTGACGCTCTCCCGGCTCAGCGAGGCGGTGATTCTGCCGCTGAGTCCCGATAAAGGCGCGGCCCTGCGGTACGACCCCAACCTCTCCGCCTCCGTGTGCCTGGAGGGCGACCTCCGGCAGTTGGACCGGATGCGGGAGCTTTTGAAATGACAGGAGATGCCACACCTATGATGGAACGATTTTTTTATCAGGCGCACCGGGACCCCGCCCTGGGGCCCGCGGTCTGGCGGGTTGCGGACCCCCGGCAGCTGACGGCGGAAACCGCGGACGTCCGTTGGCTGGACCCCAGGCGGCTGGAACCGGGGCCGGAGCTTTCGCCGGAGGGCAGAGCTGCCCTGACGGCAGGGCGGTTTACCGGTGTGAACGTCCGTCACCCCCGTTATGAGGCGGCGCTGAACTTTTCCGCGCCCAAGGCGGGGAGAAAGCGGGTTCACCTCCTGGCAGTGGGAGACGTGGGAGGAACCCTGCTGACGGCTTTGAAGCTGCTGGGGGGGGACGTCATTTCTTCCATCGGTATCTGTGACCTGAACGAAAAGACGGTGGCTCGATGGACCGCGGAGATGGGCCAGATTGCCTGGCCCTGGGACTATGAGGCCCTGCCGGAGGTGGAGGCTGTCGGGCCGGACCGGCTTTTTGACTGTGACGTCTTTATCTTCGCCGCCACCAAGGCCGTTCCGGCGGTGGGCAGCGGCGTCCGGGACGTGCGCATGGCCCAGCTGGAGGCCAACCGGCCTCTGGTGGAGTTCTTTGCCCGGCGGGCCCGGGAGAGGGAATTTGGGGGGCTCTTTATTGTTCTCAGCGATCCGGTGGACCCCTTGTGCCAAGCGGCGTGGCGGGCCTCCAACACCGGCCCGGACGGGAGGGTTGACCACTTGGGCCTCCTGCCGGAACAGGTCCAGGGTTTCGGCCTGGGAGTGATGAACGCCCGGGCGGCTTACTTTGCCAAGCGGGATGCCCGCTTTGCCTCCTTCCTGACGGAGGGGCGGATCTTCGGCCCCCACGGGACGGGACTGGTGGTTGCCAACTCCATCCAGAACTATGACGGCGGATTGTCTCAGGAGCTGACCCGCCTCACCCTGGAGGCCAACCTCCGGATTCGGGACCTGGGGTTTAAGCCCTACGTGGCCCCCGCCGTTTCCTCCGGGGCCATGCAGCTGCTGCTGGCCCTTCGGGGGGAGTGGCACTGCGGCTCCGTAAACTTGGGGGGCGTGTGGTTTGGATGCAGAAACCGCTTCACGCCCTACGGGCTGGAACTGGAAACCCTGGAACTGCCCGACGGACTCTTTGCCCGGCTCCGGGAGACGGAACGGACGCTGAAGACGCTTTTATGAACCGGGAGGAAGGCGCATGGAACGGGAATTGACCCTTGTCACCGGTCCCGGCCCTCTGGCAGGGCGGCTGGGAAAGACGCTGAACGCCGCCCTGGAGGGACAGACAGTCCGGTTTTACCGGGAGGGGGAAACCCTGGAAAACCGGAGGATTCTCTTCGCGTTTTCCCTGCCGGAAAACGGGGTTAACGCCGGACTTTGGGGTCTGCTGGCCAATCTGCGGGACGATCCCGGCTGCCTCCGGGGCAGCGTGGGGGGCGTGGTGATCGACGGGGCCGGGGACCTCTACACCAAGGCGGCGGGCCGGGAGCTCATTCTTGCCGCCAGTCTGGCCGGGTGCGCCTTTCCGGGGCGCCCCCTGGCGGAGGCCACAGGAAGCCTTCAAAACTTCACCGTCCAGGCGAACAACGCCGGGTGCGGTCTGGCGGAAGCTTACCGGCTGGCGGTTTCGGACCTGGCGGGGCGGGTGCTGAGCTTCGCGGCCCCCCGGCGGGCGCGGCCTAAAATTTTGGCGCTTCACGCCTCCAGCCGGGCCACCTCCAATACGCTGGACCTCTGGAGCCGGGTCCGGGAGCATATGGAGGGGGCCTGTGAGGTGCGGGAAACCGGCCTTCGAAACGGAACTCTGGAGGACTGCGCGGGGTGCCCCTACACCACCTGCCTCCACTTCGGAGAGCGGGGAGGCTGCTTTTACGGCGGCGTCATGGTTCAGGAGGTGTTTCCCGCCCTCCGGGAGGCGGATGCGGTGGTGCTCCTCTGCCCCAACTACAACGACGCACTCTCCGCCAATCTCACCGCCGCTGTGAACCGGATGACGGCTCTCTACCGTACCACCTCTTTTGAGGACAAGGCGGTGTTCGCCATCGTGGTTTCCGGCTACTCCGGCGGAGACATCGTGGCCAGCCAGGTGGTTTCGGCCCTGTGCGTCAACAAGGGGTTTTGGCTTCCTCCCAGTTCCATCCTCTTGGAAACCGCCAACGACGCCGGGGCGGCCCTCCGCCTGCCGGGGATTGAGGGACGGCTGGAGCGGTTTGCGGAAAATCTGCTTTTCCAAATCAAGGCCCCCTGAGGGGGGCCTTGCGCTTTTTTGCCGGACGTGGTACACTGATGGGACAATCTTAAAAAAGGAGTGCCCCATCTATGAAAAAAATTTTCCTGCCGCTGCTGGCCCTTCTCTGCCTGATCCTTCCGGCCCAGGCGGCGGGCTTTTACGACCTCCCGGAGGACCACTGGGCCGGGGAGGAAATCCGGCTGGCTGTGGATGCCGGAGTGCTGAACGGCTACGGCGACGGCTCTTTCCAGCCCGCCCGGGCGGTTACCGCCGCCCAATTCTGCGCCATGCTGTCCAGGTCCTTTTTAAAGGAGGAATACGACAGAGCGCCGGAGGGGAAGTACAGGGAGATGGACGCCTGCCTCTCCGTGCTGGAGGGCACGTCGGCGGAGGCCGCCTATAAAGACCGGGGGCGGCATTGGGACCGGTTTGTGAACGAGCCCTTGAACCGCTACGACATGGCCCAAACGATTTACAGCCTTGTCCGGGAGCGGGACGCGCTCCAGGAAACGGACCGCCTCTCCACAGCAGATATTGCCGACTGGGAGGAGATTCCCGACGGCTGCCGCAAGGCCGTGTTCACCTGCTGGGACATGGGACTGCTGCAAGGCCGGAGCGACGGCCGCTTCGCCGGAGAGGACCATCTGAACCGGGCCCAGGCCGCCGTGATCTGGTCCCGGCTGGACACGCTCTTGAACGGCCCCCGGGAGGAACCGGAGGACCCCGACGCGGGTGTGACCGTGAAGGAGATGCCCGCCTTCGGCCTCCAGGGGGAGGAGACGGTCCAGGAGATGATGAAGCGCGTCAACGCCGGGACCCCCCGCTGTGAGGAGGGCCGCCTTCCCAACGGAAAGGCCCGCACGGAGGAGAACATTCAGGAGCTGCTGGAGCTGGTGAAACAGGGCTGTCCCAACGGCACAGTCTGGAGCGGCACCATGCGGTTTGATTACCGGCCCTCCCACTTCAGCCCGGTGAAAGGCTGCCTGTCCTTTGGCCTGGCGGTCAGCGATTTTGTCTTCGGGGAGGAGGCGCCCCTCACCCAGCACCAGAACCACCGCTCTTTATCCGTGGGGGACGTCATTCACATTCAAGGCGGCGATGTGGAGCGGGTGTTGATCCTCACCGGTGTGGACCGGGAGGAGGATTCCTACACCGCCTGTCAGCTGGAGCGGAACGGCAAGGTGGACTGGGACGAGTGGGGACCCCTCTCCGGCCTGGTGGACCTCCGGGGGTTCACCACCATCTACAGCCGGTGGAAATAATAAAATAATAGTAAGTGGAAAAGGGCGGACCCAACCGGGTCCGCCCTCAGACTGCAAAAAAGGCGCTGAGATCTGATTTGACGGGAAGGAAGGGTGTGCGCGGGAAACCCAGGAGGGGTTTCCTGCGCAATTCCAATTCTACGCTTTCAGAACTTTTTAAAGTTCTGAAAGCGTAAGCAGCTTGTCGAAACGCCGTTTCGACAAGCTGAGGGCGGACCCAACCGGGTCCGCCCCTTTTTTTATTGACAGGTAAAAGCATACCAGCCGTTGTCCTCCCGCCGCTCCCGGATCACCAGGCCTGCGGCGGACAGGGCGGCCTCCACCTCCTGGGACCGGCCCTCGATGATGCCGGAGCAGAGAAACGTCCCGCCGGGGCTCAGCAGTCCCCGGGCCCGGGGGGCCAGGGCAATGATGACATCCGCCACGATGTTGGCCAGCACCAGGTCATAGCCCCCGCCGATCCGTTCCGCCGCCGTCTCGTCCGTCAGGATATTCCCCACGAGAACGGACAGCCGGTCCGGGCCGATGCCGTTCAGCCCGGCGTTTTCCTCCGCGGCGGTGCGGCACTTGTCGTCGATGTCCACCGCCAGGGCGGATGCCGCCCCCAGCCGCAGGGCGGCCACGGACAAAATGCCGCTGCCGCAGCCCAGGTCCAGCACCCGCTCTCCGCCCCGGACAAGCCCCTCCAGGGCCGTCAGGCACAGCCGGGTAGTGGCGTGGGCCCCGGTGCCGAAGGTCAGCCCCGGGTCCAGGTAGAGGGGCACCCGGTCCCCCGGGTCCGCCTCCTCCCACTGGGGGATGACCAGCAGCCGCTCCCCGATTTCCAGGGGCTTGTAGTACTGCTTCCAGTTGTTTTCCCAGTCGGCGTCCTCCACATCCTCCAGGGTCATCAGCAAGGTCCCCAGGTCCCCGCGCTCCCGCTTTAAATCCTCCAGGGCTATGCGGACCTCCCCCAGCTTGGAAAAGCCCGCCTCCCGGGCCTCCAGGTAGAAGGTGATCCGGGACCGGCCCGCCATGCGGCGCTCCAGGTCTTCGTCCACATAGTCCCAGTAATCGCGGTTGTTTTCCAGGAAGTCCTGGAACTCCTCCTCATCCTCAATCATCACGCCGTCCACGTCCAGCCCGGACAGCATCGCCTGGACCGTCTCCAGTCCGGCGTGATTCGTGTCGATGTGTACTTCCAGCCAGCGCATCGCAAACCGCCTTTCTCAGCCTCTTACCGTTCCCTGCCGACGAAGAACAGCGTCATGACGCCCGCCCCGGTGTGGCTGCCGATGACGGGGCCCACGTAGTTGAAATAGACCTCCTTCACCCCCAGGCGGCGGCGGACCTCCTCCGCCACAAATTCGGCGTCCTCCCGGCAGTCCCCGTGGCTGATGAAGACGGGATAGCGCTCCGGGTCCACGGCGGTCTTCTCCATGTGGTCCACCAGAGCCAGCAGGGAGGCTCTCCGCCCCCGGCACTTCTCCATGGGGATCAGCCGCCCGTGGCCGTCCACGTGGAGAACGGGCTTGACGGACAGCATGGTCCCGAACAGCGCCGCCGTGGCGCTGACCCGGCCGCCCCGTTTCAGGTGGTTCAGGTCGTCCACGGTGAACCAGTGGCAGATGTTCCCCTTGGCCCCTTCGGCATAGTCCCGGAGCTCCTCCAGGGACATGCCCCGTTTCTTCTCCCGGGCGCAGAGCCAGACCAGCAGGCCCTGCCCCATGGAGGCGCAGAGGCTGTCCACCACCAGCACCTTCCTCTCCGGGAAGGCCTCCCCCAGCTCCTTGGCCGCGATGACGGCGGACTGATAGGTGGTGGAGAGGGCGGAGGAAAAGCAGAGGCACAAAATGTCCTTCCCCGCCTCCAGAATGGGCCGCATGGCGGCGTCAAACTCCCCCACGTTGACGGCGGAGGTGACGGGCATGGCGCCGCCCCGGACCAGATCATAAAACTCCTTGAACCCGATCTCGCTGCCATCCAGCAGGTTCCGGCAGCTCCGGTCCCCCAGCTCCAGCCGCAGGGGCAGCACCTCCAGCTCCAGCTCCGCCGCCATCTCCGCGGTGAGGTCGCAGCAGCTGTCGGTCATGATCACAAAGTCGGCCACGGTCAGTCACGCTCCTTTTCTTTTTTGCCTTTGGCGGGGGGCTCCTTCCGCTCCCGGAGGAGGGCCACGCACCGGCTCCCCGCCACCCCGGCGGCATAGCTCAGCAGGGCGAAGTGAATGGCGGTGTCCGCCAGGGCGGAGTCGTCCCCCTCCCCCGCCCGCCCGGCCAGCTCCCCGGCGGTGATGTTCAGCGCCTGGTCAAGACTTTGGCAGAAGGCGGCGTAGCCCTCTTTCACCGGGCGGTCCCGCAGCTCCTCCCGGATCAGCAAATCCATGTCCCGAGTGGACATGACCCGCTTTAAAACGCAGATGACGGTGAAATAGGCCAGGTGCTCCCGTCCGTATTTCTTCCCCTGGGCCCGGGGGGCCAGCCCGCTTTTCGTGTAGTTGTTCACCATGGCGGCGGTGAGGCCGTCGTCCCCGTCGAACCGGAGGACCTGCCGGTCCATATAGGAGAGCAGCTGGTCCATGTACAGGGAGAAGTCCGGAAACTGCTCCCACTCCACGGGACGCTGGTCCCGGAGGCGGGAGAGAAGGTTGGTCAGATCGTTCATGGCTTGTCCTTTCTCAGCTTGGTTCAGGATTCCAACGGTTATTGTAACACCGGGACGCGGTTTTGTAAACCGTATTTTGGAAGATTGAAAAACATATTTTTCCCGGCGGCGGCGCACGCCTCCGTGCAACTTTCCCGGAAGGGGAGGGCATTCACAAGATAAAAAAAGGAGGACGCGCGGCATGCGAAAAACCGAGAAATACCAGCTGAATCAATGGGAGCTCTCCGACCGAATCCGCATGGAGGACTTCAACGCCGACAACGCCAGGCTGGAAACCGCCCTGGACGGGGTGCAGAACGGCCTGACGCAGGTTCAGTCCACCCTGGAGGGAGCGGGGGGCCGGTTCCGGCTGGTGAAAAAGTACGTGGACACTTACAACCTGGCCGTTTTGGGGGGATCCTTCGGCAGCCACCCGGACTGGAGCCGGTGGGACCGGGGAATCGCCTTTCAGGACATGGGTACCACCAAGTTTCCGGAGGGGGCGTCCCTGATCTTCCGCTTTACCACCTGGGACGGCAAGACCAGCGGCGCCTTTACCCTGAAGCCCGGGCCGCTGGTGATCGTCCTCTATCCCTTCCACAGCATGGAGAGCCCGGTCCGGGGCCTGCTGGCGGGCACGGGGGGCTGTTACCCGGTCTTTCTGGACATCACCTTCGCCCAGCTCAGCGGCTACGGCATCAGCGTCAGCGGTTCCACCGGAACCACCTTCACCGGTCCCGTCATGTACTTCTACGCGGCGGAGTAAAAAAAGGCCCCCCGGACAAAAGTCCGGGGGCCCTTTTTTCGCTTAGGGGTAGCGCTTCACGAAAAACGTTCGCTTAGATCCTAACAGAGTCGGCGGCGAAAGTGATCGTGATAGCAGCGCTGTTGCAAACGCCGTTGGCGGAGGCAATCGCGCCCGCGGCGATGGTGATGGTACCATCCACACCGTTGTCAGCTTTGGGAGCGGCCAGGGTCAGCTCGACCTCGCTTCCGCTCACAGTGGCAGCGGTAACGGCGGCAGTGTTCAGCTTAGTGTTGTCACCAGCATAGATACTACTAGTCCCAGCGGTTGCGGTGTCCAGAGCGCCGGCAAAGCGGAGGACAATCTTGTCACCAGCAGCCCAGTTGGCCCCAACGGGAACACCGGCAACGCCGGTAACCTCGGGACCAGCCAGCTCGGTAACGGACTTGACCGTAACCGTGCCGTTGGCAGTGACGCCGGTCAGCTGGACGTTCTTGACACCTGCGGTATTGTTGTTCAGCAGAGCAATGGGAGCGCTCACAGCGCTGACCTCGTTGCCCGCGTCATCCACAACCACGAGAGTGATCTCGTAGGCCTTCTTGGCGAAGGCGATGGCGTCCCAAGCGACGGTCACGTCAGCCTTGCCGCTGGTCTTGGCAACCGTCTGCGTGGCGGGATTCACGGTAACATTGTAGATGCCAGTGTCCAGGGTGTCGAAGTCATCGCTCAGGTCAGTTTCGCCCATGCCAGCCACGGTGAAGGTCTGATCATAGACCGCCAGAGAGCCGGTGTTGATGGTCACAACCACGGGGTCGGTGCCAGCGATCACGGTGGCATCGGCAGTAGCAATCGCGGCCGAAGTTGTACCGTTAGCAGTGACGCCGGTCGCCTCAGTGGCAGTGCCGAAGCCGGTGGTAGTGGTGCCATAGGTACCGCCATTGACCGCACCCTGAACAGTGGTAGCAGGATCAACGTTCAGGACAAACGTAATCTTGTTGCTGGCGATAGCCAACTCACCAGTGGCAGGGCTGTTCTTGTAGGTGCCCGCCTTGACGCTGGCGGTATAACCGTCCTTCAGGCCGGCGGCCTTAGCCTGCTCAGCGTACTTGCCGGTGTACTCGTAGTAGACGTTGACCTCGGACCACTCAACGGAAGTGACCTTGACGGTCAGCTGAGCGGAGGAATCCAGGAGAGCGTTGCCGCTCTGCGGGGTACCAGCGGCCAGGTTGCCCAGAGTGACAACGGTATCCGCAGAACTCGCGCGAACCACAGCATCGCCAGCATAGACCTCGTAGGTGATCTTGGTGGGAACAGCGGTAGCGGTCGGGATGACCTTGCCGTCCTTCACAGCCTTGGTCCGGTCAACGTTGAAGACCACAGTGTACTGGTGAGACGCGTTGACCGTGCCGCTCTTGGTGGTGTTGACGGTCACGCCGAGCTTGCTGTTGTCCCAGCTGCCGGCAGTGTAATCCTTGATGCTGCCTTCGCCGGTGGGAGTGCTGGGATCGCCTTCCTTCGCCTTGACAATGATGTCAACGACGGTGGTGGCAACCTTCAGATCCTTCTTGTCGTTGTCGGTGTTGGTCACAGACACGGTGAACTTCGCCTCGCCGGTGGCGGGAACCTCAACGACGACAGGAGCAGCGATGGTCTGGCCGAGAACGTTCTTCCAAGTGAAGGCGGACAGAGTGCCGTAGCCGCTGCCGGTCACGGAAGCGCCCAGGGTCAGCTTGTCGCCCACGGGAGCCACGATGGTGTAGGTCTTGTGAGCGGTGGAAGTCGCCTCGGTCACGGTGATGTCCCCGGCGGGAACCGCAACACCGGTGTTCATGGCGTTGACAACCACGTTGGGAGCCTTGGCGTTGTCGGCGGGCTCGGTGGCGCGCTCAACGACGACGACATAGGCATGACGGAAGGTGTCGGTGCTCACGGCGCCGTTCAGCAGGACACGCAGCCGCACGGTAGCCAGATCGTGATCCAGCAGGTCGCTCAGGCTGTCAATGGTGTCGTTGTTGATAGCGCGCAGGTCGATGAAGGTGGTGTTGCCGTCGACCGTGATCAGGCCGTTGGTGTTGGTGTTGGTGGTATCATAACCAACGGTGTACTTGTTGGTCAGGATCTGGACGGTCTTGTCGTTGCCGGTGACGACGGTAGTACCGGGAGCCATAGTCTCCTTCAGCTCATACAGGCCGTTCAGGGTGTGAACAGTGCCGTTCACGCCGCCAACCAGGAAGCCGCCCTTGTTGGTGCCGCCGTCGGCGCGGAGAACCTTGCCGATGCCGTTCACCAGCATAGCGTCGGGATTGCCGTTGGAGTAGAAGTTGCTGTGGAAGTACTTGCCAACGATCAGGTTATCCTTCTCGGAGATCACCAGGATGGTGCCGATGGGATAATCCTTGTCGAACCAGCCGGTCTTCTCATCGGAGATGTTGAAGTTCGGGCCGGTGACATACTGCTTGGCATAGCTCAGGCCGGTGGGACGGTCGCCCTCGGCGCCGGTGTTGTTGTTCTTGTCGCCCGGGGTGTCGGTGATCACAGCGATGCGGCTGAGATCGGCCTCGGAGGAGTCGGACTTGATGACAACAGCCTTGACGTTGCCGTCCTTGTTGACATACGCCTCAGCAGAGCTGACGACGAACGCGTCAACGTTGGTGCCGACGTTGCGCCAAATGTTGTTGTAGCGGATCAGATCCTCATAGTCGACGTTCTGGACGCCGGACTTGAAGTCGATGGTTTCGACCTCACCGTTGGTACCGTCAAAGTTGACGAAGATGAACTTCACGCCGTCGTAAGGAACGTTGACGTAGTTGATCTCCTTCTTCTCCATGGTGCCGCCGGGAACACCGTTCACGGTGCCGTTGGTCTTGTTGTAAACCTTCTCAGCAACGCCGGGAGTACCGCCCTGGGTGGTGTTGCCAGTGTTGTAGATGCTCAGAGCCAGGTCGCTGCGGTTGTAGTCCTGCAGAGCCAGAGCGCCGTTGCGGCTCTTGATCTCGTAGGTCTTGGTGCCGTTCTCTTCACGGTCGATGGTGAACTGAGCGACATCGTACACGCCCTCACCAGTGCGGACGGTCCTGTTGTCCTTCGTGGTGGTCTTCTCGGGCTCGGTGCGGGTATAGGGAATAGCAGCGGTGCTGTTGTTGTAGAGGCTCTGCTTGTTGTAGTTGGGCTTGGTCAGAGTGTACTCGCCGTTACCGCCGGTGGCGATATCGTAGTACACCAGCTCGCCGGGAGCATAGCGCTCGGCGTCGCCGCGGATGGTGCCCAGGTCCAGATCGACTTCCTCGCCGCCGATGGTCCAGCCGTGGACATACCAGCCAACCTTGCCGTTGGTGCTGTTGGCCTGATAGTAGTCGCCGACGACCATCCAAGCGTCGGAGTTCCCGATCTCGTCAGCCCACAGGACGGTGCCGTCCTTGGCCAGATACAGGGTGACATCCTTCTTGGTAGCCTTGATCTTGTTGCCGGTCACGTCCAGCATATCCTTGTTCCACTCGTTGATGGGATAGCTGGTGCCGCCAACGGTGATGGCCACGGCGCTGCCGGCGGGCTTATTGACGTTGGCGTAGGTGTCGACCTTGGTGAAAGTGCCGGAGACGGTCTCGGGCACATAGGCCTCGCCGACCTCCCAGGTCTTGCCCTGGTCGGGAGTGAAGGGAACAACGGCCACGCGGTCGCCGGCCTTCAGATCCTTCAGGGAGTTGTAAGCGTCATAGTTGCTGTCCTTAACGTCAACGACGTCAAAGTCAATGGCGAAGGCGTTGTAGCCGGTGATCTGCTTCAGATCCTTCGCCTTGCGGGGATCGCGGCTGTCGGGAGTCTCGGTTTCCAGAGTGACATAGTCAGAGCCGATGCGCTTGACCTTCATCATCTGGGTCCGGGTCACGACGACGTTGGTGATGAAGTCGGCGTCCACGGGGCAGACATAGACTTCAACGGTGACGCCGTTGTCGGTCAGATCAGCGATCTCAGACAGGGTGGGAGCGTTGGAAGCGGCCTTGGTCTTGCCGTTGGCGCTGCTGGCATCCCAGTCATAATACTGGCCGTTGCTGTCCAGACGGACGTCCCAGCCATTGATGGTGATCTGGGTGGCGTCGTCGAAGGGGCTGTTGTTGTACGCATACTGGCCGCCGGCGGCGGAGCTCCAGTTGGTGTAGTTGGCACGGTGATCGGTGCTGAAGGTGTCGTAACCGCGCAGGCCCAGAGCCTTCTCCTTGGTAGCGGCAGTGTCCTCAAGGTGAGAGATCTGCTTCTCATAGGTGAAGTCGGCGGGCAGACGGAAGGTGCCGATGGTAACCTTCTTGTAGCTCCACTCGTTGGAGGGATGACCGAAATCATCGTACGCGGGATCATACTTGTCGTGCTCCAGGCGCAGGTCCTTGAAGTGCTCTTCGCCGAACTCGAG